>JOSY01000001.1 GCA_000746765.1 Marine Group I thaumarchaeote SCGC AAA799-D11
ATTGTGTGACTGGCATGGAAAATCCAAGAATCGTAAAGCGTATGCTGTGCAATTAAATTCAGTCGGTTTTTTTTGAAATGAATTATGCCCAAGCCTCAGTTAATTCACAAAATTACTCACAAGTCGAATTTTTCTAATTGATATCTTTACAATATTTCAAATAGTCCAATTATGTTGGAGAAATAAAATGAAACTAATCCAAAGAATTTCAAACTCTACACTTGTAAAATCTGATAATCTTGTACATCTCATATGTATTCTATCTGTAATTGGTCCAGTAATCACAGTTTCAGCAGGATTTTGGGATGCAATATCTCACCTTCAAAAAGAACCCGAATTTTTCTGGAGCCCATCTCACATGATTGTGTATGCTGGAGTTTCAATGACTGTTGTTGCTGCCATTTTTGGTGGCGTTTTGATAATTAGAAAATCTATTCACCGTTCCCTGAAGACAGGAGTTAAACTAGTAATGATTGGCTCTGTTATCCAAATAATTTCTGGATTT
This sequence comes from Marine Group I thaumarchaeote SCGC AAA799-D11, assembly GCA_000746765.1. Taxonomy (GTDB): domain Archaea; phylum Thermoproteota; class Nitrososphaeria; order Nitrososphaerales; family Nitrosopumilaceae; genus Nitrosopumilus. The sequence goes on from JOSY01000001.1 coordinate 506, forward strand.
GGTGATTCATTATCTCATGATATGTTTGGGATTGACGGACTAGTCTCTTGGTCCCACCAGCCATTAGAGTTAGGATTAGTTCTTGGCTCCCTTGGTGGCTTGTTAATTTTAAAAAATAGGGAACACACTAAACTCAAAATACTATTGCCATTTTCAATTGTAACATTTCTGTTCTTTACGATGTGGCTAGGATTTAATCTAGTTCTGATTTTTGGACACACAATACAGTGTATTCCAGTCTATGAGATATTCTCATCAGGCTGCGCCATCTTGTAATTTTTGATTTTAAGATACGACATTACTATCATGGCAATAGAGCCAATCAGAGTCAATATTCCCGGAGAGGTCATGTTTTTTGAATTCGTGTCTCCAAACTCTATCTCTAAATCAACTTGACTTTTTGCCAAGTTTGCCACTTTGACAGTATATGTTCCATCTTCACTAAAATCAAAATACCCAACTGACATTTTTGTCTGAATTATTTGCTCTTGGATCACATTGTCTTTGACATCTAGAATCTGGACAAATACCTCCTGGCCTGAAAATTCCGGCATGTATACTTTGTAAAACCCAATATCTGTACCTGTAAACTGTGATTTTATTTCAAATGAGCTTGATTGTTTTAGAGTTGCTTGCTCTTGAATTTTTTGAGTATCTGCAAAAATTACTGATATCCAAACCATTCCTACAATTACCAAAACCAATCCAATTTTAAATAGCGATACTTTCACTTCCTTTTTGTGGAAAATTATTTGCTTAATAAGATAATCTAAAGGGCTCGGAGGGCTTCGATCCCTCGACCTGGCGGTTCGAAGCCGCCCGCACTATCCAGGCTGTGCAACGAGTCCAAACAAGTAAGAATTTAACAGGCCTAAATATCTGTCTAGATACTTTGAAGGTATCAAAAAAAGTAGCAGGTGTAGAGTATGCAATTAGAGATATTGTTCTTGCTGCAAGAAAAGTACAACAAAAAGGAATGCAAGTAGACTATCTCAACATTGGTGATCCTGTACAGTTTGGTTTTCAGCCACCTGATAATGTTAAACAAGCTTTGATTAATGCAATTAACAATGGTGAGAACTACTATTCTACCTCTGAAGGACTTTTAGAATTAAGACAAGAGATTGCTAAAAAAGAAAATGCCAAAGGACTGTCAATATCTGCTGATGAGATTCTAGTTACAAATGGTGTTTCTGAAGGACTAGACATGGTAATCTCATCAATTGTAGAAGAAGGAGACGAAGTATTACTTCCAGGACCATATTATCCTCCATATGCTTCCTATGTTAGATTACATGGTGGGGTACCTGTAGAATTTGCAGTTGACTTGGATAATTCTACTCCTGATATTGATGATATAAAATCCAAAATTACTACAAAAACTGTTGCTATCTGTTTGATTAGTCCGAATAATCCTACTGGTGTTGTCTTTAATGAAAAATCCCTCCGAGAACTGGTAGATATTGCAAATCAACATAATCTCTACATAATTTGTGATGAAATCTATGATCAAATTGTCTTTGATGAGAAATTTGTTGGAATTGGCAAAGTTGCAGGAGACTCTCCAGTAATTGTTCTAAATGGTTTTTCCAAAGTCCATTTAATGTCTGGCTGGAGAATTGGATACATTGCATTTAACAACTCTCCAAAACTTGATGCAATAAGAGAAAATCTCCCCAAATTGGCCAGAGTTAGAATTGCAACTAGTCTACCGATACAACATGCTGCCTTGGAGTCACTGCGAGGTCCTCAAGACTATATCTCTAATTTTGTATCTGAAATTAAACAACGCAGAGACTTGGTTGTAACACGACTAAACGAGATGCCAGGACTTTCTTGTCCAAACCCTAAAGGATCATTTTACGCATTTCCAAAAATTGAAGACAATAGATTTGGAACAGACAAGGAGTTTGTTACAAAATTACTAGAATCAAAAGGCGTTCTGACAGTGCACGGATCTGGTTTTGGGGAGCAATACGGTAGCGGTCATTTCAGACTAGTTTATCTTCCAAGTTTAGAGATACTAGACTCTGCAATGAACAAGATTGAAGAGTTTGTTAGTCAGTAACTCCATACAGAAATCTTTTGAGGAATAATCTCTATAATACAGTCAGTATCATCAAGTAACTCTTTTGCAGATTTGTTCTCTAATGTATTGAAATATCGTAAAAGAATCTTTTTTGCTATGGTTTTTACTTTCTTTTCTTCTAAAATTAATTTTGATTCTCCCTGCCCCATTACTCCGTAGATGTTCGGTGCATTAATCCCTGTATCGATACAAAAAGAAACTCTGTTGTTTTTCTTTAGATTTTTTGCCTTTTGAGTTTTGGTGTTTGTGCCGATATAGAATTTTTTTCCACTATACCTGTACCAAACTGGAACAATATGTGGAGTTTTGTTTTTTCCAATAGTGGATAAACGCAAAATCTTTTGTGTTTTTAGAAATTCATCTTTTTTGCTCATGTTTTCTAAACCCTAATGCTATCATAAAAATACCAAATGCCAACATTGCCATAGATACTTTCTCATTAGTAATTTCTCCATTGAATAGAAAATCCTGAACAAATTCTGGTCCCCATATCAGTAATTGTCTAACCAAAACAATTCCTGCCATGACAGAAAACAAAACTCCTATGGCTGTATACCAATTTCTACCTCGCCTATAATGCTCGTGGCTCATAAAATTTCAGACTTAGATGATTTTGATTCCAGGATTTTTTATCTTGTTTTGAATCATCGCATTGAGTAATAATGGAGTCGACATTTCTGCCAAGTATGACAGTTCAATTGGTCCCAAGTAAATTGATCTTAATCCCTTTATCTCATCAATTAGCGTATTTACTACACCTACTGCTTCTTTGTCATCTCCGCAAACAAAGATGTCGTAATCTAACTCTAGTGTTGGATTGACAAGCTTCTTCTCAGAGATTACATGAAATGCAGAAACTAATTTTGATTTATCTTTCATATGATTTGATACAAGCTTGTATGAGAATGGCTTGCTGTCTTTAATGGAGACGCACTCAAATCCTACATCTGTTTTAGTCATTGGAACAATTGGTGATACAACAACACAATTATCACTGACTTCAGGCAATATTCCTGAACACACAGAATCAATGTTCTCATAAGGAATTGATAAAATCAACACATCACTTTCTTTTGCAACTGAAACATTGTCATTTCCAGAGATACTCCCTTTGATTTCGCCAAATGCTTCTTTTGCCAAGTTTGTATATTCTGTAGCTGATTCTGATGCTCTTGTGGCATCTCTGGATCCGATTATTACATCATGATTTTGAGACCATCTTAATGCAAAACCTTTACCCATTCCGCCAGTTCCACCAATAATTCCTACTTTCATGAATTAACTACAGACAATGTTATTATTATCTCTATTTGAATTTCGATTAGATTGGGCCAGATAATTTTCCTAAGACACGGTCAGGCAAAAAATAACACTGATCGAATCTTGGCAGGTAGAACAGAGGGTGTACCATTAACTGATGTTGGAGAACAACAAGCACAACATACTGCTGAATTACTTGAACACATGAACATATCTGCAATATATTCAAGTCCAATCCAAAGAGCAAAACACACTGCAGAAATTGTTGGAAAACACAACTCTCTTGATGTTACAATTGATGATAGATTAATTGAACTTGATATGGGAAAATTTACTGGAATGGCATATGATGAAATTTTCAATGATCATGGGAATGTCTTTATGAAATTCTATCAGGGTGATCTTGAAATTGCTCACAATGGTGTTGAAACTTTTGATGAAGTCAAAAAAAGAGTTTTAGGAATAGTAGAACATGTCATTGAAAAACATCCTGACGAAAATGTTGTACTAGTTACTCATATGGATCCTATCAAGGCAATGCTCTCAACAGTTGTAGACTTGTCTCCTGCTAACCTCTTTGAATTAATCATAGCAAATGCATCGCTGAATCTCTTTAGAGAAAACAAACGAAAGTTCTCGATTTCCGGACTTAACGTAATGCATCCAACTCGTTTCGATCAAGGTTGGTAGCTAATAATCTTGAAAACCCTTAAATAGAAATCAAAGGTCACGACAGTCATTCACTATGAAGGGAATAGTCGGGTTATTCTTGGTATTGGCCGTTATGGTAATAGTTCCTGCAGTAGAGTACGCATTTGCTGCAGGTGATGAACCCGGTGAATACCTTGATCGTAGAGTGATTATTTGGAATTTATTCTTTAGAATGATGACTATTGCATTTGTTGTAGGTGCAGTTGTATCAGGTACTATGATTTGGCAAGTTTGGAGATTCAGAGAATCTCATCCAAAAGCAAAACCAACACCATATGAGGGGACTGACTGGTAGAAATGGGCGGACATTCTAACTGGCCTGAATGGATTTACGTTGGCGTTGTAGTTGCTATCATGTGTTGGGTAGGTGCTGAAGCTTGGGAAGCAGAAAGACTAGTTGAACATGTCCCTGAAGGTGCTGAAATTATCAAAGTAACGGGACAACAATGGTTCTGGACATTTGAGCATGAAGATGGTACTAAAGAAATTGGTGAATTACATGTTGAAAAAGGCAAAGCCTACAAATTTGAAATTCATTCAACTGATGTAAACCACTCTTTTAACATTCACGATTATGTTGTTTTGATGGATGCAATTCCTGGTAGAGTTAATACTGTATGGTTTGCACCAACTGATGTTGGAGAACATGATATTCAATGTAGAGAATACTGTGGATTAATTCACTATAACATGCGTGGAACATTAATTGTGGAGGAGCCAAAGTCTTGATAACGCTTTTATCAGAATCATTGGAGGGAATTAACTGATGGTTCTAGAATTACAAAAACCACGTCCAATTTGGCAAATAATGTTCTCAACCCATCACACTGATGTTGGTTTACTTTATCTTATCATGTCATTAGGATTTTTGTTCTTAGGTGGTGCATTGGCACTTGCAATTAGAGCTGAATTGTTCTTGCCAGGAGCACAAATTATTGGTGATGCAATGACCTTTAACAGAATCTTTACGGTTCACGGAACTACTTTGATCTTCTTGTTCATCATACCATTTGCATCTTCTGTTGGTAACTACTTTGTTCCAATTATGGTTAGATACAAAGACATGGCTTATCCAAAACTTAATGCAATTGCATTTTGGATGATTCCTCCTGCAGGAGCTCTCATCTGGTTGGGCTTTGCAGACTTTACTTGGTATGCAACACCACCATATTCTATTATCAGTGCACCTGGTCCAGCAGCTGACATGTGGATCTTTGGACTAAAGATTTTAGGTGTATCTTCAGTTCTTGGCGCAATCAACTTTATCGTTACAATTCTCAAATGTAAACACCCTGACATGTCAATTGGTCAAGTTCCATTATTGGCTTGGTCATTCTTGTCATCATCATTAATCATTCTTGTTGCAATCCCAACATTTGCAGCAGCATTGTTAATGCTCTTAACTGACAGACTTGGTGTAACTGGATTCTTTAATCCTGCAATGGGTGGTGACCCAATTGCATATGCACACTTGTTCTGGTTTACATTCCACCCTGAAGTGTATGTTTTAGTCATTCCAGCTATTGGTATGATGTATGAAATTATTCCTAGATTCTCAAGAAAACCAATTTACAGTTTCAACTCTGGTATCTTTGCATTTGTACTGTTATCTATTGTCGGTTTCTCATCATGGGCTCACCACATGTATGCAACTGGAATGTCATTTACAGAAAAGACTGTCTTTATGGTAGGAACTCTTGCAGCAGTTCCAGCATCTGCAATGCACGTCTATAACTTCATTGCAACAATGTGGAATGGTAGAATCAAGTTCTCAACCCCAATGATGTGGTCAGTTGGTGGAATCGCATTATTCTTTTCAGCAGGCGCAGGTGGTGTTGCAAATGCCGCAATGCCATTAGACTTTACAACTCACGATACTTACTGGGTTGTTGGACACTTCCATCTCTTCGTGATGGGAACCATTGCATTTGGTTCAATTGGATTCCTTTACTACATGTACCCATACGTTACAGGAAGAATGTATAATGAAGCAATGGGTAAGATTCACTTTATTCTATCATTCGTAGGAACCATCTTGGTATTCTTCACTCAACACGTACTTGGATTGTACGGAATGCCAAGAAGAATCTTTGACTACCCACCAATCCCAGAATGGATTGCAATGAACCAAATTGCATCAATTGGTGCAATGGTAATTGGTGTCAGTATGGTGGTCTTCTTAGTTAACATGATTCACAGCGCTGGAAAAGGAGAACCTGCAAATCCAGAGGATCCATTTGGTGTTGGAGGCAAATACTATTATCCATTTGAGGCAAAGAACCCATCACATTAGGAGATAAATGAAATGACTGAGAATCAATACTATCTAACAACACCTGCAAGAACCGGAAAGATGATGGCAATCATGTTAGGCATTTGTATTGTAGGTGGAGCAATCTTCTTTTCACTTTGGGATTATTGGATTTCAGAACCAGCCCCAGTTGTTGCAATGATGGCAGGAGATGCAGATCAAGCTGCCCCAGCTGCACAAACAGGAAAGACAATCACACAGGATCTTTCATTTATTGAATCATCTGACTTTAGATCTTTAACGTTTAATGCATTAATTGATGAACCCGGTGCCAACCCAACAATTGAAATGAATGTTGGTGACAAAGTAATCTTTAACGTAGTTAATGATGGAAAATCATTCCATGCATTTGGTGTTACTAAAGATGATGAAGGCTTTGGTGGAATTATTCCTGGTACTGAAGTTGCATCTGCATCAAACCCTCTAAAAGCAGGTGAGAGTGGAACTTCTGAATTTATTGCAGGTGAAGAAGGAACTTACTATTACATCTGTACAGTTCCTGGTCACAGAGAACAAGGAATGGTTGGTGAAATCATTGTAGGTCCAGCACAAAGTGGTGGTAGTTCTGGTGTTGCAGCAGCCCCAACAGGAGTATCTCATGACTTTACTTTGGACTTTGTAGAATCTGATGACTTTAGAACATTAGCATTTAATGCCTTGCCTGGAGAAGATGGTCACAATCCTGAAATTCGTGTAAACTCTGGTGATGAGGTTACCATTACTTCTGCAAATAACGGAAAGTCATTCCATGCATTTGGAGTAGTTGCAAACCCTGAAGACTTTAACAATGTTATTTGGGGTTCAGACATTGCATCTGCATCTAATCCTCTAAAACCTGGTGAAAGCGGAAGTACTACATTTACAGCTGGTGCACCTGGTACTTACTATTACATCTGTACAGTTCCTGGACATGCATTACAAGGCATGGTTGGCAATTTCATAGTAGAATAATTTTGGCAATACAGTACCTTGCATTAGCAACAATGATTGTTTTGTATTCACTTATGTTTCTAGGTGGATATATTTCGGCAGCTGGATTGGGATTAACTTGTCCTGAATGGCCATTATGTCCAAATGGTGTGATGCCATCTGAAGAATATCTTATTGAATGGATTCATAGATTAGCAGCTGCTACTACTGGTACTTTGGTTATTGCAACTATGGTTGCAAGTTTTCTTAACAAAAGAGCTGATATCAAAATCAAAATTACAAGTACCCTTGCAACAGTGTTTATTATTACACAAATTACACTTGGCGCCCTAGTAATTGATACAAAACTTCATGCAGTTCTAGTTGCAATTCACTTGGGAATTGGAATATTGTTATTCTCAATGGTGTTACTAACTACCCTATTTGCATTTAGAATCTCAAAAGCATCCTTAGAGACTAAGGTCTAGATTTTTTGAAAAATTTTGGCATATAGATATACAAAAACACTCCCGTCATAGATAGTGCTCCTATAGTAATTGCTATGATGAAAATCTGACCAAATGGGCTTTGAGTACCCATATTAAACTTGAAGGAAAGTGGTTCAGGATTATTTGGCATATCATACAAGAATACTTCTACAATATGATTTCCTGAGTTTCTCCAAACATAATCAAAGTCCCAATGGGATCCTTCTATTGCAGTAGGTGGTATGGTGTCTACTTGTTTATCATTATAGAATACCTTAATTCCCATTGTAAATCTGTCAACATCTTCATAATCAAACCCTTCAGTAACTTTAATCATAAATTGAGATGGCTCATCAATTTGTGGAAATTCTGGAGCAGTTGCAACTTGAACCCTGTATCCTGCATTAAACTGCTCAGCAGAATTAAACATGGAATGGGCAAATACATCACCAAGTCCTGGAAATGAGAAAAGGATCAAAAAAGATAGAATCAAAACTGATCGCTTTTTTGTCATATGGAATAATACTAGAATTAGATGAATATATTGTACTAGATTCCCTTCGGAAATCTTCAAAACCTTTAAATCCTTATTGGCAAGACATTGAATCGTTGACCCTCGTAACAAAATCAATCGATATTAAGACACCTGTTGAGAATGTCTTTACCTACTTTGCAAGACCAGAACATGTTTCTGATCAAATTAAGACTGATGCAGTAGGCATGACAGTCGTTCCTATGGATATCAAGGAAGGCATGGGTGTAGGTACAACCTTTAGAATTATCGGTGACTTTAGCGGTAAACGTTTAGAGTGGGATTGTGAGACAACCGAATTTGTTAGAAATGAGAAAATCACTGCAAAACAAATTGAAGGACCATTCAAGAAATGGCAAATCACAAATGAGTTCAAATCATTAGGAAATAACCTCACAAGAGTTACAATGTCTGTAGATTATGAAATGCCATTTGGTCCACTAGGAGCAATCATGGATAAAGCAAAATTTGCAAAATCTGCTGAGAGAGGAATGGAAACTGCTCTTTACAACGTTAGAGGTTTGTTAGAAGGAAATGGTTCAATTCCAGTTTACATCACACTAGAAGCATACCAAAAACTTCTTGCCGAAAAGAAAAAGATGAATGATGTTCCAGTTTCAACTGCACTAACTGCAATCATTGAAAAATACAATGAAATTGAAGCTAAAGCATAAAACATAATTTTCCTTTATTTTCAAAGCTTAAGATTAATAACAACTCTAGGCTTAGCATTTTTAGTGGGTCTATGGCGCAGCCAGGTAGCGCACAGGACTCTTAATCCTGCTGTCGTGGGTTCGAATCCCTCTAGACCCGCTTTTTAAATTCTAAACTAAAATTATTTTTCTAATTTGATTTCAGAATACTTTTGTGCCAAATCAACCAGTTGGTCAATCCCCAGTGGTTTTGTAATCACTTTGATCAATCCTTTTTTGATTGCTTCTTGATTCTTTTTCTCATATTCTGCCATTCCTGTAACTATTACAACATTTGCGTTATTGTCAAATTTTTTGATTTGATTAAAAGCCTCATACCCATCTAACACTGGCATATCTCCATCCATTATTACAAGCGAAGGTTGTGTCTCTTTGAATTTTTCAACTCCTTCTTTACCATTAACTGCAGTATGTACCACAAATTTGTTCAACTCCAAAATTTCTTTGTAAATCATAAGTAGATCATTATCATCTTCAACTACTAGAACAATCTTTTTCACTCTTATTCTTAAACTTGGGTTGTAAATTAACAATACGCTAGTCATATATTATGAAAATAATATTTATGTATGAGTTTCTTAATATACTATAGTTGAAAATCTATAAAACATACCCTACAAATGACTAACAGGTACAAATGAGTCAACCAAAATTAAAAACTCGTGATACTGGGTCACTAACTTTTGTATTAATTGCTCTAATTGGAATAACTCTGATTTATCAACTAAGACCATTTCTTGATGATGCACAATTTGCTTGGATATCTGTTCCTTCTTATTCTATAATTCCTGGAATTTTGGTTGTTTTTGCATTAGTTCTTGCAATAAAACTAAAAAGAATGAAACACTACCAAGCAAAGGCATATTTTCTATTTGTGATTGGCGTCTCATGTTGGTTTGTTGCAGAACAACTTTGGGCAGCATATGACCATATCTGGGAAGGTGAACCCTTTCCGTCAGAAGCTGACGCATTTTACATTGCAGCATATCCATTCCTTTTTGCATTTCTGATTATTAGTCTAAAACCTGCCAGAAAATCCATCTCTAAAAACGTCTTATTCTTTGCAATAGCGTTATCTTCAGCATTTCTGATCCCATCTTTTTCCATAACATTTTCCGATATGGAAGGAGAATTGCCATTTGATACTGCAGTAGCATTGGCGTATCCTATTGCTAGTTCTGTTTTGTTGGTTCCTGCAATAATTGGAATTATGTTCCTCTTCAAATTAGAGACAAATTATTCCTGGATGCTGATGCTCTTTGGATTTATCGCATACATTATAGCTGATACCTTCTTCTTGTTTGTAATAGTTGATGGAAGTTATTATGATGGACATCCAACAGATCTTGTATATCTATACAGTTTCATTTTGTTCATATTTTCATTATCTAATAGATTAAAATCTCTTGATGAAAAAACAGATAGCAAGCAAACTATATTCTATTCTGAAAAAATCAAATTTGAAACTATAGGAAAATTTGGAGTTCCATTAACCCTAATAATTGTATCAATGATAGTCATCATCTCGATGATTCATTCTGTGTATTTTGAAGATGAAGAAACATTTTCATTACAAAACTTTATGTTCGGAATTGTCGCTTTATTGGGCGTTTTTATTGTATTAATTGCTACAATTAACAAAAATCTCACAAAACTTGTACATATGCGTACTGAAGAACTTCAAGAACAAAAAAACAATTTAGAAAATCTTGTTGAAGAAAAAACACATGAATTACTAAAACAAGAGCGTCTCTCTGCAATTGGTGATCTGTCTGGACGTCTTGCCCATGATCTTCGAAATCCATTATCTGTAATGAAAATGTCTGTAGATTTGTTATCTCATCAACCAGACGATAAAAAAATCTCTGATCCAGATGTGCTAAAACGAATTGAGTTAATTGACAAAAGCATAACTAGAATTTCTCATCAAGTTGATGATGTCTTAGAGTATGTTAGAAATTCCCCTCTAAAATTATCAAATCTTTCAGTTCATGAACTTCTAAAAAATTCCATAGAAAAAATTAACGTACCAGAAAATATTGAAATCACAATATCTGATAAAGATGTGAATATCAATTGTGATCCTGTAAAAATTGATGCTGTCTTTATTAATCTGATAGTAAATGCAATTCAAGCAATGCCTGATAGTGGTGGAAAAATTACTATTAACATTAGTGAAATGAACGATAATGTCAAATTGGAATTCTCTGATTCTGGTGATGGAATTCCAGAACCTGCTATCCATAAAATCTTTGAACCTCTTTTTACCACTAAACAAAAGGGTACTGGCTTAGGTTTGGCAAGTTGCAAGAACATTATTGAACAACACCAAGGAATTATCTCCGTTAAAAATAATCCAACTACATTTACTATAGAAATACCAAGATTATTGTCTCAAGAAGCCAAAATTGAAACTTAACTAGATCTTTCTTAATAAAACAAATCGTTTTTTCTCAGGTTCAATGTCTTCATGCATATCAACATCACTTACAATTCTTACTTTATAATCCATCCAACGCTTAACCATATTTCTAGATGTTTGATTATCATCAATTTTTTCTTCGATGTTATTGAATGTCTCACAATTCATGATGTATTTTCTTGATACTCTGTACATTTCTGAAATTCCTTTTTCTAATGTTTCTTCATCTAGGTAATTCAATAACCCATGAGTAAAAACAAAATCTATTGATGAATCTTCAAATGGTAAATCTATGATGCTTCCTTTTTTAAAACTAGCAGCTGGAAATTTTTCTTTTGCAACGTTTAGTGCATACTCATTACGATCGACTCCGTGAATTTGAAATGTCTCTGGGAATAATCTTAAATCTATTCCAGTCCCACAACCAATCTCTAAAACACTTGTACATCGTAATGATATTGCAAGATCTTTTGTAAATTTTGCAAATTCTTCATTATATCTTGATTCATTCTCATCTGCATATTTTTTCCAAAACTCTTCGTTATAGTTCATGGATTTTTTGAGATATAGCTGTATTTGATACTAATTGTTAGTGATTACATTTGCAAGGAATGAGTTTTGTGTCAAATGTACAGTCGTGAGGACCATCTGATTTTCCTTGTGTTGGAATCTCTTTCATACAATCTTCATGACGGCCCTTTCTACAAAACCAGCATATTTCTTGTGCATCTCCAGTCGCGCATGAATCCATAAACTCTATGTATTTTTGTGGGTAAAAAACTTCGTGGAAATTAGATGTATGTTAACCAAGGTAAGAATCTTTCATCTTTGCCCATTACCACATCAGTAAATGATTTTTGTAGTGCTTTTGTAATGTGGCCCATCTTTCCATTGCCAATTTTTACTTTGTCAATTTGTGTTACAGATTTTACTTCAGCAGCAGTACCTGTCATGAATATCTCATCTGCTGCATACAGATCATCTCTTTCTAGATCTCGTTCAATAACAAATCCACCATTTTCTTCAATGATTTGTATGACGCTATCTCTTGTGATTCCTTCTAATCCTCCTGCAGATAATGGGGGTGTTTGAATAATGTCATCTTTTACGACAAAGATGTTTTCAGCACTGCCTTCAGCAACTTTTCCGTGCCAATTTAACATGATTGCTTCATCATATCCATTCTCTAATGCTTCCATTCTTGCTAATGCTGCATTTGCATAGTTTGATGCTGCTTTTGCTTGTGTTGGTTGAGATCTAGAATCGATCTTAATCCAACTTGATACTTTGCATTTTGCTCCTGAGAACTTTCCTGCTTTTGATTCGCCCATCTTCCATTCCCAACATGAAATCGAAGCGTCTACTTTGTTTTGTGTTGGAGTTAGACCCATTGTTCCATAGCCATAATATGCTAATGGCCTAATGTAACACTCCTTGAGTCCACTTGCTTTTACTGTCTTGATAATTCCCCCAGAAATCTCTTTTTTTGAAAACTGCATTTTCATAGAATACAATTTTGCAGACTTGAAGAATCTATCTACGTGTTCTGGAAGTCTAAAAATGGCAGAGCCATTTGGTGTGTTGTAACATCTGATTCCTTCAAAGATTGATGTAGAATAATGTAATGCGTGAGTTAGAACATGAACTTTGGCATCTTTGAATGGTACTAATTTTCCATTCATCCAGATTTTTCCAACCTCTTTCATAGGAGAGGAAAAAAACTATGCTAATTTAAAGAATTATCTTTTGATGCAATTTTTAACATGAAACTACATATCTGACTAGAATCAAATTCTCATATGGAGTGGACTTTGGGTTATATTGCAATTGCACTCCTTACTATTGGGCTAGTAGGACAGGCATTTGAAATGAGGAAAATTCGTCAAACCACTTACCATGATGAACAACTAGGCTCACCAACAATTTTTACAAATAAAAAAAATTTCAAGTGGTATGGAATTCTTGGCTTTGGAATAATTTTGTGGTACTTTGCTGAGCGTATGTAATCTGATCTATATAGATCAGCTCTAAATAGTAGAAAAGGGAAAGTATAGTATCGCGTGTTTAGGGTAACGCCGGACTGAATCTAGATAATGGTCCAAGAACAAACCCTTGATGGCGCTACTGGTGTAAAAACCCGTACGCCACACTTTCACTAAATAAAATTAATTTCTGAAATTTCTTGATGTATTGCACTTATTGCTTTTCTAATGTTGTCTTTTGTATCTTCTACGACAATAATTATTCTTGAAGTTTCTTCTTGTGCATCCATATTCAAAATATTTAGTCCTGCTTCACCAATCTTTGCACTCGTTCTAGATGCAACTTGTTGAACTCTCCACATTTCATCACCGATCAATGTTATGACTCCTCTGTTGTATGTTATTGTTGCGAGAGAATCAAATCCTAACAAGTATTTTTCATTTCTCTTTACATAATCTCCATCCAAAAATAATATTCTTGAGAACTCTATTCCATCTTTAGTAAATGGGGATAAAATAACAAATTCACTGTAACGTTTGTCCTTCTCTAACGATGTCAATAATTTTTGTATCGATGTTGTTTCTATTCTAAAAATTGCACAGTTTTCCTTTCCTGTAACGATTTTGATGGGGTGTCCTTTTTGATCATCTAATATTCTCTTAATTGTGGTAACTTTTTCTGGATTTTTCATATTTGTGACTGTAATTGACACATCCACCCCGTTTTCAACAATTTCTTTGATTGCAATTGG
>JOSY01000002.1 GCA_000746765.1 Marine Group I thaumarchaeote SCGC AAA799-D11
TTATATGATAATTGATGAACTTCTCTTAGACCTGACTCTATTATTTTTGGATCAGCTGAAACTACTGCACTGTCTTTTTCAAAATCAATGCTAGTTTCATAATTTTTATGAAATAGAATTCCTAGATCTGCTGCAGTACGATCAGAACCTCCACGCTCATATGTAGTTGTGATGTTGTCTACTGTTTTTCCAATGAATCCTCCTATGGTGACGACCTCGCTTTGTTTAACTAATTCTGCAGTTTTATCCATTTTTGCTCTAGATTCTGATGTAAGGAAGTTTGTTGATTCTATGTTATTGTCTGTGATAATGGGCCAATCTTCAAAATTGACAGTTTCTGCATTGATTTTGTTGCTTCGTAGAATGTAGTTCATTACATGTGACATCAATATCTCTCCTGAAAATGCCAATGCCCGTGAACGTACCTCGTCGACAAATTCTTTATTTTCTAATGCTTCATCTAGTGCTTTTTTAGCCTTCTCAAGATTTTGTTCAATAACATT
>JOSY01000003.1 GCA_000746765.1 Marine Group I thaumarchaeote SCGC AAA799-D11
AATTATTTCTGGAATGGATGCCCCATCTGGACCTATGGCACTGCCTCCAAATTTTGCTACTACTAATTTTGTCATGGTACTCTAACAAAAATCAATAGTTATCTATTAAGCTTTGAATAATTTTGGCAGCTTTTTTTGCACCTTCAGTATTGATTTGGTTTCGCTTCTCTTCTAATTTAGACATGATTAACTTTTCAAGCCTTTCTACATCTTCAAAAATAAATCCTTGTTCTTTTGCATTGTCTTCTTGTTCAAAATGACCTTTAATTGGAATGAATATTGCAGGCGTACCGTATGCGTTAGCCTCATCTATTGTTGATTTTCCTGCAAGTGAAATTAAAACATCTGCCGCATAAATTATTTCATGTAAATTCTCTACAAATCCTAAGTTTTTCACATTGTCATATTCTTTTTGAACTGATGGACCTGATACTAATATAACTTCAATATCTTGATTGATTTTCTTAATCGCATCTAATGTCTTTTCAATTAGAAATAAACCTGCATCTGTTCCTCCAATTGAAATAACAATAGTTTTTTTGTTAAATGA
>JOSY01000004.1 GCA_000746765.1 Marine Group I thaumarchaeote SCGC AAA799-D11
TAGTTTTTTTGTTAAATGAAAATTTTTCTCGTAATTGTTCTCTGGTGTGATTTGTTTGTCG
The DNA here is from genome assembly GCA_000746765.1 of Marine Group I thaumarchaeote SCGC AAA799-D11. Taxonomy (GTDB): domain Archaea; phylum Thermoproteota; class Nitrososphaeria; order Nitrososphaerales; family Nitrosopumilaceae; genus Nitrosopumilus. The sequence goes on from JOSY01000004.1 coordinate 62, forward strand.
TACTATTGGTCCTACTCTTTGAATATTACCTTCTGTAATGCCAATTTCAGGCAATATCACAACATCACATTTTTTTATAATTTCAAACATTGATTTGTTCATCTTTTTTTCAATAAATGAAGCCAGACCTTTTGTAAAATGTGTCTCTAAAATATCAGTGATCAAAACTGTTGGAATTTTCATTTCTTGAGCTACTGTTAGTGATGCAAAATCCTCATCACTAATCACTGCTGTTGGATTGTCTTTTTGCAAAATTTTTTGTGAAATATTTTTACAATCTTTATAGTATTGATAGT
>JOSY01000005.1 GCA_000746765.1 Marine Group I thaumarchaeote SCGC AAA799-D11
GTAGAGGAACTGGTAAAATAAAATTTGGTGATATTGGAAGTACTCCCACAAAATCCACTAAAGGTATGTGGGTAAGCTCAGGACGCGGAACTGGAAAAAGAAAACTCTGATAGTCGATACTACTCAATCAATGAAATGTACATTCCCTAAATTGTTCTGTTAATCATTTTGAAATCAAAAATTAATTAAAAAAATTTTGATTGTAAGCTACTTGAAAGAACGTACCTTTCTAACAACTTTGTTATGATCTAGAGAAGCGGTTGTAGTGATATACAGAATATGGTTTCTTCCTGCAGGAATAACTAGTCTCTTGACTTTGTCATATTCTGCAACAACGTATTTGCATGGCCCTAGAGTTCTCATCAACTTTTTTCGTTGCTTCCAATCTTTTGCTGCAGCCTTCAATGATGCCATACTTTGTTTCTTTGACACCAAAAGATTCACCTTCT
>JOSY01000006.1 GCA_000746765.1 Marine Group I thaumarchaeote SCGC AAA799-D11
AAAGCACGTAAAGATATGTCAAAATGGCTTGGAAAAACTATCTACACACTTGGTGAGTATGACAAGGTTAAACGATTCTCATTTTATCTTGGTGATGACCATCTGCTTCTTGTAAGTTCTGAAAAAGATAACGACACTAATACTGTAGTTGATGAAGTCATTCGACTATATTATGAAAATCAAGAGAAAAATCTTTGATTAAATATCTGATAAAATTACTAATGTCATGTCATCTGTAACGAAAAAATCTCTAATTTTTACAATCTTCATTTTATTCTTTCTATTTGGTGCAGGATTAACGATAACTATCACCATTTATGGTATGGGCATAGGAGCTGTAGGCCAATCAACAAATTTAGATGAAATTTCATTTTACATGTTTTTGATTGCAGGAATTGCAGCTTTTCTTTTTGGATTGTCACAATTAAAATTATTTGAATTAAAATTACCTGCATATTCAGGAACTCCGAATTTTATTCAAAATAGGGGTGATTATTCAAAATCATTTTTCATGGGATTGTTATTGGGAAACGCAGGTGTTGGTTGTCCAAATCCCATGTTTTATTGGCTTTTAATTTATGTCGCAAGTACTGGAAGCGTTGAGATTGGTGCAAGTTTAGGTGCAGTTCATGGTGTTGGAAGAGCAATTCCATTAATTCTATTATCTGTTCTTGCGATAATTGGAATCAATTACACAAAAAGTATTGTTACCCGCAAAGAAAATATCGAAAAACTCACAGGATGGATGTTAATTGTTATTGGGGCATTTTTAATTATTCAAGGAATTCCTGGAGGTCATGAATGGTATGAGAATACAATGATTCACATTGCATGGAATAATCTAGTTTCAATGACTCCCATCCCTCCAGAATTTCATGTTGGACAGCATCTGCATGATTATGATCTTTTAATGCCACAAGAATTTGCCCCAATTCTATTTACAACTTTGATATTATTCCCAATAGTTTGGTATTTTACTAAGAAAAAAGGAATGTAATAGATGAAAGATCCGGTTTGTGGAATGGAAATAGGAGAAAAAGGGGAACCACTATTACATGATGGTAAAGAATATCGATTTTGTTGTGCTTCTTGTAGGTGGGCATTTGAACAAAATCCAGAACAGTTTATCAAATCATGAAAGTCCAAGTTCTAACTACTCCTGGTTGCTCTACATGTAATACCCTAGAAAAAATGTTAGAAAAACTTGGGATACATTATGATTTGATTGATGTTACCGAAGAGCCTGAGTTTTTGGAGAAATATCCCATATTCACTGCACCAGGATTAGTAATTGATGATAAATTAGAATTTGTTGGAATTCCAAAACTTGTCGAACTAGAGAAAAAACTTTCTAAATGACAAGAAATGTTTTTTACACTGGAAAAATTTGATATTTCAAATGACAGATTACTCAATGAATGAAAAAATGATTATTGTTCAATATGGAATCAAAAAATATGAAAATGAGGAAATGCTTGTTGAAAATCTAAAATCCATTTTATCTGAAAAGGACATTCAAAGGAGTATTGATACTTTGATTGGGACTCAAAAAGTAAGACGAATTGGTCCTGAAGTACTTCAAAATAATGTGAGCCACACAGAATTACCAGAACTACCTGATAATCTTAAATCTGTAATTGATAATCTGTAAAGTAAAAATCTTAAATTGATCTCCAGTGAGGTTCTAATATGAATAACATTATTTTATTTTCAAGTATTTTTGTTATGGTAATGTTTTTGTCATTTTCTGTAGATTCTGCTTTTGCACATCCTCACCTAGGCCAAATAATGGTTAATGGTCATACACACGAATCACAAACAGAAATTATCCCATTAAACGACATGATGGGACTAGAAAAATCAACACTTCTGTTCCATGCATCTGAAGACAATACTTTGCCTTGGGGATTTGTAGAAGGAAAAATTGCAAATCATGTTGAAGGATATCCTGTCATAATTCAGATTTTTCAAAATAATGATGCAGTTCACTTTGCTCAGACTGATGTGGGTAAAGATGGAACATATGAATACAAATTCAGAGTTTTACACTCTGAAAACGGCAACACAAAGAAAATCTTTGATGATGATTATTCAGTAACTATATTCAAAGTAGTATATCTAAACCAAGGAATTTTTGTCTAGAATCCTCTTAAGCCCTGAGGGCGCATAATTTCTGGATGTTGTTTCATCCACTCTATCTTGTCTAGCATCTCTTGTTTGTCTTGAGGGAAGGTTCCTTTGATTGTATATGCATTTGAACCATGATTTGCTCTAAAAACAATCTCCTCTTTGGTGTCAATTTGTTCGATTAAACTCTGTAATTCCTCTAATGATTCATCATCATCAATTCTCACAAACTCACCTTCATATTTGTCAAGAAATTCTTGTTTGATTCCATTTTCTAAATAAAGAGTTAGTGCACCTACATAATTTGGTGAACAAGCACTAATTACTTCAGCAGTACCTTTGATGTGTTCTTTCGAATATTTTCTACCTCCTAAACCTAAAATCACCATACATGACATGATGTAACCTGCATCTTTTGCCTTGTTTACTGATTTAATGATGGTTTTCCCAATTGCTCCTTTTGTTACTTTTTTTAGAACAATATCTGAACCACTTTCAATTCCTAGATAAAACATGTCAAGACCAGATTCATTCATCTTCTTTAATTCTTCAGAAGTTTTCTTTAGAATGTTCATGGGCATTGCATAACAAGAGATTCTTTCAATCTTTGAAAATTTTTCTCTAATGTATTTTACAATTTTTATCATATAATCAGAATCAAGATTTAATGCATCTCCATCTGCAAGAAAAACCCTTCTAGTATCAGGCAAATATTTTGCCATCATGTCAATTTCTGATTTTACTTCATCCCATGGTCTTTCAGAATATTCTTTTGATCTGTACATATCACAAAAAGAACATTCGTTAAATGAACAACCTAATGTAACTTGGAAAATTAATGATCTTGCTTCTGAAGGTGGTCTGTACAGAGGTGCATCGTAATTTAGCATCATTTTTTATTTCAGCTATTTTTGGCTAATCATGTTTTTTATACTTTCATTATCTTGACACAAAATACCTTTTAGTAGTAGGCGAGAAGATTTTGCATTCATTATGGCAAATGATCCTGATGCAAAGAGGTTACTCTGGTTCATTTTTGCTGGTTCTAGAGGAGGACTGACTAGACTAAAAATTATTTCAAAATTAAAAGAAAACCCACTAAACACTAACCAATTAGCAAATGAATTAGGTCTTGATTACAAAGCAATTCAGCATCACATCAAAGTTCTTGAAAAAAATAATTTGATAACAAAAGCAGGTGAAAAATATGGTATCATGTTTTTCATTTCAACATTTCTTGAAGTAAATATGGAGACATTTGAAGAAATTGAAGGAAAATTGGATAAAAGTAAATAAAAGCTCAAGAGGTGTTTTTCTCTAAATGGAGCCTACCTCTCTGATTTTATCAATCGTCTCAATTATCAATATGGGAATATTGGGAATTCTGATTGCAATATTTGGAAATATGTATGGTAAAACAAGAGCTCAACTCCCACTTGGAATGATTGTTGTTGCAGCTATGTTGTTTCTACATAATGTGGTTGGTGCGATGGCCTATTTCTCAATGGAACACCTCTTCTCTAATGAAATATTCCCCTACATGTTAGGAGTTGGTGTAGCTGAGTTAGTAGGACTGGTAATATTCTTAAAAATCACTTTGGACTAATCTTAGTTTAATTGTAACAAAATCTGTAAAAACACATGTTACAAGAATATTTGAAACTTAACAAGAATATTCTAATTGCATTTGCTGCATCAATAATAATTTCTGCAGTTATTGCACAAATTTTATCTGATCAAGCTGACTATCTAAACACAACTTATACCACGATTGCTGATTATGTAATTTATTTTTCTGTATTTAGTGGATTGTTCTACCTTGATAATCGTAAAAAATACCGTCTAAAATCTGGCAAAACTGATACAGAGAAATTAAAACATGATCTAAAAAAATTGGTTACTTCTCTAGGAATCGCAGAAATTGTTTATACTGTAGTTAGATGGGGATTGCAATATTATTTCCTTGTACTAAACTATGATCCTTATTTGGCATCAATCGTTTCGCAAGGGTTATCTACAATAATTTACATGATAGTAGTAAATCTAAGTGTAAAGATAACGAGGTTGTACAAAGATGGGAATTAGTGTTTATGTTGATGGTTCAGGTGGCCCCAATGGTGGATATGGCTTTTTTGTAAAAGAGACTGGAGAATCATTTTACGAAAAAAAACCAGAAATTACTAACAATCAGGCTGAATATTTGGCAATAATTTCTGCATTAAACAAATTTGTTGATTCTGATGAAGAAATCACAATTCACAGTGATTCCAAAAATACTGTCAACCAACTTAATCATGAGTTTGCGATAAATAATGAACAATTACGTAACTTGGCAAGAGAAGCTTGGAGTTTAATTGGAAAATTTTCTAATTTGTCAATTATTTGGGTACCTAGAAAAGAGAACTTGGCAGGAAAGATGCTGGGAAGCTAATTTTTAGAGATCAGAAATTTCTATGAATAACTTTATTATACAAAATCTTTTGATCATCGTTACATGACAGAATCTGTCGTTTTATCTCCAAAATCAATTGCAGTAATTGGTGCATCTGACAAGAGAGGAAGCGTTGGTGCTACTATCACATCAAATATTATGAATGGTTTTAAGGGCACAGTATACCCTATTAGCCCCTCAAGAGAAACTGTATTTTACAAAAAAGCATACAAGAGTGTTTTAGATGTTCCAAAATCAATTGATCTTGCAGTAATTGTTATCAAAAATACATTGGTTGCACCCGTGCTAGAAGAATGTGGTAAGAAAAAAATCAAAGGTGTAATTATCATCACTGCTGGATTCAAGGAAGTTGATGAAGAAGGAGCAAAACGTGAACAACAAATCAAAGATATTGCTAAAAAATACAAAATTCAAGTTATTGGACCAAATTGCCTTGGTGTCATGAATCTTGATCCAAAAACAATGATGAATTCTACTTTTCTAAAAGTTACTCCAAAATCTGGAAAAATTGCACTCGTATCACAAAGTGGAGCAATTTGTGCTGCATTAGTTGAAGATGCTAGTGCACAAGGAATTGGATTTTCTGCTGTTGTTAGTCTTGGAAACAAAGCTGCAATGAGCGAAGTTGACGTTCTAAAAATTCTTGCAAAGCATAAACAAACTGAAGTTATTGTGATGTATCTTGAAGATATGGGTGATGGACAGGAATTCCTCAAAGTTTGTAAAAATATTACTAAAAACCTCAAGAAACCGGTCCTTGTTCTCAAATCTGGACGAAGTCCTGAGGGTGCCAAAGCTGCAATGTCTCATACTGGGGCCTTGATGGGTTCTGATGAAATTTATGATGCGTTGCTAAAACAATCTGGTGCAATCAGAGTTGATACTATGGAGGAACTCTTTGATTATGCAACAGCATTCTCGAAACAACCTTTGCCCTCCAAAGGTGATTTAGTAATTGTCTCAAATGCTGGTGGCCCTGCAATTATTTCCACAGATGCATGCTCAAAAGCAAAAATCAAGATGGCAGATATTACAAGTGTAAGAAAACAAATTGATGAAGTAATTCCCCCTTGGGGAAGTTCTAGAAATCCTGTTGACATTGTTGGTGATGCTGATTTTAATAGATTCCATAATGTTTTGGACCGTGTTTTAAAGCATCCAAAAGTTGGTTCTGTTATCTCAATGTGTACCCCATCTGGTACATTAGATTATGATAAACTTGCAGAAGTTATTGTTGCAATGTCAAAGAAGTACAAGAAAACTATGCTTGCAAGTTTGATGGGATTAGATGAGGGTATAACTAATAGAGAAATTTTAGCTGCTGGAAATGTTCCATATTATACATATGCAGAAGGTGCAATCAGAACACTTGCTGCCATGATTAGATTCTCTAATTGGGTAAAATCCTCCCCTGGCAAGATAACAAAATTCAAAGTTAACAAAGCTAAAGCCAAAAAAATATTTGATAAAGTCAAAAAAGAGAAGAGACCAAATCTTTTAGAAGAAGAGGGCCAAGAAGTTCTCAAAGCATATGGTTTACCACTTCCAAAAAGCGCACTTGCAAAAAACGAAGCAGAAGCAGTAAAGATTGCAAAGAAGATTGGTTATCCTGTTGTAATGAAAATCGCATCTCCTCAAATCATCCATAAATCTGATGCAGGTGGTGTCAAAGTCAATCTAACAAATGATGCTGAGGTTAAAGATGCTTTCAAAACTATTGTAAAGAATGCCAAAAAATACAACAAGAAAGCTGAGATCAAGGGAGTTTTGATTGTAGAGATGGTTAAAGGTGGTAAAGAATTAATCATTGGTTCAAAATTGGAACCCGGCTTTGGTCCAGTGATTATGCTTGGTATGGGTGGAATTTATGTTGAAGTTCTCAAAGATGTAACCTTCAAACTTGCTCCAGTTACTAACAAAGAAGCAGACGATATGATTGCATCAATTAAAACTCAAAAACTACTCCAAGGAGTTAGAGGAGAAAAACCATCAGATATTGTAAAACTCTCTGAATGTATTCAGAGATTGTCACAACTAGTTTCTGACTTTAAAGAGATCAAAGAATTAGATATGAATCCTGTCCTAGTTATGGAAAAAGGCAAAGGATGCAGAATTCTAGATGTCAGAATAGGCCTTTGATCGCAGTTTATTCGTAAATCCCCCTTCACACGCATTTAGAATATTTATACAACATGAAAATGATTATTGTTACATGGCTAATGTCTTAAAGACAATTAGAAGTGGTGAAGATTATATCGAAAGTCTTAGAGGACGCGATCTCAAAGTTTACCTTTTTGGAGAATTAGTCAAAGAACCTGTAGATCATCCAATGATTAGACCATCTATCAATGCAGTTGCAGAAACATATGATCTTGCATTACGCGAAGAAGCATTAGCTTCTGCTGATTCATCAATCACTGGACTTAAGGTAAATCGATTTTTACATATTGCAGAAAGTGCTGAAGACCTAGTTTTACAAAATAAAATGCAACGGAAATTAGGCCAAAACACTGGAACATGTTTCCAAAGATGTGTTGGAATGGATGCAATGAATTCTTTGCACTCTACAACTTTTGAAATTGATGAGAAACATGGAACTGATTATCATAAAAGATTCTTAGAATTTGTAAAAATGGTACAACAAGAAAATCTTGTAATTGGTGGCGCTATGACTGATCCTAAGGGAGATCGAAGTAAAGGGCCTTCTGAACAAGATGATCCTGATTTATTCACTAGAATTGTTGACACTGATGAAAAAGGAGTTTATGTTTCTGGTGCTAAAGCACATCAAACTGGCTGTATAAACTCTCACTGGATAATTTTAATGCCAACTATTAGATTGACAGAAGCTGATAAAGACTGGGCTATTGTTGGTGCAATTCCTGCAGATGCAAAAGGTGTTACTTACATTTACGGAAGACAATCCTGTGACACACGAAGCATGGAAGAGGGTGATATTGATGATGGTAATGCAAAATTTGGTGGACAAGAAGCACTAATCATCTTAGATAGAGTATTCATTCCATGGGACAAGGTCTTCATGCATGGTGAATATGAATTTGCATCAATGCTTGTAGAACGCTTTACTTGTTATCATAGACGAAGTTATGTATGTAAAACTGGACTGGGTGATGTTCTAATTGGCGCTGCAGCAACAATTGCAGATTATAATGGAATTCCTAAGGTTTCTCATATTAAAGACAAGATTATTGAGATGACTCATCTTAATGAAACGATTTTTGCCGCAGGTATTGCGTCTTCTCATCAAGGACACAAGATGAAATCTGGCGTATACCTTAATGATGACATGCTAGCACAAGTATGCAAACATAATGTTACAAGATTCCCATATGAAATTAGTAGATTAGCACAAGATATTGCAGGTGGTCTAGTAGTAACTCTTCCATCTGAAAAAGACTTTAGACATCCTGAAGCAGGCCCATTACTCAAAAAATATCTTGCTGGCAGAAAAGGTGTTGATGTAGAAAATAGAATGAGAATTTTAAGATTAATTGAGAATATGACATTGGGAAGAAATGCAGTAGGCTATCTTACTGAATCAATGCATGGTGCTGGTTCTCCACAAGCCCAAAGAATTCAGATTCAAAGACAAATGCAAGTTGGTTACAAAAAGAATCTTGCAAAGAATCTAGCAGGAATCACAAATGATGTTGAAGAACCAAAAGAATCTTCAGAATACTTTAAACGAGTTTTCAAAACAAAAGACTCTGTTCTCTAAAACCAAAGTTAGTGTAACATTTTGTTGTGACACAATTTTTGTTTGAACTTTTTCAAAGATCATCTATATTAACTGTAAATTATTAAGGTATGAACAATGACGTACACGAAAAAGATTTTTCGTAAAGCAACAATCCTTCCAGTTCTACTTGCAATAGGATTCATGTTTACAACACCAATGCTTTTGGATGTTGCAGCAGCTCCTGGTGGAAATGGAAACAATAATGGAGTTCCTGATTCTGCTCTTTTGCCAGACATAATTCCATCAATACCAAAGCATCTTCAAGTTCAGAATGCACAACAAACTGAAACTTTGAGATTTACTAATGCTTGGGGTAATACTGGAGTTGGAAACTTAGAATTCTTTCCAATAATTCCTGGCGTTGATGTTGTAGAAACAGAAACACAAGATTCCTTACAAAGACTCTATGATGAAAATGGAAATCTTGTTTGGGCAGAAGTTGTTAGCGAATTTGAATTTCATGCAGAACACAACCATTGGCATATTGCCGATATTGGTGAATTTGCAGTAAGAGAATCTACCCCAAATGGTCCTGGTGATATTATCACATTACCTGATGGTGAAACTGCATCTTCAATCAAAGTAGGCTTTTGTATCATTGATGTATACAAAATCGATGGCGAAAATTCTCCAACAAGGGATCGAGTTTATTGGGACTGTGAAGTAACTGAACAAGGAATTCAGGCAGGATGGATGGATCAATACCACCAATCTACTGAAGGAAACGAAGTACCAATTACAGATCTTGCTCCTGGAGAATACTATCTTACAAATGAATGGAATCCAGCAAACAATTTCATTGATGAAGATGAAACCAATGATCTATCATGGATGAAATTTGAGCTTACGAGAGATAGTAACGGAAATGCAAAGATTACTGAAATAGAAGGATATTCTCCTGGTTGTAATCCTGAATCCCCTGGTTTATGTGGAGAAATTACTAGAAACAACTAGTTCTTTTCTTTTTTTCTTTTTTTAAATTCAAAAATAACTAATTAAGTAATTCTACTCTTTTGAAACTTAACAATACTGAGGATCCTTTTTTAGTAATTTTCACCTAAATTATACTACCAAGCAAACAGGACGATCTTGTGTCTTTTGGGCATAATGTGAACCTGTTTGCCTGAAATTAACAATCTACTCTTTCTTTTCTTCCTCAGTTTCTTTGTTATGTTCTATAATTTCGTCTGAATTGGTTTCAGATATTTCTTCGTTATTTTCAACAGTATCTAATTCTGTAGGCTCAGAGTATTCTGAATCTTCCTCAATCTTATCAATATCAGATAATTCTTCAATGGTGTTTGGATTTTCTGAATCCATAGGATCTGTGAATGATAATTCTTTTTCCCTTTTCCTTTTTGTAAATTGCTTGACAACCATTATTCCAATTACAATGGCTATGATGACATAGTTAATTGGTGGTTTGAGTAACTGTGTTACATACCCTACTTGTGGAAGTGTGTATGCCACTTTTCCAATATATTCTTCTTCAGTAATTGGAAAGTCTGTTCCTGGAATTGAAGCTGGATTTGCATCTCCTTTTGTTCTAATTGTTCTAGGGTCTTCATCTAAGATGGATGCAACTCTATGCACAATCACTCTGTTGTGATCAGAAGGACGATCAAACACAATAATATCTCCTACTTCAAGCTCTTCAAACGGTTCATGTCCTGAGACAATCAAAACATCATAAACTTCTAAAACAGGAATCATACTTCCACTTGCAACCACATAAAATGGATTTTGTGTTCCAAATGCAATTTGTAGGCCAATCCAAATTACCAAGACCCCCACTGCAACAATAACAATATCTTTGATAACTCCTTTTGAAATAGACTTTTTCCCCAATTACATAATCGCCTATAGTACCCTTGATTAAATTTACTAGCTATTGAAGTGGTGTTCCACACTCTTCGCAGAATTTTGAACCTTCTTTATTTGAAAATCCACAGTTTGAGCATTTTCCTGGAGGGGCACTTTCTTCTGGATTTCCCAACAAAATAACTTCTCCAACTTTTTTGATATTTTTCCATGGGATGCTACCTTCAGTTCCGTCATTTTGAGTAATTACTAAAACCATTGATTGTGTTGAATCAATTCCAACCTGTTTTGCAATTCCAATTTTGTTAGCATTTTCATCATATACTGCTCTACCTTCGATTGAACTTACTGATGTTGCAGAGCTTGGTTGAGTAACTGTTTCTTGTGGAGATTGTATTTCAGGCTCTTCAACTGGTTGTGGAGTACTTTCTACTATTGGTTGCGGTGTTTCAACTTGTGGTGCAACCTCTGTTTGTGGTTCTAATGGCTTTGCATTTCCAACATCTCCTGCTTCATCTTGTTTCTTAAATTCTCTATATTCAGCAATTGATGATTCACATGTATTGCAAATGTATTGTCCTCTCTCTGCAAGAATTAAATTTTCTGCAACTTCTTCATTTGGATTTTCAAATTCAATTTTTGGTGCTCCATCAAATTCTTTTTCACATGTATTGCAAAAATGTTTAGAAATTTTATCAGCATCTAACCTACCAATTGGTGCTAAAAACAGATCTGGACCTCCTAGATTTCCTTTCATCTGTTGTTCATCTGTTACGCGGGCCATTACATAGCCACCAGAACCTCTTAATTTTTTTATTCTAATCTCCGAACTCATAACTGGGATTTATCAAAACGTCATTTAAGTATATATCAGAATTAATTTCCCACCCAAAAAATATGGTGTAATTCTGGTGAACATTTTTAGGTACGAATAACAAATTAACAATACAATGGGAATAACACAAATTTCAGATGCAAAGTCTTGGGAAGTTGATGTGATAAACTCTGACATCCCAGTATTTGTAGACTTTTGGGCCGAATGGTGTGGTCCTTGTAGAATGGTAGGTCCAGTAGTTGAAGAACTGGCAAGTGACTATGATGGCAAAGTAAAATTTGTCAAGGTTAATGTTGATGAGGCTAATGAATTGGCATCAAAATACAATGTATTTAGTATTCCAACCTTAATTCTCCTTAACAAAGGTGAGATAGTTAGCCAGCAAGTAGGAGCTGCTTCAAAAGAATCATACAAAAATATGATTGATAGAGCCCTAGCATAAATTCTCAAAAAATACGTTTTTCTTATTTTTTCATCTTGTTTTGTAATCTAAAAACTGTCTCTCTTCTGTTTATTCGAGAAAAATTTGATAAATGAATAAAAACACAACTCCAAGAGTAGTTTAGGGGCCGGTGGTTTAGGGGTATAATGCCTCGTTCGCAACGAGGATGTCGAGGGTTCGATTCCCTCCCGGTCCACTTTTTCCAGAAACTATTATACATAAACACTGAATATTATCTTCATGGAAGTATTTGATGGCAAAAAAGCAGCACAAGAATACATGTCAAAACATACTTTGGCCTTTTCAACACCTGAATTAACTCTGATGCGATTTGCATTTTGGTTAGGTGATTCTGTTCCAGATCCAAACAATGAAGGAAAAGGTATTCCAAGAATGATGACTTTTCTAACAGAACAAGACTTTGAACCTGTTTTGATTGATGACGAAAAATATGAACCATCTGGAGCAGTTAAGAGCTCTGGACTTGTGGGAAATGCTTACACTGAACAAAAAACTGATGGAAAGTTTTGCTCAGAATGTGGTAATAGTCTTTCGGCAACTGCAAAGTTTTGCTCAGAATGTGGAACAACTCAAGAATAAACTAATTTTTAATTTCTAATTTTATGCTTTAGCTCCGCACTTTGTGCAGAATTTTGCATTTGGTCTTAACTCTGCACCGCATGATGAACATCCATTTCCATTATTTTGTGGTGCAGTTTGTCTTGGCATTAATGCAGGATCTGGAGATGGTAATGTACCAACATCATTGAATGCTTCTTGTGCAGATACAATTCCTGGTGGACCTCCACCGACTGGATTTTGTGCAGTTCCTGCTCTTGGTGGTGCACCTCCAGGCATTCCTCCTGCCATTATTCCTGGTTGGCCCATACCTGGCATCAAACCTGGTGATTGTGTACTTCCAGAACCTGAACCTATTGATTTTTTTAACTCAAAGATTACTTTGATTGCTAGAAATTCTAATGCAGAATATGCTACAGTATAATCTCCTAATTTTTGAAAGAATTCTTTATCGCTAATTTGACCTTTTTTGTACATGTTGTTAGTATCAAGGAACGATTCGTAGTATCCTTGTGATTCATCAAACAAACTTTGCAGCTTGTCAAAGAGCATGTTTAGTGTATCAACTTCGCCAAATGACATACTCTGCTTCAATTTTTGGAATATTAATTACTTTAGGATCTAGATTTGGCTAAAAATTAATTCCCTCGTAGAAAAAAGCAGTCTCCTTTGCTATGGAGACTCTGTAATGTATTAACTAGTTTATGTGAGCTTTTGGGCCCCCAGCTAACACCGCGAGATGTCTCTGACTCAATGAATATCATACTATCATGTCTTTGTTAAAAAATCAGAGTCAAAAAGAATCACTTTTTACTAAATCTTTTTTGGTAATTTCTTAATATTCTACTATGTCTTTTTATAAATTGATCATAAACAATATTTGTTCTGCTATTCAATGCACCACGTGATCAAAAACATAGTGATAACTCTATCTTGTATTATTTCAGTATCTGTTGTAGTGATATTTTTTATTCCATTAGTAGATGAATTTGAAACCTTCAATTGTATTACTGAGCCTTGTGAAAGTCCTAAAATCACTATTTTTGAATCATTACAAAAACAATATTCTGTGATTGATAGTTTTGAAAAATGTGTTTCTGCAGGAAATCCTGTAATGGAATCTCATCCACGACAATGTAGAACAACTGATGGTAAACACTTTGTTGAGAAAATAAATCCTTGATGATTATGTCATAACAGTGACTTCTTTTTCTGACATTCCGCCATAACCTGGATCGATCTTTTGCTTTGGATTAAGTGAGGTGTCATGATGACATGGTTTGTTACAAACTGGACAAAATTTTCTGTCCATTACTATACATTGGCAGATATGATTTTTTACATATGCTTGTGCTGCTTGATTCCATTCTCCTGTGCCGTTACAGTATACACACACATTTGAACCACTAGAGCCAACCCCTTTGCAAAAATCGCATACATCTTCTGTCATATCTCTTATTGTCGTATGTGGTTTTTGAATAAATATATTTGAAAAGATTGACCATCTCAACGCATAATAGACTGCAGGCAATAAAATTTTCAGATGACGTATGATACTGTAATTGTTGATTCACACGTTATACTCCCACAAGGAATGGTAGATAAAAACATCCTAATTGATGAGGGAAAAGTAGTCGGTCTTACAAATGATCTTCCTGCATGTGATACCAAAATCAATGGAAATGGACTGATTTCTGTTCCTGGTCCCATTGACACTCATGTTCACTATGGTGTCTATTCTCCAATAAATGAAGCAGCAAAAACTGAATCTCATGCAGCTGCAATTGGCGGTGTTACAACTATGATGAGAATGCTTAGATTGGGAGATCCATTTTCCAGTTCACTACAAGCACAATTGGATGCTGCATCTCAAAACCATTATGTTGATTATGCAATACATGCATCTATCTTTACTCCTCAACAAATTAACGAAATGGATTATTGTATAAACAAAGGAATCACATCATTCAAAATTTACATGAATCTTGGAGGTGAAATTGGTCATGTTTACATGGATATGCCACCTAACTCCTCTGAACTTGTTGCAGCCAATGTTGATGTAACTGATGAAATTGTTGAACAGACAGTAAAAACTGCAGCATCCCTTGGATGTCCTGTCCTAGTTCATGCAGAAGATTATGAATCATGTGGATGTGGAATACAAACTGCAAGAGAGAAAAAACAAGATGGATTGTCTGCATGGTCTAACAGTCGTTCTCCTGAATTTGAAGCAAAAGCAATCAAAACAGTTTCAAAGTTTGGGCGTGATTATGATTGTGTTATCTATTTTGTTCATATTGGTTCAGAACAGGCTCTCAAACAAATTCAAGAAGAGAAAAAACTTGGAACAAAGATTTTTGTCGAGACATGTCCGCATTACCTGACATTATCTTATGAAAAACAAGATGGATATCTTGCCAAAGTAATGCCTCCAATAAGAACAGAAAATGATCGAAAGGCAGTATGGGGTGCACTTTCTGCAAATCAAATTGATACTATAGGTACAGATCATGTTGCAAATCAACTCAAACTCAAATTGGGTGGAGATGATGTATGGTCCGCATTAGCTGGATTTCCTGGAATTGGAACAGTGCTTCCTATAGTACTCAGCGATGGAGTAAACCAGAATAAAATTACCTTGGAGCAGTTTGTGCGGTTTACAAGCCAAAATGCCGCACAAATCTTTGGAATGTATCCTCAAAAAGGTACTCTTGAAAAGAATTCTGATGCTGATGTCACAATGATTGATTTGAGAAAAGAAAAAAAAGTCACATCTGAGTTGTTTGGTGGATTTTCCGACTACATAGTATATGAAGGCAGAAATCTAAAAGGATGGCCTGTTAAAACAATTGTAAGGGGAGAATTAGTAGCTGAAGACTTTGAAGTGATTGGAAAACTTGGACATGGAAAACTTGTACAAAGAAACATTGATAGAAATTCTTAGAATCATATTTATGTAAAAAAACTTAATTTGCTTTATGCGAAACTTGTCTTTACTTCTTGTATTTTCATCTATATTCGGAATTTTATTTATTCCATTATACGATTCATATGCAGAATCTGTTATCCCTCCACGTCATCAGTGGAAACAATTCAATGACATTGAACAACTTTCATGCAGAGAAGGTCTTGTATTGTTGCAAAAAAGTAATGGTGCCCCTGCATGTGTATCGCCTACAGCATATCTAAAATTAGTTGATAGAGGATATGGTAATTTTGATTCTAAAATAATGAAGAATCGTCCAGATATGATGAGTAACTTGATGGAAAATTTGGCATCTAACACTTCAATAATGAATCATTGGGGTGAAATGATGCAAAACAATCCCACCATGATGAAAAATACCATGCAAGATTGGGTTTCAAAAATGAAAGATAACCCTGAATTTTTAAAAAATCTCATGGGCCCAATGACATCTGATACAGAATTGAGACAAGAAATGATTGAACATATGAAAGAACACCCTGTTATGGAACAATCCCTAAAAGAACACCCTAGGTGGATGGAATCTGTTCATGACTCTATGATGGGTTCTGGAATGGGCTCTGGTATGAATCAAGGAATGCATTCTGGAATGTGTCCTTGGTGCCCTGAGTATGAACAACATGTAGAATCTGAAATCCATGTTGGGTTTACCAATTCTGATAGAATGATGGATATGATGCATCATATGTGGATTGACGAGGAAATGGCCCAAGACATGCATGAGTTCATGCTAGAACGCCCAGGACATATGGCACACATGTCAGCTCAAATGATGGGACCTATGTTGGGATTCATGATGGATGATCCTGAGATTAGACAACAGATGATAGAATTGATGTTAGAGCATCAAGATTTCATGAATTCAATAAGACATAACAACCAATCAGAATAGTTTTTACATTTTTTATAAAATCAATTAAGAAAATTTCCTAACTATTTTAATTCTTAAAAATTTAAATTATTTTATTGAAAAAAATCCAAATTGAAAAAAGATATCATGACGCCTTAAATAATCTGATTTGTAATTTGAAAGATTCTGGATTTCTAACCGATAAAAAGGTAGAATCTGCATTTTGGAACATCCCTCGTCATGAGTTTGTACCTACTTCTGAAAAAAAATTCGCATATTTCAATGAACCCTTACCAATAAAAAATAATCAAACTATTTCACAACCCGCTGTTGTCTCAAGAATGACTGAATGGTTAGATGTTCATAATGGACAAAAAATTCTTGAGATTGGTACAGGTTCAGGTTGGCAAACTGCAATTCTTTCATATTTGGTAGGTGCAGGATCAGTTTACTCAATTGACATTCATCCGGAATTGATAAATTTTGCAAGAAAAAATTTAGAAAAATTAGGAATTGATAATGCACACATTATTTTAGGTGATGGTAGTTTGGGCTATTCTCAAGAATCCCCTTATGATAGAATTATAATTACTGCCGCATGTACAGAAATTCCATTACCTTTATTTGAACAATTAAGTGATGATGGTCTTCTTATTGCACCAGTTGGTGATTCTTCTCAATCCCTAGTTTTACTAAAAAAAACATCTAAAGGAATAATTGAAATTAAAAATCAATCAAACTATGTCTTTGTTCCTCTACTTGGGGAATTTGGTAAAAAATAGATTACATTTACAATTAAACGAATTTGATTGCACCATATCCAACAACTCTACTTGTATCTCCTTGTACGTCTCCACTAGTTGCATAACTTAGAAGCTCCCCTCTTGTTGCACCAAGTTTTTTGCAAGCAACTATTGTCGATGCCATTGCACCATATCCACATGCAGTTACTCCTCTATCCATTAGAACTTGATAAAATCCCTCAATATCCATTTCTAATATTGGTTCAATCAACGCTTTATCTTGACTGTGTGCAAAAGAATTTTCTTCATAGTGTGTAAAATCTGAAGATGCCACAATCATTGCATTTCTTGATTTAGCAATATCAGCTACTGCATTTCCAACATCTCTTGCTATTTCCAAGCCTTGTTCTAGTAAAATTATTGGAAGAATTTTGAATTCATTAGAAAGCATTGATTGCAACAATGGAATTTGAACTTCTAGACTATGATCTCTTGAATGAGAGAACTCATCAATCTCAATGTATTTTGAGATATTGGAAATTTCTTTTGCAGCTTCTGAATCCACTTCTACTAACCCCAAAGGTGTTTCCCATTTAGCATCAATCATTGTAGCAACATCTCTTCCAACTCCAAAATGATTGGGACCAACAATTATCACTAATTCAGGATTTTTAGATGAAATAGCCTTGTAAGAGTGGCATGCGGTAGGTCCAGAATAGATGTAGCCTGCATGAGGACAAATAACTCCGTAAATTTTTTCATCTTTTTGAATTTGATTGCCAGGCCCATACTTGTGTTGAAGACAAGAACTAATCATTTCTTCAAGTTCGTTTTTTGTTCCAGGATAAAATTGCCCAGCAACAACTGGCTTTCTAATCATAACACACTTTACACATCATTTTATAAAAGATCATTAGATGATTCTCTGATAATATTTCCGTTAGGGTTCTCTTCTTTGAAAATTACTCCCTGGAATTTTGAAATCTTTGTTGATTTTTCTTTCCATGCATTCTTGTTTAATCCTGCCTTTTGACATGTATATTCTAAAAATTCTTCCTCATTCCATCCATATTCTGTAGGAACTTGAGGTAATAACAATCCTGAAGAAAAATCATTTTCTACAATTAATCCATCTCTTCCAACTTTGATTTGTGGTAAATATTCAGAATATTCTTCAACTTTAATTTCTTCAGGTGGTGTTAGAACAGTTACTTCGAATGTTATTTTATCTAATTCATCAATAGTTACTGGAGAAAATCTTGGATCTCTTGTTGCAGCTGAAATTGCAGCATCAATTAATCCGTCAGATAATTTCTTGACTGGTGTTGGATATCCTATACATCCCCTAAGATCATCTTCTTTGTTTAGTGTAACAAAAACTCCTGAACTAAAATCAAACTTTGAATCAAATTCTGAATCAGAAATTTTTGAATTATTTTTTAAAAACTCTGTCACCACTTTTCTTGCCATCTTGACTAATTCTATTCCATCTGAATCTGAAAATTGAAAATTTATCATACTTGTTAAATATGTAAAATAAGCATAAAAAGCGTGACTACAATTCTTGGCAAAGAAGCTGAATTATATGAAAAACTTCCAGATAACAAGGTTAAGTGTACTGCATGTGCGCGATATTGCGAAATTGGTAAGGGTCAAATCGGTTTATGCGGGATTCGTGGAAATGAAAACGGAAAATTACAACTTTATGCTTATGGAAAGGTAATTTCTGGACATGTAGATCCAATTGAAAAAAAACCTTTGATTCACTACTATCCTGGAAGCCGAGTATATTCTATTGCCACAACTGGATGTAATTGGCTTTGCAAATATTGTCAAAATTCAGACATTAGTCAACGACGTGAAGTTCAAGGAATTGATATGACTCCTGATGAAGTTGTCAATACTGCAATCAAATATGGTGTTCATGGAATTGCATATACGTACAACGAACCATCAATCTTTATAGAATTTGCAAAAGATTGTGGAATTGCTGCAAGAAAAAAAGGACTGTTTAATGTCTTTGTTTCAAATGGATATGATACACCTGAATCTGTTTCAATGATGAATCAATTTCTTGATGGAATTACAGTTGATTTCAAAGGAAGTGCGGAAAAAGAATTCACCCGAAAATTTATTGGAGTTCCAGACCCTCAGCCAATATTTGATACTTTGTTAGAAATTCGAGATGAAACCAATATTCATATTGAAATTACTGATTTGATAGTTCCAAAAGTTGGAGATGATTTGGAACATGCAAAAAAACTCTCAAATTTTATTCTAGATGAGTTTGGACCAGAAATGCCAATACACTTTCTACGATTTCATCCTGATTACAAAATGATGGAATACCCAAGTACTCCTGTTGAAACATTAGAGAAACATTATCAGATTGCAAAAGATGTCGGGCTAAAGTATGTGTATTTAGGAAATGTTCCTGGTCACAAGTGGGAACATACGTATTGTTCTGAATGTAATAATATTGTTGTAAACCGTTATGGATTCAGTATTAGGGAATGGAATCTTGATAAAAATAATTGCTGCAAGTTTTGTGGAAATAAAATTCCAATAGAAGGAAAATTACAGGAAGGATACAAAGAAGACCGCTTTCAGTTTGTATCTTAACTACTTCATGGTTCTAAGCTGCTTTTCAGTGTCTCTGATAAAATCCTCGTATTTCATAATTTGAGTGGTTATTCGAAACGCGTTCATCTGATCTTCATTGTTTTTTGAGCCTAGGAATGGCTTTCTTAACTCCATTAGTCTTTGTTGCTCTTCTGTAGCCTTTAGAATATCATTTCTGAGATCCTCACTTGTTGCCACACATAATATACGTGATTTTTGGATTTAAGAATTTCATCTATAAAACATCAAATTTTCCACCAGTTTTTGCCCTGTAGATTACATCTGGTTTCCTAAGGAAAATTCCTGATTCTAAAACACCTGTGGTTCCTTTGATTTTCTGCGTTAATGATTTTGGATTTTTTATTGTACCAAAATCACAATCTAGTATGATGTTTCCATTTTCTGTAAAAAATGGATAACCTCTATCAAGTGAACGTAATTGTGCTTTTCCTCCAAATTTTTTGATTGAATTTGTTACTGAATTTCTAGCAAGTGGATGCACTTCAACTGGAACGGTTCTTGTAAAGTTTTTCACAAATTTTGTCTTGTCTGCCATCACTACCACTTTTTTTGCAATACTGAACAAAATATTCTCTCTAAGCAAAGCTCCTCCTCCTCCTTTGATCACAAATTTTTGAGAATCAATTTGATCTGCACCATCAAACACTACATCAATTTGATCTACTTGATCAGCTTCTACTAATGGAATTCCAACTTTTTCTGCAGTAAGTTTGATTTGTAATGATGTTGGAACTCCTTTGATGTTGTATTTTTTTAATTTGATTAATTTTCCAAGTGATTTTACAAGTGCAGTAGCTGCTCTACCACTACCTAATCCAATAACATAATCATCTTTTACAAATTTTAATGCACTATTTGATAATGCCGTAATGGCATCATCGTAAGACAATTACTCTACCTCTGCTTGATCAAGCTTTGATAGAACTTTCATAATGTCACCTTTGATTTTATCTAAATCGTCAATGTCATCATCAACATCATCATTTGCAGATGTTGGTTCTGGTTTTTGGATTTCTGGTTCTGGAAGTGCTTTGTGTTCTGTAATTTTAGCGACTTCTTTGTTTATGTCTGGTTTAGTTTCTAACTTAGGCTCAGGTTTTACTGCAACTTCTTGAATAATCTCAATTTTATCTTCAACTTTTGGTTTTGGTTGAACAATTTCCTTTACAATCTCTTCTTTTGGCTTGATTAGTTCTGTTTGGATTGTTTTTGGCTGTGGCATTGGTTTTGCAACTTGTTTTTCTTCTTTTTCAAATAATGGGAATTTTGGTTCTTTTCTTGAAACATTTGTTAAAGTAGTTAATTCAAATGATTGTCGTGACTTTGTAGCAGGAATTGTTACTGGTTCTGTTTTTGTTTCTCTTGGTTTTTCAAAACTGAATGTGTTCTTAAATGAATTTGTAGATTGTTTTACTTCTTTCTTAACTTCTGGTTCCTTTACTTTTGGTGCTTCAACTTTTGCAGTTGCCATCTTTGATGATAATTCATACAATCTGTTATCTAGTTTGGATAATTTTTGATCCATTAATGTGATCAACCCATCTCCAACAGGACCCAAGTCTGGATGTTTACTTGCTTGTTCAAGTTTTTCTAGTTTTGCTAAAACAATACCTAACTGATGTTGATATTTTAATAGCAATTTGTCTTTTTGAATTTTTGAAAATTCTGAGTCTGCTTGGTATAATCTTGAAATTGTTTTAGTGAGTATGTCTTTTTCAATTTTTAGTGAGTTAATCTGACTTTTGATGTGGGAACTAGCGCCAAGGCTAAGTAATTGATTTTTGTCTCTTGGCATTTTTCGTACAGCAGCAGCTGTAGCTACACCGGCTAATGAACTAAGAATAAGGGCAATTTCTTGCATCTATGTATACCATTTAATCCAGGAATATTTTCTTCTTTTGGCCTCTGGGAATCCACAACTTGCACATTGGTGATGACGTTTGTGAAGTGAGTTCTTTCCACATCTTCTGCATCTGATGTGTACTTTCTTCTTTGTAAAACCACCCATAGAAGTTGTACCTTTTACCATTCCATATCACCTAATTTTGTGCTGGTGGGGGAGAAATCATAACTACATTGTCCCCTCTAACTACAATGGTTCCAAGGCCTTTTGAATCGCCTTCAGCAGGAATCTCCTCTGAAGAATCGAGTAGCAGGTTCATGTGTTGGTCAAAACCTAGTAAATTGCCTCTAATGGTTTTGTTTCCTTTGAGTTTTATCAATACAACTTGATTGATACTCTCATCCAATACTTTTACTGCCATATCAACGGACATCTATTTCACTTATTGGCTTTGATATCGAGGGATTATATTAAAATTTCATTGGTGAAACTATGAGCTATGCCCAGTAAGGCAAGTTTGACACTTTTTTCCAAGATTTCTTACTATTTCAGCTAAAATCATCTGTCCATCTTTTTTTGTAGCTTTTGTAGGATCTCCCCAAATACCGTTTTTGGTAGCTTTTGGAAATGATTTGTTTGCTAATTTCCCTAATCTCTTAATTTCTTGTTTTGTCATTTTTTCTGTAATGAGACCTTTTCTTGCTGACTTTATTTTGACGTTTTTAGAAATTGCTAACATTAATGATGTTTCAACAAATCCTGCATGATCAAAATCTCTTTCCATAAAATGCCAGTAAGAAAATGGAAATACTTTGAGTTTGTTTTTTGAAATTTTTTTCAACTTACTATCGATATTTTTTATTGAATTTTGATTTCCATGATGTCCATTAATTATGAAAATGGTTTTGATGTTATTTTCTAAGAGTGAAGAGCATATGTCAATTAAAACCGTCTGGAGGGTAGTTTTCTTGATACTCAAATTAAAAAATGGAGCATGCTCAAATGACACTCCGTAGGATAATGTTGGAAGCAAGAGATATCCTCTTTTTTCACAAATTTCTTTTGCAATTGCTGTTACAATGTCTGTATCAGTTGAGATAGGAAGATGTGGACCGTGTTGTTCTATTGAGCCTATTGGAATTACTGCAACTTGTTTTTTTCTTTTAATAGCATTTCTCAGATTAGGATCAAATTGTGTTTTTATTTCTGTCATTTGATTCACTTTGATTTGATGTGAACCTTTCTCCAACGAACATCTAGTTTGTTCTCTAGATGCATCTTCATTGCTTTGAATAATGTATCTGCCTCTAGTTTTTGGCCTTTTAATTTTATTTTTTCAAGAGTATCGTTTGGATCCACTTTGAAAGAATCTTGGAAAATTATTGGCCCTTGATCTAAGTTTTCAGTTACGTAATGTGATGTAACTCCTACAATCTTTGTTCCTCTTTCATAAGCTTGTGCATATGCTAGTGCTCCAGGAAATGCAGGTAACAATGATGGGTGAATGTTGATGATTCTATTTGGATACCTCCAAACAAAATTAGGACTAAGAATTCTCATATATCTTGCAAGTGAAATCAAGTCAATATTGTATTTTTTACAAATTTGAATAATTTTCTCTTCTGCTTTTTGTTGATTTTTTTCTTCAACTGCAACAAATGGAATCTTTGCTTTCTTTGCTAGTGGCTCAAGTGTTTTTTCAGTACCAATTATTACTGAAATATTTCCTTTCAATGATTTTGATTTTGCCAGAATTGTTTGTAGACATAATGGTTCTTTTGTAACAAATATTGCAATATTTTTCTGTGAATTTGTTTCATGATGGGTACTTACATCCATTTTTTCTTTTTTAGCTAAAGCCTGAATTTCAGTATCAAATTTTTTTATATTAACTGCTTTTGCAAAAGAAACTTCTAGATACATTCCAAAGAGACCTTTGATTACATTTTGATTTACCTTCTCAATGTTTCCACCTTTTGAGAATGCAAAATTTGTAAATGAAGCTACAATACCTTCTCTGTCTTTACCAACAACTGTTATTCCAACTACAGTTTTTTTCATGACTTTGTTTTTTGAAGATTTTCTCATTATTAATCATTCACAGAAATTAATGTGGTGCGGGAGGTGGGATTTGAACCCACGAACTCCTAAGAGATAGGGTCCTAAGCCCTACGCCTTTGACCAGGCTGGGCGACTCCCGCAACGGACTTGCCATTAAACACAAATTTATCTATTATTGAATTACATCATGGCAAAATTTTTTGGCACAAATGGAATTCGTGGCGTCTTTGATGAAGATTTTACTTTGGATTTTATTCATGATATGACTTTAGCAATTGGAACTTATTTTGAAAAGGGACCAATATTGATAGGATATGACGGCAGAAATTCTAGTCCTATAATTTGCAAAGTTGTAACTTCTACTCTTAACTCCATAGGCATTGATTGCAATGTTGCAGGAATTGTTCCAACTCCTTGTCTTGAATTTGCAGTAAAGAAATTAGGATATTCAGGTGGCATCATGATTACTGCTTCTCATAATCCTCCACAATACAATGGAATCAAACCAGCTGCATCTGATGGGGTAGAGATCTCTCGTGAAGATGAATTAGTTATTGAAGATATCTACATTAAAAAAAATTGGATTAAAAACTCTACAAATTGGGGAACAACAAAAAAAGAAGAACGTGCAATTGATGTTTATCTTAATGGAATTGCCTCACAAGTTAATTCTAAACTAATAGAATCAAAACATTTCAAAGTTGTTTTAGATCTTGGAAATGGTGCTCAGGCAGTATCTGCTCCTGATTTTTGTAAACTGATTAATTGTGAAACTTTTCTTGTAAATGAAAATATTGATGGTGCATTTCCAGGACGTGGTTCAGAACCAACACCTCAAAATCTTTCAGAATTATCAAAAACCGTAATTCAAAACAATGCTGATCTAGGAATAGCATTTGATGGTGATGGTGATCGAAGTATTTTTTGTGACAATAAAGGAAATATTTTGACTGGTGATAAATCTGCACTCTTGTTAACTAAACACATCTTAACAAATAATCCAAACTCATTAGTTGTTACTTGTTTGAATTCTGGTTCTAATATTGAAGTTTTAGCAGAACAATTTGGTTCTAAAGTAATTCGTACTAAAGTTGGCAGCGTTGAAGTCTCAAGAAAGATGGTTCCAACTGATGCGCTAATTGGTTTTGAAGAAAATGGTGGCTTTATGTTTGGAAAACATAACCAAGTCAGAGACGGATGTATGACTTTGGCATTAATGCTTGATCTGCTAGCTGCATCTTCTAATCCACTATCTGATGAAATCTCTAATCTACCTCCGTCTTTTACTACAAAAGACAAGGTATCCTGCTCTCCTGAAAATGTACCAAAACTAATTTCATCTCTAAAAGATGAATTTCCAAATTCTGATACTTCTGATGGTATCAAAATTAACATAGATTCTAGAAATTGGGTTATGATCCGACCTAGTGGAACAGAACCAATTGTTAGAGTATATGCTGAAGCTCAAAGTCAAGAAAAATTAGATGATTTGATGTCTGAATATCTCCAAAAAGTTAAGACAATCATCTCCAGATAACACTTTTAAAACCAAACCAAAGGATGTAGGGAATGGAGAATGAACCTTAGGGTGACGAAGTATGGGAAAAGCATATTATGTTAAATTTGAGACGCCAGAGGACCTCGTAAATCCAATCTTGGAGGCTGTTAGAGTTGCATCTACCAGTGGTAAAGTCAAGAAAGGAACTAACGAAGCAACCAAGGCAATCGAACGTGGTACTAGCAAATTAATTGTCATTGCTGAAGATGTAGAACCTCCTGAGGTTGTTGCACATCTTCCAATTCTATGTGAAGAACAAGGAGCAGCATTTGCATTTGTTCCCAGCAAACAAGAATTAGGCAAATCATTAGGTATTGACATTACTTCTGCCGCTGCAGCAATTTTGGATGCTGGTGACGCACAACACATTGTAGACCAAGTTGTCTCATCAATTGCTAAAATTAAAGGTGGAAAGACTGATCAATGAGCGCTACAACTGATGAAGTAGTTCACTCTGAAATTATTCAAATTGTTGGACGAACTGGTATTGCAGGTGAAGTAATTCAAGTTAGAGTTAAAGTTCTTACTGGAAAAGATAAAGGTAGAATTCTTACTAGAAACGTCAAAGGTTCTGTTAGATTGGGAGAAATTCTAATGCTAAGAGAAACAGAGAGAGAAGCAAAGAAGATCAAATAGGTGAATTGAATGAGTCTTTTAGTTAAACCATGTAATTTCTGTAACAGACCAGTTGCAAAAGGTTCTGGTACAATGCTTGCAAAAAATGATGGAACTGTATTATGGTTTTGTTCAGCAAAATGCAAAAAGAATGCGCTAGAGCTCAAACGTGATCCAAGAAAATTCAAGTGGACAAAAAAATACGTCAAAGGCGGAATTAAAAAGAAGTAAAATTGACCGAAAAATCATTATTCATTGTAAAGCCAGATGCAGTAGCTAGAAATCTAGTTGGTGAAGTTATTTCTAGATTTGAAAGAAAAGGATTCAAAATTTTGAAATTAAAGATGTTTACATTTACCCAAGAACAAGCAGAAAACTTCTATGGTGTTCATAAAGACAAACCATTCTTTGGTGAATTAACATCATTTATCACATCAGGACCTGTAGTTGCAGCAATTATTGAAGGTAATAATGCAATTGCAACTACTAGAATAATGATTGGCGCAACAAAATCTTTTGAAGCAGCACCTGGTTCTATTAGAGGTGACTTTGGATTGGGATTTAGTGAAAATATCATTCATGCATCAGATTCACAAGAAAGTTTTGATCACGAATCGAGGGTAGCATTTGAGTGATCTGTTTTGCAAATTCGTCAGCCCATAGTGGCAGTTCTTGGTCACGTAGACTCTGGTAAAACATCCCTTTTAGATAGAATTCGTGGAACTGGCGTTCAAGGTAGAGAGGCTGGAGGAATCACACAACACATTGGTGCAAGTTTTCTTCCCACTGAAACAATCAAAGAAACCTGTGGTCCGTTATACAAGAAACTTGAACAATCAGAAAATAAAATTCCTGGAATCTTAGTTATTGATACCCCTGGACACGAAGTTTTTACAAATCTTCGTTCTCGTGGAGGTTCTGCAGCTGATATTGCAATTTTAGTAGTTGATGTTAATCGCGGATTTCAACCACAAACAAATGAAAGTTTGAAAATTTTACAGAGTAGGAAAGTTCCTTTTGTTGTAGCTTTAAACAAATGTGATCAAATTTCTGGATGGCGAAAGTCTGAAACTTCTTTTATCTCACAAGCAATCAAAGAACAAGATGCATCTATTCAAGCTGATCTTGACCAAAAAATCTATGATGTTGTAGGAACTCTTTCTGTTTTAGGATATCAGTCTGAGGCATTTTATCGCGTAAAGGACTTTAAATCTGAAATTGCAATTGTTCCAATCTCTGCTCGTTCGGGCGTTGGAATTCCCGAACTTCTTAGTGTTTTAGTGGGATTGACCCAACAATACCTGCAAAAAAGACTCAATCAAGAAGAAAAAGATCCACGTGGAATTGTTTTAGAAGTGAAAGATGAGGTTGGACTGGGACAGACTGCAAATATTATCTTAATTGATGGTTCCATCAAAAAAGAAGATAGTATTGTTGTTGCAAAACGTGATGGTGTAATTGTTACAAAACCAAAAGCATTGTTGCTACCAAAAGCGCTTGACGAGATGCGTGATCCTCGTGATAAATTCAAACCAACTCCTCAAGTAGATGCTGCAGCTGGACTAAAGATTGCCTCACCAGAACTAGAAGGGGTTCTTCCAGGAAGTACACTATATGTTGCAAGAAATGATGAGGAGATTACAAAATACACCAATCTCATAGAATCTGAAATGAAATCTATGTTTGTTGATACTGAAACTAATGGAATTATTCTAAAATGTGATACTATAGGTTCACTTGAAGCCATAGTTGAGATGCTAAGGCGCTCACAAGTGCCTGTAGCAAAAGCCGACATTGGTCCTGTGACTAGACGTGATGTAATTGAAGCAAAGGCAATAAAGGAAAAAGACAGACATTTAGGAATTGTTTTGGCATTTAATGTCAAAGTTTTACCTGATGCAAAAGAAGAATCAGAAATTAGTCATATCAAAGTCTTTGAAGACAAAGTGATCTATAGTTTAATTGATAACTATAATGCTTGGGTTGAAGAAGATTCTGCCCATCAAGAAGATGCAATATTTTCTGAATTAACTCCTGTTTCTAAATTCACTTTTCTAAAAGGAATGGTATTTAGAAATAACAATCCTGCAGTTTTTGGAATTAGAATAGATGTTGGAACTCTAAAACACAAAATTCCATTTATGAATTCTGATGGACGTAAAATTGGTAACATACATCAACTTCAACATGATAAAAAAACAGTAACTTCAGCTAAGGCAGGTGATGAAGTTGCATGTTCAGTTCAAGATGTAACTATTGGAAGGCAAATTTTTGAAGAAGAAGTTTTTTACACATTTCCTCCCTCTCATGAAGCAAAACAACTACTAAACAAATTCATGCATAAACTAAGTACTGAAGAACAAGAAGTACTAAATGAAATAGTAGAAATTCAAAGAAAGAAAGAAGCAGCTTATGCTTACTGATTTTATTGCGAATGCTTTTGGCAAATCATATTGATTCCAGGAGCTCCTACTGCACCCATTATCTTATCAACAATTTGTCCTGATTTGAACATGATGAATGTTGGAATTGATTGTACTGCAAACTTCATTGCAATATTTTGATTATTATCAACATTGACTCTTGCAAATTTTACTTTAGGATATTTTTTTGACAGACTCTCGAATACTGGATGCATCATCTTACATGGTCCACACCACTCTGCCCAAAAATCAACCAAAGTTGGATTTTCAGCCAAAATAGTCTGCTCAAAATTCGAGTCATCCAAATCAATAATTCCAGGCTCGACTTTAGGCTGGTTTTGCTGTTTTAGCATCTCTTCTAATTTTCTCTGCTTGATTTTTTCAATTTCTGGGTCTTCAGACAATATGGTGTCAAAGTCTATTCTACTAAAAAATCTATATTGAAAAATTATTCGTCCTCAGATTTTACTGGAATTGATTCAAATCGTCTTGAATTGCAAATGGGACACTGATCGATGTATTTTGTAAAACTAACTGAAGTATATGCAATTCCACAATCTCCGCAAATTCGAAGATTTCTACTCAGTTTTCCCATGTTGATTATCAAAAAGTATTATGATTAAAACCTAACTCGTCTTACTTTTTTTATTCCAAAGAATAACATTGCTGGTGCTGCAAAATACATTCCGATGTTTATCAATATGACACCAATTCCGTATCCAAGAACTTGTGATTCTGATTCTGCATATTCCATAATGGATAATGATGATAAGAGTGGTGTAATTCCAATCTTTACCATTTCTTTGAACATTGGGTTTTCTCTTTGCATGTCTGCAATGTAAGGTGAGAATGAATAGTAAACTTGGTTAAATCCTGTCATAAATGATGTTCCTGATTCAGTATTCATTAATTGATTATCACGAATTTCTCTTAAGAATTGAACTTGTGGTGCCATCTCAGAACCATATGCCGCAGTTGCAATTAAGCAACCCCCACCACTACTCTTACTTTCTGATGGAATAACTGTACATTTTCCATCTACTAACTTTGTTCCTTCACCACATTCTCCAAATTCTGGTTCAACAATTTCTGGTTCTTCTAATCCTACTGCTTCATAAATTGTCATTTCAGGATATGTTTTATCAAACCAGTCCTTGTATGTAATTTCATTATTGTATCTATCTACATAGTACTGAGGATCTAGATTTGGATCCACAAATGGTGCTAATACCTTTGGTTCTTCTATATCATCAAACCACTTTTTGTAGCCTGCCTCGTCATTGTATCTGTCCACATAACTTTGAGGATCTTTTGTCTCATCAACAAATGGTGCAGGAATCTCTAGAGGTTATCATCAAACCACTTTTTGTAGCCTGCCTCGTCATTGTATCTGTCCACATAACTTTGAGGATCTTTTGTCTCATCAACAAATGGTGCAGGAATCTCTAACTCTTCAGGTTCTGGTGTTGTTTGTTTTGTTTCTGTTTTCTCTTCTGGTTCAGGTTCTGGATTTACTGCATCAGGTTCATTGACTGTAATTGTAATTGTATCTCTATCTGTTTGACTGCCTTTTGTTACAACAATATCAAAAGTATATTCTGCCCCCGGATTATTTCCATGAGAGCCTGATGGTGTCCATGTGAATTTACCCGTACTAGAATCAATTGTTGCTCCGCTAGGTGGATTTTTTTCTAAACTGTATACTTCATTTTCCACTGAACTGTCTGTTATTTCTACAGTAAATGAAACTGTTTTTAATTCATCTACTTCTTTATCTGAAATTGGTTTTAATTCCAAAACAAAATCCGGAATTTGAAACACCCTGTCTCCATCGAATTCTAATTTTATCGAAGTACCGTTTTCTACATATTCACTGTCCGTAAATGCTGTTGCAGTGTAAATTCCTTTAATTCCAAAAATACTATCCACTGATTTTGGAAATGTTTCAAACACCCCTTGTTGTGGAGTAGGATCTGATAACACTTCCTCAAATTTTCCATTTGGATTAAAAATCATCACATGAACCATTTCTTGTCCTTCTTGTTCACCAACAAATTTGATATTTTCATTTATTGTGTAAAAATTCTTGTCTAATGAAAATGAGGTCACACTAGCATAAGCTGGTGTTAGCATAAGCAAAGATAATGAAAATACGGCAAATATTCCTAATTTTGTGCTCACAAAATTCATTTGTTTTTGAGCCTTTTAAAAAACACGTATAATTTCTTCTAAAGAATTGCAAAGAAATCTTCACAAAAATTACAAATCAAGCAAAAATCTCATAAACACTCCACCGTTTTGCTTGATTTCCATATCGTAAAAAGTTGGAGCCTTTATCTCTACTTTGAAATTGTGTTTTTGAAAATCAAGTGGTTCACCATATGCTATTGCATCTATCTTATAATCTCCATTTTGAGTAATGTCTAGTTCTATTCTCTTAATTGCAAATCCTTCAGTAATTAACAAAAATGGAATTTCTTCTAACCAACTAAATAACAAATATCGCAAGTCTTTTCCTTTAGCTGAAAATTCCTTTTGCTCTTTTTCTTCAACCTTATCTTGATCAAGTGTCAAATTGATTACTGCATCTGCTGTAACTGAGAACGCTTCTTTCAGATCCTTTGCTGTAACTTCAATTATGGCATCTGTTGCATGATCTAAAAACTTGTAACTCAATTGTATGTTTTGATTTCTTTCTAACTATTAATCTAGTTGGTATTATTCTGTTTTGTCATCCATCTCAATAATTCCAAATGCATTCATTTCAGTATCTGTACATTGTGCAAACCATCCCACTTTGGGAATTGCCATTTTTGGAACAATCACTTGTCATCCTTTCTCAATAATTTTCTTTGAAAATTCATCAATTGATGCAACCGTAATTGTATTTGTTATGCCAATTTGACCTGAAATTCTCTTTGATAACCCACCATTAATCCCTACTCTTCTTCAGAACCAGTAGTGATCATCCAGTAATCCATCGGACCATCCCATTTTTCAAACTTCCAATCAAATACCTCTTTGTAGAATTTCTGTGCTCTCTCAGGATTATCAGATGGAATATCAAAATGTGAAACTCGCGGCATAATTCTCTCTAAGTTTCTAGTCATAAAATAATTTCTAATTCTATCTTTCACTCGTAAAGTAATTTAGTACGATTTTATTTTGAGAATCAAATGGAACCATTTGATTCATTTCTTGTATTTATCACAGAATTTCTAGGAGATCATCTCTATCAAGGAATATTTTTGGCATCTTTGATTGAAACATTGGTTCCACCAATTCCAACTTTGGTTGTTTTTCCAACAGCAGGATTCTTGGCATCTCAACAAGGAATTCCACTAATTGGCGTAGTTCCTATGATAATTCTTGGTGCTATTGGCGCTACTATTGGAACGTCTTCAATTTACTTTATAGCTCTAAAACTTGGAAGAGCAGTTTTGTTACGTTATCTAAATTATTTCAAAATATCTGAAAAAAAATTAGTACGTGTTGAAGATTGGTTTGAAAAATATGGTGACAAAACAGTTTTTCTTGGAAGAATGGTTCCTGTAATGCGTGAAATGATTTCAGTTCCTGCAGGTCTGCTAAAAATGAAAATTCCAAAGTTTTTTTTGTATACCTTTGCAGGTTCTTGCATTTGGTCTACTGGCACCATTTTATCTGGATATTATTTCGGAGAAGCAATGGGGCTTGCAACTAGCCAAATCTAGATTTGTTCTAAATCCCTGTCTAAATTTACTCCAATCAATTCAGCCCATTTGGCTAATTTTTCAATAAATTCACTGTCTTCTTGTGTTAACATGAATTTTAATGGGATAATTACATAAAAGAAATTACTAATCAATTATTCATTTTTTTGAAAAATTTGAAAACTGCCTAGTTCTGCATAGTTATGTTAACTAGTTTCTTTGATTAGTGATTTGATACTGGAGATGCTCTCTGCATTAAGTTCAATCTCTTTGTGTTCTGCTAAGACATGTTCAGTAACTTTTGCCATCAACTCTTCTTCAGTATCTGCTGATGCTGACCATCCACAGTCTTTACCTGCATCTGAACAACTAATGCTTTTTGTCATGATTTTGATACTTTTTAGAGATATTTATCTGATTTTACAATAAAGAAATATCTAAATCATAACACCTTATGAAATAATCATCATGGAACTTCCACGAGGAATGAAAGACTTTGAGGCTATTGAAAACTCAAACATTGAACATGTAAGAAGTCATTTCAAAAAATTATCTAATTTGTATGGTTTTTCATTTATGGAGCCCTCTGTTTTAGAATCACTATCAACACTAGAAACAAAATCTGGTCCTGCAATAAGAGATGAAATCTATTACTTTAAAGACAAAGGAGATCGTGAAGTTGCTTTACGCTTTGACTTTACAATGGGCCTGACAAGATATGCTACTGCCCAAAAATCAATGAAACTGCCAGCAAAAATTTCTGCCTTTGGTGGGGTATTTCGATATGATGAACCACAAAAAGGAAGATATCGATATTTCCATCAATGGGATATTGAAGTTTATGGCAAGAAAACTTTGGAATCTGAGGCTGAAATTATTGAATTAACATCACGTTTGTTTGATTCATTGTTACTCAAAGATATTGTAATTGACATTAACCACAGAAATCTTGTTGAATCCTATATCAACAAAATTTTTGAAACTACTGATTCAGATAAAGTAGCAGATATCCTAAGAGCAATTGACAAGATTGCCAAAAAATCAAAAGATGAGATTCTAACTGAATTTACAAAAAAAGGATACGATACTGCAAAACTTGAAAAAATTCTGGAATTCTCTCAAGTAAAGGGGACCATTTCTGAAGTTGAAAAAAACTTTGATACTGAACAACTAGAATCATGGGATGAACTAAAACAACTCTTTGATTCATTAGAAAATAGAGGGGTTTCAAATGTTAGAATTAATTTTGGTATAGTTCGTGGATTGGATTATTATTCTGGAATGGTCTTTGAGGTATTTGATAAAAACTCCAAACTTGGTGCATTAGCTGGTGGAGGAAGATATGATACACTAACAAAAGCATTTGGAAGAGATGACATTGGTGCTACTGGTGTTGCAGGTGGTGTAGAACGAATTATTCTTACAATGCAAGAACAAAAAATAATTCCTGAAGTTTTACAAAATAGAGTTGCAGTTGTTTACATAAATGATGAGATGCAAAAGGTTGCTCATTCTATTACATCCTTATTGAGATTAAACAATATTCCATCTGACATTGATCTTGCAGGACGTAATCTAAAAAAACAGATGGACCATGCTGGAAATGCTCGATATGCTATAATTGTTGGACCTCAAGAACTTGAAAATGGAAATGTTGTCTTACATGACATGAAAGATGGAAAAGAGGGAACTATTTCTCTAGAAAAATTAACTGAAGATCCTAATTCAGTTCTTAATTTAGAAAAGCCCTAGTCAACATCATAATCTCTGGACCTGTTGTTAATGAACCAACTATGATGCAATTATTATTGGCCAGAATCCCTGATGATACATATGGAATTCCATTATTGATGGAACTTTGTTCTATTTTTACGCCTAATAAATTGGAAAATGTCTTCATGTCCTCCTCGTCTGCTTCAGGATGGATTGCAGCACCTGAGTTGTTTGCTACCATTACGACTCCTGTCTGATTGAATCCAGCAATTTTTTTCTGAATAGTTTCAACACCTAATACATCTGAAATTGTCTGGCAATCCTCTTTTGACAACCATGGTGAAACAACTGCTCCTTTATCATTAGCACAAATTACATTTCCTAACGCAGTAAATTTGGAATCGAGTACACCTACTTCTAAATCCAATTCTTTTTTGATAAAGTCATATTCATTTTGATATGCAGTTTTTGGCAACAAAATTCCCTTATTGTTCATTATACATAATGCACCAATTAATCTGGTGTTTGCAATTGATGTGAAAAGATAATCTACTTTAAGATATTTTGCTAGTTTTTCTGCTTTAGTTTTTGCAAATCCCATTGGAAGCAAAATTGTTTTATCATTAACACTAATGTAAACTCCAATATTTGGGCCACGATACACATCAAATTTGATAATATCCATATCCCCAAAATTGATCGTACAGCGTTATGAACGTAAGGGATCTATTCCTGACTAGAATTATGGAATTATGTTAGTCTAGCTTTAAATAATAACTGAGAGAAAATCACATCATGCCAATAGCAGAAAATTTCCCTGAAGGACTAAAACCATTAGGAAAAATATCAGACGGAGAAGGACACTTTCACATTATGTGGGGTCCTGGAAGATCAGATGCTGAAGCATTTTCAGATGCTGATGTCAAAGCAGCATATGAAGCAAGAGGAGAAGAACAAGTTCCTCTTGGTGTAAGTGGAACAATGGTTGCAGTTGACTGGGACTCTTGTGTTGCAGATGGTGCATGTATTGAAGCATGTCCTGTGCAAGTTTTCCAATGGTATAGAACCGAAAAAGACATCCCAGCAAAAGATATAGTTGGTCAAACTTTTGAAGGAACTGGCAGCTCTGTTAAAGATGAACGAAAAGATATGACTGACAAGGCAGATCCAATTAGGGAACATGATTGTATTTGGTGTATGGCATGTGTTTCTGTTTGCCCTCCACAAGCAATCAAAGTAGATCAATCAAATGTTGAAAAACATGAGAATGCTGCAAAAACTCTATAGAATTTGAAATTATTTTTAGAATTTTTATTTTTGTTAATTTTTACCGATCTATTCTAGTTTAGTCACGACTAATTTTATCTAGCTTTAAATAATATTTTGAAATAAATTATTTCATGCCAATAGATGAGAAATTTGTCGAAAATCTAGAAGTCGTTGGAAAGACAAGCCACAGTGATGGTGAAAATAAACACTTCATCTGGGGTAAAGGCAGAACTGATGGTGAGGCATTTTCAAATGATGATGTCAAAGCAGCATATGAAGCAAGAGGAGAAGAACAAGTTCCTCTTGGAATTCACGGAACAACTGTAGCAGTTGACTGGGATTCTTGTGTTGCAGCAGGTTCTTGCATGAGTGTCTGCCCTGTTCAAACCTTCCAGTGGTATAGAACCGAAAAAGATATTCCAGCAGCAGAATGCTTGGATGCAACTTTTGATGGAACTGGTTTGACTGAGCAAGATGAACGTCTAGATTACACAGATAAATCAATGCCAATCAGAGAACATGATTGTACACAATGTATGGCTTGCCAAGAAGCATGTCCAACACACGCAATCTTGATTGAACCATCTTACCAAGAGTATCACGAAAAAGCTGATGGCTCTTATGTAAAAATGGAATCAGGCTCTGTAAATCCACACGCACACGATTAAAGAATTTTTTTCTTTTTTCTTATTTTTACAAATCCATTTTCATCCTCAACAAATTTTAATGTCTATTATCCACAATTTCTTGCAGAGGTCGCCTAGCTCGGTAGGGCGCGGGCCTTGAGAGCCTGTGTGCGCAAGCATACGGGGGTTCAAATCCCTCTCTCTGCGTTTTTAGTTTTCTACTTTTGCAAGTTCTGCAAGCATTGCAGATAGCTGAATCTCAGAATTAGACCCAACTAAAATTCTGTAATCATATTTTGCAATTATCTCTAAAATATCTGATAATTTATCATGTTTTGATTTGAATACTGCAGAATTCAAATATTTCAAAAAGTCAGATTCTGACATTCCATAAACTTTGATTAATTCAATCATCTTTTCTCTTGCTTCGGGAACCTTTCCAGATAATGCAATTTTTAGAACTTCATCAACATCTGTTGTTTTTGTTAATCCTGCTGATGCCTTTACATTTTCTTCAGAAATTGTACCTAAACTTGCAGTAGCTTGCATGAGATTAATTGCGTGTCTCAAATCTCCTTCAGAGTAATCATAAATTGCTTTTAGTCCCTTTTTGTCTGCCTTTACTTTCTCTTTTTTAGCAATCTCTTCTAGTCTTTTTATGACATCTTCTTCTGGAACTGATGTGAATTTGAAGGTAGCACATCTACTTTGAATAGGATCAATAATTTTTGAAATATTATTTGCAATTAAAATAAAACGACAAATTTTTGCAGTATCTTCTATAATTCTTCTAAGTGCTGTTTGTGCATCAGAAGTCATTTCATCTGCTTCATCTAAAATAATGATTTTGAATGGGACATCTGCCATACCTGCATATCTTGAAAACTTTTTTACTTTCTCTCTGACCATTCCAATTCCTCTTTCATCAGACGCATTCAATTCTAAGGTGTAGTCTTTAGCATAATCTCCTAAAATTTGTCTTGAAATACATAATGCAGTTGTTGTCTTTCCAACACCAGCTGATCCTGAAAATAATAGATGAGGCATATCTGTAGGATCTTTGATTAAAGCTTCTAGACTACCGATTATCTCTGTTTGATTGACTACTTCAGAAAGTTTCATTGGTCGATATTTTTCTACCCACATTCCAGTTGCAGTCATATGAGTACATGGCAGCAATTCCCACTAATAAATCCGAATTGGTTATTGTCATATACCGCAAATTAAAATCCCTTTGAGCACAAAATAATGAGCGATCAGCCTGAAACTAATTAGGATCAATTGATCTCACTAAATTGTTAACAGAATTGATCGATCCGATACTTGAGGATCTAAAAGACAAAAAGTGATCTCACATGGAAATAGACAAAATAGAAAAAGTACATTCAATTGGATATCGCCTAAAGGATGCTAAAGTTACAATTAACCAAGACTACAAATTCAATGTTGCTGGCCTAAAAACTGAAGGAAAACAAGGCGAAGTAAACAACATGCCTCAGTGGGTAGGCAAAATTTTGGCAGACAATAATTTAGGCACCTTAGACTCTCCTGATATGATTACTGAACTTAAACAAGCATTATCCAAGGAAAAAATGGTTGGAGAATATCAAATATCTACACTTGATCCTCATTTTTACATCAAACTAAAAGAATCCATGAAAGAATTGAATCGCGATGATTTTGATAAAGTCGAAAGTATGATGTTAGAGTTATTTAGAATGAGACGAGGAAAATTAGTAAAATTAGCTGATTCCATCAAACTAAATTCAGACTTGTACAACAAACTAACTGTTGAAGAAGTCATCTTCTACAAAACTATCTATGAAAATAGTGTAGAATTTGAAAATCAAATAAAAGGTGAAACAAATGAGTAGTGCTCAAACTAGTACCTTTACTGACTCTGCATTATCTGATAAAGTAAAAGAATTCTTAACTAGATTCAAAGATGGTAATGGTGAATACAAGTACGTTCAGGCAATCGATGAGATGATGCCTAAGAATTCAAAATTCATTATTGTTGATTACAATGATTTGATAATTGAACCTGAAATCATATCTATTTTTTCAGAAAACCCTGATAGAATATTTGATGCATTTTCAAGAGCAATTAAAGAAGCATTACAAACAAGATTTCCTGATTATGCTGCAAAAATTAAAGATGAAGTTCGTGTTAGATTAATCAA
Source organism: Marine Group I thaumarchaeote SCGC AAA799-D11 (assembly GCA_000746765.1). GTDB lineage: Archaea > Thermoproteota > Nitrososphaeria > Nitrososphaerales > Nitrosopumilaceae > Nitrosopumilus. Next base: position 37,222 of record JOSY01000006.1, read on the forward strand.
TTATCCTTCTGAACGAAGTCTTAGACAAATCAATGCTGAAACTATTGGAAATATTACCAGTGTTTCAGGAATGGTAGTTAGAGCTTCTGAAGTCAAACCACTTGCAAAAGAATTGATCTTTGTTTGTCCTGATGAACATCAAACTAAAGTAATTCAGATTAAAGGAATGGATGTTAAAGTTCCAGTTGTTTGTGATAATCCAAATTGTAAACAAAGAGATTTTGATTTAAAACCTGAAGCAAGTAAATTCATCGACTTTCAGATAATGAGGTTGCAAGAACTCCCTGAAGATCTGCCTCCTGGCCAACTCCCTCATTATATTGATGTGACCGTTAGGCAAGATTTAGTAGACAATGCTAGGCCTGGAGATAGAATTGTCCTTACCGGTGTAGTCCGAGTTGAACAAGAATCTGTTACTGGTGTTACTCGTGGTCATAGTGGATTGTATAGACTACGAATTGAGGGAAATAACATTGAATTCTTGGGTGGTCGTGGTGCTAAAACCTCAAGAAAAATTGAAAGAGAAGAAATTTCTCCTGAAGAAGAAAAAATGATCAAAGCACTAGCTGCAAGTCCTGATGTTTATCAAAGACTAATTGATTCATTTGCTCCTCACATTCAAGGACAATCATTAATCAAAGAAGCAATTTTGTTACTAATTGTAGGTTCTAATCAAAGATCTTTAGGTGATGGTAGTAAAATTAGAGGAGACATTAACGTATTTCTTGTTGGTGATCCTGGTACTGCAAAAAGTGAGATGCTAAAGTTTTGTTCTAGAATTGCTCCACGTGGATTGTATACTTCTGGTAGAGGTTCAACTGCTGCAGGACTTACAGCTGCAGTTGTAAGAGACAAGACAGGAATTATGATGTTAGAAGCTGGTGCAGTTGTACTAGGTGATCAAGGTCTTGTAAGTATAGACGAATTCGATAAGATGAAACCTGAGGATCGAAGTGCATTGCACGAAGTTATGGAACAACAATCAGCTAGTATTGCAAAAGGTGGTATTGTTGCAACTTTGAATGCAAGGACATCAATTTTAGCTGCAGCAAACCCGATGTATGGAAAATATGATCCATTCAAAAATATTACAGAAAATGTAAATTTGCCAATTCCTCTCTTAACAAGATTTGACTTGATCTTTGTAGTTAGAGACATTCCAACTAAAGAACGCGATGAACAAATTGCAAGACACATTATAGAATTACACACACCTCAAGGAACTGACAAAAAATCTGTAGTTGATGTTGATTTACTTACAAAATATCTTTCATATGCTAAACGAGGCTCTCCAGATCTAACAAAAGAAGCAGAACAAAAAATTCTTGATTACTATCTCCAAATGAGAAATGTTGAATCCGAAGAAATGATCACAGTTACTCCTAGACAACTTGAGGGTATTATCAGACTCTCTACTGCTAGAGCGAGATTACTCATGAAAGACAAGGTAGAAGAAGAGGATGCTGAGCGTGCAATCTTCTTGATTCAAAGTATGCTTCAAGATGCTGGTGTTGATGTTAATACTGGAAAAGTAGACCTTGGAGTATTACAAGGAAAACCTCGAAGTGAGGTTTCAAAGATGCAATTATTCATGGATGTCCTCAAAGGCTTAGAAGGCGATAACAAGATTCCTGTTGAAGAAAAAGCATTTGTTAGAGAACTTGAAAAGAGTGAAAAATTCACAGAAGAAGAAGCCAGAAATTACATTAGAAGAATGCTTAGAGAAGCATCTATTTATGAATCAAAACCCGGTCATTATAACCGAGTATGAAAATAGAAAAATTACAACTTCCAGAATCTGCACTTGAATTTTTAAAATCACAAGGTTTTGAGAAATTATATCCTCCACAAGCAGACAGTGTAAAATCTGGATTGCTTGATGGTCAAAGCATATTGGTGTCAGCTCCTACTGCAAGTGGGAAAACTCTGATTGCAATGCTTGCAATGATGAGTTATCTTTCAAAAAATAAAGGTAAAGTAATCTATCTAAGTCCTTTGAGAGCTTTGGCTGCTGAAAAATTTTCAGAGTTTAAAAAATTAGAAAAAGTTGGATTAGGAAACAAAATTAAAGTTGGAATCTCAACTGGTGATTTTGAAAATATTGAAAAAAATCTAGAAAAAAATAATGTTTTAATTTTAACCAATGAAAAAATGGATTCTATAATACGTCATGGTGCTGAATGGATTAATGAAATTGGTCTAGTGATTGCAGATGAAGTTCATCTAATTGGTGATGAGAGTAGAGGGCCTACATTGGAAATGATCTTAACTCAACTAAAACTTTTAGAAACAAAACCACAAATAGTTGGTCTTAGTGCAACTATAACAAATTCAGATGATATTGCAGATTGGCTTGAATGCACTCTAGTTGAAAATTCTTGGAGACCTGTACCACTCTCTGAAGGAGTTTGTGATGCAGGAGAAGTAACTATGGCTGATGGTACAACATTTGAGGTTGAGCGCAGCATACGTGGGACGCCTATTGATTTAGGCGTGCAATCAGTCAAAAATGGTGGTCAATCATTAGTTTTTGCTGAAACTAGAACTCGCTCAAAATCACTTGCAACAAAGGCAGCTGATGCAATATATCAAATTTTAGAAAAAAAAGAGATGACTCAATTAGAAAAAACCTCAAAGAAAATCCTATCTGAAAATGAACATACCGAGTTGGTAAAAACATTGGCTCTTTTGATAAAAAAAGGAGTTGCATTTCATCACGCTGGATTAAATCAAAACTGTCGTGAAACAATAGAAAAAGAATTTAGAAACGGAACTATCAAACTATTGTCATCCACTCCTACTTTAGCTGCAGGTGTTAATTTACCTGCGCGAAGGGTTGTGATCTCAAATGTAAATAGATACAATGCAAAGGTTGGTGCAAATAGACCAATCAGTATTCTAGAATACAAACAACTTTGTGGAAGAGCGGGAAGACCACAATACGATGATTATGGAGAATCAATTATTGTTGGAAATGGAAATACTGATGATCTAATTGATTATTACATTAATGGTGAACCTGAACCAATTGAATCCAAAATCACAGATGATAAATCCTTGAGAACACATGTGCTCAGTGTAATTGTAACTAATCCTGGAATCAAAAAAGAAGAAATTTTAGAATTCTTTTTGCAAACACTTGGTGGTATACAATCTCGAAAACCTACTGTAAAGTTTGCAATTGATATTTCCTTACGTTTTCTTTCTAGTCAATATTTGATCATCAAGAAAGGTGAAAGATATGCGGCAACTGAGTTTGGTAAAAAAACATCTATGCTGTATATTGATCCACTCACAGCTACTTACTTTAGAGATGCACTTGAAAACGTGTCTGAAGAAAGAAAACACACATTTGGATTCTTGCATTTAATTTCAAACTGTGAAGAATTTTTCCCAAAATTCTCACTTAGGCAAAAAGACTATGAAACGGCAAGTCTTATGATTGAAAATAATTCTTCTGAACTCTTAGAACCAATTTCAGAGTATGATTGCTCACGTAGTCTTTTGGCCCTTCAATCTTGGATTACTGAATCTACAGAACTTAGTCTCTCAGATAGCCTTGGGATTGAATCTGGTGACATGCACAGGATGACTGAAACTGGAAATTGGCTTTGTTACTGCCTCAGAGAGATCGCAAAACATGTTGAACGGGCAGATTTGCTTGAAGAATTAGGAGATTTGCGCAGAAGAATATCTTATGGAATTAGAGAAGAATTACTTGATCTGGTTAGGGTTAAAGGAATTGGTAGAGTTAGAGCAAGAATTCTATTCAAATATGGAATCAAAAATCTTGATGATTTGGCAAAAATTCCTGTGAATAAATTAGCAGAAATAGATAAAATTGGTTCAACCATTGCGGATAACATCAAGGCAGAGCTACGAAGGGTTAGATATTGATTGATTTAGTGATTCCAGCATTTGTTTCATGTGTTATTGCGTTTTTTGTTGTTTTTGTAACTACACCTCCTCTAATCAAATTTCTAAAAAAAAGAAACATGGCAGTAAAGGATATGAACAAAAAAGAAGACATTATGGTTGTAAGACCTGGTGGACCTTCAATAATTTTAGGAATAATTGTTTCAGAAATTGTTCTGTATGCATTTTTACAATTAAATGAAATTATTGCATTAATTATCACAACTAGTGCCGCATTTGCAATAGGATATGTTGATGACAGAAAAGTTATGGGGGGGTGGTTCAAACCTGTAACTCTTGCAATTGCTGCAATTCCAATTATTGCATTTGGTGCATATGATACTGATTTAGCATTTCCCTTATTTGGAGATGTGCAAATCCCTCTCCTCTATATTGGATTGGTTCTATTGATGATTCCAATTACTGGTAATACGATAAACTCTATTGATGTTTTAAATGGAGTTGCAAGTGGATTTATGGTAATAGCAAGTTTCTCTTTGTCTATCTGTTTGTTCATTGTACAAAATTATGAAATTGCAATTGTAAGTTTACCTTTAGGATTTGTTTCATTAGCTTTTTACAAATATCATAAGATCCCAAGTAGAATTTTTCCAGGTGACTCAGGAGCCTTAACTTTAGGTGCAATGTATGGTACTATAGCCATTATTGGAGGTGTAGAAATCATTGCAGCCGTTGCATTACTTCCTGCAGTTATCAACTCATTTTTGTTCCTCTCAAGCGTAAAAAAGATAGTGGAACACAGACAAATCAAAGGAAAACCTGTAGAGCATACTGAAGATTTCAAATTAAAAGCAACTGATGATAAAACGGCTCCTGTCACTTTGGTAAGATTACTTCTTGCAGGAGGTCCTTTGTCAGAAAAACAAATAGGATTTGCAATATTCAAACTTGGAATATTTTCAGGAATTTTAGCTGTAATTACTGCGTTTATGATGGGGGTATCTCTTTGAGGACAGGAATTTACGGATTTTTGTTTGCAATGTGGATTTTAATTCTCATTGGTGGAGGAATTGTAGTTACTATATTGGGTCCAATTGAAGTTACAGGATATGGTGATGCAAATTGGTTTATTGCATCTGTAATTAAGGCAATTATTGCAATTATTCTTGTAGTTATTTGGATTCTAATTCTATCCAAGATGAAGAATTGGATATTCAAAAAAGAGATAAGAACTTAATTCTCTAACCATTCTTTTTGTTTTTTATCGTATTCTTCTCTAGTTTTTCTAATTGTAGCAGGCGAACCCATAACCACAACATTTTCAGGAACATCTCTAGTTACAACTGCCCCCATTGCAACAACACTGTTTTTTCCAACTGTAACTCCAGCTTTTATTACTGCTCGTGCCCCAATTATTGCCCCATCTTCTATTGTAACTCCTGTCATTTTATCACACATTGGATAGGGATCATTTGTCAATACTGCAGCTGGTCCGATAAAAGCATTTTTTCCAATTCTTGAAAGTGGTGGTATGTAAGCTGAACCTTCAATCTTTGTATTGTCTCCAATCTTTACATCATAATCAATATGAACAAGGGAACCGATTTTGACATTATCTCCAACTTCTACATTGTCTCCTACATAGGTAAAATGCCAAATTGACACATTTTGACCAATTTTTGCTTTATCTGAAATAAAACTGGTAACCATTTTCTACAAATGCCATGGGTTTGCCTTTGTAATAATTTTTTCAGGCAATTTATCTTTGAAATTTTCCAAAAATTCTATTTCTTGTTTTTTATCTCGTAATTCATCAGGAAGCATGATTGGAATTTCTTCAATAATGGGATAAAATCTAGAGCATTTGGGGCAAAATAAAGCTCCTTCTGAAATAATATCTTCTTTTTCTTTTATCTCAAATAGTTCTAAAGGGTGATTTTTATCAATTGGACATGCCAATATGTCAATCATAGTTTTATTCATTTTAGATCTAAGTATATTGGAACTCCCTTTTGACTAGATAAAAGTGCAGCTTCAGCAATCTTTGAAACATTTACTGCTTGTTGCGCTGTTACAATATGTTCATTCTTACCTTCAATTGCATCAAGAAAACTTTGAATTTCTATCAACAAAGGTTCTTGTTTTTTATTTTCTATATTTTCAATCTCTTCTTGTTTTTCTACTTTGATTTCTTGTGTGATGAAATCTGATGAAATCCTTGCATCATTACAAATTGCATAAAACTTTCTAATTCTTTTTGGTGTAATCCAATTTGATGTAATGATTGCAACTTTGTTATCTTTGTATCCTAACATAATGGTTGCAAAATCTTCATGTTCATGTTTAATATGTCCTGATCTTGCAAATACAACATTTGGCATTTCATCAAATAACCAATTAGCAGTATCAATATCATGAACTGAAGTATCATATACGATCCCTACATCTTTAATGTGAAGCGGCATCCTATTTTCACGATGAAATTCAAGCATAATTAGTTCACCATATTTTTTCTCTTTTACTAGATTCTTCACGACTTCTACTGCAGGATTAAATCTCTCAATATATCCACAAGTAAGAATTACTTTGTTTTTTTCTGCAAGTTTTACAAGCTCTTCACCCTCTTCGGTTTTGTATGTAAGAGGCTTTTCAACAAATACATGTTTTTTTGCTTCAAGTAATTTCTTTGCAATATCTGCGTGAGTAGATGTTGGTGTAACAACAAATGCTCCATCAAATTCTTCAGATGTCAGCATCTCTTCAAGTGATTCATAGTGATTCACAGAATATTTTTCTCCAAACTCTTTACTACGTTGCGCATCAGTATCACAAATTGCACTTAGTACTCCTAACTCTGATAATACTCTGGCATGGTTCTTGCCCCATCCTCCTGTACCAATTTGCACTATTTTCATCTAATACACCGCAGTTAACCAATGAGAATAATCATCATTTTTGTTCATTACTATATCTGTATACTCTTCCATCATCTTCTTCGTAATGTCTCCTGGTTTACCATTGCCTATTTTCTTTCCATCAAGTGAAATTATGGGTGTTATTTCAGCTGCAGTTCCTGTTAGAAATACCTCATCAGATATTGCAAGTTCACTTCTTGTAATGTCTCTTTCAACTATCTCAATGTCCAAATCTTTTGCAATTTTGATTACAGCATCTCGTGTAATTCCTTCTAGTGCAGCTGATGCTAATGATGGTGTTGCAATCTGACCTTCTCTAACTATGAAGATATTCTCACCTGGTGCCTCACTAACATTTCCATTATGATCTAGTAAGATTGCTTCATCTACTCCATTTCTTTTTGCCTCTTGTGTTGCAATGATTGAATTTAGATAATTTCCTCCCATTTTTGCCTGAGGTGGGGTTGACATATCTGAGAATTTTCTCCAAGAAACAACCCCTGCTGAAATTCCATTTTTGTTAAACAAATCCCCAAATGGAAATGTGAAAATTGCAACATTTGTTGGGGCTTTTTCAGTAACATGAAGATTTATTCCATAATCTCCAACAAAATAAAATGGTCTAATGTAACATGATTTTTTGAGTTTATTTTTCTTGCATATTCCTATTATTGCATCAGAAATTTCTTTATCTGAAAAATTTAATGAAATGTTATAAAATTGCCCTGATCTTCTAAATCGTTTTACATGTTCATCTAGTCTAAACACATGAAGATTTTTTCCATTCCAATATGCTCTAATGCCTTCAAAAATTGATGTTCCATAATGTATTGCATGTGTTGTAATTGGAACTTGTGCTTTTTCTGTTAGAACATATTTTCCATCAAACCAAACATATTTTGAAAGTGGAAGTTTCATAAGAAAATTCCTTTGGTTTTAGTATTAATCTATTTGGCTTGAATGAACTATTTAGTTCTGATTCTTATACTAATACAATTGAGAGAGATTATGACTTCTACTGTATGTGGGTCTATTTGAAAATTAATCTAAAACCAAAATATTGGGTATTGATTGGAATTGCAGTTCTTGCTATTCCATTTATTCATACAAACAATCAATTTTTAGCAGAACAAGAAGTAAAGAATGCTGAAAAATTAATCAGCGATACAGAAAGATTCGAAAAACTTGAAGAAGAAAGAAAACAAACACTAGAATCTTCTGAAACAGAAGATAAAGTCAAAGCAGCAATTGCAAATAATGTTGATACATCAAATGACGTTACTTGCATGGAGATTGCAAGTAATATCTCTGGTGGAGATTTTGATATATATCAAAAAGCATTAACTGAATGTCAAAAATAATTTCTACTTTGACCAGCCTTCTTTGGGAAATTTCATCCCTGCTACTCTGGTTGTCATGTCTTCTAAATCTGCAAATTTCTTTACTGTCTCCCAATCATCTTCTATCACCTTAGCTATATTTTCAGGAACATCCTCTTTCCATGACGATTCTTTTCCAAGTGCTGCATCATACAATTTTTCTTTGACTGATGCTGCAGAAAGTGATTTTCTTTCTCCTATCCTTGGTTTTAATCTGTAAATCTTTAACATGTATCCTTCAGCTTTGTCACCTGTATATGAGAAAAATTCTCCTTCAACTCCACGTAAAATTTGCTTTCTTAGTTTCCATGACTTTGGTGAGAGTAATGGTGGCATGTACTTCTTAAATGGCGCAAAAAATGCATAATCATCAGTTATTTGAATCGAATCCCCAAATACTGATTCTAACATCTTCTTTCTGGTTTTAAAATTAAATGGAAAACTTTTACTGTTAATCTCTTTATCGCCATCTTTGAAAACAACAGGCATTACTTTTACAACATCTGCATCTTTTTTCAATTCCTCAATAATTTCTACATGAGCATTTGTTACCGGATTTAGATGTGCAAGATATAATGCAGTAATCAATTAGATTCACTAAACAAATCTCATATTTCAATGATTGATTTTTTAAAAATTCTATCCGTATGATTCGTATTTGACTTCGAAACTTCCGTCTTCACGTTTATCATGTTCTGTGACAAAGCCTTTTGGTTTTAAGAAGTCCATTACTCCATCAATCGTGCCTTGCCAACCACATACATAGAATATTGTGTTTTCTTTAGTAATTTTATCTCCAATCAATTCTTCTAATGGAGACATTCCGTTGTCTCTTGGTCTTAGGAATGTTTCAACTCTGCCAATCTGACCTGCCCATGATCTGTTAAACCATTCTTGAGGTCTACTGATTGCTGCTCTGTATTTGAAATTCCACTCATCCTTTCCTCTTCTAATACTCTCATTTTCTAGTTCAGTTAACAGATCTTTGTAACTTAACTCATCAACATAACTGGCACCATGTAACACAACAATCTCTCGTTTGTCTCCTGCATCATGTAGGTGCTGTGCAAAACTAACAAAAGGTGCAAGACCTGTTCCTCCACCGATACAGACTATTCTTCTGTTATCTTTTTCTCCATTTGGAAGCTCTTCATTGATTAATAATGCTCTTCCTGTTGGTTTGAGCCAGAGAATTTCATCTCCTTCTTTTGCATTAAACAACTGTGTAGTTAATCTTCCTGGAAGTGGTTTTCTTACCCATCTAATTACAAGCTCAATGTATTCTCTATTTTCTGGATGTGATGCAATGGAGTATGCTCTTCTAACAATTTTACCCCTTTCAACGGGATTTGGTAATCCTAATGTGATGAATTGACCAGCTTTATACTCTGGAACTGGGCCTTCTTTTGGAACTAATCTAATAATTACAAGATCTTCTTTTAATAACTGAACATATGTGATAGTTGCTTTGTTATCTACTACCATAACGATTCAATCATAATATTGACGGTTAAATATATTGTGTTAATTTCATACATCGATTTTCTATTTGACCGCTAAACGTTAATAACCAATTTGAAAAATCTTAATGATTCAGAATTCTGAATATGGGCCGGTCGTCTAGTCTGGTAGGATAGGTGCATGGCATGCATCGGATCAAGGGTTCAAATCCCTTCCGGTCCACTATTTCTTTTTTAATTTTGAAAGCATTTTTAACAATTCAGAATCTGCATCTTTGGAAATTTCTTTAATTTTTTCTTCAGAAATTGGAAATTTTAGATTAATTATTGCTTGTAATGCGCTTTTTCTTACTTCCATGTTTGTATCTAGTACAGAGTCTAGGAAAATTTCTCTTTCTTCTTTGGCTTTTAGATGGCTTAGTGCGCCAATTGCACATGATCTTACCATAGAGCGTTCATCTTTTGCAAGTTTTGCTATCTTAGGAATTGCAGATGTTTCGTTTCTGTTTGCTAATGCTAGTGCTGCAAAACCTCTAACATTTTTGCTAGTGGAATTCAAATTTTGAATTAAAAAATTTGAAATTTTATTTTTATTTAATACAAGTGAACTGAATGCTTCTCCTCTCACTTTAATATCATCATCGTCTAATTTTGAAATAATTTTTTCTAAAATTTCAGGATTATCTGTTTTATCAAGAGTTTCTAAAATTTTGATTTTTTCTTCACTACTTCCAGATTCTAAAACTTTTACAATATTTTCCAAATTCTAAATAAAATCTTGATTTCTAGTTAATAATAGTTCAAATCTTTTAAAAAAATTTGCTCATACTAGAAAAAACACTTTTAGCTTTAAATTATCCTTAAATACCAACTTTTCCATGTCAACCGAAGCAAGAGACACCATATTCATTGGTAAGAAACCATTGATGGCATATGTTACATCAACGCTAATTCAATTGGCAAACTTACCATCCGTCAACATCAAAGCTAGAGGACTCAGCATTGGACGTGCTGTAGATGTAGCTCAAATCATTGCACGAAAAACAGAAAATGCAGGATACTCTATCGGAGAAATCAAAATAGGCTCAGAATCTTTAGAGTCACAAGACGGTAGAACAAGAAACGTTTCAACAATAGAAATTGAAGTAAAGAGAAATCAGGCATAACTGACTTTACTTGTAATTTTTTATTTTATTCTCTTTTTGAAAATCCGTACTTCTTTTCCATTTTTCTAAATTTTGATAGCTCTACCAAGTCATTGAACTGATCAAAATTAACTACTTTGTTTTTGTATTTGGAAGTTGTCCCTGTATTTTTTAACTCTTGAAGAATATTCATTGTAGCAAAAGTATTTGCAAACAATACTGATAGTGGATACAAAATTATTTTAAAACCCATTTTATGCAATTGTTGAGCTGAACTAATTGGAGTTGCTCCTCCTTCAATCATATTTGCAACAAGTGGAGCTTTTATTGACTTTCCAATTTGTTTCATTTCTTCTATTGTTCTTGGTGCTTCAACAAATATTGCATCAGCTCCTGTTTTTTTATTTTGTAATCCTCTTTCTATTGCCGCATCAAGTCCTTCTGTTGCTCTTGCATCAGTTCTTGCAACAATTATGAAATCTTTACTTTCCCTTGCATCAATTGCAGCTCCAAGTTTTTCTGTATATTCTTCTTGTGACACAACTTCTTTTCCTTGCATATGTCCACATCGCTTTGGCCATCTTTGGTCTTCTAGAAAAATTCCTGATGCACCTGCAGATTCCAATTCTTTTACAAGCTTCCAAACACTAAGGGCATTTCCGTAACCTGTATCTGAATCAACTATTACTGGAACCTTTACTGCTCTGCAAATTCTTCTTGCATTATCAACTGTTTCTGTTGCTCCTATGAATCCATAATCTGGCATTCCAAAGAGGGTAGCTGATGTACCATATCCTGTTTGAAACATTGCATCAAATCCCACTTTTTCTGCAATCTTTGCACCAATTGCATCATAAACTCCAGGAATAACCACAGGCTTGTTAGATTTTAGCATACTACGTAAATTTTTCATGAATTTACTTTTCTTCTGAATTATTTATCATTTTAAGGAGATATCTCGTTTACTATGTGCTACTTGCATGAGTTTTTTTACAACTTTTTGATGATTATCAATTTCATATTTTATGAGAACACATACTGCTTTTGATTCTCTTACCACTATACCATTTTTTTGAAATATTGATCGTTATAGATTATCCAATCTTTGTAATTTACGTAATTCTAAGAACTAGTCTATCTTGATTTCTTTGCCTTTTTCTTCAACATCTTTTGCATCGATTTTTTTTAGTTCTTCTTGAAGAAATTTTCTATATTTTTCAGTTTCTTCACTGGTCATATTTGCAACATTTGAACTCAAAATTGCTCCCATTGAAGATATCTTTTCGAGCAAATCCATTGCTACAAATCTTCCAACATTTCCCAATCTGAAAAGAACATCTAATTGTTTTTTCACAATATCATTAACTTTGTCAACATCTTGTGCAGTTTCAGAACCTTTCTCTGTTAATTGATACTTTCCATCTTTTGTTTCTTGGATTAACCCTTCATCTAGTAATCTTCCTAACAAAGGATAGATCAAACCTGGTGATGGTTTCCAAATTCCATTACTCTGTTCAACTGCATAATCAATAATCTCTTTTCCAGTCTGCTCTTTTTTCTTCAATAATTCTAATATGAAATATCTTGAAAATCCTCTTGGGACTGAACTTCCTACTCTCTGAAACCACTCAGAAATCATCACTGGTGATATCACTAGTGATATATTTGAATATTTTGGATCACGCCTACAATTACTACATATTTATCCCGCCCTAAGCAAGTTTGTCTTAAAATGGTCGATTCAATCGAGTTTGATTTGATAATTTGTGGTTCTGGATTAGCCGGCCTTAGAGCAGCAATTGCAGCTGCAAAAAAGGGTCCTAATCTGAAAATCGGCATCATTTCCAAATTACAGGTAATGCGTTCTCACTCTGTTTCAGCAGAAGGTGGAACTGCTGCAGTTATTCAAGAAGATGCAGGTGATACAATTGAATCTCATGTTTATGATACTGTCAAAGGTAGTGACTTTCTTGCAGACCAAGATGTAGCAGAAAGACTATGTGTTGAAATGCCACAAGAAATCCATCAATTAGATCATTGGGGTATGCCATGGTCTAGAAAAGAAGATGGAAGAATTGATCAAAGAAACTTTGGTGGTTATAGTTTTCCACGAGCAACTTATGCATCAGACAAAGTTGGTTTCTTTGAAATGCAAACATTGTATGACACATGTCAAAAACATGAAAACATTGAATATCTTAACGAATGGTTTGCAACCTCGATTATTCATGATGGAAAAAAATTCATGGGTCTTACTGCAATTGAACTAGGTTCTGGAACATTTTACACGATCAAAGGAAAAGCTCTCATCATTGCAACTGGCGGAGCTGGAAGACTGTATAGCTTTTCAACTTATGCATTATCCTCAACTCCTGACGGTTTGGATATGGGATTACGTGCAGGTATGGCACTCAAAGATATGGAGTTTGTACAATTCCACCCTACTGGTATCTTACCCTCTGGTATTTTGATTACTGAAGGCGCAAGAGGAGAAGGCGGCTATCTTCTAAACAACAAAGGTGAGAGATTTATGAAAACTTATGCAGCTGGAAAAATGGAATTAGCTCCACGTGATATTGTTTCTCGTTCAATCATGACAGAAATTCAAGAAGGTCGTGGTTTCAAACATGAAACTGGAGTAGATTGTATGAAACTTGACTTGAGACATCTTGGTGATGAAAAGATTAAAGAAAAGTTAGGTGGAATTAGAGAAATCTCAATCAAGTTTTCAGGAATTGATCCTGCTCAAGAATTACTTGACATTAGACCTGTTTGTCACTATATGATGGGAGGCCTTCATACTGATATTGATGGTGCCACAGAAATCCAAGGTGTTTGGGCTGCAGGTGAGGCTGCATGTAACAGCGTCCATGGCTCAAACAGACTAGGTGCAAATTCTACTTCTGAATGCATTGTTTGGGGTAAAATCACAGGTGAACTTGCAGCAGAATATGCTATGAAAAATACCACTGCTGATCAATGGCCACATCACTTGGTTGCAGCAGAAGAGAAGAGAATCTATGATGGAATCTTTAGAGGAAATGGGGATGCAAATCCATATGAAATTAGACAAGAATTAACTGATACAATGAATGAGAAAGCTTACGTTTACAGAAATGAGACAGATCTTGTTGCTGGCCTAAAGAGGATTCGTGAACTCAAAGCACAAACTTGGAAACACGTTGATGATAAAGCAAAAGAGTACAACACTAACTTTTCAAATGTTATGGAACTTGATTCTATGTTTAGAGTAGCTGAAATTGTATTGATTGGAGCAATTAATAGAAAAGAATCCCGTGGAGCTCATGCAAGAACTGATTATACTAAACGAGATGATGCAAACTTTTTGCATCACACACTTGCTTACTATGACCCCAACGAACCTATAATGAAGACTCATCCAGTGACAATCACTAAGTATCAGCCTGTGGAGAGGAAATACTAGATGACTCAAGACGAACACAAAGAAGGTTTCAAAGGCATGGCTAATCCTAGTCGTTATGGAATTGAAAGAGTAGCTTATTGGTTAATGAGGTTAAGCGGATTGGGATTATTAGCATATTTTATCGGTCACATTTATGAAACTAGTAATATTTTACGAGGACGTGTAGGATGGAATGAGTTTCTAGAATTAACTCAAACCACTGAAGGACATATTGTTTTGGCAATTGTCATTGCAATGTGTGTCTTTCACACTGTTAATGGAATTAGAGTAATGTTAGGGCATGGTGGAGTTGGTGTTGGAAAACCTGCAAGACCTGATTACCCATATGACCCAGCATCTCAAAATTACAGACACAAGATAGGAATCTATTCTGCAATAATTCTTGCTGCAATTGCTATGATGTATGGATTAGCCGTAATGTTTGGTGAATAAAATGAGAGAAAGCACAATTATGAAAATTCACTATGGAACTGCTCTGGCAGCAGTTGCCTTGGTTGCTGTTCACATATTGATGCGTATGACTATGAATTTTGCCGACTCTTTAGAATATGAAACAGTTCTTGCAAATTACAAATTCATTCCTTATGCAATAATGTTGGAATTGATCTTAGTTTTACTTTCTATTCATGGATTTAATGGACTACGTGTAATCTTATTGGAACTCAAACAAGGACGTATGTATGAGAAAGCAGTTTCATATGGTTGTCTTGCTGCAATGTTTGGATTAATTGCATATGGTTCACGAACAATTATTATGACTAACATGGGGATGGTGTAGAGATGGCACAAGTTTCTAGTATTGCAGATGACCAATCCTCCAAATCCATCACTCTTAGAATTGCAAGATACAATCCTGAAAAAGACAGTGAAAGACAATTCATGGAATTTACTGTCCCATATGAGAAATGGACCACTGTACTTGAAGCAATTCTTGATGTAAAGAAACACTTTGATCATTCAGTTGCTGTACGTTATTCATGCAGACAAGCAACATGTGGTTCATGTGGAATGATAATTAATGGAAAACCAAGACTTGCATGTTTTACAAAAATTAGTGAACTTGATTCAAATATTGTAACTGTAGAACCAATGAATAACTTTCCAATCATTCGTGATTTGGCTGTAAAGTTTGAAAGATTGTTTGACACTCATCACAAAATCAAACCTTATCTAGATAGAGATGATACTGAACTAGAATCAGATGCAAAAGAATTCTTGCAATCTCCAGAGGAATTAGAACAATACATCCAATTTGCAAATTGTATCAAATGTGGATTATGTAATTCAGCATGTCCTACTATGGCTACTGATTCTTCATTTGTTGGCCCACAAGCTCTTGCTCAGGCATATCGTTATGTTGCTGATAGCCGGGATAAAGGAAAAGATTCTAGACTAAAAATTATTGATGACTCTCATGGAATTTGGAGATGTCATTTTGCTGGCTCTTGTAGCCAAGTATGTCCAAAAGGTGTTGACCCTGCAATGGGAATTCAACTTCTTAGAGGATATATGCTTGGTTTTAGAAGTTAACCAAGTTTTTTTGGATTTGGACTATTGTTAACTTGATTGTTAATCTGCTCTGCCATAAAGTGATTTGATACATTCACTTTAACATCTTCAACTCCATCCACTTTCAACAGGTTGTCATGTATGTCTTGACAAATTTTAAAACCAAACACTGCTGGACAGAATGGGCTTGTTAAATGCAAATCAACTTTAACATTGCTATCATTGATGTCAACTTCATCAATTAATTCTAGTTCTACAATTGATGTGTTAATTTCTGGATCTACAATCTTTGATAACTCATCGAATAGTTTTACCCGAAGCTGTTTGATATCTTGACTCATGTGGGCAAAAGCGTCGATGCTATATATAACCATTCTAGAACCTTAGGTAATGTATCGTTCACGTCTTGGAAATGATTTGAGTGATATTACTTTAGATTATGTATCATCTATTGATGATGATTCAGCAATTGCCTTTTATGATATTCTTGGGAGTCAAGCTCATGCTTTGATGTTATATCAACAAAATATCATAACAAAAAATGATGCAAAAAAAATCCTCTCTTCTTTGGAGAGTTTGAAAGATGAGACATTTGATTCATCATCTGGTGCAGAAGATATCCATGAATTAATCGAGGCATTAGTCATCAAACGTGCTGGAATGGCAAGTGGAGGTAAAATGCATACTGCACGTTCAAGAAATGATCAAGTTGTTTTAGATATTAGAATGAAGATTAGAGATGATATTAACATCATCTGTAATTGTCTTTTAGATACTATTGAAGCACTTGTTTCCGTGGCTAAAAACCATCAAAAAACAATCATGCCACTTTACACTCATCTTCAACAAGCTCAAGCTGGCCTATTCTCTCACTATCTTCTTGCACATGCAGATGTCTTGTCACGAGATTTCCAAAGACTCTATGGAACTTTTGAAAGAATAAACCAGAGTCCGTTGGGGGCAGGACCTGTTGGTGGAACAAGTATTCCAATTGATAGACATAGCACTGCAAAGATGTTAGGGTTTGATGCTCTAGTTGAAAACTCAATTGATGCAACTAGTACTCGTGATTTTGTAGCAGAGTATGTTTCGATGATCTCAATTTTAATGACTAATCTAAGTAAAATTGCTGAAGACTTTGTAATTTGGTCAACATCTGAATTTTCTTTTATTGAATTATCTGATGAATTTACATCTCCCTCAAGTGTAATGCCTCAAAAGAAAAACCCTGATATTTTAGAATTAACTCGTGGAAAAACAGCTGAAGTGATTGGTAACCTTACTGCAATTTTATCTACAATCAAAGGATTAGCTTCTGGTTATGGACGTGACTTACAACAGATAAAATCTTCGATTTGGTCAACGTCAAAAATTTCAATTAATGCTCTTTTGATTTTAAAATCAATGCTTCTTACTTTGAAAGTAAATGAAAAACAAATGAAAAAAGTAACTGAATCTAGTAATCTAATTGCTTTAGATATTGCAGAAAAATTAGTTCAAGAAGGAATTCCATTTCGTGTAACCCATAAGATTGCTGGTTCATTAGTTCAATTAGCACACATTTCAAAAAAACCAATCTCAAAATTAACTCCATCTGACATCAAAAAATCTGTATCTGGTACCAAAGTTGATCATAAACTAGTTTCCAAAATTATCTCTTCTACAACCGTAGTTTCGTCTCTAAAGGAGCGAAAATCTTATGGTTCTTCAGGATATGATGAACAAAAACGAATGATTTCTGATAGACTCAAAAAAATTAATGATTTTAGAACTGATCTTATTCATAGAGAAAACAAAATTAGTTCTTGTATTGAAGATTTGAATAAACAAATCAATGAAATCATTTAATGAAAAAGAAAAGTAGCGGGTCTAAAGGGACAAATTCCCACATAGGTGCTCTTCTGGGACTCAAGAATACATTTTCTTGAATCATGATACCACTACGTGTTACTAGGAATTAAATTTTTCATATTTTCATCATAATTAATTTTTGCAAATAACACGTATTTTGAATTAAATAGTTAGGGTTTCCGAGCTTATTTTTTGTGCAATCCCGATCAAAATATGAAATTTAGAGATTTGAACTTGACATCATAATACGGGAGGGCGATTTGTCAGATCACATTGACACTCCAACAGAGATTGGACATGAACAAACAAAGATTCAGAATTTAACAATCAATCCCTTATTCTTGAGATTCTATTACTGTTAAAGTGAGAGTAGTTTTAATATCTGGAATTTTACGAATTTTTGAAGTAATTATATTTTTGAGATCATCAGAATTTTCTGATTCTAGTTTTACCAGTATGTCATAACTTCCCATAACTCCTATGATGTCTTTGACCAAATCCACACTCTTTAATTTATCAATGACTGATTTTTCTAGACCCACATCACAAGCAACCAGAACATAGACTATACTCATTGTAAATAACCTCAATTATTTCCCAGAAACTTCATCAGCACATTTTGAAGAACAAAAATCACTCGATATATCTGAAAACTCTCTACCGCAGTGAAGACATTCCTTGATGAGTCTCATCATATCCCTATGAATAAGATAAACATATACTTTAATCAAAAAATCATACTTATTCAGGCCAATCTGCATTACATTTTTTGCAATGGCCTCTCAAACTGTTATGTTGATGCTCAAAAATCACATATGTTTCAGGAGAATCACACTTTGGACATTTGATGGTTTTTTTGGGAGGCATGAATAATTCTAGTCTGATTTTGGATCAAAACCTGTATCCCTTACAATAAAGTGAAAAATTTTACTCAAAATAGATTTCTTTTCCAACTTTTCTTCTGACATAATTTTTGATATTCAAATTATTATTTAAATCCAAGTTATCATGGATGTTTTTCCAATAATGTCAAAAATTTAGAATTTATTTAAGATGTTAAGGATAAAAGAAATTAATGATAAACACGTTATAAGATATAATGATAGAAGAAAAAAAGAAATTCTCTTGGATTCCAGGAGCAATTATCATAGGATTTCTTGTATTAGTTGCAGTGTTGTTTGTAAGATAAATTCTAAATGTATCTAATTATGGTCTTTTTTTCAGAGTTTAAAGTCTCAGTGACTAGTGCAAAGTTGTACAAAGGATGTCTTTGCTTGTATTCTTTCATAAAACTCCACGCCACATCATTTGTTTTAAATTCAGTACGCAATCCATCAAGGAGTGATTCTTTGCCAAATATATCAAAGCAAATCAAACTGTAATTTTTTGTAGAGTTGCGTGGAAGTGCTTTAACTAACCAAGCAGCTGCAAACAACAATGCTACACCTACAATGACCATGACACTTGCTTCCCTAAAAAACGACAAAAAGACATGAGGAATTGTCTGTCCAAATAATTCTACTACAAACTGAGAGAAAGACAATATTGCCATACCTGGAATTATTACAAATCCTAGGAATTTGAAACCATCAGATCTTTTCATAATGTTATAATTGATAGATTTTATTTTTAACAGTTTCTCATCTGTATTGTAAATCATTTACTTGACAGAGAAACTGTCAATATGTTGTCCCCTCGTAAAACAACTTTGCCAAGATCTATTTTTTTATCCTTGTCTGTAACATCATCAACTTTATCCAATATCAGATTCATCTGAGGATCAAAATTTATCAAAATTCCATTGATTGTCTTGAGATTTTTTAACTTGACTAAAATGCTTTTATTGATATGTTTGAGGAGTTCAACTGTAATTTCATCAGACATTTTTTATTCACATCACTAGTCTTGAAGGGATGCTTCGTTGGATTCATCAGCATCATTATCAAGTTCATCTTCTTCATGAGATGTAACTTCCATTTCCTCTAATTTCCATTGTGTGCCGTCATTTTTCATTGTGATTCTTCCCAATTCAATTAAAATTCAGAAATATTTTTGTGTATGTGATTTCCTTTCAGACAAGAGTCGCAAACAGAAGTTACTAGTAGAGTTGTTTTATCGCAATCACATTTTTCACACATACAACCAATCTCATCCATATAACAAATGATATCTAATTGAGATGATATAATTCATCGCTGATTATCAAGTGTGATATTGGCTAATTCATGATTGTTTTTAGATTCTTTGCCCTATGTCTGACTGTAACTTCTGTTACTCCTGCAGCATCTGCAATGGTTTTTTGGGTAATGTCCTTTCCCATCTTAAGACTAGCAAGGTAAAGTGCAGCAGCAGCCATTCCCATTGGATCTTTTCCTGCAAGAATTTTTTCTTGTTCTGCTTTTTTGAGAATTTTCATTGCGTACCGTTTTGTTTTTTCTGATAGTATGGCAACACTTGCAATCTTTGCAATACATGAAACTGAATCAACTACAGGCATTCTCAAATCTAATTCTTTTAGTAGCATTCTATAGCATGTTGAAAGTTCTTTTCTTCTGATATTACCTAGAGTAGATATTTCGTTTAATGTTCGTGGAATTCCTGATTCACGACATGCAGCATAAAGTGAGGCTGCAATTAATGATGAAATAGAACGCCCCTTTACCAATTTCTTTTCTAATGCTTTTCTGTAAATGTATGCTGCTTTCTCAACTATTACATCAGATAGGGATAATTTTTCTTTCATTTTGAGTAGTTCACTTAGTGCTTGCTGAAGATTTCTGTCAACTGAATCTTTGGTACGACTTCGACTATCCCATACCCTTAATCGTTTAAGAGATGTTTTCATTGATGCTGACAGTGGATTTCCTGACGAGTCTTTATTGATTGGACTGATTATAGTACTAAGACCTTGATCATGTCTGGTTAGAGATGTTCTATCACCAGTACGAGATTTATTTACTGTACTATCTGAAAACATTCTTTCAGGTCTATTGTCTGAAATTTTTTCATCAATTACTAGTCCGCATTTACCACAAAACAATTCTCCTGATTCATTATCTGTAACTAGATTATTTTTTCCACATCTAGGACACTTTTCTTTATTTTGAAGTTGTTGGGTCATGATATCAATAAAAAATAGTTTTAGATAAATAAACCATCAATTTATTTTTAGAATATTTTAACCATATAACATCAAATCTCTTTCTTCAAGCATACTATGAAGATTATTCACTGAACGATACACATCTTTTTCAGTTTTAGCCCCTGTACAGACTAGTTTTCCTGATGCAAATAACAAAATTACTGTTTTAGGATCAACCATTCTGTGAATTACTCCTGGGAACTGTTCAGGCTCATACATACTTCGAGGCAGTGTTCTGGCAGTTCTCTCAAGATCAATTTTTCCTCCAAGATTTATTGATGATACAATATTCTGAATTGTTACTACGGCATCTTTTTTGATCTTTATTTTCTCTTTTCTTAGTTTTTGTACTACTGTCTTTACTGCTTTTCTTGCCATCTCTTCTGATTTTGAACCAGTACAAACCATTTTTCCAGTGCTGAAAAGAAGTGTTGCAGTTTTAGGATTTCTGAGACGAAACACTGCACCTGGGAACTGTTCAGGGTGATAGTCTACATCAGGAAATTTCTTTTGTATATCATAAAGATCTAATTTCTGGTCTATTACAGCTGATGCTACAACATTTACGATTTCAATTATTGGTTTAGTGGTAGGCAATAATTTGGTGGACAAATAAACCTCATTTAAAGAAATTTAAAATGGATTCTTAGATGTGATTTATGGTTACTTGCGATAAATGCTATCACAAACATCATGATCAGTGTATGGGAAAAGCAGGAATGTTTGACTGTGATTGCAAGTGTTTCAAAAAATAGATTTTCTAAAATTATTTTATAATCTCAAACAAAATATTCTCATCAATCCATCTAATTTGCTCTAAATCATCAAAATTATTCTTGATGTTTTGTTGGAATATTTCTAGAGATTCATCAAAGGTTTCCTCATCATAGAGGGCAAAGGTGGAATAGTGATTGTTTTGAGCTTGGTGGACTAGTCTATCCAGACTAGATGTTCTAGAATATCCAAACACTCTAGAGGAGCGAATCTTCATGTCTGCATTTTTTATATGTGATTCTAATTCATCCAACTCGTACAAACGATCCTCCATCTCTGCAAATAACGGAAAATGCTCCCCCCAAATACTTCTAGAATTTTGATTTCGTAGCCTAGTATAGATAAAGAGATGTCCATTATCATTGAGTGATCTTAGCGATTCAGATAAAAACTTTGGAACATCAAAATGGTGAATTGCATTAAAGGTAACAATACAATCTACTGAGTTGTTATTTAGTGGTAGTCTGTTTGCATCACCTTGTCTCGTACAGAAATTTGTAATATTTTGCTCTGCAAGATTACCCTCTAATGATTTTAGCATGTTTTCGTTGTAATCTACACAGTGAATGTAAAATGAATCATCAAAGCATCTCAAAAACTCTAGTGAATATCGTCCATCCCCACAACCAATATCTGCCATATTGATTTTGGGTTTTTCTTTTAGTCTGTTTTTTATGTGTATGATTGGTTTTGTATCAAGTGTTCTTACACTTTGATATTTTGAGGCAATAGTTGAAAAATGGTCATGCATATTTTGTGAGTTTAGTTTAATTTCATTTTGTGTACGTGACAAGATTAAACAAAGAACTAACCTCTTTATCCCTGTTTGCATTATAGTATAGTGTAATGGTACTTGTATTGATTGGAATCGCAGTAGGCATTCTAATAGTTGCAATTTTGATTATCAAAGCATCAAAAACACCGTCTCAGGATGTTTTGGGAATGAATTTGCATTGTATCAAGTGTGGTGCAAAAACTGGCGGTTCAAAGTGTCCAAAATGTGAAAAAAATACAAAGTCATTTGGTGTTTAGTTTTAGTTCTAAAGAACAGGTCTGATTAACAGTTCGTGTCAAATGCTTATACTGAAAATTCTTAATATACTCAGATAACTCCAAAAATCATGAAATATTGCCATGATTGTTTAACTCCGATTAATAGTAATTCAAAAGAAGAGTATTGTACTATTTGTAAAAGAGATAGAGCCATTAAAGAAAATTCTACAACTTAGGATCCTCTGTAAAATATTGTGTTTTTCTAGAGATTAGACGTCTTTGATGGATGATTCTACTTTGATTTTTAGTTCGTATGGAATTTCTTGTATATCATGTTCATGGCTTGCATGCTCTACTATTTTCTTCATTAATTCATCAGTGGAATCTTCTTTGGCTGACCAGGCACAATCTTTTCCTACATAAGCACATTTGAAACTCTTTGCCATGATTCAAAATAACCTTTAGAGGTTTTTTATCCATGTCTGTTTATTTTATACAAACTATTACAGATTATTCATTTGAAATATCAATACTACATTGAGCCAAGTTTGTATAACATGTAGTAAAAAAATAAGAGGTAACTATGGTGGTTTTTGTTCTATTAGTTATGCTAGACAAGATAATGAGATAAGCAAATCATGTTAATCATATTCCTCTAAAATCAAGAAACTTTGAAAAACTCTATTATGACATTTATCGATACAGTTAACTTGCGTTTAATATTTATTAATTTGAAAATCAGATATGAAAAATAAACTAGTACCGATTAGCCTTCTAGTTATTTTATTTGGTATGGGATTTTCAAGTATATCTTATGCTCAAAGTGCTCAAACATCTGGCGGTGTTGATGTTGATGGTAAATGGTATTTGGGTGAAGGTCTCAAAAAGGGGGATTATTTTGAGTATACCTTGTGTGAAATGAATCTTAATGCCTGCACGCCAATCAAATTGAAAATGTGGATTAAAGGAGAAAAACAAAATTT
Organism: Marine Group I thaumarchaeote SCGC AAA799-D11; assembly: GCA_000746765.1. GTDB lineage: Archaea > Thermoproteota > Nitrososphaeria > Nitrososphaerales > Nitrosopumilaceae > Nitrosopumilus. The sequence goes on from JOSY01000006.1 coordinate 60,694, forward strand.
CAGCGAAACACTGTGGGATGCAAAAATTCTAGTCTCCGATGGAAATAAAATCATCAAAGGATCATTGGGTCTTGGCAAAACTACTCCTGAACCCATATTGTTTGATGATGATCTTTTTGATTATGCCATGGCATTCAAATCTTCATTAGCTTGGCTATCTGCTTTTGCTACTGGAAATGAAGATGATCGAATTCATGGACCACAAGAGTTCAAAAATGCTGTTTGGGGAAAGTTAGGCCCAATAGGCGGAGGCAGTGATGCTCAATTAATTACAAACAGAGTAGAAACAATAGAATCCCCTATTGGAGTTGTTGAGTCCGTTGTTATTGGTTGGTATAGTGGCAATGATAATGAAATATGGATAGTAGATAATTTCCCCTTTCCAATCAAAGCATTAACTTATGCAGGAATTACTGCAAACAATGCTCCAATAATGTATCAATTTGATTTGTTAGATTATAAAGAAAATGTAACAGATGATCCCTTCAAAGATATAGAAGAGACAATCCAAAGAGAAGAGTTATTGGAATGTCCTACAGAATTTTTTGATTATGAAAGTGGACGTATTTCTACAAACACATATTCCATGATGATTCAGTACAATTATTCTCCAGAAATACCTATTGAAGGTTGTAATATTGATTGGAAAATAAATTTCATTAGCAAGTATAATGATGTTGAAATTCTAGATCAAATTCATTATGATATTTGGGTTGTAGATGAGAAAGGCAATAGATTGCGTTCATTTGCTCAAGACATTGGAGAAGAAAAATTATTTAATGAATTTGGTCGGGTTCATCACCTTATCCCAATTGAGGAAAAAGCAGGAATTGCACGCTATGCCATATTTGTTTATGGTACAGGGCCAGAACAAGAAGACCCAGATGTTGACATGGGAGGATTTGCAGTTGTAGAGATTGAGATTGAGGAGAATCCATTACTTGAAAAATTAAATGATAATGTTACTGCACCATCAAAAATTCCCACTTGGATTAAGAACAATGCTGGATGGTGGGCTGATGGTGCAATTGATGATGAGGCATTTGTTCAAGGTATTCAATTTTTAATTAAAGAGAAAATAATACAAATTCCATCTACATCTCAAGGAGTAATTTCAGAAGATAGCACAATTCCCACTTGGATTAAGAACAATGCTGGATGGTGGGCTGATGGTGCAATTGATGATGGAACGTTTGTAAACGGAATAAAATATCTTATAGAACATGGTATAGTTCGTGTATCTTAATTTGCAATTATCACAGACAAATAACCCTCAAGCAGGATTTACAAAATTAAATTAACACCATATCCTTCCCATTTAGATATTTTATAAAATTCAACATGTTTAGATTTCAGGTATTTGTCAACCCATAATGTTATTAGATTAAAAGATCCCACGATATTGGAAGCTGGATAATACATTGCAAATAACTAGATATTGGCAATTGTTTATCCCCTGACCAAGATGACCTATTCCACAGAAGGATAATCAGTCTAGCTTCCAATACGTGATTAATTATAATATGCAAAATTAGATTTAATCAATATCAGAGTATTTGCTCATTTTCAAATCAGAAAAACACGGAATTGTTTTTAGTAGATCATATTTTCTCAAGAATAAAAGTTGGGCAAAATTTAGCCCAACTCGGAAACGCTATGGTCTGGTACATACTTGATGAAATGACTCCTTTCAACAGTATGTCAGAATTATACTAAATTTACTTAAAACACTCACTGATGAATCGTTCATGCAAATCATCAGTGTTTCCTAAATACTATTTTAGAAAATATAATACAGTTGGAATTGTCACCAAGCAACTAATCGTTGTTGGTCTTAAGTTTCAATTATCAAAAATTAGTCATTCAAAGAATAGTAATTAATTCAACATCATAACACCGTCAAAGGGATTTGTGATATTAGTTTAACACCCCGCCATTATTTTTTATAAAATATTTGCACCCAGAGTATTGAACCAATACGATAAATCTCTATGAGAGAATCAACTGTCAAATTTTAACCCATTTACAAAATAAATGTGATGAATCATGTTCATTCATGCTTGTCTCTATCTTTGACAAGTGGAACATAATGTCAGAAATAGACATTGCTAACGACAAGGCCCTTCTAAAACAGCCATCACTGTTTCCAATAATAACGACAGACAAGGTGCGATACTATGATGGAGATCCAATCATAATTTCAGGATATGTAACATATCCGAATCCAAGTCTTCCTGTACAGTTACAGGTTTTTGACTCAAAAGGAGATCTGGCAGGCATTGCACAATCCAAAATCCAGTCAGACGGAAAGTTTTCTGTTATTCTAAATGCAGGTGGTCCAAAATGGGAATCAAGTGGCCAGTATGAGATTCGAGCGCAACATGACGATCATATTTTTTCTATAAATTTTGAATATGAAAAAAATATTCAAAGTATTGGCATTACATCATCTGACACGATGAATCTACAAGAAGAAAACAAGAGATTACGACAGCAAGTATCCAGTCTGCACATACAAGTACAAACACTGGAAGATAAAATAGATAATCTTAACCAGATAATTCAAGAACAGATCAACGTAATCTATCAATGGGTTACTGCCAGATGAGTCAGGGGAATTTTTTATTGATAAATGTCTGAAATCAACAACACAAAATACCCAATCATGGTAATACTTGTATTTTTAGGAATGACTGGGATTATGTTATTGACAGGTTCTATTGTATTTTTCCTAAATCAAATATCTGGAAAGTTGCAGTTGAACTAGATCTGATTCACCATCATTTTATTTACAGATAAGAAATGTAGTTGTTATAGATGTTAATAGTAAAACACAAAAAAAGTCTCAAATAAGAAACAAAACTCTGGTTTTCGTCAAATGTTATGTCTTCAAAACAACTATTCTGGTTTAGCCTCATACTGTGGTTTGTAACAACCAAAAAACATAGCTAAATTTTATCTGACGGTTTATCTGACGATAAAAAACTGCATCTTGACGAAATAATCCTTATTTTGGCAACATGTTGATAATTATTTGTTAGCGACTAATTCTAGTTTTTAAAATAGTTTGACACGCCAATAAATCCAGAATGTCTGTTGATTTTAATGGCCTCAAACAAAGTCTTGGCATCTGATAATCTTAGTTTGTCACTTATCATGAACCATTCGTCTTCCAATCTTCTTTCCTCACTCCTTCTATCTTCCACAAATTTTTTCAGTCCTTGCTTATTTTTTTTATTCTTTTTTGTATTTTTAAATAAACTAAAAATCGCCCTAACTGCATTGCTTACTTCCTCTGGCCCACTAGTGATTTCAGATTTTTCTACCTCCAATGAGTGTAGCAGTATCTCTTTTGTTATTTGACGTAAATTACTAATGGCATTTTCATTGGCCTTTTTTGCAGTTTGATAATTGGAATTAATTTCAGCTATTACGTTGAGTATGATGTCTCTGGATTTATTCATTATTCTTTCAAATGATCTTTCATAATGGAAATCAATTCATCTATAATTGAAGTTAACTTGGAATTTTTGCTGTCTTGCTTTTGGTACCATATTTCAAACCTCTCAAGAATCAAAATTATTGCTGGATAAATCTCATAATCCTCACCTTTAGAATTCAAAATCTTGTGAAATGGTACAAGTGCCCTGATATTTCCAGCATTTTCTGCTGATTTGATCGTTTCAGAAATAAATTCATCCATGATATTGGCTATCCCCTCTAGTTTGTCATTTTGTTTTTTTGTTGCCTGGGTGGATTTTTCATCAAAATTACGACTTAACTCATTTAAGGAATCCAAATGCGCAAATTGCGCTTTTGATATGGACTCTGTTGCATTTTTCGTGATTGTTTTGATTTGGTTTAATGAAAATTCAGTCATTGTTCTGACTGATGCCTTTAATTCTGTCTCCTGATCTTTTAGGGTCTTGGTTGTTGATTCAAGTTTCTTTATACGTAGTTCTTTTGATTCTATTTTCTTATCAAGCAAAACATTCTGAGTTGTTTTCTCATCAATGACTTCATTTATTTTCTCTAGTTCTTTCTTCTTTGTAATTATTTGAGATTCATATTTCTCTGATTCTGCAAGGTAGTCTGTGATCTTGGAATTATCCCAGTCACTTTTCTCTGCAGTTTTCAGCATCTTTGCCAATTTTGGAACATCATCTATTGATATGTCATATTTTTCAAGCTCCTGTAGTGTTTGCTCAAAATCAGATATTTTCTCCAAAGTTACTTTGTTTTGCTCTAGTATAGATGTGGTTTCTCTTTTTGCATTTGCCCGATTTTCTTCTAATAATTGAACTTGTTTTTCAAGTTCTTGTTTTTTATTCAAAAGATCGTTACAATATTTTTGCAGTTCCTCTGGAGTCATTTCTGACGATTTTAAAAATTCCACAAATTCTTTTGTGTGTAAAATTAATTCAGATGCAGTGAGATTACTGTCTTTGTATGGGATGAATACATCTCTGAGAAATTCCGGTAGTTTGTCTGGATCAGTACCAATTTTGTTTGCCAAATTTACAATATGAAACCCCTTTATGGAATCAACCAGACTCATGTCGTGTTCTCTTAGTGTACGGGTATATCGAGTCAGAGCCTCAAAATTTGCCTCGCCAATCTCCTTTGAGAACTGAGACAGTATCGAACTCACAGCACCTGCACTTATGCCTGCATTCTCTGCATTTTCGTCCCTAGTCAAGCCTAACAGATGATTCTTTTTTACCTGGTTCCTTGTTTCAGGAGAAATGATCTTAGGCATGTATTTTTTCCTCCTTATCTATAGATGATTTCATTGTGTTATCCTCTCTTCGGATATGAGAAATTTTTGGTCTTCTTTTTTGTAGCATGCTTCACAGATTTTTAGTGTGTAATTTCCTGTTATCTTGCACGAAAAAGTCAGTCTGAATTTTTTTGCAGGATGTGTGCACTCAAGTTTCAATTCAATCATGTATATTGTTACAAAAAAAATATATCAGAACTTTGCTGCAGTGTTTTCCAACCTTTTGATAGTTAGATTAAAAAAGTAAGTTCTTGTTATTCAAGTATTATGTTGTATGAGGATTTTGAATATGAGGTTTTGAAAAAGATGAGTGCTGCAGAAAAAAACAGATCGAAAAAAATAATCTTGTATGTATTCAAACATCCGTTTTGCTCATTTTCTGAAATTCTAAATGATGGAAATATTACAAAAAACAGGGAAGATCTAATGCGTGATGTAGACTCTGATTAGTTTTGGATGTGTGGAAAAAATTTCGTTTCTTCAACGATATTATGCATGTGCTATAACAAAAGAATGGGAATACAAAATAAAATTTCTTAAAAACATGGATGAAATGATGTACATTATAAGAAAAAACCCAAGAATCAGAGATACGATACTTGGCGGTGAAATTAAAAAATCCTCAAATGAGAAATACAGTGTTACAAAACTCTTGAAGATATGTGATGACTTGGTGGACTGTACTGGTAAATTTGATAATATTCTAGTTTTGCTTGTAGGAAACTTTCTACAAAAATGTAAGATAATTGAAATTCAAAGCAAAAAAGATCATTTTTTTATCGATAGAAAATCTATGGAGGATATTGATAAGTTGGCAAACCTCATCAAGGCATTTTTAGAGGTTCAAGAATATTTTGAGCAAAATGTTTATCCTGATTCTGCTTTATTTGATAAACTAGTATCAAATCTAATCCAGAACTATGATCTGGATAAAAAATACCTTGGTACATTTAATTCATCCAGGCGATATTCTCTTAAAAAAAGAATTGAAATATGGAATAATTATCTGTATTTGGATGATGTCTATGAGGTACGAGAAAAACATGGCATTCCAAGTAACAAGGCAGTAAAAAATATTTTAAAACCCATTCAAGACATACGGGGCCGACCAGACCTGATGAAAATACATGAATTATTTATGATGGAAAATAATCATGCAATGACCCCTAATGTTTTAATTCAAGAGATTGCATTGTTGATTATACGATACAAACTACGTGAGGAACTAAAAAAATACATTCCACACAGCAAAAAATACAAAAAACTCGTTCATACAATAAAAAAAGAACTGCCAGGTTTACTAATTACTTGATCTTGTAATTCTGCATTCTTGATACCTTTGCCTCAAGTTCTGCCATTCTCTGAAGAAGCATGTCTTTTTTCTTTAGTTCATTTTCCAGTATGAAACCTTCCATGGTTTTCTTTTTCAATTTCTCACTTAGGCGATATTCTTCATTAATCATCAACTCTGGCATTGCCTCTAGATATTCGGGTACGTGTTCCAATATGTCCGTCCAGAAATAGTTCTTGTCAGTCTTTACCAGGCCATAATGGCCCAGCAGCCTCTCCTTGATTACAAGTGCAGACAATGTACCCTTTGTTGATTCTGTCTGCATCATGACTTTGTCCCAATATCTTCTGAATCCGTGTGTTGTTGGAACCTCGTGTCTTCTTTTTCCCTCGGTAAGGGGACCGCGCAACCCTGATGTTAGTAGAAGATCACTTATTCTCTTCTTTATTGTCTTGCTCCCAACTGGTTTCTGACTAGAGACTCTATTCAGAAGCAGATGGTCTGACCCTGTTGGTACTCTTGACATCTTTTTGGTCCAGACTTTTTTGTATTCCTGAAGTTTTTCCCATGCCTCTATGGATATCAAAGCCGTGTATTGCTCTGGCGTTTTTTTGTAGATTATCATTCCAGCACACACCACATTTCCTTTCTCTCCGTCTTTGAGTTCTATTTTGTATTTTCCGTCAACCTCATAGATTGGAAACACATTTTCCCATCTCTGATCATTCCAGGCACCAAGTCTCATGCCACCCGAACTTGATGCAAGAATGATAAATTCAGTGTCAATGCGCGTGGAATACTCCAACAGTTTCTTAATTTCTTTTTTGGTGTAGCCTCTTCCCTGATGCGTGTTGTTTTTTTCTGGATAAAACGTGTAGACTCTTTTCCATGCCAGCCCAACATCGTTCATTGTCAGTAATTTCTTGATTGGTTTTATCTTGTTTGGAAGGTATGATGGATTCATGTAGTAAGGATCTGACTTGTCTAGTGAAGTTCTCTCCCGTAGTTTTTTCACATATGCAATTATTATGTTAGTTGCCTTTGTCTGGTCTCGGCTTGCAAGTGTCACAAACTGTTCTGCCCGCTCTTCAAAGTCACCTTGCAGCAAATCAGCACACACATCTACCAAAAAATATCTCAGCAGTCTTTGCAGTGTTTCTTTTGTTGACTGTGACTTTATTCCAGAATAAAACAACTCTAACACATTTTCCTGTTTTATAGTGATATCCTGTGCAGTGAGCTTGAACTTTGGATTCATTACTCTATCTCTCCTACATTACACTTTAGGACGCTGATATTTGATATTACGACCCTCATGTTTTGAATCCCAGAAAAGATACAAGGGGGAAGCGGGTCTAAAGGGATTCGGACCCTTGACAACCGGATTAAAAGTCCGGTGCGCTACCTGGCTGCGCCATAGACCCTCACGAAAAATGCTTTACGTGTATAATTTAGTCTTTTACAAAATTTATTGTTGTGACAGAAACTTTTAATCTGGCAATTTGATTCATTGAACTTGTGCCCTTGTAGTATAGCCCGGTCTAGAATTCGGCCCTGTCACGGCTGAGACGCGTGTTCAAATCCCGCCGAGGGCGCCATTATTTTCATTTATTCATTTGAAAATCAGTTTCAAACCGATCAAAATTGTTTTTTCGTAATTTTTAGTTCTAAAACTAATGATTTGTAGTTTTTGTCACAAGAATATTAAAATTCAGGCAAATTTGTGATTATTTTGTTGTCTGAAGAGAAAAAAGAATCTGAAGTAGAAGCAAAACCTACTGAAGATTCTAAATCAGAGAAACCATCAACTGAAGATACTGCAAAAGCAGAAGCTGCAGAAAAAGCAGAAGCTGCAGAAAAAGCAGAAGCAGCAGCAAAAGCGGCAGAAGAAGCAAAATCTTCTGATGCAATTGCAAAAGCAGAAGCAGCAGCAAAAGCGGCAGAAGAAGCTGAAATTGCAGCAAAAGAGGCTCTTGCAAAAGCTGAAGCTGCAAAAGCAGAAGCTGAAGCTGCAGCTGAAGAGGAATACAAGGCAATTGCAGCTGAAGTAAAAGCTGAAGCTGCAAAAGCGCCTGATTATACCTTTAAGCGACAAGGTGAGGAAATATTTCGACGTGAAATGGGAGAACCTGAATTTTGGTTAGAGAAAGAGGATCGTTTCCCACGACCAATTCTTACTGCAGAACAACAAGAATCACTTACATTAAAAGCAGAAACTCCTCAAGATCAAACTCCTGCATATAATCCTGAACATGTACTTAGTCCAGAATTTGGAGGAATGTCCAACTATGAAAGAGGTGTAGGTGAAATTCTAGAAGTTGCAAAATTAAAACTAGAAACATTACAGAATAATCCTGATGCAACTGAAAAAGAAATTAAAGATGCCGAAGATGAAATTACTTATTTGGAATCATTACATGAAAATTACTTTATTGGTATGAATGTATTTAGAACAGCTCATGGTGGAAGAAACAAAATAACAGCTAAATGAGGATGATGTGATTTGGGTAACGTAAGTTTTGATGTGATGAATACACGAGTTACTTTCAAAAATGTACCAATCCATTCTTTATCAAAATTTGAATTCAAAGATGTTCCTGCAGCATGTGAAGAATTCAAAAAAATCCCTGGTGTTGATGAATGTATTATTATTCAAACTGCCAGTAGAGTTGAAATATTTACAGTAAGTAATGTCGAAGATGAAGATTCTCCTGATGCAAGAAGAGATGAAGCAAAAGGCCTTGTCTTAAACCAAATCAAAGATACTTGGGTATCGCTATCTTCTTTAGAACAAATAGATATTGATCATTTTGATCAAACAATTGAAGTTTACAAAGGAAATGATGTCTATCTTCATTTGCTACGTTTAGCTGCAGGACTTGATTCTTTTGTTGTAGGTAAGAGAGAAGTATACGATGAAATTGTTCAATCTCTTGAAAAAGCAAAACAAGCAGGAACTTCAGGCAAAATTCTAAACAAACTATTTGATAGTGTCATTAGATTAGCCACAAAAATGAGAGCTGCTACTGGAATTGAGAAAGATGTTGTCTCTCTTGGTGATACTGCAGTAAAATTAGTTGATGAAAAAGCAGGTTTAGATGCCAAAAAGAAAGTTCTGTTGTTGGGAACTGGTGAATCTGCAGCACAAGTTGCAAAGACTCTCAATAAAAAAGAGATTCAATATGATGTTGCAAGCAGAACTATTGATAGAGCTACTGGATTCTCAACAGTAGTGGGTGGAAATCCTGTAAACTTTGAAGATGCACTGGCAGGTTTAGACAAATACGATATTGTTTTTGTTGCAACAACTGCAGATTACTTTATCATTACTCATGAAAGAATTCGATTAGTCATGGAAGAAAAGAAGAAAGGTACTCTTATCATGGATGTTTCAGAACCAAGAGCTGTAAATGAAGATATCACATCTCTTCCAGGAATCAAATTATTATTTAGAGATCAAATTGCAGAAATTTATGATGAAAGTGTCAAAGCCAGAAAGGGTATTGTTCCTGCAGTTGAAAAAATAATAGACAAAGAGTTACCTGTATTATCAATTAGGATGCAAAAATTAGAAAATTAATTTTCTTAAAGACCTTGTTTTCTTAATAGAAACTGCATAATGGCCTCTTTAGAGTAATCAATTCCATGTTCTTCTTCAGTGTGATTTCTAAAGTTTTCAATAACTTCTTCCATTTCTCCATCAGCAACAAAATTACATTCAAAACCGTAATCTCTACACTTTAGCTCTGCCATGCTTTTGAAAAAAAAGCCTCACTATAAAAATCCACAGGTAGTAACCATATGGGGATAACAGATCTTGAAAATAGAATTTGAAGTCTATCTTTTATCCATAGGATTCAAATTTGATACCAAAACTTCCATCTGGCTTCTTTTCATGTTCTGTAACAAAGCCCTGAGGTCCTAGAGAATCAATTACACCATCAATGGTTCCTTGATAACCACAAATGTAGATGATTGTATTTTCAGGAGTAATCTTTTCACCTACCATTTCTTCTACAGGTGATAATCCTGTCTTTTTGTCAGGCTTAAAAAATGATTCAACTCTGCCTGTATGACCATTCCATGATCTATTGAAAAATTCTTTTGGTCTACTAATAGCTGCTCTATATCTAAAATTCCATTGATCTCTTCCTCTTCTTTCACTTTCCAATTCCAAATCGGTAAAGAGACGTTTGTAGCTTAATTCATCAACGTAACTTGCACCGTGCAAAACAATTATTTCTCTTTTATCATTAATATCGTGGAAGTGTTTTGCAAATGCAACAAATGGTGCAATACCTGTTCCGCCACCAACACAAATCACTCTTCTTTTATCTTCTTGTCCATTTGGAAGTACATCGCTAATTTGTAATGCTGTTCCAGTAGGATCTCCTAACCAAACTTCATCACCAACACTTGCATAGAATAATTCTGTAGTAACTCTACCTGGAAGTGGTTTTCTTACCCACCTAATTACAAATTCAAAATAATCTCTATTTTCCGCATGCGATGCAATTGAATATGCTCTTCTAACAATCTTTTTTTCTGCTGGTATTGGAACTCCTATTGTCAAAAATTGTCCTGTCTTGTATTCTGGCATTCCTCCTTCTGGAACTAATCTGATAATTACAAGATCTTCTTTTAATAATTCTCTATAAATGACCTTGGCCTTTGTCTCACTAACCATACCACAAGTTTTTTCGCTACTTTGGATAAATATATTTCTGTTAAACTTGATGAAAAAATTAATTTCTTAACGAAAATTCTATATTTTATTCATTGATCTGTGACGTTATCTCATCAAGAATTTTCTGATTTGCAGCTGCAATAAAAGAAACTCTTGTGTCATAACTTAGATCTGCATCTAATGGATTCAAATCTGCATCTACCAGTAATCCTCCAGCTTCTTTGACAATCAAATAACCTGCTGCAATATCTTGAATTCTGATTTTGTCTCGTAAATCAATGAAAATATCCATTAGTCCCCTTGCAAATAATGCCATTTCAAGAGCATTAGCACCAAAATGTCTTGTGTGATTATGGTTTTCAAATATTGGATGTAACTTCTTCATCAGTTCTGTTGATGCTCCTGATGTATTGATTCCCACAATTTTGTAAATTGGATCTTTGTTATGTACATTCATTTGTTCTTGGTTGAAAAATGAACCCTTGTTTTTTGATGCCCAATACATTTCACCATTATGTAGATTTGTGATAACTCCATCTGTTATCGAACTAAGTTTGTTTTCTGTTGCAAAAGCTAATGAACTACAAAAGAAAGGAACTCCTCTTACTGCATTTGCAGAACCATCAATTGCATCCATTATGACAAATCCTTTTGGTTCTTTTGATAATTCTACTCTACCACACTCTTCACCTAAAACTATGCATGGAAAATTAATTTCCTTTAAAAAATCGAGAACTGTTTTTTCAGCAATAATGTCTATGTTTCTTGAAATATCTCCGCCTGCCCCTCTTCCAAAATCTCCTGCGGCATGTTCAGTCCCTGCAAGATCTTTTACATTTTCATAAATCTTGTTTGAAACTTCACGAAGAATTTCAATTACTTCCATAACAAAATATACTTGATTCGTAATTTAAGTGAAGAAAATATTTGTCTTGAAAGCATAAATAACAATACAGGAGCTAAAGTTTGTGAGTGGTAAAGATCAGTCTGTTGTAAGCAAAGAAGCTTTGATGAGCACTAAACCTGGAAAACAAATTATGAAACAAGGTTTGTTCAAGTCAAAAGGTTACAAATTATTCAACAAATACAAAGAAGAGACAGAAAATGAATTTCCAAATTTTGCAGAACGATTTGCACAAGGTCTTCTTAATGAAATTAAATCTGATAACGACCCAAACTCTACACAACAAGCATTTGCTGATGAAGTTGGATCTACTGAAATTATTCTGAATGCTTCTGAAATTGAGCCTATAAAATCAAAATTAGAAAGCCCTGATCTTCTAAAAGATAGAGTACTTCGAATTTTGAATTCTAATTTTGTAAAAATGACATTTCCTGTTTTCAACGCTCTTTTTGATGGCGCTGCAGAATACACTGGTAAAAATGATCCTCAACTTAGGCAAGATATGGTTGAAGGTCATATTTTGGCAATTGATCTTAGTGAACCAATGGATAGAATTGTAGACAAAGATGAAGACTTAGAATATCTTGATGATTACAAACTAATGAATCCCTATATTTTGAAATTAGCTCGTGATAAAATTTCTAAAGGTGGAGATGAAGTTCTCAAAGAATTTGAAGAAGGGTTCAAAGATGCAAGAGTTGGACAATATCTTGATGAGAAATTAAAATCAAAACCCACAAAAATTACTGAAGAAGAAATGACACTTTCTTATAAAAAATATCGTGCAGTTATGGGAACTGCAGGAAGAAACATGGCGTTAGCTGAAAGACCTCTTGGAGAAATTTTCTATTTGGGAATGGCAAGAGCTGCTGAAGGTGTCGGTTGTGGAAATGAAATTGAAGACTCTATTAAAAATGGGTTTGTAAAAATACCTTCATGGCCACTTTACTATTCATTATTAGCAAATGATGTCAAAAAAGGATTTGAGATAACTTTGGAAAAAAGTAATTTGTATCTTCAAGATGCAAGACTTGCAATTGAATTACTTCCTGATGGCTTTTCTCACAAAGAATTCTTAGAATTTTTGTTTTTGACAGTAGATCATTACAACCAATATTGGTATAATCAATTGCAAAAGGCCAACAAATGGTCTGAATTTGAATCAAAACTTCCTCAGTGATTACCTTGATGTGGTCTGAAAAATATCGGCCTCAGAATATTTCTGATATGGTTGGAAATGAAGATTCACGTGCTGCAATAATGGAGTGGTTTGCAAAGTGGAAAAAAGGCACGAAACCTCTACTTTTGGTTGGTCCTCCTGGGATAGGAAAAACTACTATGGCATTTCTTGTAGCCAAGCAATTTGGCTATGATATGATTGGACTTAATGCAAGTGATGTTAGAAGTAAATCTAGAATTAATGAGATTCTTACTCCTGTATTGGGGAATGTAAGCGTTCTTGGTACTCCAATGATATTTGTTGATGAAGTAGATGGAATTCATGGTCGTGGAGACTATGGTGGTGTTGCCGCACTTGTTGATATTCTAAAAGAACCAACTGTTCCAATTATTCTTGCTGCAAATGATGATACTTCTGATAAAATGAAAAATATCAAAAAAGTTGTTAAAACAATTTCTTTTAAAAAAATTCCTCCACGCCTTCTTCGAGTTTATCTAGGAAATATTTTAAAAAAAGAAAGTGCAAAACTTAGTCCTGGTTCATTAATCAAAGTAATCGATAAATCTAGAGGTGATATTCGTTCAATGATCAATTTAACACAATCAATGGTCACTGGATTCAATCCTCAAACTGAAACAACATTTGAAAATATTGATGTTGAGGATGGAATTAATGCATTTTTTAAATCAAAATCTGTTGAAGAAGCTAGAAGTGTTTTGTATTCTATGCAAATTGATCCTAGAGAAAAAATTAATGCATTTTATTCTAGTATAGTTACAAGTAATTTAGACGCAGATACGTTTGCAAAATATTTAGAAATAATTTCTGAGGCTGACATGCTTTATGGAAAAATTGTCAGAACACAAAATTGGAGATTATTAAGATATATTAATGATATTTTGATTAAACTTTATCAAAATGATGATAGAATTAGATATACACAATACAATCTTTCATGGCCTCTGTTAAACAGGATTCGTTGGGATGGCGCAAAAATAAAATCACTTTCCTCTATTATGGCAAAAAAATTACATTTGTCTTCTAGTGCATTTGTTACATTTGGATTACCTTTTGTTTTATTTTGTATAAAAAATAAAACATTAGAATTAGAACTAGAAGAAACGTTTGGAGATATTATTGATAAGGAGATCAAATTGATACAATGAGTTGGAGAAAAATTCCCATGAAATTCCCGGGAACCTGTATTGTTTGTAATGAAAAAATTGAGATAAATGAAATTGGTTTATGGGCAAAAGGACTTGGGGTTAAACATGAAAAATGTGCTGAAGTTAATGAATTACAGTGTATTGTATGTGGCGGCCCAGCTGGATGTCAACAATGTGAATTTCAGGAAATCTGTGATATTGCAAATGTTTCTCAATTTTGTATATGTAAAAACTGCAGTGAGCAAAATGATGCCTTTGCCTCCTATCAAAAAGCAACTAACAAAAAATTTCCAATTATTAACTCATAATTCTTTAAAATTCTCTATATTCTACTTGTTATTTTCTAAAAAAATTCAATACAAATTTCTTCAAACTAAATTAATATAGGAAATCGTTTTGGACTAGATCACTATCATGCATTCAGAAAAACTTGAAGACTATGGTAACAAACACAAAACTTCTCAACAAGCTGGTGGTCAGGATAGAATCAAAGCTCAGCATGATAAAGGCAAATTAACTGCACGAGAGAGAATTGATCTTCTGTTAGATGAAGGTAGTTTTACCGAAATAGATCCAATGGTAACTCATCATTATCATGAGTATGACATGCAGAAAAAAAAATTCTTTACTGATGGTGTAGTTGGCGGTTATGGAACAGTTAATGGTAGACAAATCTTCGTATTTGCTTATGATTTCACAGTATTAGGTGGAACTTTAAGCCAAATGGGGGCAAAAAAAATTACTAAATTAATGGATCATGCAGTTAGAACTGGATGTCCAGTTATCGGAATTATGGATTCTGGTGGTGCAAGAATTCAAGAAGGAATTATGAGTCTTGATGGATTTGCAGATATTTTTTATCATAATCAGTTAGCTTCGGGAGTTGTTCCTCAAATTACAGCAAGTATTGGTCCTTCTGCAGGAGGTTCAGTATATTCTCCTGCAATGACAGACTTTGTTATTATGGTTGAAAAAGCTGGTACTATGTTTGTAACTGGTCCTGATGTTGTAAAGACAGTATTGGGCGAAGAAATTTCATTTGATGAACTTGGTGGAGCAATGACACATGGTTCAAAAAGTGGAGTTGCACATTTTGTTGCACAAAATGAATACGAGTGTATGGATTACATCAAGAAACTAATCTCATTCCTTCCACAAAATAATTCAGAAGAACCACCAAAAATAAAAACTGATGATGATCCAAATAGATTAGATCATAATCTCATTAATATTATTCCAGAAAATCCTCTCCAACCTTATGATATGAAAGAAATCATCAACTCTATTGTTGATAATCATGAATTCTTTGAAGTTCATGAGTTGTTTGCACCAAATGTTATTGTTGGATATGGTAGAATGGATGGACAGGTAGTAGGAATTATTGCAAATAACCCAATGCATCTTGCAGGTGCACTTGATATTGACTCATCAAACAAAGCAGCACGTTTCATTAGATTCTGTGATGCATTTAACATCCCCATTATCACTTTGGTAGATACTCCAGGTTACATGCCAGGTTCTAACCAAGAACATAATGGTATCATTAGACATGGAAGTAAATTGCTCTATGCATATTGTGAGGCAACTGTTCCAAGAATCACACTTGTAATTGGAAAAGCATACGGTGGGGCATACATTGCAATGGGAAGCAAAAATCTTAGAACTGATATGAATTATGCATGGCCAACTGCACGTTGTGCTGTATTGGGTGGTGAAGCTGCTGTAAAAATCATGAACAGAAAAGAGTTGGCAGAAGCCAAAGATGCTGAAGCACTAAAGAAACAATTAATCGATGAGTTTACAGAAAAATTTGAAAATCCTTACGTTGCTGCGTCTCATGGAACAGTTGATAATGTGATTGATCCTGCAGAAACAAGACCTATGTTAATTAAAGCACTCAAAATGCTTGCAAACAAAAGAGAAAAACAACTTCCTAGAAAACATGGAAATATCAACTTGTGATTAAAATGATTGAGAAAGTACTTATCGCAAACAGAGGAGAAATTGCTCTTAGAGTAATTAGAACATGTAATGCGTTAGGCATCAAAACTGTTGCAGTTTATTCTGATGAAGATTACAACTCTTTACATGTAAAAAAAGCTGATGAATCTTATCATATTGGAGAGGCTGCTCCTGCAAAATCTTATCTTAATCAAGAAAAAATTCTTGAAGTGATGCTGTCATCTGGTGCAAATGCTGTACATCCAGGTTATGGCTTCCTTTCTGAAAATGATGACTTTGCAAGATTATGTGAAAAAAATAAAATTACTTTCATTGGTCCATCTGCTGACTCTATGAATCTATGTGGTGATAAGATGGAATGTAAAGCTGCAATGTTAAAAGCTAAAGTTCCAACAGTACCTGGAAGTCCAGGATTGGTAGATACTGCAGAAGAAGCAGAAAAAATTGCAAATGAAATTGGTTACCCTGTACTCTTGAAATCAGTTTATGGTGGTGGAGGTCGTGGAATTAGATTAGTAACTAATGATAAAGAACTACGAGAAGGTTTTGAAACTGTAACTTCTGAATCTATTGCTGCTGTAGGCAAATCTGCAATTATTGTTGAAAAATTCCTTGAAAAAACAAGACACATTGAATATCAAATGTGTAGAGATCATCATGGTAATGCTGTACATCTCTTTGAGAGAGAATGTTCTATCCAGAGAAGAAATCAGAAATTGATTGAACAAACTCCATCGCCTGTTGTAGATGATGCAAAAAGAGAAGAAATTGGTGAATTAGTTGTTAAAGCCGCAGAAGCAGTTGATTACACAAACCTTGGTACTGCTGAATTCCTTAGAGCAGATAATGGTGAATTTTACTTTATTGAGATTAACGCAAGACTTCAAGTAGAACACCCAATCAGTGAAATGGTTTCAGGATTAGACTTTGTCAAGTTACAAATTGATATTGCAAATGGTGAACCACTTCCATTCAAACAAAAAGATCTAAAGATGAATGGTTATGCCATCGAATGTAGAATTAACGCTGAAGATACATTTTTGGACTTTGCACCTTCAACTGGACCCGTTCCAGATGTAACAATTCCTGCAGGTCCAAATGTTAGATGTGATACTTACCTATATCCTGGATGTACAGTATCGCCATTTTACGATTCATTAATGGCAAAACTTTGTACATGGGGACCAACATTTGAAGAGTCTAGAACTAGAATGCTTACTGCATTAAATGACATGTATGTTCAAGGTGTTGAAACATCTATTCCACTTTACAAAACAATTCTAAACTCTGATGAATACAAAAATGGTGAATTGTCAACAGACTTTTTGAAACGTTATGGTATGATTGATAGATTAACTGAAGATCTTAAGAAAGAAAAAGAAGACAAGAGTGAAGCTGCTTTGGCTGCAGCCATCATCCATTCTGAATACTTTAAGAGCAGAGTTCAAAATGATAACACAAGTAGCACAACTTGGAAAAATAAATTGGATTGATGAATAATGAACTATAAAATATCTGATGTAGAAAAATCATTTGAAGGAAAAATTGTTGAAAACTTAGGTAACAATGATTATGTAATTAAGATTAATGACAAAGAACATCAACTAAAAATTCTTAGCATGGATGCAAAAGGAATAGAATTCATTTTAGATCAACAATATCATAAAGCAAAATATCTTGAGACTTTAACAAACGAAATGAATCTTGTAATTGATCATGTTCCAGTTACACTAAACATGAACACACACTTTGATGATGTTGTTTACAAAAATTCTGGAGGTGGTGGATCTGGCGGTGCGCAATTGGCACTCAAAAGCCAAATTCCAGGAAAAGTTGTATCAATTGCAGTTGCTGAAGGTGATTCAGTTAAGAAAGGTGATGTTGTATGTACCCTTGAATCAATGAAGATGCAAGTTGCAGTAAAAGCACACAAAGATGGTGCTGTTAAAAATCTCAAAATCAAAGAAGGTTCAACTGTCGCAAAAGGCGATGTTATTACAGATTTAGAATAAAAAAGAAATTTTTTCCTACTTGAGGAAATTTTTAATCTCTTCGTAATTTGGTTCTTTTAATGGATCTTCTGAAACCCACTTGTAACCAATCTTTCCGTCTTCCGTAATTATGAATACAGAACGTTTTGCTGCGTTGTAGTCTTTAATGTGAAGCAAGTCTTTCATCAAAATGTCATAGTCACTAATTGTTTTACTGTTGTAATCTCCCAATAATGGAAAATTGAAGTTGTGTTTTTCTGCAAATGCTTTATTTGCAAAAGGACCATCGTTGCTAATTGCAACTATTTGTGCACCTGTATCTGCAATTTCTTGCCAAGAATCTCTAAGTGTACATAATTCTGTCTCACAGACAGGAGAACTTGCTGCCACAATGAATGTAAGTACGATCTTTTTTCCTTTGAATTCATCCAAAGTCCGCAATTTTAGTTCTGTATCTGGAAGCTCAAAATTTGGAGCAATATCTCCAACATTCAATGACATGATCGCATTTTACTAATGTTCTATAAAGTAGTTTAGAAAAAAATATTTTTTTTCGATCGATACCCCAAAATCTGAAACATACCTTTTTATACAAAAATCAGGGTGAAAAGCTAAATTGGTCGGGGAATTAGCGGGCAATTACAGTACTGTGGTATTGATGTTTGCCTTTGGTATAGCAGCAATGGCGCCTGCATTGATTATTTCACGAATGGTTTCTCCCCGAAAACGCAGTAATCCTGTAAAATTTTTGCCGATGGAATGTGGTCAAGTTCCGTCTGGAGAAGGACGAACGCATTTTATGATGCAGTATTATCCGTACATTCTCATGTTCGTAGTTTTTGATGTAATGGCAATTTTCTTATATGCATGGGGTAGTGCACTTTTGGAACTTCCAAAGAGTGCAACTTTACCAATGATGGGATTTTTAGCTATAATGTTTGGAGCAATGGCATTTGCATTGTATCAATCAGGGAGACGAAGAATATGGTAGTTTTTTATACAAATCAAATTAACGGGGATAGGAGATAAGATTGCTTAAAGACCTAGTAACACCAGAAAATGCAAATGTCTTTGTAGGAAAACTCGGAGATATTTTAGAAAAAGCAATCGACAAACCATTGGGCTACGCTATCAATTGGGGTAGAATTTGGTCACTCTGGCCTGTCCATATTGAAACAGCTTGTTGCAGTGTAGAATTTGGCGCAGCATCAAGTCCAAGATATGATGTTGAAAGATTTGGTATCATCGAAGCATTTGGATCACTTAGACAATGTGATCTAGTTGTTGTTCAAGGAACTATTACAAGAAAGATGGCACCACGTCTCAGATTAGTTTATGATCAAATGCCAGAACCAAAGTATGTAATTGCTATGGGAGCTTGTGCAATTACTGGAGGATTGTATTTTGATTCATACAATGTACTTCCGGGAATTGACGGAGTAATTCCAGTTGATGTCTATGTTCCGGGTTGCCCACCTAGACCTGAAACTCTCATACAAGGATGTATTTTGTTACAAGAGAAAATCAAGAGAATGAAGGCTAGGAAGTTTGTATAATGAGTAGTGATTCTGAAAAACCAGTAGCAAAGGCAAAACCTGAAGAGAAACCAACCCCACCTAAGCCTGCACCTAAACCTGCAGCAAAAGCTGAAGAAAAACCAGTAGAACTTCCTGCATTTGAAAAAGGCATTTCAGATAAACTGGTTGAAAAATTTGGAGATAAAATAGAAGTGGACTTTGTAAAAGAAGACCGAATTGGAATTAAAACAAGTAAAGAAAATGTTCATGATGTAGCCCAATTCATTCGTGATGATTTGCATTATGATCATGCTGAATCTGTTACAGGCGTAGATTTTCCAGCAGATAATGAAATTGAGGTAGTTTATCACCTTGGTTCTTACACTGAATCCTCTCTTGCAAGACAAGTTCTTACTTTATCAACCCGTGCTCCTAGAGAATCCCACCCAATTCCAGGACAAGATTCTACAAAACTACCCAGTCTTCGAGATATTTTTTACAGTGTAGAATTTGGTGAGAGAGAAGTTTTTGAAATGTTAGGTGTTTACTTTGATGGTCATCCAGATAATAGACGATTACTTTTGCCTGAAGATTGGGCAGACTTACCACCACTTCGAAAGGACTTTGCAATAAAGGGTAGATGACAATGACTGATATAATGCCACCAGGATTAGCACTGAAAAAAGTAGATGAGAGAATAATGACTCTTAATGTTGGACCACAACATCCGGGTTCTGGTCACATGAGAATTGTTGTTCAAATTGATGGTGACTATATTGTTGCATGTGATCCTGATCCAGGATATGTACACCGTGGAGAAGAAAAGATGGCAGAATATAGAAACTATATCACAAATGTTCCTCACTTGGAAAGACCGGTAATTCATGATTCTTGTAACGTTCTTTATCCATACGTTTTAGGTGCTGAAGAAATTCTTGGAATTGAAGTTCCAGAACGTGCAAAGTATGTTAGAGTGATTTGTTCAGAATTAAACCGTTGTATTTACACAATGTATTGGCTTGCAATTTACGGAATTTTCTTAGGCCACTCTACAATGTTTATGTGGCCTGCAGGTGACAGAGAACTCTTAATTGATCTTATGGAAAAAGTATCTGGTGCTAGAGTAACACATGCACACTTTATTCCAGGTGGAGTGCGAAATGATTTGCCAGCAAACTTTGAAGATGTTTGCTTGCGTCAAGTAAATTACTTTGAGAAACGTATCAAAGAATATGCTGCAGTGTTTTATGATAACCCTATATTGATTTCAAGAACACAAGATACTGGTATTTTATCACGTGAAAATGCAATTAGATATGGAACTACTGGTTCTGTACTTAGAGCAAGTGGTGTAGATTATGACTTGAGAGTAAAAGCACCATATGATGTCTATGATGAATTAGATGTTCATACCAATGTTATGAAAGAAGGAGATTCCTATGCTCGTTCTAAAGTACCATGGCTTGACATGATTGAGAGTTGTAATATTATTAGACAAGCATTACAGAAAATGCCAAAGTCTGGTTCTGTTAGAACCAAACTAAAACCAAATCCAAAGACAAAAGGCCCTGCTACTGTATACAAACGTGTAGAATCTGGTAGGGGTTCTCTTGGTTGTTACATTGTATCTGATGGTAAAACTGAACCTTATAGAGTAAAGATGAGTGTTCCCTCATTTAGAAACCTGCTTGCAATGCCTAATCTTTTGATTGGTGAAAAACTTGGAAATATGCCATCAGTATATTGGAGTCTTAATTATTGGCCAGTGGAGGCAGATAGATAAATGTCCGCTATAGCACCAAAATTCAAACTAAGTGAGTTTATCAAATCTCTTCTTGATAATATCTTTTGGATAGTACTTCTTGTATCACTAATCGGAATACCTGCAATCCAAGTAATCTTATTCTACATTGAAATGCCTGTAATTAATGGTGAATTACTCACACCATTCCTTGCAATGACTTGGTTGGCTGACCCTTCACGTAGTCTTCCAATTCTAAAAGCATTCATGGCAACTGATATGTTTAGAGTAATGGCATTTCCTGGATTTGGATTTGCTGCTCTCATAGCTGCTGGAACAATTTTTGTTGAAAGAAAAATGCTTGCTAAATTACAACTAAGAGTAGGTCCTTTCTATTGTGGAAAAATTGAAGGTATTTTACAATTAATGGGTGATGGTCTAAAACTAATTTCTAAGGAAATTATTATTCCTGCAAAAGCTGACAAGCCAATATTTTGGGCAGCTCCTGTAATCTTTGTTGCAACAGCTGCTGCATTTGTTGCATTAATTCCTGTAGCTCCTGGTTGGGTAGTTGCAGATGTAGACTTGGGATTACTTGGTGTTTTTGCAGTAATTGGATTCTTCCCAATCATAACAATTCTTTCAGCATGGTCTGCTAACAGTAAATTCCCATTCATCGGTGGTATTAGAGCTCTATTCCAAATGGTTTCATTTGAAATTCCATTAATCTTGTCTTTGTTAGGTGTTGTAATTCTTACAGGTACTCTCAACTTGTCTGAAATTGCAGCTAGCCAATCTAGCTTCCCATGGATTATATTTTTGCCAGTTGGAGCAATTGTGTTCTTTATCACAATGCTTGCAGAATTAGAAAGAATTCCATTTGACTTACCAGAGGCAGAAAGTGAGATTGTTGCTGGTTGGCTAACTGAATTCTCTGGAATGATGTATGGTCTAGTTCAATTAGGAACTTATCTGAAACTTTATGCATTTGCTGGATTGTTTGTTGTTTTATTCTTAGGTGGATGGAATGGCCCAATGGTTGTCCCTCCATTCCCAGAAGAAATTCTTACTGATGGAATTGTTATGGGTCCTATTACTGCAAAGTTCCCAGGATTGCCACTATTTGATCAACAAATGTTAAACGGAACTCTGTGGTTTGTTCTAAAAACCGTTGGTGTGATTTTCTTTATACTGTTACCTAGAGGTGTGTTCCCAAGAATCAGAATTGATATGTTGTTGAGTCTTGGTTGGACTAAACTAATTGGATTGGCATTCGTTAACATCTTTATTGCACTAGGCTTGCTTTACGCTGGAGTCTTGGGACCTGGAGGATTACAATAATGGGAACTGCAACTGGAATTATTCGTGCATTAAATTCAGGAATAAAACACCTCGCAATCAAACGATTTACACTTCGTTATCCTGAAGAGAAACTAAAATTTGTAGGTGATGGTTATCAATTTGATCCTTCAACTGGTGTTGGTATAGCTGGACTGAAAGGACGACATATGCTATTTCATGATCACTGTACTGGATGTCAATTGTGTTCAATTGCTTGTGAAGGTGTTGCCGAAGCAATTGCAATGGTAAAAGTTCCTGAAGAACAAAAACAAAATAAAAAATCTATCATGCCTCAAATTGATTACGGAAAATGTGTTTTCTGTGGTCTTTGTGTTGATGCATGTCCTTTCTATGCACTTTACATGACAAATGATTATGAATTATCTTCATTTACTAAAGAAGGTCTAATTTACACCCCTGCACAACTTGCAGTAAAACCATATCTTACACAAGATAGTGAAATCCAAATTACTGATAGAGGTGCAACCCATGGCTGATGCTGCATTCTTAGCTCTTACTGTAATTACAATTGGTTCTGCAATTGCAGCACTTGAATTGAGATCATTGATTTATGGTTCTATTGCATTAATGGGAACCCTTGGTGGCATTGCCGGATTCTTCTTTTTGTTAGATGCTCCATTTGTTGCACTGTTCCAACTTGCAGTTTATGTTGGCTCTATTGCTGTTCTTATCTTGTTTACAGTTATGCTGGTAAAAAGAGAACTCATATTCAAAAAAATTGAAGATAAACGAAGAAAGTTTGCCGGAATCGGCTTGATGCTTGTTGTTATGGTTGGATTGGGTGCAATCTTTTTAGATTCTGGAATTAAAACAATTACAACTGATGAACCACCTGTTGACTTTAGAGATATTGGTACTGACTTTGTAACCTATTACTGGCCCGCATTGATTTTGATGGGATTGATTTTAGCTGGTTCTGTTACTGGCGCACTTGTATTAGCAAAACGAGAGGATGTGGAGAATGACCAACGAACTAATTGATTTTGCACTTGTATCTGTGGCCCTGTTGGGAATAGGTATCTATGGCCTTGCTGTTAAACGTAATTTCATCAGAATGCTATTTGCAGTTGAGATTATCATTAATGCTGCTAATCTTAGTTTAGTTGCATTTAGTAGATTCTTGCCCCATAGTGGTGGCCAAACACTAGCATTATTCTCTATTGCAATTGCAGCTGCAGAAGTAGCAGTTGGATTGTCATTAATCATTGTAGCATACCGTATGTATCAAAATGTCGATATTGCAGACTTTAGGAGTTTGAAAGGATAATGGAGTACGCATTATTACAGGCAGTTTTCTTGCCACTACTCTTATCTCCAATAGCCTACATCTTGGGAAGAAAAGTAGGACCAACTCCTGCTATGTGGTTTACATTTGCAATCTTACTATATACCACAGTTCTTGTAGTAAACGCAGCATTATCTGGAACTGTGGAAGAACACTATCCATGGACAGAACAATTTGGTGAATTTGGTTTCCTACTTGATGGTTTAGCATCTCCATTTGCAATAATCATCTATGTGCTATCAACAATTTTGGTACTTTATTCAAAACCATACATGATTCACAAATTCCACGAACAATTCGAAGAAGAACAAAAAATTAATCCTTCTTCAAGTGGACAAAGTTCTGTTGTCGAATCATCTGCTCTTTCTAATTATGTAAATGCAAAATCTGGTCTTTACTTTGCACTGTATCTTGTATTTGCAATGGGAATGCTTGGAACAGTACTCTCAACAAATCTGATAGAATTTTACATATTCTTTGAGGTTATGTTGATTCCAGGTTTCTTCTTAGTTGCACTTTGGGGTGATGGTCCAAGAAGAAAGATTGGTTTAATGTTCCTCTTTTGGACTCATGCTGGTGCAGTTGTTTTACTATTAGGATTCTTAATGATTGGATTAACTATTGGCAGCTTTGATTTTGCTGATATCAAAGAATCTGAAATTCCTCAAGATATTGTAATGATTTCGGCGATTGCAATTGCAATTGGTCTTGGAGTGAAACTGGCTGTCTTTATGTTCCATGTTTGGTTGCCATATGTCCACGGTTCAGCACCTACCCCAATCAGTGCACTTTTGTCTCCTGCAATGATCGGAATTGGTGCATATGGTGTCTTTAGATTAATTGTTGAATTCTTACCATCTACATTTGCAGAATTGTCAATTTGGTTCCACATTTGGGGTCTTGTTACAATGATCTATGGTGGTGCAATGGCACTGATGCAAGATGATCTGAAACGATTACTTGCTTATTCTAGTATCAGCCAGATGGGTTATCTGTTGTTTGGCATTGGTTCAATGTCTTCAATGGGTCTTGCAGGTGCTGAGATGATGTACGTCACTCACGGACTTGGAAAAGGCATTCTCTTCATGATGGCTGGAATTATCATTGTTAAAGTTGGAACCAGAAGCATCTCTAAACTTGGAGGTCTTGCTGGAAAAATGCCAATTACTGCTGTCTGTGCAGTTATTGGTGCACTTACAATTATGGGAGTTCCACCAACCAGTGGATTTATGGGAGAATGGATTCTATTTTATGGCGCATTAGAAACTGCAATTGAAGAAGGTTCCGCAGTTCGAGCAGTAACATTTGGTCTTGGACTTGTTGCAACTGCACTTACAATGTCTTACATGTTGTGGATGCTAAAACGAGTATTCTTTGGTAAAACACCTGAACATCTAGAGAAAGTCAAAGAGGGAAGTTGGTACATGACAGCACCAATGATGGTATTAGCTGGATTTACTATTGTACTTGGAATTTATCCAGACATCTTCTTGAACACAATTATGCCTTACATGAACGGAGTGTTGGGAGTTTAATATGGCAACTGAAGTTATTGGTTTACCATTTGAAGCAACATCTGCTGCAGCATGGCTTGTTTGGATTCTGCCATTTGCTGCTGCACTCATTATGCCAGGTATTGGAAAATTCTCAAAACAAGCAACAGGTTATGTCGCAGTTGGATTTGCATTAATGAGTGCACTTTCTGCTGCTTCCCTTCTACCAATGGCATTGGAAGGACATGAAATTCATAAACAGATAATGTGGATTGAAGCAATCGGTTTGAAAGGTGGTGTATTAGCTGATCCACTTTCAGTAATTATGGCAAATGTTGTTGCATGGATTTCGTTCTTGATTATGATTTACAGTACTGGATATATGAAAGGCGATAAGGACATTACAAGATTCTGGTTCTGGATGATGTTCTTTATAGGTTCAATGCAATTAATTGTATTATCTGATAACTTACTTCAAGTCTTCTTTGGATGGGAAGGTGTGGGTCTTGCATCTTATGCATTAATCAGCTTTTGGTATCGTGATAAAAAGAAAGATCATGTCGGACAAGAAGGACGTACTGTTCTTGGACTGTTAGATTACTATGCACCAACACATGCTGGTATGAAGGCATTCATCATGACCAAAGTTGGTGATGTAATGATGATTGCTGGTATGCTTTTGATATTCTTGTTTGCTGGAACATTTGGTTTCAAAGAACTCATGGGAGATCATGAATGGGCTATTGCTATGAATGCTCAAGGTCTCTTAGTTCCTGCTTTTGTATTGTTATTTGGTGGTGCAGTAGGTAAATCTGCGCAATTCCCATTAAATGAATGGCTCTTAGAGGCAATGACTGGCCCAACTGCAGTTTCTGCATTGATTCACGCTGCAACAATGGTTAAAGCTGGTGTATTCTTGGTTGCAAGAATAGGACCAATTGTCTTTGCATTGGGCGCTGCAGGAATTATGGCAGACCAATTCTTTGAGATTGTTGCATGGGTTGGTGCAATAACTGCATTACTACTTGCAACACAAGGTATGGTAAATCCAGAAATTAAGAAAGTTCTTGCATATTCTACTGGTTCCCAAATTGGTTACATGATGATGGCCTTAGGTGTTGCAGGATTATCTCATCAATATGTTGATGGTTACACTGCTGGGTTCTTCCACTTAATTTCTCATGCAATGTTTAAGGCATCACTATTCATGGCAGCAGGATCTTTACTGCATATTGTTGGTTCTAGATTTATGACTGATATGGGTGGTTTGCGAAAACATATGAAAAAGACATATGCTTTCATGTGGGCTGCAGGCCTTGGTTTAATGGGAGCACCATTTATCACAACAGGTTTCTGGAGTAAAGATGCAATCTTTGCAGCAGTTTACACATCTGGAAACGAATGGGCATTGCCACTCTATGCAATTGCAGTATTGACTGCAATAATTACAGCATTCTATACCACAAGAATGATTGGAATGGTTTTCTTTGGAAACAAGAGCAAACACATCCAAAAAATGGAAGAAGAAGGACATCATATTCATGAAGCATCATTGTCTATGTGGGTTCCATATGGAATTTTAGCAGTATTAACAATCGGAATTGGATTAATCGGATTATCTACAGAACAAGGATTACACCATTTGTTTGAAGAATATCTTGAACACTCGTTTGGTATTCACAGCGAATATGCAAAAGCTGAATCATCAATTTTACCAGAATTCCTACAAGGTCTTAACCCTGTAGCCCTTGGTTCATCACTTGTTGCATTTGCAATAGGAATTGGATTGGGATACATATTCTATATTGGAAGATGGGTTGATCCTGTCAAATTTGTAAACTCTAACATTTTCTTTTACGCAATTCACAAAGTTATCTTAAGCAGATGGTATCTCAATGCAATAGTGTATTGGTGCTTTGTAGTAGCCCCATTATGGTTAGCAAGAGGTGTGTTCAGATACTTTGAAAAGACAGCTATCGATTACGGTATGAATGACGGATTCCAGAAGGCAACTGCATGGGGTGCAAAAGTTGTTCAAGGAACACAAACTGGTGTCTCCCAATCATATCTATTCGTATTTGGAGCAGGATTACTATTCGTAGTTCTGATATTGTTGATGTAGGAGAGATATGAAATGTTAGAAATTACTTCCACGCCATTAATACTAATTGCAATTTTAGGAACTGTTGGAGTTATTCTTCCAATAATCAGTATTGCAAGAAAAGAAAAAGGCTCTAACTCATTTTATGCCGTAATTGCATTTGCGGCACTAATTGTATCTATGGGATATGTTGGCTATGAGTTTATCAATGATAATGTCGCAGCATCTGCTCTTTTCTCTGATGATGTACTTGTAGATGATGCATTTGGTGGATTCTTTGCAATTGCAATGTTAATTGTTGCATTGTTCACAACAGTTGGCTCCTTTAACTACATGAGAAAACACAACTCTCCTGCTGTTTACTATTCTCTAATCTTGCTTGCAACAATTGGTATGATTCTTGTTGCATACTCGACTGATTTGGTAATGCTGTTTGTTGCTTGGGAGCTTATGAGTATTCCAACTTACATCTTGGTTGGATTTATGAAAAAGAATCCAAGTTCAAATGAGGCTGCATTAAAGTACTTCTTATTTGGTGCATTATCTTCTGCAATAATCGTTTACGGAATTGCAATATCTTATGGATTAACTGGTTCTACAAACATTGGAGAAGTTATTGAGGGCTATTCAACACTTGATCCTTCACTGTTACCATTAGCATTACTCTCAGTTGGAATGTTTATTGCAGGATTCGGATTCAAGATGGGACTTGTTCCTTTCCATCAATGGCTTCCAGATACTTACGAAGGTGCACCATCACCAGTAACTGCACTTCTTGCAGCTGCAACCAAAAAAGCAGGATTTGCCGCTGCTATTAGAATTATAGTACTTGGAATGGTGGCTCTAAATCTTGATTGGACTTTAGCTCTTGGAATTATTGCCGTGATGACTATGACAATTGGTAACGTTGCAGCAATTATGCAAAAGAATCTTTCAAGAATGTTGGCTTATTCTAGTATTGCACATGCAGGATACATTTTGATTGGATTGGCAGTTGCTCCATACAGCTCTCTTGGTTTACAAGGTTCATTGTATCAAATATTCAACCACGCCGTGATGAAAGGTGCTGCCTTTATTGCAATTGCAGGTATTGTGACAACTCTTGCTGTAACTCATATTGATAAACTAAAAGGACTTGGAAGACGAATGCCTGTCACTGCTTTAGGTATGGTGATTTCATTATTTGCCCTTGCAGGTGTTCCTCCACTTTCTGGATTTTGGAGTAAACTGATGTTATTTGGAAGTGCATTGGATGCTAGTTCCGCATTATGGTGGGCTCCATGGCTTGCAATTGCAGGAGTTCTTAACAGTGCATTATCACTTGCTTACTATGGTTGGATTACTAGAAAGATGTACTTTGAAGGTGAAACAGAAAAGCGAGTTTCAGAACCAAAATCAATTGTAGCAGTAATGATATTCTCTATAATCTTCTTAGTGGGATTTGGTGTCTATCCAGAACCCCTTCTCAAATTTGTAGAGTTTGCAACACCAATAGTTAGTTTAGGACTTATGCCTTAAACGAAGTAAATTTTATCAAATTATCTAGATTTACTTTTGCATCATTGTCTGGAATTTTTCTTAAACTAGTTCTTGCTTTTTCAGAATATTCCTTTAACAACTCTTCCATTTTGTTAAAAACATCTCTTGGGTCCGAACTTTTCTTAATCAGTGTGTTAAACAACTTGTCTTCATTTTTCCAATCTAACAAATCATCTCTAATTTGATAAGCAATTCCAATATTTTTCCCATATTCAGTTAATCCTTCAATTTGTTCTTCTGTACCGTTTGCAATAATTGCACCTGTTCTAGCTGCTACTTCAAATGCAGTTGCAGTTTTGTATTCAATTACTTTGAGATAATCATCAAATGTAACATCCTCACTTGTCTCTAGTCTACTCTCAATCATCTCACCTTCGCTCATTAACATTGCAGTAGTTGCCAAATCTTTTGTAATTCTAGGATTATCCAATCTAGAACATATTGCTAAAATTAATCCCAAAACAAAATCCCCTGTAAGCACACTAGTGTTGTATCCATATTTGATATGGAATGGATCTTTTTGCCTTCTCATTGTTTCATTATCAATAATATCATCATGGATTATGGATTCCATGTGCAAAAATTCTACTGCACAAGATGCCGCAAATGTATTTTCATCAGTTTTTCCAATGCTTTCAGCTGATAGAGTAAGGATAATGGGTCTGATTCGTTTTCCTCCTTCTAGTGAATATTTCAAAGGTTCTATGAATTCTGACTCTGAATAAAGATCTAGTTCTTTATCTAATGCCTGATCAATTTTTTTGATATATTCTCCATATGTCTCAAGTAAAGGATTAATCTCGATGTTTTTTCTGTCCAAGATGACGACCTCTATTGAAAAAATTTTCCCATTGTTAATTAAATCTTGGTGCTCCAGCCGGGATTTTCATCGATTGATTTTGAACCCGGGATCACTGCCTTGAAAGGGCAGTATGCTTGACCGGTCTACACCACTGGAACCCAAGAAAATTCTGTATTTTGACCATAAAATCTTTTGTAAACCACAAAGATTTTTTTATTGGCAGATTTGGAGTCAAATCATGAACATAATTAAAAAAATTGATGAAATGATTGAAGAAAGAAGTTTACTAAAACATCCATTTTACCAAGCATGGTCTGATGGAAAATTAACAAAAGAATCTTTAGCTGGATATTCAAAAGAATATTTCCAACTAGTCAAAGAAGTTCCATCTTTTATGGCTCCGATTATCGACAAAGCCCCAGAATCAGTGGTAAAAGAATTAGTTGAAAATCAACAAGAAGAATCTGATCATATCAAACCATGGATTGCTTTTGCTGGCGAACTTGGAATTTCTGAAGAAGAATTGCTATCTTATTCAGGTTTACCAAAAACAAGAAAAGCTGTATCTGATTTGAACGAGTTAATGGATACTTTTGAAAGTGGTGCATGTGCAATGTATGCATTTGAAAAAGAAATCCCAAAAATCAGTCAAACAAAACTTGATGGTTTGGCAGAATTCTATGGTATGACTAGTGAAGAAGCTACTGAATACTTCAAACTCCATACAGAAGCTGACATTAGACATGCCGCATCATGGAGAAATATTCTAGAAAAATCTTCAACTGATTATGACAAATTAATTGAGGTTGCCGAAAAATCCATTTCTGCACAAAATTTGTTATTGGATAGTTGTTTTGAAGAATACTGTTAACCTCATAACATTTTATACCTGAGAAAAAGTTCATCTGCTTAGGGCCCGTAACTCAGCTTGGTAGAGTAACCGGCTCATAACCGGTGAGCCAAGGGATCGAAGCCCTTCGGGCCCATTATTTTCAATTAGTTTTAAAATAAGCAAAATCAAATTTCACTGGCTGCAATGAAGAATCAGAGTTATATCTGAATGATGATTGGAAGGCATTTGTCTGAGCTGCCAAACTCATTTATCAATTTGCTTTTTCACTTTTTCTAAAACTTCATCATCTACTAGATTTTGTTCGTTCAAAGCTTCTGTAATTTGTAAAATATTTAGAATTGAATGCATTTTGACTCCTAATTCTTCTAAGGCTTCTTCAGCTCCTTCCATTCTGTTAACAATTACATATGCGTCTTTTATCGATATGTTGACTTCTTTTAATGATTTGATTGCATTTACAACAGAACCTCCAGTTGTTGCTACATCATCTATCATAACTACTTCCATCCCATCATGGATTTTACCTTCAACTGATTTTGAGGTTCCGTAATCTTTTGGTTTACTTCTAACATAGATCAACGGTTTTACAGTTTCAATTGCTAATGCTGATGCAATCACTAAACCTCCTGTAGGTACTGAAACAATTGAATCAAACTTCTCTAATCCTATATTCTGAGCAATTTCGTTTTCTAGATATTTTACCATTTTTCTAAATTCATGAGGATAACTTGGCACCAGTCTTAAATCCACATAGTATGAACTCTTTTTTCCACTGGCTAGTGTGAAATCTCCAAATTTTATGATGCCTTTTTGGTGCAAAAAGGTTGCAAACTCTTTTACAAATTCCATACCAAAATTAACTACACTGGATTTATTTTGGTTTGTATTATGAATGAATTATGCCTGAAATTTGGTTAAATTATGGTATTACAGACGTTGTTTTGGACATAAGAGCCGAGAATTTAGAGCAAAAAATCGATTCTGATGGTAAAGTTTTAGATGATTCAGCGATCAATGAAAAACTGAGTACCATAGATTTGTCAAAACCTATGGAACTTGTGGTTTTGCATAACTCAAAATCTATTCAGAAAATAATTTCATCTTTGTTTACGTTATGTGAACAAAAATCCAAACCTTTCCCAAAAATTCTTACCGATAAAAAAATCCTAAATCAAGTCAAAGCGGGACTCCCAGAAGGTAGTTCAATTAATGAGTTTGAGAATATGGAAAATCCAAATTCAAATCTTGTATTTGTGAGTGAAATGGAGTTTGATGGTCTTTTTGGTTATGAGACCATCTCTACACGACTTATCAAAAAATTTGGCTTAGACTCTATGCTTTCAGCATATGCAAAAAGACAAGGCAATTTACCTGTACCGGGACAATATCCTGAAAGTCTTCAAGAAGCAAAGAAATTTTCTGATAATTTTGAAATTCAAGGAATTGAAATTGTTGCAAATTCTCAGGGTATAATTGATTTCTCAGTTGGGCATCCATCAGAAACTATCTCTAACACAAAGATTCTAGAATCAAATTCCATCAAAGATGTTGGTCAACATAAAACAATGATAATTAGTACTGGTAAAGATGCAAGCAATGATAATCTTGGAAAATCTTTCTCATCTTTGTGGAATTGTTCTAATGCCATAAAAAAAGATGGCCTTGCAATTTTAGTTGCTGAATGTAAAGGGGGATTGGGTTCTGATGCAATTCAACAATACATTGAAGACCGATTAACTTTAGAACAATTACGAAATCCTACAAAATACATTAGTGGTATGGAAGATCTATTATTTCTTTCAGAAATACAAAAGAATTTTCAAATTGGACTTGTTTCCATTTTGCCTGAATTTTATGCAAAGAAACTAAACATGATTTCATTACCTGGAATCAAATATTCTATGGATTACATCCTAAAGACACAAGGCCCTAGACAAAAAGTTGCAGTAGTTTCAGATGGTGCTAGGCTCTTACTAAGGTAGGAAATTAGGCAAAAAATCTGATGGTAACGGTGCACATAAAATTGCTAATCCGATAATACCGATGTAAGCTAGTTTTCTTTTTCTTGAAAGTGGAGAAATATCATCTAATGGCATTGCACTGGGATTTCTTGAGCTCATTATTAGAATTAAAATCGCCATTAACCAATAATTTAACAAAACTAGAATTGCCATACTGCCAAAAGTTGCATATCTATGTAATTTTGGACCAAGTAATGTTCTGGCCATGTGACCTCCATCTAATTGCCATGCGGGAAGTAAATTCAAAAATGTTATTAAAAATCCAATCCATGCTGCAAACATTATTGGAGTCATGATTACTTCGTGTCCCGGACCGCCTTTGCCAAACATTGCAAGACTTGCAGTCATAAGTAATGGTTCACCTTGCTCCCATTCCATTAATCTTGACTCTTCAAACAAACCTGCAGCCATTTCAGAATCTAAAATTGGTGCTGTATATGCTCCGTAAATTGAAACAATTATTGCAATAACTAATCCTGCAATTGGTCCTGCTATTGCAACATCAAATAAAATTTCTCTATTGATGGTTAGTCCTCTGGATTGAATAAATGCCCCAAATGTTGGAATCCCTATGACAGGTAAACCTGGAATAAAGTATGGCCAAGTTGTTTTTAGTCTATGAATTTTTGCTGCAATAATATGCCCTAATTCGTGAATTCCTAAAATTCCTAAAAGCGACAATGTATAGACTGCAGCCATTTCAAGAGGCTCTCCAATTTCTACAATTGAATTTGTTCCAGATGTTCTATAATACCCATCAATCATAACAAATGCAATAACAATTGCAAACAAAGCTCTGGGGGTCCATGCAGTTTTCATCCACCTTCTTTGTTTTTTTATTGCAAATTTTTGAATAATAACAAATTTTCCCCCATCTTTTTGTTCTAGTCTGCATGCAAAACTCATACCTTCTAATTTCCTTGCTAATTGCTCAAATTTTGATTTGAATTCAGAATCTTCAATTCGAAACTCCATGGAAAATTCTGTTTTTATAAAATCACTTACATCGAATATGGAATTTACTAAAGAAATTATGTCTTCTTGAGAATGCTCTTCCATTCTTTATGACTGATTCTTTC
The DNA here is from genome assembly GCA_000746765.1 of Marine Group I thaumarchaeote SCGC AAA799-D11. Lineage (GTDB taxonomy): Archaea > Thermoproteota > Nitrososphaeria > Nitrososphaerales > Nitrosopumilaceae > Nitrosopumilus. The sequence continues at coordinate 94,448 of JOSY01000006.1, forward strand.
CATTAAATGGTCTTTTGGTTTAAAATTAAATATTGATAGTCCTATCTCTATGTATGCAAGTAATTCTAAGACAATTAGGAGATTGCAATATCAGACGCGCTGAACCAAGCGATCTTATTCCTGTTATGGAGATTAATCTAAAAACTCTCCCTGAACATTATTCAGATTATTTCTATGAGAGTTTACTTGCAGAACTTCCAGAGGCATTTATTGTAGCAGAGATAGGTGGAAAACATGTTGGTTACATTATGTGTAAAACTGAATATGGATTTTCAAATTTTAAGAAACTAGGTTTTGTCAAAAAAGGCCATGTTGTATCAATTGCAGTTCTTGATGATTATAGAAAGAAAGGAATTGGAAAAGCCCTAGTTGAAGAATCAGTAAAAGGCGTACAAGCTAGAAAATGTGATGAATTCTATTTGGAAGTAAGATGCAGCAATAATGAGGCTGTACGCTTGTATGAAAAACTTGGATTTGTAATTAGACAACAACTTAACGCCTATTATCGTGATGGTGAAGATGCATATCTTATGGCCATTGAACTAAATTAGTTAAAACCAATAAATAACTCTCGAAAAATTCTCCGCCATGGACAAACGTAAGGGAATGGGTATTACCATTTTTCTTCTCTGTATAGTTGGATTCTTTCTTTATGCTTATTTGCTCATGCTTTCTGAGTGGAGTCCTATCGTATTGCAATTATCTGTTTTAATGATTGCAGGTGGAATTCTTGGAGTTATTGCATGGATAGGATATGTTATGGCAACAACAAAACCTTCTACTGCATCAATTACTTCTGATGATTAACTACTTGAAAATTCTTACATCTACAACTGTTTGATAATATCTAGGACCTACTGGTCTTACAATTTTTGATCCTAGTATTTCTGATTTTACTGGTGTTACTTGCAGATAATGTTCTTCAGAAAGTTTTCCTGCATCTGATTTTTTGTCTGCGTGTATGTGTGAGTAATAATGAATTATTCCACCACTTTTTGTTGTGTTTATTGCAGATTCTAAAAATTCATCTGATCTTTCAGGTAGCAACATTAAGGTTCTATTTGATTTATCTAGAAGATGTTCATTGATAATTTGTGTTGCATCACCATTTATTGAAATGACTTCTCCTGCAAGTTTGTTTAACTTGATATTTTTTTCACACAGCTTTGATGCAGTTGGATTAATGTCTAAGCTATAAACAGTACATTTTTTCTTCTTTGCAGCAATAATTGAAAACATTCCTACTCCTGCAAACATATTTGTCATAATTTCTCCATCTTCGATGAGATTTGATATTCTGTCTCTCTCAGTAGAAAGCCTAGGAGAAAAAAACGCATTTTCAACATCTACTATGAATTTACAACCAAATTCCCTATATTCTGTCTCTGTGTTATCTTCACCTGCAATAATCTCCAGATTTCGTGTACGAAAATCCCCTTCTACAGCAGATGCTTGATAAAATACACTCCTGGCAATTTTTACATCCTTCAAAAGTGTCTCTCCAATAATCTTCTTTTTGGATAATAGAGAATCTGGAATTCTTACAATTATAATATCTCCAATTTGATCAAATGCAGAAATCAATTCTTCACTTTCTTCTGGAGAAAATATACTCTCAAGTGATTTTTTTAGCATTCGAGTCAATTTTTGTAATAGAAATTTCCAGATGATTTCTGGTCTTTATCTAATCTACTTTCTAATTTGTTTACTCTTGGTCTAAGACTCTTTTCATCTCGTCTAAATGACATGTCTAATGATCTTAGGAATTTGTTCATTGCTTCTGCTTTAGGTAATGGTGATGTAGCTTTTCCTGCAGCACCTGATTCTCCTTCAAAAATTACCATTGTGTCTGAAATCAAATCCATTAACTGTAAATCATGGTCAATTACAATTGCTGATTTCCCAAAAGAGCGAACAAATTTCTGTAAGAATTTTGCAACAGCAATTCTGTCCTCAACATCTAAAAATGCTGATGGTTCATCAAGTGCATACAAATCTACTTTTTGCAAAAGGCAAGATGCAACTGCAACTTTTTGTAGTTCTCCTCCTGAGAGGTTCTTTACTGATTTGTTGTATAGTTTCTTAATTTTTAGTGGATCAAGAATCTGTTCTTCTTCAAGGCTTCCTTCTACAGGACTCCCATTTGCTTTATCAAGTAATGCGACAACTTCTACATCAATATCATTTTGAAGATATTGTGGTTTGTATGCTATCTTAATTTTTTTATCAATCTCACCAGAATCTGGTTTCTCTACACCTGCAATCATCTTCATCATGGTGGTCTTTCCAAGCGCATTTGCACCCATAATTCCCAGAACTTCCCCTTTTCTTACCCTGCCAGGATCAATTTCAACTGAAAATGAAGGATATTTTTTTGTTAATTTTGGATAGTTTACAATCTCACTTCCCTCTTGAAATTCATCTGTAGATGTTGATGAAACATCAAAGGAAAATGCTTTGTCTCTGAATCTTACATTTTCATTTGGTAGATATCCGTCAAGAAAAACATTGATTCCGACTTTGGTTGAAAGAATATTTGATACAATACCATATGCTGATGGTTCACCATATAGTACTTCGATATAATCGCTGAGAAAATCAAGTAATGTCAAATCATGTTCTACAACCATTACACTTTTCCCTAGTTTTGCAAGACTTTGAATTACTCGTGCAACTCCTGTTCTTTGAAAAACATCATTGTAAGATGACGGTTCATCAAAAAAGTAAAACTCAGTATCCTTAGAAGCTGCAGCAGCTACTGCAATTCTTTGTAGTTCTCCACCGCTTAATTCCTTTAAACTCTGATCCACAGAGTTTTGTAATCCTAATTCTTTGATTAATTCTCTAGATACTCCTCTATCATCATATTTCTCAATGAGATCTTTTCCAGTTCCATCAAATGCTTGTGCAATGTGGTATACTTGTTGAGGTTTAATTGATGCACGAATTTGATTTTGTTTAATTTTTTCAAAGTGTTGTTTTAATTCAGTTCCACTATAGTATTTTAAAATCTCATCCCATTCAGGAGGTTCTTCATATCTTCCAAGATTTGGTTTTAGATTTCCTGAAAGAATATTTACAACAGTACTTTTTCCCATACCGTTTCTACCAAGTAAACCTACTACCTCTCCTTTCTTCGGAGTTGGTAATTTGTATAATCTAAATGAATTTGGTCCATATTGATGAATTTTATCAGTAGCTAACTCACTTGCTAAATTTACTATTGTAATTGCATCAAATGGACATACTTTGACACATATCCCACACCCATTGCAAATATCTTCATCAATCTGAGCCTTTTTTGATTCTTCGTTTAATACGATACAATCTGCACCTGATTTGTTTACTGGGCAGTATTTTATGCACTCTAGACCACATTTTTTAGGCTGACAGAGTTCATGATCTAAAACTCCGACTCTATGCGTCATGTGCTAGAGCGGTAGTCTCTTTGTTTTATACCTATTTTGAAGCCAATATTTGATTTCGTTACGTTAATAATTGAGATTTTAACATAAATTTTCAAGCCGGCCATAGCGTTAGGGTGCGACCCAATCCCTTTCCGAACTTGGAAGTCAAACCTGACGTCGCTGTTGTGCTACTAAGATGCGAGAGCCCTTGGGAAGCAACAGTGCTGGCATTTTCTAATTTACAATCTATTAATAATGAAATTGTTCAAAGCATTACATGCCAAATTGCTCTGTCTGTGGAGAAATATGTGATAACGATATTAGATTGATGAATCACATGATGGAAAAACATGGTTGGAGAAATCCAAATGTTGGAAAACCTGACAGAAACAGCAGAGGTTACTGATCTACAATTTTTGTAAATAATCTAAAATCAATCTAACGCCAAAACCTGTTGCGCCTTTTGGATTGTATGATTTTTCTTTTGTAGCAATTTGTGTCCAAGCTACCCCTGCAATATCCAAATGTGTCCATGGTGTATCTTCTACTGCATTTCTCAAAAATGCTGCAGCAGTTATTGTTCCAGCTGCTCTTCCTATGCCCATATTTTTCATATCTGCTACATCTGATTTTATCATATCTCTAAATTCTTGATTTAGCGGAAGTTCCCAAATTTGCTCTGTAGTGTTTTTTGATGATTCAAAAATTTTCTTTGATAATTTTTCGTTATTTGAAATCATTCCTGCTACATTGGTACCTAATGCAATGATACAAGCTCCTGTTAATGTTGCAAAGTCAATTATTGCTTTTGGTGAGTAGTGTTTTTCACCATATGCTAACGCATCAGCTAAAATCAGTCTTCCTTCTGCATCTGTATTGAGAATTTCTGCTGTCTTTCCATTGTATAGTTTGATTATGTCTCCTGGTCGATATGATTCTCCACCTGGCATATTTTCAACAGATGGAATAATTCCAATTACATTAATTGGTAATTTTAATTCTGAAACTGCTTTCATAATTCCTAACACTGTACAACCTCCACATTTATCAAATTTCATTTCATCCATGTTTGCTCCAGGCTTTAATGAAATTCCTCCAGTGTCAAATGTTACAGCTTTTCCAACAAGTACAATTGGTTTTTCATTTCTTGTGCCACGATTATGTTCCATGATGATTAGTTTTGGTTCGTTTTTACTTCCTTGTCCTACAGCGGTAATTCCTCCAAACCCTTTCTTTTTTAATTCTGGTTTTGAAATGATTTTACATTTCATTTTATTTTTTGAAATAGTTCTTGCAAAATTTGCTAATGTATTTGGTGTGCATTCGTTTGGAGGTAAATTAGCAATACTTTTTGTAAATATTGCTCCTTCTGCAACAATTTCTGCTGTCTTTATTGCTCGTAAAATCTTGTTTGATTTTGGAACAACTATTGTCATATCTGGAGATTTTTCTTCTTTTTCAGACTTGAATCTTTCAAATTTGTATAATGCCATTTTTGCACCTTCTACAATTTGTGATGTTGAAGAAATCTGATCAATTACAAATGTGGGAGGCGTGATTATTGAAAATTCTTTTAATTTTAGTTCACGTGCTTTTTGAGCAATTTTACCTGAAATTTGTCTAAAAGTATCTTTTGTAAGATCTTCTTTTTTGCCAATTCCTGCAATCAGGATCCTTTGAAATTGTTTTTTTCCTGTAGATGGAATAATTGTTAATTTACCAAATTTCCCTTCTATATCTTTAAGAGATTGACTAACTGCAAATGATGTTTTTGCATCTATTTTTGGTAATCCTAAAACTTTATCTGATTTCTCTAATGCAAATCCACAAAGTAATTGTGTTTTCTTTGGAGTATTTTGTATTTTGATTTTCATATGTATGTATGATTTTCATAGTCTTATTTAGATTTATGACTAATTACATTCTCTTAGCATTTCATTAATTACTGCAGAAAAACTTACAGTTCCGGCAGTTTCTTTAATTTTCTTTGCTTGAAGATTTCTTACTTTTTTTGCAACATCCTCATCAATCATTATTGTTCTTCGTTCTGCCATTTGTTTGGAAACAAATTTTTTAATTATTAAATCTATTTTTAGTAATCAAATGTGAACTTCATCATCAATTTTGATGATTTTACTGTTGGAAATCAAACTAGTTGATCTAACAAAAACCGCTTTAACTGATTTACAATTTTGTGAACACTGTTCATTAATTCCCGTTATTGGGAATTTTTTTGATTTGTTTGAAAAAATTGTTTTTATCACTGGTAACAATGCAGATCTTCCTCCGTATGCTTTTTTCTCATCAATAAACCAAAACATCTCTAAAGCAGATTCATCTAAAATTTTTTCTCGTATCATTTCACCTTGTTTTGTATAATGTCCAATCATTTTCATTTTTCCTCTGGCAAAAAAATTTACAAATTTTGCAAATTTTACGCACAAATAACATTGATTATCAAAAACAATTATTGGAAAATCCAAGTTATTTTTCATATTATATTTACAATGAATTTAATTAAAAATTCTTCCTACTAAACGCTAGGGGTTTGTCTATGATTTGGGAAGCATTCTCTACAATAAACAGGTCTGTCCTCTTTAGGTTTGAATGGTACTTGGCATTCATTTCCGCAATCACCGCATGTTGCTGTGTGCATCTCTCTTTCTTCGCCAAATGACATATCTTTCAAAATTTTAAAGATTATACTGTAATTAAACCATTGTAAATTCTTTGGAATTTTGTAATTTGTTTAACTCATCTCAAAACTAATCATTTAGTGAATAATTGACGATCATCCTGATCTAACAAATAGCAAACACAGCATATCTCCATGAAATTCCAAGAATTA
>JOSY01000007.1 GCA_000746765.1 Marine Group I thaumarchaeote SCGC AAA799-D11
AAGAACTGCAATAAGATATGAAAGAGTAGCAGAGAATTATCTTGGATTCATCAACATTGCGTCATTTTTGATGTATTGTAGGGTTTTGAGATGAGTTCGTTATAATTTTGATCTTTTTTGATTATTTCCAGAATTTTTTGTGAATGTGTTTTAGAAGTAGATTTTTATTAAATTTGAAGTCAAAACGATCGATATGGGGCTCAATTATTATCAAATTAAGAAGAATATTCTTAGAGCTCGAAAATTAGTTATCAAAGCCACAAATACTGCTGGTTCTGGTCATCCTGGTGGTTCATTTTCAATGGCTGAAATTTTGGGTTGTTTGTTTAACAAACATCTAAAATTTGATCCTAAAAACCCCCAATGGGAAGATAGAGATCGATTAGTGTTATCCAAAGGTCATGCAGCTCCTGGATTGTTTTCAAATATGGCAGTTGCAGGATATTTTCCAGAATCAGAACTTGAAACTTTGAGAAAATTTGGAAGTAAATTACAAGGACATCCAGATTTAAAATGTCCTGGAGTTGAGTTTTGTGGTGGTTCGTTAGGTACTGGTTTGTCTTATTCTGTTGGAATTGCACTTGCAGGAAAAATCGATTCTAAAGATTATCATGTTTACACGATTATTGGAGATGGTGAATCTGATGAAGGTCAAGTTTGGGAAGCTGCTATGACTGCAGCAAAATACCAGGTTGATAATCTTACTGTTTTTCTTGATAGAAACTTTATCCAACAAGATTCATACACTGAAAAAATTATGCCTCTTGACAAAAAATTAGAAAGTGATAATCTTTCTGAGATGTGGAAAGATGCTTCTAGATGGAAAACTGGTGATAAATGGAGATCATTTGGTTGGAATGTAATTGAAATTGATGGTCATAGAGTTGAACAAATTGATTCTGCTATTAAAAAAGCAAATGCAACTAAAGGCGTTCCAACAATAATTATCTCAAGAACAATCAAAGGAAAGTCTGTTGAGCATATGGAAGATAATCCTGCATGGCATGGAAAAGCACCTGACTCTGATGTTGTTCCAATTATCAATATGGAATTAGATTCTCAATTCATGATTGCACCATCAATTATTGCTGGCGATATGACAAATCTTGAAAACGAAGTCAAAAGATGTGTTTCTGGAAGATCTGATTATATCCATCTGGATGTTATGGATGGTCAATTTGTTCCAAACAAAACATTTGATCATGTTAAAATCAAAGAACTGCGACCACTTACTGTAATTCCGTTTGATTCTCACTTGATGATTAATGAACCTGTAAAACATGTTAGAGATTACATTGATGCTGGTAGTGATATTATCACAGTGCATGCAGAAGTAACTGACGAATCTAGTTTTGGAGAAATTCATGATTTATTAAAACAAAATCAAGTTGGTGTTGGTTTTGCAATAAATCCTGACACTGAATTACCTGAATGGTCTTACAAATTCTTGCCTTCACTTGATCAACTTATTGTAATGTCTGTAGTTCCTGGAAAATCTGGTCAAAAATACATTGAAGAGACACACGCAAAAATGGCTAGGTTGAATACTATACTAAAAGAGCATAATTTCTCTGGATATATTGAGGCTGATGGCGGTGTTAATCTTGAAAATATTGGCTCAGTTTTTGCAGATGGTGCTCGTGCATTTGTCGGTGGAGGTGCTATAATTGGACAACAAGATGTGCGTGCTGCAATTAGAGATTTCAGAACTGAGGTATTATCTTCTAGAAGGCAACTATTACTTGACAAAGCAAATGAACTAGGTGGAACTGAATTAGTGAATAAATGGATTGGATTGCATGTTGTTGGCGAAAAACAAGAACAAATTAAAAAAATTGCACAGGAGAGAGGATATCTTTGAATGACCCAGTAATGACTGACATGCGTTCAGAATATTCAAAATCTCTAATTCATCTTGGAAAAGAAAATCCAAATGTTGTTGTATTGGGAGCTGATACTACTGATTCACTAAAAACATCTGGTTTTGGAAAAGAATTTCCAAATAGATTTTTTAACGTTGGAATTGCAGAAGCCAATCTTGTCACAACTTCTGCAGGATTGGCAGTATCTGGAAAAATACCTTTTGCAAGTACTTATGCTATATTTTTGCCTGGGAGAGCAGTTGATCAAATCAGAAATAATGTAGCTTATCCTTCTCCACCTGGTAAAAAAGGTCTTAATGTAAAATTTGTTGTTTCACATGGGGGTCTTTCAGTTGGACCTGATGGTGGCTCACATCAACAAATTGAAGATATTGCAATTATGAGAGTTATCCCAAATTTCCGAGTTTTTATCCCTGCAGATACAATTGCAGTTTCTAAATTAACATCTTTGATGGCAAATGAATATGGACCATTTTACATGAGAATGGCAAGATCCAAAACTCCTTTAGTTCATTCTGATTCTCAAAACTTTGAAACTGGAAAAGGAATAACTCTGAGAGATGGTTCTGACTGCACAATTGCTGCATGTGGAATTACTGTTCGAATGGCCTTAGAAGCAGCTGAAACACTTCAACAAGATGGAATTTCTTGTAGAGTTTTGGATATGTTTTCTATAAAACCCATTGATCATGAAATTTTAGAAAAAGCCGCTAGAGAAACCGGCTGTATTGTAACTACTGAAGAACATAATATTTTGGGTGGAATGGGTTCTGCAGTTGCTGAGTCTGTTTCTGAATCATATCCTGTGCCTATAAAGAGAATTGGCGCTCAAGATATGTTTGGTGAGTCTGCTAGAGATAAAGAAATCCCATTACTTTTAGAAAAGCATGGAATAACATCTTTTAATATGGTAAAACAAGTCAAAGAAATTAGGAGCAAAAAATTATGAAAATCTTTCTTGATACTGCCAATTTAGAATCAATAAAAAAATTCAATGATATGGGATTGCTTGATGGAATAACTACAAACCCTTCTCTCATGTCAAAAGAAAAAGGTAATCCTAAAGATGCAATGGAAGAGATTACAAAAATTATCAAAGGTGATGTAAGTCTAGAAGTTGTTAGTACTGAATTTTCTGGAATGGTTGAAGAAGGAAAACGATTACGTGAATATGGAGAAAACGTTGTTGTTAAAGTTCCTATGACTCCTGATGGACTAAAAGCATGTAAGTCACTTTCTTCAGAAGGCATTCCTGTAAATGTGACGTTAGTTTTTTCTCCAAATCAAGCATTACTTGCTGCAAAATCTGGTGCAAAATATGTTAGTCCATTTATTGGAAGATTAGATGACATTGGTCAAGATGGTATGAATTTGATTAAAGACATTAAAGATATTTTTAAAAATTACCCTCACCTAAAAACTGAAATTCTAGTTGCAAGTGTTCGTCATCCAATGCATGTAGTAGAAGCTGCAAAAATTGGAGCTGATGTGGTAACTTTACCTCCTGGAGTTTTAGATAAAATGCTTCAACATCCACTGACAAAAATTGGTCTAGAAAACTTCCTCAAAGATTGGGAAAAAGTAAAATCTGAAAATCCTGATGTTAAAATTTAACATTTTGTGATATAAAGAATATTGTAAAAATAGAGTTTTGAGGAAAAATTAGGATGAACCCTTATTCTTACTTTTTCTTGAACCTGTTCCTCTACCAGTAATTCTGGTCATTCCTTCTGTTGATGGTCTAGATTTTGGTTCTGGCATGTCACTAAGTTTTCTTGAACCTGTTCCCCTGCCTGTATGTACCATTCTGTTTCCAGCAGCTTTTTTCCTTGCTTCTTGAATTTTTCTAAATTCATCACCAGACCATTTTTTGGGATCATCGTCAACTTCAATAGTTCCTGTTCCCCTTCCAGTTCGTATTTTGATTTTGCCCATAACATTAGTTAAATTATCTGGTATTTATCTAATCTCCTTTTTTCAATTATCTTTGATTTTGATATCTTTAGTTATTGATCCAGCCTAACTTTTTGAAATATGTAAACATCATAATTGCTGGAATAGCTGATGCAAGAATTACAATTATGAAAGTTGTAAATGGCCCTAAGAACATTGGATTTTCTTCAATTCCTCCTGGTAAATTTACGTTCATCCCATAAAATGTTCCAATTACTGTTGCTGGAATAGCTAATGTGAATATGATTGTTAAAACTGCAAGTACCTTGTTTGTTTTTTCTGTACTTAACACAAAATCTGTATCTTTGTAAATTTCCATTGTTTCTCTTGATTCCTCTAAAGTTTCAATGACCTTGTCAATATGGTCAATTACGTCATCAAAATACAATGAGAGGTCCTCCTCATCTCTTTCAGAGAATTTCTTTACGTTTTTTGTTATTTCTAAAACAAATTTCTTTAATGGTGTAGCTATTCTTCTTAATCTGTTAATCTCTCTTCTAAGTAATGCAATACTTCTTGCAACTGGTTTTGTTTCATCAAACACTCTGTCTTCGATTTCATCCAAATTTGCAATAATTTTTCTTGAAGTATGTAAAAGATCATCTACTAATACATCTATAATTTCGTGAAGTAATAATCCTGAAGATTTTTGTAGTATTCTATTTTTTCTTTGTTCATCTGAATTTGATATACATGTGTTTACCAAGTCTACAAGTGGTTTAAGATCCCCTTGGTGTACCGTTACTAGGAAATCCTTTCCTACGAATATGGATAGTTGACTATTTTTTGAAATTCCAACTTTCTGAGTAAGTGGCGGAAAATGAAGAATTACGAAGAAATGATCATCATAACTATCTAATTTTGGTAGTTCAAATTTTGTCATACAGTCTTCGATGTTTAGTGCATTGAAATTGTATTTTTTAGCTAATTCTTCAACATCACTTCTGTCTGGATTTTGTAGGTCAATCCATACAAATTTCTCTGCTTGTATGGTCTCAATTTTTTTCTCAATAGAACTCTCTATGGGTTTTCTACCTGAACGTAATCTATTGGAGATGAATCCTTTTCTCATGTCGAAAAGTACCCTGATACAACAAATTTAAAGCGATCGTTAAGTGCCTACATAAAATCTATAATAATTATGAAATAAAGAACCGTGCTAAAATTTTAGGCTCTACTACTTGTATGGAAGTAAGTACATTCCACCGTAATATGTTAGTCCGATTGTAATGGCCATTGCAACCCACCAAAATCTCATAATAGAAATTTCACATAGTTAATAATAAATCTACAGTCTGATTTTCATAAAAAATCAAAGATTATTACTGGATAATCTCTTTTTCTAATTTGTGGCCTTCGTAGTACAGTGGTTAGTATAGAGGATTGTGGATCCTCGGACAGGAGTTCGATTCCCCTCGAGGGCCCTCCTTTTATTTTATGAATTTAGATTTTTTCTGTATTGATTATGTGGATATAGAACTATAATTTTGTAGGTCCTATGTCCAACAAGGCTGAGATATTTTTTATGTTGATATTCTTGAACATCTCTACTTCATCATCTTTGTTATCCATACTTATGAAGAGTAAATGTTCTTCATCAATAGGGATGTTATTCTCTTAATCTTCTCATATGATGTGACTGAGTATAGAGGCCTACCTACTTTATCTTTAATTTCTGCGCGTGATTTCCATGATTCAATTGTTCGATTCAATTGTTCTTTTGTTTCTTCTAGAGAAAATAACTGTCTAATATCATCACGACGTTTTTGAAATAATAATTCTCCGTCTAAACTACAAATGGCTGAAAATCTAACATTTTTGTTTGACACCATTAAAACTTCTAAAAAACTCTTGTAATCTTCCATTTTTTTCATTAGTGTTTACTATTAAAAAATATGATCATGTGTTTTTGAGAATATTTGACCCTAACTCTGATCTAAAATATTCCAAATTTACTTGATTCCATTTCTTCTTTTATAGCTAGTTTGAATCTAGGTGACTTGTTCTCTAAATTATTGGTTAACCATGTAAGAAATTTCTTTTCAGTACCTTTACCCTTTAATTTTTCAAAATCAGGCCCCATCATATCTACTAATTTCTGGATGAGTGATTTATTCACGCTTAACACAAAAAAGTGCCATCCAAATGCAAATTCTGAATCTGTCATGACAAAATCTTCTTCACTATGAACCATTTCTTCTAATAATGATAACTGTCTAGTTAGTGCTTTACTTGTTTTGTCATAATCTACAGCTGATACATTAATGTGCATTCTCCCATCCATGATTAATTTATGTAAAAACAAAATAAAAGGATTACACGAGTTATTCTTTTAACATGGGTTCAAAATCTATGTCAAAATTCATTTTCATGAGTTTAATGTATGTCTGAATAGATTCTGGAATCTCATCTCCACAAGCAACTCCTAATTTTTTTGCATTTATCCATATTACTAAGGTCTGGATAATTGTTAGAAATCGATCATTTTTGATTTCAGATGATCCAATTGCTTTTGTGTATCTTTCTGCAAATTCCCATGCTGTAACAAAATCTACACATTTTACACCAAATATTGCTAGCAATTGTTCTTGCATGTTTTTTGCTTTTTTGAATGGTACTTTGTTTATGATGTATGGAAAGTTTACTTTATCTGGAATACAATCAGGTAAAGGTCCCCAAATAGTGATTATTTTTGTATCTGAGTTTAGACCTTCAAATTTTTTCAACATTTGATTTGTAATGTTTTCATCTGTAAACCAAAACAAAATTACTGTTGCGTCAGAAATATCTGAATCTAAAACATCTTGACATTTTACTTCTGCTTGAATTTGTTTTTCTTTAAGATTTTTTTTGGCATTTTCAATTTTTTCACAGTTATTATCTATCCCTGTAGCTTTTTTTACCTGAAATTCTTTTTTTGCAATCTCTATTCCTTTTTCATTACCGCATCCTAAATGATAAAAAACATCCTCTTTTCCTAGTTCAACAAATTTGAAAATTTCTCTTAGTGACTTTTCTGGTAATTGTACATCTTCTCCACTCAGTAAATTTTCAGGAAGAGTTTCTAAATATTCATCAATTTTCAATAATACTTGTTTTAAAAACGAGAATTTATTCTCTTATGCTTTCTAATTTTGATACTGCTTGCCATAGTTGAGTTCTAACATATGAGGGCATATTGGGATCCTGCGTTACATCATCAAGCAGACTAATTGTATTTGCAGCCCTTACTGATAACGAGTATTCGTCATTATTCAAATCCGCAATCAAATCTGTAATGGATTTTTTGATTGTTTTTGGAGTTGAACTACTTGCAATGATCTGATTTAATGTATCAATTGCTTCTTTCATTGATTCTTTGTTTTGTGCCTCGTCTGCCATTTTTCCACCTTTTCTTAAAAATTAGAAGTATATAGTTACATCTCTACAAATACGCTATCTGATTCAACAGTAACGTTGTATGATGTCAAATCTCTAATTTTTGCTGGGAATTTTACCAGTTTTCCTGTTTTACAATCAAATTCTGCTGCATGCCATCCACATGTGACAACACATCCATCTAATTTTCCTTCTGAAAGACTTGCGCCTGAATGTGTACATGAATCATCTGTTGCACAATATTCACCATCAATATTTGCAACTAGTATGTCTCTTCCATCAATAGATATTTTGATCATTTTTCCAGGAGGGATATCTGATGTTTTTCCTGCAATAATTTTTCCCATTGAAGTTTTTATCTGACAATGCTTAATATTTTTTCGTATATATGATTAGAAATGCAAAACTTTCAGATAAACATCAAGTTTTGAAATTTTGTCAAAACACTTTCTCTTGGGGCGATTATGTTGAACATGTTTGGGACTTTTGGTTAACTGAAGATTTTCTGTTTGTTTATGAAAAAGAATCCCCCATTGGAATTTGTCATGCATTTTTTTCTAAAAACCAAGTTTGGATTGAAGGAATTAGAGTAGATCCAAATTTTAGAAAACAAAAAATTGCGTCTGATTTAGTAAATCATGTAGAGTCAATAGGAAAAAAAGATAATGTACCTTTTTCATTCATGTTAATTGATACTGAAAATCACATTTCTCTTTCTATGGCTGAATCATTAGAATATGAAATTTTTCAAACCTGGAATTTTTATTCTCTTGAGCCTGAAAAAAACTCAAATTTCAATATTTTTTTTGCAAACTCCTTGGATGAACAAATTTGTACACATTATGTAAAATCTTGGCGATGGCTTCCACTTGATAGTACAATAATCTCTGAATTCTCTAAACAAAATAAAATAATTCAATCAAAAATTGATGATAAAACTTCTACTGTTATTCTTTCTGATTCTGAACATTTTGAAAAAACTCTAATTGTTACATTATTTTCAGGTTCTGAAAAAACAACATTGCAAATTCTATTATTTTTAAAAAATTATGCTATGGAAAATAATTATAATAGAATTCAAATTCTAACTAAAGAAAAATTGTCAAATTTAGAACTTTTAGAACACAAACTTTCTTTTCATTTGTTAAGAAAAAAATTAGATTGATTTTACAACTTTTACTGTGTTGTTTAAAATACCAAGACCTTCGATTTCCATCTCAACTTTGTCTCCGTCTTTTAAGAACACTGCATTTGGTTTGTTTAACATAACTCCTGCAGGTGTACCTGTTGAAATGATATCTCCTTTCTCTAATGTCATAACTTTGGAAATTTTTGATATTATTTCAGGTATTTTGATAAACATATTGTTAGTAGAGGAGTTTTGTCTCAACTCCCCATTGATTTTAGTTGTTAATTTTAGATTTTGTGCATCTTGAATTTCATCAGCAGTTGTGATCCATGGTCCACATGGTGCAAATGAATCAAAACTTTTTCCTCTAGTAAACTGTTTGTCTTTAAACTGAATATCTCTTGCCGAAACATCGTTGAATACCATATATCCAAAAATCACATTTTTGGCTTCATCTGGATTGATATTCTTACAATTTTTCCCAATTATCAAGGCTAATTCAATCTCGTAATCTAATTGTGTGACAAAATCTGGACACTCTATATGGGAATTATTTCCATTAAGAGCGGTTCTGGGTTTTATGACGATTGCAGGATCTTCTGGTGCAGTTAACCCTTGTTCTTCTGCATGATCTACGTAGTTGAATGCCAAACAAATTATCTTATTTGGATTTGGAATTGGTGCCAATAGTTTGAATTTGGAGAGATTTTCTTCATAAGGCAAATCTTGTATTTTGTTTTTAATTTCATCAAACCATCCATCAAAGAGAAAATCTTTTACATTGTATGGGATTGGAACTCCAGTAAGATAAGTTATCTCATCTTTTGTTGCAACTTTGTCTCCTTTTACAAACCCATACGTTTCGTTATTCTCATGTACTAATCTTGCTATTTTCATATCAATCACTTGTGTGTAAAAATCGCTTGATTCTGTGAATCTTTTCTACAATATCCAAATCTAACAAACTGAATTTCTTCTCCTTCTTTTAATTGTAAATATTGAGGTTCTGTATAAACGTCTAATTCTTCTAAACTTTCTTCATTGAATTCTTCACCATTGAATAAAATCTTTGGAACAATCATTTTAATTTCGTGAGCTGTTTTTTGAGGTACCCATTGAATTTTTGGTATGTTAGATGAATCTCCTTCTCCAACAAATTCACCTTCAAATTCATCACTTACTTTTGTAATCTTAACATTGCCTA
This sequence comes from Marine Group I thaumarchaeote SCGC AAA799-D11, assembly GCA_000746765.1. Lineage (GTDB taxonomy): Archaea > Thermoproteota > Nitrososphaeria > Nitrososphaerales > Nitrosopumilaceae > Nitrosopumilus. The sequence goes on from JOSY01000007.1 coordinate 9,548, forward strand.
ATCCTAAAAGTCTAATCGATGTCTGTTCTTTGATTAATTCTGCATCGTCTCCAGAAATGTAAAAATCTTCAGTGATCTCGATTTTTCTTTTTCCCATGTCATTTATTGGATGATTAGGAATTTCAACTACTGATGTTGGTAAATTTTTTATCTTTAATTTTTTGGCATTTTTTACCATAAACAATCTCATGCTGTCTGCATCTACAAATTTACGATTGAATGCCTCAAGAGCATCAAATGGAGCAAGTGTATTTGCTTTGGTTAGTCCTAAAGACATGATGAATTTTCTAATTGCTTCAGGTTTGATTCCTCTTCGTCTAAGCGCTTCTAATGTTGGGAGCCTAGGGTCATCATACCATGAAACTTTTCCCTCTTCAATCAAAGGCTTAATAATTCTCTTTGATATGGGCATTCCTTTGAATTCAAGCCTAGAGAAAAAGCCCTGCTGAGGCTTTCTCATGCCTAATGCATCTAAAATTGTATCAATAAGCTCTTTTCTCAATTCAAATTCTTTTGAACGAAATGCATGTGTTACTCCGTCTATACTATCTTCAATTGCTACTGCAAAATCATAACTGGGCCAAATTCTGTACTTGTCCCCTACTGTGTAATGTTTTTCATCTATAATTCGTAATAGTACAGGATCTCTCATAACTGCATTATCTGCTTTCATATCTCCACGGAATCTAACTATAGCTTCACCTGGTTTGAATTTATTTTGCATCTTTTCCCAATTTTTGTTATTTTTTCCAATATCCTCCATACTACATTTGCAAACTTTTCTTTCTCTTCTATTCTTACTGATGTCTTCTCTTTTACAAGTACAAACATACGCTTTTCCAGAATTAATTAATTCCATTCCTTTTTCATAAAATATTTCCATGTCATCTGAAGTATTTTTCACTTGATCAAATTCTATACCTAACCATTCTAATCCTACTTTGATTGCAGCATGATATTCCATTCTTTCAGCTTCAGGATTTGTATCATCCATTCTGAGAATAAATTTCCCTCCATACATCTTTGCATATTCTGAATTGATTATTGCAGCTTTTGCATGTCCTATGTGTGGATAACCATTTGGCTCTGGAGGAAATCGTGTAACCACTTTTCCTTGTTCTGCATTTTTTAATTCTGGTAATCCTTCTCTTTCTTCAACTTTTTCTTTAGGTACTAATGCATCTGGAAAGTTTTCTTCTAACTCTTTTTGTTGTTGTTCTTGTGATAATTGATTCACTGATGCAACAATTTCTGAGATTTCTCCTGAAATTTCTTTTACTTTTGTTCTAAATTCTGGCTTTGTTCCAAGAATTTTTCCTAAAACAATTTTATCTTGAGTTTGACCTCCATGCTCAAAAGCATTCTGAAGAGCCATTTTTCTAATTTCTTTTTTTATTTCTTCATCCATTGTGATTTACCTAATTGATGTCTAGACACTTCTCTTAACTACAAAATCTAATAATACAATTAGTTCATTTTTTGCCGAACCAGAGTATTTTGATAGTGATTTTTCAGCCTTTTCAGCATATTTTAGTGCCTGTTTCCTAACACTTTCTTCTATTCCAAGAGAACGAATTACTTCTACTGCCTTGTTAAGGTCATTTCTTGAAATTTTGGGATTTCCAAATGCCTTTAAAATATTTTTTTTATCTTTACCTTTTGCGAGCTTTATTGCCATTAGTATGGGAAGTGATTTTTTACCTTCTCTAAGATCATTGCCCACTGGTTTCTTTGTAATCTTGGGATCCCCCATTACTCCAATTAGGTCATCAGTAATTTGAAATGCTATCCCTAAGTTTCTTCCAAATGACGACAAATTTGAAATATCTTTGTCTTTATTTGTTGCACATATTGCTCCCATTGCACATGACACATCAAACAATGCTGCAGTTTTCTTTCCAATCATTGTGATGTATTGTGATTGTGTTGGAATTTTCTTTTCTTCTGCCATTTTAACATCTAATAACTGTCCTTCACAAACATCTACACATGCTTTTGCAAGTCTTGAAATAAGATGTGTGGTTGCAGTTGGTGATAATTTAGTATCTGAAATTACTTGATATGCTTTTGAGAATAACACATCTCCTGCAAGAATTGCAATTGGCATACCATATTTTTTATGCGTAGTTGGCACTCCGTGACGCATTTCATCATTATCCATAATATCATCATGAACCAAAGTAAAATTGTGAACCATTTCCACTGCGCTTGCAGCTGGCATTGCATTGGATACTTTTCCACCTAAAATTTGGCAACTCCTAATTACCATATATGGTCTTAATCTTTTTCCACCATGGATGATAAGGTGACCTGCAGCATCATAGAGTTTTTTTGGATTTCCTTTTAATTTTGATTTAAGATACTTGTTTACAGTTTTTGCATTTTTTTCAATCTGCTTAGTTTTTTTCATTTACTAATCTCCATTTTTCTTGTGGCAAATGTTTTTTGATTGCATTTTGCAATCCTTCATGAATCTCACTAGTCATCCATGTAGTTAAGACATTTGCATGTTTTTCAAGCATAGTCTTATCTGATTTATCGAGTAATTCTAATGCAATTAACATCCATGGGCAATAAATCTCAGGATTTGTCTTGATTTCTGAAAGTAATTCGCTAGATGAAATCCATTTAATTTCATCTATCTCTCCTTCAATCTCTTTTAGTTCTATAGATTCATCTATGATTCCAATTAATGTTCCACAAATTTCATTTTCAGAACCTACATCTTTGTAAGGTACATGATATTCAAATTTATGTAAATAATCTAACTTTCCTTCAATTCCTAATTCTTCAGGCATTCTTCTTTCTCCTGATGAAACATAAGTTTCTGATTCTCTAGGATGACTTGCAAATGTACCATCCCAATCTCCTGGCCACAACATCTTTTCTTTTGCTCTTCTTGTTAGGACTAATCTTCCATTTTCATCAAACAATAATGCAGTAAATGCTCTGTGGAGTTTTCCATTAGGTAAATGACATTTTACTTTTTCTTCTTTTCCAATAGGATTGTCATTTTCATCAACTAGTATAACAAATTCTTCAGCCATTATTTTCCTCTAAACAATGTTCCTTCAAATTTCCTATTTTTAACCGCTTTCACGATTCTATCAGGCTTGTTTCCGTTTACAAAAAATACATTCATTCCCATCTTTGAAATTTTTGTTGCTTCTTCAATCTTTCTAGTCATTCCACCTGTTACATCCATTTTATTTTCAGAGATCGATGGATTTTCTCCTTTTAATTCATGAATTAGTTTTTTAGATTTAAGATCAGAATATACTCCATCTTCATTTAAAGCAAAAATACAAAGTTTGGGTTTTAGAATTTTTGCAAGATGTGTCATTATTTTATCTCCTGATAAAATGAATGTCTTGTTTTGTCCATACCATAGTGCATCCCCAAAAGTGACTGGAATCAAACCTGATTTTGAAATTTTTTCAATTTCTTTTACTTTTTTTGGTATTGGTTTGTTTCCTACCATAAAATCTGTAGGTGGAAGACAGTATGGATTTAATTTGTTTTTTAGAAATGAATCCAAAATTATTTTGTTTAGTTCTATCATGGAGTTTTTTACAATTGCAACTCCTCTCAAATCATACTTTCTTTCTCTAGTATGCATGTCGTATTTGACAGACCAATAATGTCCATAAGATCCGCCTCCATGAACTATTATTATTGGCTCTTTGATTTTTTTCAGACTCTTTGCAAGATTCTCTATTGTTTTTCTTCTTGCAGATAGTGGCTTTTCTTTATTTGTAATAATTGAACCGCCTAATTTTATGAGAATCATGTTGTTCCAAATTATCTATATAATTAAAAAGTATCCAGTCCTTTGAAATCAATTTTTACAGAAAAGCATTCGTAATTCTTTTCATTGAATTCTTTTATCGTATTTTGTAAATTTGATTCGTCAGTTAGGGCAAAAATACATCCTCCTCCGCCTGCACCCGTAATTTTTGCTCCAAATGATGTCTTTTGTCCAATCTTAATCATATCTCTAAGCTTATCATTTGAAATTCCAATCCTCTCTAAATATTCTTGATTTTGAATTGCTTTTTGACCCAAATCTTTTACATTGTCTTCTTTCAACAATTCTAAGACGTTTTCAATAAGATAAGATTCATCTTCACACAATTTTGAAAATTCTTTTTCATTATTTTCCTTGAATTTTCTTACTCCTTCTACTACACTTTCTGTTGAATGTTCAACATTTGAGTTTGCAATAACTAGATGAAAATTAGGTTCAGATTCTATTTTGGAAAATCCATTTTTCTTATCATATTCCATTAACCCTCCAAAAGTGCAAACGGTACAGTCTGCGCCTGATGTATTTTGAAAAATTGTTTTCTCAGCCTCTATTGCAAGTTTTAAAATTTCATCTTTTGAAATATTTTCAAATAACTTTGAAATTGCAGCTGCACCTGCTACGCAACAAGCAGATGATGAACCTAAACCTACTCCTAAAGGAATCTCTGATTCAACCTCTATCTTAATTCCAGAATCTTTGTCTTGAATTATCTTATCTGCTAAATAATAAAATGGTTTTAGTGGAGAATTAATTTCTGAAATTGGTTTGTTTGGTTCTAATTCAAGTTCTCCAATATTTGATTTGATTGAAATCTTCTTTTCGCTAATTTCTTCTGCAGTAACTGTAATTCTTTTGTTAATTGCACAAAGAATTGCTTTTACTCCATATACAACAAAATGTTCTCCAAAAAGAATGACTTTTCCTGGAGCGGATGCTTTTGATTTCAAGTAAACACTTTAAGATTCTGATTTATTTATTCGATTTCCTCTTCGGTAATCTTTGTTTCAAAATCATCAATTTCAATGCTCATTGGGTCTTCTTCTTTTAATTCTCCTTTTTCAATGAGAATTTGACGTACCAATAACCAGTAAACAGTAGCTAATGCTTTTCTTCCTCTGTTGTTTGCTGGTATGATTACATCAAGATTTGATGTTATGTTGTCTGTATTTGCAATTCCAATTACTGGAATTCCTGCATTGGTTGCTTCAGTAATTGCCTGTTCGTTAACTTGAGGATCTGAAATCAAAACTAATTTTGGTTCAATGTAATATGGTAATGATGGATTTGTCAGGGTTCCTGGCATGAATCTTCCAAGTAATTTCTTTGAGCCTAATGTCTCACAAAATTTCTCAATAGGCGTTTCAGCATATTGTCTACCTGAACAGACAATGAGATTTTCTACTCCTAATCTGTTGATAAATTTGGCTGCGGTCTTAATCTTGTCTAATGTAATATCCAAATCAAGCATGTAGAGTCCTTCTGGACTAGCCTTGGTGATGAATGGTCTCATGAATTTTGTCTTAACTTGAGTACCTACTCTAATTCCTGTAGATATGATCTTCTTTTTGATGTCTGTTGTTTCTGCTTGTTGGCTCATAGCGATTTTAAATCTCTGCCATACCGCGTATTAAATCATGCTCTGATAGGCGTAATAATTCATTTAATTTTGCCACTCTTTCTCCTCCTACAACGCCAACTTTGAGCATTTTTGACTTTGTTGCAAGACCAATATGAGAAATTTGTGAATCTGTAGATTCGCCTGATCTGTGTGATGTGATTAATCTGATATTGTTTTCATTTGCTAGATTTGCAAATTCTAGAGCATCATAAAGGCTTCCTGCTTGATTGACTTTCAAAATTGCAGCATTACATGATTTCATATCAATGGCTTTTGAAAGAATGCCTTTGTTTGTAACTGTCAAATCATCTCCTGTGATCAAAGTATTTGGAAATTTTGCTGTTAATTCTGACATGTCTTCAAATGCTTCTTCATGAACTGCATCTTCTGCATAAATTAGTTTGAATTTTTCAATAATATCTGCTGCAAAATCAATCTGTTCAGATGTTGTATTTTCAAAACCTGCTCTATCATAAACATACTTTGATTTTTCTTCATCCCATTGTGTAGATGATGCAAAATCAACACCTAATGATACTTCTTTTCCTAAAGTAAATCCTAAATTTTCACAAGCCTTTGCAGAAACCTCTAATGCTTTCTGATTTTCTAATTTTGGTGCCCATCCACCTTCATCTCCTCGTCCATTTGTAAAGTTAGGATCTTCTTTTTCTAAAACACTACGTAATTCTTTATGTACTGCTAAGTTTGTCTCAATTGCATCTTCAATACTTTTTGCGCCTGTTGCACAAATCAAAATCTCTTGAATGTCTGGTGTGCCTGGTCCTGCATGAGCTCCCCCTCCTAAAATATTTCCTAAAGGAAATGGAAATTTGTATGATGATTCGTTTGATAATGTTTTGAATAATGGTTGTTCAAGTGCTTTTGATGCTGATTCCATGGATGCAATTGTTACTGCAAAAGCAAGCGCGCCTCCAATTTCTGAATAGTTTGACGAATTATCAAAACTTTTCAAAGTATCGTGAACTCCTTTTAGATCAGATGATTCTAAACCGATAAATTTTTGAGAATTTTCTTTTAAAATTTGAAGACTTTCTTCAGGTTTTCCATTGCGGAAACTTACTGCCTCATATTTTCCAACACTTGCACCTGATGGAGCACAAACTCTTCCTAAGAATTTTCCATCAGATTCAACATCCACTTCTATTGTTTTACTTCCTCGACTATTGTATAGAATACGTCCTTCAATTGAAGTGATCTTGGCCAAGTTATTCTAACTCAGATTGAACTTCTTGCTTTCTTCTCTGAATTGCTTCATAGAATGGAATTACCTGTTGAATTGTTTCAACAGTAGTTAGTAACATCCTTCTACAACAATATCTCTCAACTCCAACAGAATCTAGAGTTTTCTCTGGATCTTCTCCAGCTTTGATTTTATTTTGATAATCATCATATTTGTCAGCAATTAGATTTCCACATGTAAAACATCTAACAGGAATTAACATACGAACGAAAAAGTAATCAAGGATTATAAAAACCATGCATGGAAATTTCTTTGCGGGCGTCGCCCAGCCTGGCCAAAGGCGCTAGCTTGAGGGGCTAGTCTCTCAGGAGTTCGTGGGTTCAAATCCCATCGCCCGCATACAAAAAATTATTTTTCAAATTTTTGTAATGTTTTGATTAATTCAGTTCTTCTCTGTTCTTCAGTAATTGCAGATCTGACATCATCGACTAAAATTCTATTTACATCAATTTTTCTTCTAGCTTCTTTTACTACTTTATCGTACATCGAAAAGGTGTAGAGTTGAAGATACAAATTTTCCATTATTTCAAAAATTCTTGTGGCCTCGTCAATTTCACCAATTCTGATCTTATCAAATGTCATTCTCTTTAGTTCTCCAATACAATCTAGTAACCCCAAAACATATGATTCTGGTAAAACCCCTAATTTTTTATCTGATGGGATTTCTTTTTTCTCCACAACTGCAATTAGACATGCTGCTTCAACAAATTCCTGTTCGGCTGTGATGATGTATCTTTTAAGATCTCCTGTTGCTTTTTTCTTGTATTTTTTTAAGAGACTCTCTGCTTTTTTGAGATTATTTTTTCCTGTCTTTGTGTCTTTTTTATGAACTGCAATTATTGATCTACTACAAAGAACGATTATCTCTCTGGTATTTTTTAATAAAAATTCTCTTGAGTCTTGAGTATCTCCTAAAGTTTTTGAAATTTTATTCAATGATGGTTTTACATTTTTTAATGTCATGTTTGATGTTCATACTAACCCGGATAAAGCCGTTTTCTAAACTCTTATTTTGGATATGATTTTCATGTAAATTATGGAAATTACAGTTGATCAAATGTACAATATTGAAAATAAAGGTCATGATATGGGGTTTTTAAAAAAATTCATGATGGAAAACGCAGGTGCTGCTGCAGTAAAAAGATTAGTTGAAAAACTTGGAAACGTAGACTCGAAAAATATTTTGATTTTTGTTGGAATGGGAAATAATGGTGGTGACGGATTAGTAATGGCAAGACATCTTGCTGGATATGGTGCTAAAGTAACCGTTATGCTTCTTGGAAATCCTGAAAACATCAAAACTGAGGAGAGTAACTGGAATTGGTCCATTTTAGAGAAAATGCCTTCTGTAAAACTAATGACCGGCGGTTCTACTGATTTTGATTTTAAACCTGATGTGATTATTGATGGAATCCTTGGTACTGGTATTTCTGGTGAAATAAGAGAACCATATGCATCTGCAATTAATTACATAAACAAAACTGATTGTTACAAATTTGCAGTTGATGTTCCATCTGGTTTAGATCCTCAAACAGGTGAAACCGCAAATATATTCACTAAATGTGATATGACTGTAACATTTCACAAAATGAAACAAGGAATTCCAAAAAGAAAAGACTTGACAGGTGAATTATTTGCCGAAAAAATTGGAATTCCTCCAGAAGCAGAGGAGGGAATTTTGTGATAGTTCATCAAATTCAAGTTGGAAACATGCAAAATTTTTCTTATATTGTTGAGGATGAAGATACAAGTGAATCCATCGTAATTGATCCATCGTGGGATCTTATTGAGTTAGAGATGGTAATCAAAGAAAATAGTTTGAAAATAAAATACATTGTAAACACACATCACCACTTTGATCACACCCTTGGAAATGAGGTAATGGTAGAATCCACTAAAGCCCCAATTATTCAACATGAAAATTCCGAATTGAAACATGATATCGCTGTAAAAGATGGAGATGTAATTGAATTTGGTAACTCAAAATTAAAAGTCTTTCATACCCCTGGTCATTCTAAGGATAGTATTTGCTTGATAGGGGATGGAAAGATTTTCTCAGGTGATACATTGTTTGTTGGAAATTGTGGCCGCATTGATTTACCTGGTGGTAGCGCAAAAGAACTCTATCACAGTCTATTTGATGTTCTTTACTCCTTAGATGATAATTTGGTTCTATATCCTGGGCACAATTATGGTCATAAAGAGACATCTACAATAGGACAAGAAAAAATTACAAATATGGTAATGCAAAAGAGGACTGAACAACAGTTTCTTGATATGATGGGTTAGTGATTTTTTGGAAGATTTTGAATTATATGGAAATATTGATCTGGCTCATAATTTTATTGACTCTGTAAAATCTGGCAAATTTCTTTTTTCATTTGTAATTTCATACACTGAAACATCTGAAATTCCAGGAATAACTTTTGCTGGTGCTGATAAAGACTCTATTCAATTTACTCCTCCAGCTGATGCAGAATATCTTCATTATGGATATTGTAAAACTATTGATAAAATCCCAATGACTCCTGATGGAAAACCTACTCCTGGGGTGCTAACAAAGACTGCTCTTGAATCTGCAAGCATTCCTCATCTAACAATTAATGCTGGAAGTAAAATAGCACCACAATTACCTTTTATTGAATCTGGTTTACCTTTTGGAAAAAATATTTCAATTCAAGATGCAATGACTGATACGATAGTTTCTCATGCTGTTGAATATGGACAAATCCTTGGAAGAAGTCTAGCATCATTAACTGATTGTTTGATAATTGGTGAGTGTATTCCTGGTGGAACAACTACTGCTTTAGCATTGCTTAAAGCATTAGACTATGATGCAAAGGTAAGCTCAAGTATTCCTAATAATCCTGTTGAATTAAAAAATAAAATTGTAGCTTCTGCACTTGATAGAATTAATTCTGAACATCCATACAGTATTGTTGCAAAAATAGGTGATCCGATGATTCCTTTTGTTGCAGGAATGTTGAGCTCTGCATCTAGTGTGTCTAAAGTTATGTTGGCAGGCGGAACACAAATGGCTGCAGTTTTGGCGTTTGCATCAAAAATTGGATTTAATGAAGAAAATACTGCAATTGGAACCACATCTTATATCACAAATGACACAACTGCAAACTTCAAAGAACTCGTCAATGGTATTGCAGATATCCCTGTCATTTCTGTTGATCCAGGCATGAAAAACTCCAAATTTTCTGGTCTAAAGGCATTTTCTGAAGGGTTTGCAAAAGAAGGAGTAGGTGCTGGTGGAAGTATTATCTCATCTATGTTGAAAACTGGAAGTAATTCTGAAAATTTCTTGAATTTGGTTGAAAAAGAATATCAAAGATTGTTTACTTGACTGTAACTGATTTTGCAAGATTTCTTGGATAGTCAGGATCTGTATCTTTTTCTAGTGCTGCATAATATGACAACAATTGAATTGGAATAATCTCTGAAATTGGATACAACACCTCACTAATTTTTGGCATTTCAATCCAATAATCATAAACATCGCTTTTTACATCTGATACGCCAATAATCTTTGCACCTCGAGCTTTGATTTCTCTTGCACTAGTAAGGGTGTCTGAATACGTTGAATCATTTGGATTTAGAATTATTACAAATACTTTTGAATCCATTAATGCAAGAGGTCCATGTTTTAATTCTCCACCTGCTATTCCTTCTGCATGAATGTATGTCAATTCTTTGAGTTTTAATGCTGATTCTGTTGCAATAGGATAGTTTATTCCACGTCCTAGAATGTAAATGTCTGAAACTTCTTTCAATTTTTTTGCAATTTCTTGAATGTTTGTTGGATTGTCTAGTGTTTTTGAAATTGATTTTGCGAATTCTTCAAAATCAATTGTTATGTCATTGTTGCTTAATTTTTGTACAATTTTGTATAATATCACAAGTTGTGATGTAAAACTTTTTGTTGCAGCCACTCCTATTTCAGGTCCACAATTCAAACCAATTACAACATCTGCTTCTCGTGCTAGTGAAGATGTTAAGAGATTAACAATTCCGATAATTTTACAATTTGCATTTTTTGCAATTTTTACTGCTTCTAAAATATCTGCACTTTCTCCACTTTGGGATATTGCTACTAGTATGGAATTTTCTTCAATAGCGTTTGGAGCAAACTGAAGTTCACTTGACATGATTGGCTCAGCCTTGATTTTCACATATTTTGACAAAATTTGCTTTGCAATTAGTGCGGAATTATAACTAGTTCCACTTCCTGTAATGTAGATATTTTTTGCGTGCCTGATGTAGTCTGTTGCTTTTTCAATACCACTAATTGTTTTTTCTCCTGCTTTCAGAATTGTTTCAGGTTGCTCGTAAATTTCTTTTAATGTAAAGTGTGCATAATCTCCTTTGTATGAATCTCCAAACTCTTTTGAAACTTTGGTAATTTCATACTCTGCATGTTCTCCATTAAAATCTAAAATTTGGAATTTGTTTTTATCTAATATTACAAAAGTTCCATTTTCCATGTAAATTGCATCATCTGTAAATTCGATAAATCCTAAAACATCGCTTGACAAAAAGAAATCACTTTCTCCTACTCCAATAATTAGCGGTTCATGAAATCTTGCAGCTGCTAATTGTCCGTCTTCAAACATTGCTACAAATGCATAATGTCCTTTTAGTACTGAAACAGTTTTTAGAATTGTTTCTTTAACATCATTTGTTTGCTCATAATTTTTTTGAAGTAAATTTGCAATAATTTCACTGTCTGTTTCACTTTTGAAAACATATCCATCTCCTTCTAATTGTTTTTTCATCTCTTCAAAATTTTCTATAATTCCATTATGTACAATTGCAATTTTTCCTGAGTTACTAGGATGTGGATGTGCATTTACATCTGTAACTTTTCCATGAGTTGCCCATCTAGTGTGACCAATTCCCACTTTTCCTGGTAACATTTCTAATTGTACTTTTGAATTAACCTCTTGCACTTTTCCAGTACCTTTTTTCAATTCAATTTGATTTTCTGATTCTGTAGCAACCCCTACACTATCATACCCTCGATATTCCATTCTCTTTAACCCCTTTACAATTATGGGTGCTGCTGTTCCTTTTCCGTAATAACCGATAATTGAACACATAACTATTCTACCTGATAATTGGAGGTTATTTACTGATAAGCCTAATTATTCTATCATTCTGTTGAAGAACTTTCATCAGCAGGAGCCTCAACTTTCTCTTCAGCAGGAGCCTCAACTTTCTCTTCAGCAGGAGCCTCAACTTTCTCTTCAGCAGGAGCCTCAACTTTCTCTTCAGGAGTTTCATTTTTTGTCTTTTCTAAAACTTGTGGAATCTTTGATTCTGGTGTAAAATGAATACTATCTTCTTCTTCTACTGTGACTGTATATGATGGAATGTCTACTTTTCTTTCACCAATCATAATGTGACCGTGAACAACTGCTTGTCTTGCTTGGTATGGTGTTTTGAATCCTAATTTTTTTGTAACAATAGTTTGTAATCTTCTTGAAAGCAAATCATTTGGAGTCAAGTTAAGTACATCATCTAATGTTGCATCCGCACTAACTAATCCTATTCTAGCTAGTGACTTCATTAAGATTGGTTCTTTCTCTGCTCTCACTTCTTGTCTTAATGCAAGTAATGATCTTGCTTGATGTCTTACTCTAGATAATTCTGTATGTGCTTTCCATAATTCTCTTTTAGTTCTTAATCCAAATGTTCCAAGAGTTTTCAACTCTTCCATTTTTAATTCATAATTAAGAGGTCTCTTTGGTTTTCTCCAAACTCTACGTGGGTATTTTGGATCTCCCATTCAAAACACCTATTCTTTTTTCTCCTCTGCTGCTGGAGCTGCGGCTGCTGCTGGAGCTGCGGCTGCTGCTGGAGCATCAGAAGATGATTTCTTTGCAGGAGCTGCCATGCCACCTTTTGCAACACCGACTGCTCCTCCTTTTCTACCTGATGTTCTTGTTCTTTGTCCTCTTACTTTGAGACCACTAAGATGACGATAACCTCTCCAACTTGCAGTAATTCTTTCTCTTTCAATATCGTTTCTTAATGTAAATGGAATATCTGATGTTAACAAATGTAAATCGTTACCAGTTTCAATATCTTTTCTTCTGTTAAGGAACCATGTTGGAAAATTACTCTCAACTGGATTTGAAATTAATTTTTCAATTGCTTGAACATTTTCATCAGTAAGGTGACCTATGTTGGAATTTGAATCAATTTTTAGTGTATCTAGAATTGCTGTGGCAAAATTATACCCAATACCTTTGATCTGAGTAAGTCCCACGAGCATTTTTCTCTCTCCTGGGATATCGTTACCCACAATCCTAACAATGTGTCTATATTCTTGAGTGCTCAAGTATTCCAAAATTCAAAGAAACCCCGATAAAAACCATGCTAGGCACCATTTTGGTTGATTTTTCTCATTTTTGTACAAAATTCTTGTTTGTGAGCATTTTTTGTATCTTATTATCTAAAGTCTTCATCTTCTGTCCAATCGTTACCTTGAACATTCCATTGATTACATTGACAGCATTTTTTGACGCCTCTTTGAGCATCTATATCGATACAATAACAATGCTCTCCTTTCCCTGATGGGTCATTCCCACAAAGTTTTTGCATATTCAATTGTGGGTTTTTTTCTTAATTATCTTATTGGATTTTGAAAAGTTATAACTTTCTACATCCTTATTTTTAGTGAAATGGCAGACAATTTTGATCGCGAAAAGGTTGTAGATTGTATGTTTGATCCAATAACATCTTCAATTTTGGCAGAATTAGAAGATGGTGAAAAAGCATGTTCTTTTTTGGCCGAACAAGCTTCTATTTCTGAATCTGAAGTATTAGAGAGATTGTCTTATCTCATAGAACACGAATTTATCATAAAAAATACTGATGGTCAAACCACTCTTTCTGCAAATTCTGAGAAACTTAGTAGTGTTGTTGAGAGCAGTGAAAATTTTGATCAAACTATTAGCGGTCTTGAAAAAATGGACAGTTATCTAAACTGATTTTTTCCTACTTTTAATTCTGTAAATTCCAGAACCCACTAAACCCACCATCCCAATTATCAAAATATATGCTGAAACAAAACTAAGTGATTTCTTTCCTGCATCAGGAAGTGGGCCTATTGCACCAAACACCTGTGTTTCTTCACTGGAATCGCTTTGAATAATTAACTTGTATTCTCCTGTTTCAAAAATATCAAATTCTTCTTCAATTGTTTCTTCATCTACATTTTTTGAAACTATTTCATTATCAAATGGATCTAATATTTTGGCTGAAATTCTATTTCCCTTAAACTCCATTACTTGTACTGCAGAGATACCTATAGGTGATTCCTCTGAGTTGAACTCTCCTGAGATAATCAAATCTTGATTTGCGCTAATTTTGCCATTTCCTTGATAAACGCCTTCTAGAATTATCTGATTTCCGACTGCAAGTAAAATCAGTCCTATTACAATCAATGCGCCTGAAGCAACTAGGATGATTCCAGCCTTTTGCATATTTTTAAGATTTTTTTCTTTACTTTAAACCTAATTTTTCTAATTTTGAAATTTAGCCCTGTTTAACAAAGTTAGATCAGGCTAAGAAAGTTAGCTTAGGTTAAATTTAAATAAAGAATTTTTTTACATGATCTTATTGAGAATTACACGTTCTAATGCTATGATTTTACTTGTATCGATAACTGTTGCACTTTCAGCAGTTGTAGCATTTCCCGCAATTTCTGAAGCTCAATCTGAAGAAAAAACATTTGTTACTCACTCTGGTGCAGTTGTTACAACCTCTGGGGAAGTCATTGATCCGCTATATACTGAATCAACAGTAGATTTCGATCCTGATGAATTTTTACGAAATTTTGAGTATGGTAGAATATCTACTTCTGAAACTGGTCAAACCATTAGAGAATATACTATAATTGCTGAAGATGATGGAGTGCAAGAAATTTCTCCAGGTGTATTTTACAATGTTTGGACTTTTAATGGAACCGTACCTGGACCTACAATAAGAGCAACTGAAGGAGATATTGTTAGAATTAATTTTATCAATAATGGCTCAAAAGAACACACAATACATTTTCATGGAATCCATCCTGCTGGAATGGATGGTGTCTTTGAACCTGTTGGTGGAAATGGAGGACAATTTGTTTATGAATTCGAAGCAGGCCCTGTAGGTGTTCACCCTTATCATTGTCATGTTATGCCTCTTGAAGAACACATTGTTCATGGTTTGTATGGTGTCTTTATTGTAGATCCAAAAGAGGGACGTGCACCAGCTGATGAAATGGTTATGGTTCTAAATGGTCTTGATACTGATTTTGATACTGAAAATAATTTCTATGCAGCTAACACCATTCCATTTTATTACCAGCACCATCCAATTCAAATCAACACCAATGAATTAATCAGAATTTATGTTGTCAACATGGTTGAGTTTGATCCAATCAATAATTTCCATCTTCATGGAAATTTGTACAAATATTATCCCACAGGAACTGATATTGTTCCATCATTCTATACTGATATGATAACCCTATCTCAAACTGAGCGTGGAATCATGGAATTTGAGTATGAATATCCTGGAAAATATCTATTTCATGCTCATAAAGTAGAATTTTCAGAAAAAGGCTGGGTTGGAATTTTCCTTGTTAAGGACAACCCAAATAATTCTCAGGAATTAGAATATGGAACTTAGTGATAATACATCTAAAGGAAAAGTAATTGCAAGTGGGATCATTCCTTTTGCATTTGTCATTATAATGATGGCTTACATTTTTGGTCCTGGTGCCGATTTACTTGATTTGGGAATTCCATTACCTGAAATAACTATTGAAAAGGTAGATTTTGTTGATTCTGAAATTCAGGCAACTGTGAGGAATACTGGTCCTATTCCAGTTGAAGTAGTTATGGCTGATGTCAATGATAGAATTCATCCTGCAGCTGTGGAACCTGATGGATTTTTAGAACGATATGAAACAGCCCTTGTAAGAATACCCTTTGATTGGAATGAAGCAGAACCATACATAATTGGAATTACTGTTGATGATGGAACTCGATTTGAAAAAGAGATTGAAGCTGCTGCCCCTGCATTGCAACCTACTTTAGATCTTGCAGTATTTTTTGCAATTATTGGAACTTATGTTGGAATAATTCCTGTTATGATTGGATTACTTTGGTTACCTTTTATTAAAAAAATTAGCAAATCAAAATATCATTTCTTTTTGGCATTAACTGCTGGATTATTACTTTTCTTAGCTCTTGATTCTATAGAGGAAGCAATTGAAGTTTCTGACGAAAGTTTAGCAGGAAGTTTTAATGGAGCATTATTAGTTGCAACCGTTGTAGTTCTTTCTTTCTTGGGACTGTATTATTCTGGAGAAAAATTAGTCCAAAGAGCAAGTTCTTCAAAATTTGCAAAACCAGTTGCGATTGCTTTGATGATTTCCATAGGAATAGGATTACATAATTTTGGTGAGGGATTGGCAATTGGCGCTGCTGTAGGTATGGGTTCTATTGCATTTAGTACATTTTTGATTGTTGGATTTGCACTTCACAATACTACTGAAGGAATTGCAATTGCGGCTCCTATGTCTAGAGGAAAGTTAATGATTGGAAAACTTGCTGCCATGGGAATGATTGCAGGTTCTCCTGCAATTTTTGGTGCTTGGATAGGTGGCTTCGTTTATTCTCCATTCACATCTGTGATATTTCTTGGAATAGGCGCTGGCGCAATTTTTCAAGTGATTGTCATTTTGATGAAGTGGTTGCGAGAAGAAGGCGACAAAAATCTCTCTAGTGCATCTGTTGCATCTGGATTTGCTGTAGGAATGCTTGTAATGTATTTGACAAGCATTTTTGTTTAGTTTGGTTCAGGATGAATTGTTATTACTGCATTTTTGATTTCTTCTCTTATGACATGCTCAATCTCTGATGTCAAGTCATGAACTTTTTCAATTGATAGTTCCTTGTCAAATGAACAATCAATATCGATTTTGAGGATGTTCTCAAAGTTTAATGATACTATTCTTCCAATTTTTTTGATCTCAGAATATTTTTCTAAAATTATCTTTATTTTTTCCTCAGTGATTTTGTCTTCTAGATGAAAATTTTCTGGAACTGTAACAAATGGTTCCAAGTGAATTGTGGCATGCTCAATCTCGGGAATGTTATCTTGAATTTTCTGTTCTATGATTTCTGAGATTTTATGGGCTGATAATAGATTTCTATCCCTGTCAACCATTACATGCAAATCAGAAAATGTTTTCCCTTTAGTTTTGTGAGTACTAACGTTGTGAACACCTTTTACCCCTTCTACACTTTTTGCAATGTCTAGAATTTTTGCATCTAATGGAACATCTTCCCAATCAGGCTCAAAATGTATTGTAATTGAGGCATTTGGGACTTTGTTTTTGATATTTTTCTCGACATTGCTACTTATCTCATGTGCTCTATCAAAACTCGTATCTCCTCTTAGAGATATTGTAACATCTGCAAAAATCGTATCGCCTGAGCGTCTCATTAGTATCTGATCTGCACCAATCACCCCTTTCGTTGATGTTGCAATGTCTCTTACATTTTTAACAAGTTCTGGTGAAATAATATCTGTCAAATCAAGAGCCGTTTTGTAAACTAGTTTGATGCTAAGTACTGCTAGCAATCCTCCTAAAATTAATGCTGCAACAAAATCCCCATGATACAAACCATAAGACACCAAAACGATTCCAATAATTGCTACTAGGGTTGAACCAAGATCCATGAATGCATGATAAAAATCAGCTTTGAGAGTTGTTCCACCAATTTTTTGAATTGATCTTTTCAAAAGAATTATTCTAAAAATATCTATTCCTATTGTGTATATCCCACCGATTATTGCAAACATTCCAGGCAATACACTTGGCGGTGGACTTTGAATTCTGTTAATGGATTCATAAATGAAAAAACATGCAATCAGAAAAATTGCAATTCCTCCAATTAAACCTCCTAGTGATTCTATTTTTCCATGACCATAGGTGTGTTCTGCATCTGGTGGTTTTATTGCCATTCTTGCAGCTAACAATAACACCAAAGTAACTACACTATCTAACAACGCATGAATACTATCTGTAATTAGTGCTAAACTATTGGAAATAAGACCAAAAATCAGTTCCACTAAAAATGCCGAAAAAATGGCTAAAAGTGAAATCTGTAATACTTTGGTTCTTTGTACAAACATTTTCTTATTTTCTAATAATTTCTATCACATATTACAAGTTTCTAGGGAGAAATCATACGATAACGTTATTTGGTAAGAGCCTTCATTTTGAATATTGGACAAAAATTGGCTATTTTTGTTAGGTTTTTTCTCAATAATGCTCATACCACTAATGGATGCTGATGCTTCTAATCCAAATTTGTCAGTATCTGCTGAAAATTCAGAATTTGGTAATCGTTTTGCAGGTTCTATGGTAATTGAGGTAGTTATTCGTGATTCTAACCTCTCTGATACTGATGAAGGAAAAGGCGAACCTGATGTCGCCATTAATGGAAAGACACTTCGTATGGTCCAAGCAACAGATGGAAATTGGTATGCTTATTTTGCAAATGTTGACAAGGCAAAAATTGCTGATGCTACTGTTGGTTTAGCAGGCAAGGGGTTAGACTTTGGAGAATTTTGTAGTCGTGATACTGCAACATCTGTTTTTGGAATTTCTCTAAGTGAAACTGATGGTTTTGCAATTCCTAGACCTGATTCTGTTTCTGGTTCTACCAATGGAGATTCATCTTTTTCTCAATGTACTTCTAGCCCAACAAATACATCTAATCATAATAATGTCGTCCGAAATGCAAAAGCAATTAACACAAACTCCAACATTCCTGTTGGTCAGATTGGTTTGGATGCTGATGCATGGCCATTAATTCAACTCTATTCTTTTGATGATGTAACAATACAATACAATCCTGGTGGTCCATCTCAACAAGTATATCTTGATTATGATGAAATTCAGAACATCTCTTTGGAACTTGATAGAGAACTTTATCCTGAAAACTCTGAAGTCTTTTTGACTCTTAATGACATTCAATTAAATCAAGATCCAACTGATGAGGATTCTTGGACATTTAATGTAAATTCTACAACAAGTACATTTTACCAAGCATTTGATGATGCTGGAAATAATGATGCAAATGGAAATGCAGGATTAGTAAACCTAGTTCCACATCTATCAAATTTGGGTTTTGAAGATAATGGAAAATTAACTCTTAATCTTGGAAATATTATGGAATTAAAAACAAACAACGATCAACCCAATTCATCAGTATCTGATGCAGTTCCAAACACTTTTTCCAATATAGTTACGTTAACTGAACAAGAACCAAACTCTGGAATATTTTCTAGCTCTGATTCTAATGATCAATCAGTAATTGGAATTTTAGATGATGCTCCTAGAGGACAAACTGGACAAGTAACCTACAATAAAGAATCCATTTCAGTAGTCACTGGGTTTTCTACAGCTTCTGTTTCTTTTAATGATGAACCTGTTTTAACAATAGGAAATGGAGATTCTCTCAGACCTGGAACTGAATATCCTGTCTTGTTGATAGATCCTGATCAAAATTTGAACACTGGTGCTAGAGATGATCTTGATGTTTTTAGAGACTCTGCAATTATTCCTACAATCACCATTGGGAATCCTGTCACTTTAGAGCATGCGCATAGTGTGGAATTTCATTCAATCTCGCCTACTTTGACAGGAGGTGATGATTCTGACTCTTCCGTGCCTGATTCAAATTCTGACATCTTACTAATTGATACCTCTAATGTCTCTGATGCATCCTATGAGATGGTCTCAATTAATCTGGGCATATCTGCCTCATCCTTAGCATCTTCTCTTCTTGATTCTTCAGAATCAAACATTGATGGAACAAACTGGATAAATTATGATTTGAGATCTTTTGAAAATGAGCTAGAAATTTCTGATTTTAGTAGTACCACATTTGCACT
This sequence comes from Marine Group I thaumarchaeote SCGC AAA799-D11, assembly GCA_000746765.1. GTDB lineage: Archaea > Thermoproteota > Nitrososphaeria > Nitrososphaerales > Nitrosopumilaceae > Nitrosopumilus. The sequence goes on from JOSY01000007.1 coordinate 29,207, forward strand.
TACATTTGGAAGCCGTGACGCTTCTCCTCAAATTGTAATTGCTGATGATGGCGATGTGCTATCCTCTCAAGGATTTATTCAAATTGATAATGATGATGTAGAAGACATCAAAACAAAAACTGGTAGTGTATTTCTAATAATTGATTTTGATTCTTCAGATACGGTTAAAGTTTCTAATGAATCAAATAAACTCCCAATAGTTTTTGACTTTTTTTCGTTTGGATTGGATAATAATGATAGTATTAACAATTCTATTTACCGTTTTGAATTAGAAGAAACTCAAGACAACTCATCTACTTTTGAAGGTACATTTGAGTATGCAGTTACAAACCAATTAAACATTCTTGATGCTGATTTTATTCAAACTGTCCAAACAATTGATGAAGAAATAAAAATTATCATTACTGATAGATTAATTGACGAAGAAGGAGTTGCAATATCTTATGCAGATTTAGATTCAGTTGGTGTTACAACTACGACTACAAGCAAATCTGATGTTGCAACAAATTCTGGAACAGTATCTACAACTTCAACAACATTTCGATTTGGTCAACCAGTAACAATTACACTTAGTGACTCTGATCTTAATTTGAAAAGTGATACTGTTGAAATTTATCAAGTGATAAATGATCCAAACTCTGACAATGTGGATACTGTAGGAAAAAACGGGGAAATTTTGTTGGAGATAAAACTCAAAGACATTCGTTACAAACGATGTACTGTCAATGGAGTTGAACATGGCGGTCTGGCATCTACTGGATTCACTCTTGTAGAGACAGGACCTAGTACAGGAATATTTACCGGAGTATTCAAAATGCCATCTCAAATTTGTGATAAAACAGGCTCAAAACTAATCTATACTTCTGGTGGTAGTCTTGACGTTCGTTATTATGACTCTCGTGATGCCTCTGGAAATCCAAACATCTTCAGCTTACTTGACTCAAAATCCTCTGTATCATTTTACACCCCTGCCAAATTAAGCTCTGAAAAAGTTATTCTTCCAACAAGCGGTTCTACAAAAGAAATCATTTTGACAGGAAGTGTTGAAAATTATAAACGAGGAATTCCATTATCTATAGAACTTACAAATCCTGATGGCACAATACAAAACTTTGGTGCATCTCTAAGTAATAGTGGAAGCTATCGCTCTATGTTTACAATTCATGCAAACACTTTGCCTGGAACATATTTTGTCTATCTTTCATATGATGGAAAAAATATTGGAACTCTTTCATTTGACGTAGTCTCTGAAAATGTTCCTGATTGGGTAAAAAATAATGCTCGTTGGTGGTCATCTGATGACATTTCTGATGGTGAATTTATCAACGGAATCGAACATCTCATTGAAACTGGTGTAATTTCCATTGATCCTTCTGAAAGAAGTTCACTAGAACAAAAAATTCCTGATTGGATTAAAAATACCGCAAAGTGGTGGGCAGACGATCAGATTCCAGAAGGAGAATTTCTAAAATCGATCCAATACTTAGTCAAAAAAGGTATAATTCGGGTATAATCTGGTCAATTTTTCTTTCATTGAATACATAAATACTGACAACTCATGAATCAAAATGAAAATGAAGCCTGCAAGTATCTTTGCATTTACATTATTAGCTATTTCGATTATGACTTTTGGTATGACCGGACCTGCATTTGCAGCTAATTCGTTCATCACCGCATCTTCTAGTTCTGGAAATGTTGGTAATGGTGATCCTATTATCATATCTGGAAATATTGTAGATTATGAAGATGCAGGACATGCGCTAACTTACACAATTGTTTCTCCTGATAACAGTATTGTACAAATTGGCCAAGTAATGAGTGGCGTAAGTTCTGATGGTAGTTTTGAATTAAGTCTTGTTGGAGGGGGACCTCTTTGGAAAAATGCTGGAGAATACACAGTTAATTTCTTCTATGGTCCAACTAAAGGTGATGCCACAGTAAATTATGTTGGTGGTAATGCTGCTCCTACACCAGAACCTGAGCCAGAACCTGAGCCAGAACCTGAGCCAGAACCTGAGCCAGAACCTGAGCCAGAACCTGAGCCAGAACCAACATGTGGACCTGGAACTGAATTAGTAAATGGAATGTGTCAAGTCATTAAAACTGACGAACCAGAATCTAATGGCGGTGGTTGTTTGATTGCAACTGCAGCATATGGAACTGAGTTAGCACCACAAGTCCAATTCTTAAGAGAAATTAGAGATAACACAGTAATGAGTACTGCATCTGGTGCATCCTTTATGACAGGATTTAACCAATTATACTATTCATTCTCACCAACAATTGCTGATTGGGAAAGAGAGAATCCAATGTTCCAAGAAGCAGTTAGAGCATTTATCACTCCAATGATTTCAACATTGTCTATTATGACATTGGCTGAAGATGGTTCAGAAGTTGAAGTTTTGGGATTGGGAATCTCAGTTATTGCACTTAACTTGGCCATGTATATTGCAGCACCTGCATTAATTGGATTCAAAGTTCACAAATCTCTCAAATCTAGAAAATAATCTTCTAGACTTACTCTAGGTTATTATACTGAAACACATTATCTTATTTCATGCATGTTGAATATGAGGAATTTGATTCTGTTGAGGATATCTTCATGTATTTGGCATCGGCTGCACCGCCAATGAAAAATACCATTCCAATCAATTCCTACAAGGACTATATCATGTCATTTATTCCACTTAGTCCTTCTACTGGAGAAACATATCTTATGTTGTATGTTAAAGGCTCATTGGAACCAGGAATCTATGAATTTGATGTTCCTTCAAAATCCTACAAAAAAGTAGATAATATTGAAAGAGCTGACAAAGTTTACTTTGTGTCTTTGACACCAAAAAGAAATACTATTGCAGATACTGCTATAGAAAATCTATAATTTCTTTGTTTGAATTTTAGGCGCAGACACTGATCTGCTTCTAGCATATTTGTCAATTATCTCATCAGGCGTTCTTCCATTAAAGAGATCCTTACATAATCCTCTAAGATATCTCATAATTGCCCAAGTTCCTGCTTTCAAAATTCCATACATGAAGACCTTCATTGGAGGGCCATAAGTCTTGTTTCTAAGAATAATTGGAATAATGTCATTAATCACTCTAAGGTTGTTTTCCCAACATTTCCAAAACAATGTAAACTGAGCTTCATTCAAGTTTCCAAAGTGCATTGAATTCTTTTCACTAAAGTCTTGATACAGTAATGGGGCTACTAATCCTCTAAAGTCCATCTCTCTAAAGTCATTCATCATGTCGATTGTATATTGAATGTCATCTGGTGTTTCATCTGGCCAACCAATAATGATTGTAGCAGCTGGGAACCAATGGTTTTCATTAAGAATTTTTGCACCTTCTCTAACTACACTGCCCCACTCTTCTGTTGAGAATGGTCTTGTTTTGACACCAAGATGTTTCTTTACCATGTCTGGTGCAACTGTCTCGATTCCTAAATTAGTTGCAAGCCATCTTCCTGATTTATCTTGACCATTTACATGAGAAATTTGTTGCATTAATGTAGGATCAGCTGCAACTGCAGAAAATGTCATATGTGTTGTTCCAATAAAGTTTGCACCAAGTCCTTTTAATGACTTCCACAAGTCTGTAATTGCATCTCTGTTTGGAACAAAGTCTCTGTTATCACATCCATAAAGTAACATTTCATCAGAATGTAGCCAGATTGAATCAAAACCATAATCTAAGTTGGTTTTTGCTTCATGTTGTAATCTTTCTATAGGAAGATCTTTCTTTGACCTTTTATTTACATCACAAAAATCACAACCTCTTCCACATCCTCTCATTGCCTCAATCAAAGAATTGATTGTAGGTCCTTCAATAATCGGAATATTTTCAAGGTTTCTTACAAAACAATGCATTAATTCTGGTGCATCATTTTTCTCTAAATCTTGGAATAAATCAACTGCTAATTCGTCTGCTTCTCCAACCACAACTGTATCAATTCCATGAATCTTCATTCTATCTGATTTTGCTAATTCCCAAGCTCCGTTTCCTCCAACTACAACTTTGAAATCATATTTCTTTTTTAGTTGAATAATACTTGCACACATTTTTTTAAATTTCATTGCAACATATGACAATTTTTCTGGCGACATTGTTGTGGTAACTGGTGCCATTCCTAATGGATCCATTACGTTGATACCTACAACTTTGGTATCTGGCCCAATTGATTTGTGCAACATATCTGGATGACCAATAAATACGTCTTCTCTGTTGTAACCTCCTTGAATCAATGAACTTTCAATTCTTCTTAATCCAATTTGTGCAACCTTTGCTTCACCTGTGATTGGGTCTGTTTCAACTGAAGGACAAAATACTTTGTCAAAAACCCATTCAGGTAGAACCTCATATGGTCCACATGCAATAAATCCATACAGAAAATTCCCTCTATAATTTGTCATTAAACTACGATCAGCAGTAAGTACAACACGTTTGCCGGCCAACTATCACATTTCGTTTAACTATGTTATATATCATTTACGAGGTTAATTTGCCTCTTGGATTGTAAATTTTGCTTATTCTTTTTTTCTTATTGTTCTATTTGCAATATTGGCAGCAATTCCACCTGCCGCAATACCATTGTCGATATTTACGACAGATAATCCTAATGAACAACTTTGAAGCATTGAAGCAAGAGCTGCAATCCCTTTTTCTCCATAACCATACCCTACTGATGTTGGAATTCCAATAATTGGAATGTCTACTAATGTGGAAACCAGAGTTGCTAGTGCTCCCTCCATTCCTGCAGCTACTATGATACAATCAACATCTTCTTCTACCATTTCTTTTAAAATTGGAAAAATTCTTTGAATTCCTGCTACTCCAACATCATAACTTGTAATGCATTTACAATTCATTGCTTCACATACCAATCTTGCTTCTTCGGCTACTCCTATGTCTGAAGTTCCTGCAGTAAGAATGCCTACTTTGCCTCCCTGAAATTTAATTGGTTTTTTAAACAATAACAATGTGGATGATTTTTTCCCTGTTTTGACTTTGACTTTTAGTTTCTTTGCAAATGTTTGAATCTTTGAATAATCTGTTTTCTTTAATCTTGAAACAATTACAGAATTTGATTTCTCTAAAGTTCGTTTTATGATTTTTTTAATTTCATCTAGTTCTTTTGTTTCTGCAAAAATTATTTCTGGAATTCCTCTTCGTTTCCTTCTATTGATGTCTATCTTGGCAATTCCTTCTATCTCTTCAATAGAATACAATGATAGAAGTTTTTTTGCATCATTAACTGAAATCTTTCCTGATTTTACAGCTTTTAGAATTTCATAAGTTTCCAATATTGGTTTTTCTTTTAATGGATAAAAAAAGGCTTAGATTTCAATACCTGAAATTGCGCCTTTAACACTCTCAACTGCCTTGTTAAAGACTTGTTTTTCTTCATCGTTTAGATCTAATTCGATAATTTTTTCTACACCTTTCTTTCCTATTACTGCTGGAACTCCAATGGTAACATCTGAATGACCATATTCTCCATCAAGATAGGTCGCTACAGGAATTACTTGTTTTCTATCTCTAACAACAGATTCAACAATTGCAGAAATTGCATTTCCTGGCGCATGTACTGTTGCACCCTTTAATTCAATTACTTTGGCTGCAACTTGTTTTGTATTTTGAACTAATTCATCTAGTTTTTCTTTTGGAAGAAATGATGATAGAGGTATTCCAGAAACGGATGAAAACCTTGGCAAAGGCAACATGTTTTCACCATGTTCGCCAATTACTAGTGCTCTAATTGAATCACGAGAGTGTCCTGTTGCTTCATGGATAAATTGTCTAAATCTTGATAAATCTAGCATGCCGCCCATTCCAAATACTCTGCTTCTGTCAAATCCTGATACTTTATATGTGATGTATGCCATAGGATCTAATGGATTAGTTACTGGAATAATCATAGCGTCATCTGCATATTTTTTGACGTTTTCTACTACACTTTTTACAATTGATGCGTTAATTTTCAAAAGGTCCATTCTAGTCATTCCTGGTTTTCTTCCAGAACCTGCAACTACTACAACAATATTGGAGCCTTTCATATCTTCAAAATTGTTGGAACCTTTTACTTCAACATCAATTCCTTGTTCTGAAAGCATGTGGTTGATATCCATTGCTTCCCCTTGAGGAAGTCCTTCTGCAACATCTAATAACAAAATTTGATCATCTAGTCGTTTTAGTGCTGAAAATAAGGCAGCATCTCCGCCTACTTTGCCTGAACCAATAATAGTAATCATGAAAATCGCTGTTAATTTTCAATAATTAAATCTAATGAAATTTCAGACCGATCAGACGAATTTATAAGCATTTTTGATAATTTTTAATCAATGGTTTTGGTAGTTGATCCACAAATTGCAGGAATATCTGGAGATATGCTTCTATCTTCTTTAATTGATTTGGGAGCTGATAAGGATAAAGTAATTGATGGAATCAAAAGATCTGAAAAATTTTTCTCAAATTCAACTATTAAAAAAATAGATTTTCAAAAAACCAAAAAAAGAGGAATTGAAGCTCTTCAACTGATTTTAGAGGTTGATGAAAATTCTCATGAAAGAAAGGGATCTGAAATTAAAAAAGCAATCAACGACTCTACACAAAACTTAGGTCTCTCAGATAAAGCAAAAACATTTGCTGAATCTTGTATTAACACACTCATTTCTTCAGAATCTAAAATACATGGAGTTTCCGAAGATTCTGTCCATTTTCATGAAGCTTCTAGTATTGATACCCTAGTTGACATTGTTGGAATTACAATTGCCTTAGATGATTTAGGATTGTTTGATGAAAAAATTATCTGTATGCCTGTTTCTGTGGGTGGAGGAAATGTAACTTTTTCACATGGAACCATGTCTAATCCTGCAAGTGCTATTCTTGAGATTTTCAAAAACTCTTATCTGAAAATTAAAGGAAATGGTGCTGATGAGGAATTGACAACTCCAACTGGTGCATGCATTTTGGCTAATTTGACGAATACTTGTATGGATTACTACCCTGCAATGAAAATTGATTCAATTGGTTATGGTGCTGGGCAAAAAGATTTTGAAAATTTTTCAAATGTATTGAAATTAGTTAGAGGCTCTACAAACAATTTAGAAAGTGATTCGGTAAAGATACTTGAAACTAATGTTGATGATATCTCAGGTGAAATACTTGGAAATCTGATCGAAAAGATTATGCAAAAAGGTGCTAGAGATGTTTCTATTTATCATGGAATTACCAAAAAAGGCAGACCCACAAATCTTGTATCTGTAATATGTGATGATCAAAATATTGATGAAATAGTTGACACATTGGTTCTTGAAACTGGTACATTAGGTGTTAGGATATCTGAGTCTAATCGATTTGTTGTACCTAGAACTAATGAAAATATTTCATTGACAATTGATGGACGATCGTTTGAAGTAAGATACAAAAAATCAACATTCAAAGGAAAAACTGATTTTAAAATAGAGTTTGATGATTTAAAAGATATATCAAATACTATTGAAAAATCCATTAAAGAAACAGAATCACTACTTCGAAAAGAGATTGAAAAACTGGAGAACTAAATGACAAATTTAACTAAATTAGAAGACTGGTTTGCTGATAAAAATAAGGTTATGGTTGCATTATCTGGAGGTGTAGATAGTGCACTTGTAGCATATGCTGCATATCAAAAACTAGGTGACTCTGCAATTGCAGTGACTGCTGATTACAAAACACTCTCTGAAGAGGAACTACAAACTGCCAAAAGAATTTGTATTGAGATCGGCATAAACCAACTTTTCCTAGATTACAATGAACTTGAAAATGAAGAATTTACAAAAAATGATTCCACTAGATGTTTTCATTGTAGGCTTGAATTAGGCGATCATCTGCTAAAATTGGCAAAAGACCATAATGTAGATGTAATAGTTGATGGAACGAATCTAGATGATTTAGGTGATTATAGGCCTGGGATAGATGCATTACGACAAAATGGCATTAGGAGTCCACTAGTTGAAACAAATCTCTCAAAACCACAAATTAGACAAATTGCAAAGTCAGTTGGATTATCTGTTCATGATAAACCTTCTAACTCCTGTTTGGCCTCTCGTATTCCATGGGGTCAAAGAGTCACTGCTGAGAAACTTACTAGAATTGAGTTTGGTGAAACTGTTGTTAAACAGTTAACCAATGTCAAACAAGTTCGTGTTCGTGATCTAAATGGCTCTGCAAAAATTGAGGTAGAAAAAAATGATATTCCTGAATTCAATAATGCAGTATTAGATAAAATCACAGAGAAACTAAAGATGATTGGATTCACTTCAGTTGAAATTGATCAAGAAGGGTATAAACCAGGAAAAATTAACGTGATTGCAGATTGATTTATCTTGATAATGCTGCATCTACTCAAATTCATGATGATGTATTAGAATCAATGCTTCCATATCTCAAAGAACAATATGGAAATCCTTCTTCTATTCATCGTTATGGTAGGTTATCTCGTAAAGCAATTGAAAAGGCAAGAAAACAGATTGCATCTTTGATTGATGCTGAACCTTCTGAAATTTTCATTACATCTGGTGGTACTGAATCAAACAATACTGCATTACGAGGAATTGCAACTAAACACTCTTCTGGTCAAATTATAACTTCTTCAATTGAACATGATGCAATTTTAGAACCATGCAAAAAATTATCTCAAGATGGATTTGATGTGATTTATCTTCCAGTTGATAAGTTTGGCATGACTGATATATCTGATCTCAAAAATCACCTATCTGAAAAAACTAGAATTGTCTCAATTATGTTTGGCAATAATGAAGTTGGTACAATTCAACCAATTGCAGATATTGCCAAACTCTGTCATGATCATGGTGTTGTATTTCATACTGATGCAGTACAGGCGATAGGAAAAGTACCAATCGATGTGCACGAATTGGATGTAGATTTATTGTCTATTTCATCTCATAAGCTATATGGTCCAAAGGGAATTGGTGCCTTATACATCAAAAAAGGCGTCCTGCTCAACCCTATGATTTTAGGTGGTGGACAAGAACACGGTTTGCGCTCTGGTACTGAAAATGTAGCAAATATTGTTGGATTTGGTAAAGCCTGTGATATTGCAAAAAATAATCTAAATGAGAATATCTCTCATATGCGAAAACTCCGAGATATTTTGGTTCAAAAGGTATCTGATGAAATTTCTCAAGTTACTGTTAATGGTCATCCTGAATCACATCTACCAAATAATGCTCATTTTACCTTTCTTGGTGTAAATGGCGAAGATCTAATCATCAAACTCGATGAATATGGTATTGCTGCATCTACTGGTTCAGCATGTTCTGTTCATACTCAAAAAGCATCTCATGTTTTACAGGCAATGGGATTTTCACATGAACAAATTACTGGCTCTCTGAGGTTGACAACTGGAATATTTAATGATCAAAAAGAAATTGAGCATACTGTGGAAATTTTAAAAAAAGTTGTAGAGGAATTGAGATCTGTATCTCCGTTTAAGGAAAAGTATTCTTTTTCAAAAAACTAAATTTTAATTTGAAATCTATTTCTTGTTAAAATTACTGTTGCCATAATTCCAACTAGCAAAATCATCATTGCAATTGTTCCAAACTCTGGAACAATATAGGTTCCAATAATTTCAATATCTGAATCCCCTTGCTCAAAATTGATTGTAATTACTCTTGAGTCTGAATGTACTACTGATTCTTGATATGGTACCTCCACCCCATCAATCAAAACAATAAAGGTGTCATCTTTTCCATCTTGTTTCTCAGCTCCAATAAACTCTCTTGGCAAATCCAAGTCAATTTTTCCTTCATCAGTTGAATCAATTTGAACTATCAACGCAAAAATATCTGCATCAACTATCATGTCTTTGACCGTACCTCCTTTGATTGTATATTCTACATCAAATGTTCCATGACTCCCAGCATCAACTTCAAAATTGGTTGTGGTTTCAACTACCTCTGATTTTGGGGTGTAACTAAACTCTGATTCTGCAATATTTCCTTCTCCGTATAATACTCTGACTAGATAATCTCCTGCTTTATTCCATAATGGGCCTTCTGCAATGACTGTATGAGAATAAGTTCCATCTTGAGCTACTGTGATTTGTGCTATGTCTACTAGATTTCCTTCTGTGAATAATTGAAGTGTTACAGGTGTTTCTCCAACTACCGTTGTGACTAGTCCTGATATTACTATTGTATCCCCCTCGTCATAATTTTTGTCATCTGTTTGAACTGAAATTAATGATTCTTGAGCAAAAACAGGTACTGCAGAAATTATCAATAAAGAAATTACTCCATAAAATATTCTAGAGTCCATAAATTTTGAATGGCATGTTTGTATATTTCTCTTACTATCAAAAATGAAAAAATGAAAAAAGATGTGATTTTAGTATCTTGGCATAATGCTAAGTCTTGATTTTGCAGATACTGCAATTATTGAGATAATTGCTACTGCTAGAATCATGGCTGCAATTGTGCCAAATTCTGGGATTACAAAGGTACCAATAATTTCAATTTGTTCAGTTCCAGCTGGGAACATGACTGTTACTTTGTTTGCAACAATCTCAACATCATCCCATTCTTGTCCATCAACTAGTACCATGAAGATACCGTCTTGGACTGTCTTTGATGGAGTCACAGTTAGTGTTCCATCGGACTCTCTGGCATTGATGTTGATAACAATTGAGTTATCGTCTGTATTGAGAGTTGCACTTGTAACTGTACCGCCTGAAATACTAAATGGTACACAATGACCATTTGCAGTGATTTCATTAGCACCACATTGTTTGGACGTTGTTGGTGTTTCATAGTTTGGTTTGTATGCAACTCCACCAGTTAATTCAACCTTGACACTGTTCTTTTTATCAGCACTGCCATAGTTTGCCTTAATGGTGTAAGTACCGTCGTATTTCCACATGTTACCTGCTGTGTTTATTGTTGTCTCAAAAGTACCATCATTTCCTACAGTTATTTGATCAACTGCGATAATGGAGTTTAGAGGACTCACAACAGTAATTGTAACTGGAAATCCAGATGCTACATTTGCTACTTGCCCATTTACCATAATCACGTCACCTTGTTTGTATCCTGTTTTATCTGTCCAAACAGATACGGGGATGTCTTGCATCAACATCTTGTTTGATGTTGCTCTTGCATCCTCCATGGAACACCCAACACATGCTTGTGGAATTTCATCTGCATATGCTGATGACATGGTTAAAGTACCGACTGCAGTCAAAACGGCTAGTAGCGCGAACGACGTACGGCTGTTCATCTTGTTGCGATTTGAACCTGTCTCTATTTATGTATATTTAAAAAATGAAAAAAGATGTGATTTTAGTATCTTGGTATGATACTCAGTCTTGATTTTGCAGATACTGCAATTATTGAGATAATTGCTACTGCTAGAATCATGGCTGCAATTGTACCAAATTCTGGTACTACCATTCCGTCTTGAATATCTACTTCAGCTGAAGCAGTATATTTTGGATCGTTAAATTGTTGTGCTGTAACAGTGTAAATACCATCTTGTGTCCATAATGGTCCACCTGTTGTGATGGTTGCTGTAAACTCTCCATCAAGCATTGGTGATACTTGATCAATTGATACTACATTTCCATTTGGAGCAGTTACGGTTAATGTGATATCGGCACTTACTCTATCTGTACTTCCAGTAACTACAATTGTATCGGATCCCATTTCGGTTTCGGCGGTACTAATTTCAATTCCTGCATCTCTTGTAACATTTGGTTCGATTGGTTCAAACACATCTGAAGAGAAATTGGATTCAGTTACAGAAGTTTGTTCTGCCATTCCACCATTTACTTCAACAAGAACTTCCATTGTATACAATGCCGTGTTGCCTTGTTGTGCTTTGATTTCATAGAATCCATTTTCAGTCCATGTTGGGCCTATTTTGAATTCTGCACCAAACATTCCTTCAGCATCTGGTGTTGTTTGACCAACAGCAACTACATTGTTTCCACTTGGAGACGTTACAGTAAATGAGACATCAGTGTATCCTGAAACTGTTTTACCTGTTACGGTAATTGTTTTAGAACCGCTGTCTGCCATAGCTGTTAGGGTCATTCCTTGTGTTTGAGCAAATGCATCTTGTTGAATTGAGGTCACTGAAATTAATGACACTGCCAAAAGGGCTATTGCCATCGATGTTGTAGAACGTTTAAAATTCATCCTAATTTTTCCCAAGTTACCTTGGTATTTATGTATATTTAAAAAGAGAAAAAAGATGAAATTTTAGATTCTTGGCATAATGCTAAGTCTTGATTTTGCAGATACTGCAATTATTGAGATAATTGCTACTGCTAGAATCATGGCTGCAATTGTACCAAATTCTGGGACTACAAATGTACCGATTATTTCAATCTCTTCAGCCCCTGCTGGGAATGTTATGGTGAGTGTTCTATCTGTTGATGATTTTGTTTCATCAAAGTCTACCTCTTCCCCGTCAACTAGGACGAAAAAGTCATCATCAGCACCATCTGGGAAGGTTGCATCCAACACAGATCTTGGGATTGTTAATGTAATTGAACCATCATCCATGGCATCAATTGAGATGATTAGTGAATTTGCATCCACATCAGGCATAATTCCAAGTAGTTTTGCACCTGTGATCTCATATCCTATTAGATCAGTTGAGCCTTCAATTGAAACGGTTGTGTCAGTTACTTCAGAAGTCATAGAATCAGTTGGTTTCTCTACAGTAGATCCACCAAACTCAAATGATGTTGTAGCTGATCTATTGTCATTGCCGTATTGAACAGTAATTGTATAAGTTCCTTCAGCTCTCATCAATGAACCTCCAGCAGTTATTTCAGTGCTGAATTTCTTGTCTGCGCCAACTGTTAGTTGTGCAATTGAGACCATGTTTCCATTAGGAGCTTTTACAATTAGACTTACAGGCGTTCCTGAATATAGATCTCTGACTTCACCTGTTACCATAATAATTTCGCCTTCTGAATAGGCTGTTTTATCAGTAGTAACAACAATCGTGTTTTGTATTTGTCCAAATGCTGGTGCCATACCAATACTAGCAACTAGAATTGCTGATAAGGCAAACACCATCAATTGTGATTTCATTGATTTTACGCCTAAATTTCTCCTATTTAAGGTTGTGAAAAGATTAGTTGACAAAATAGAAAAATCACTATTTTCTTGACGAATTTCAGATTAGATATATATTAACCTGAGCGTGAGATTTTGACAGTTTGTGTGTATTCATTACTACTACATTTAATGTTCGACGTGGGGGTTTTGTAATTGGCAACTAAGAAAAACCAAATTCTTGTACCTGACCATATCTATGTTCCAAAACATGAAATCATTTCAAAACAAGAAGCTGAAGAAGTTTTAAAAAAATACAATTGTAAACCAACTGAATTACCATTAATCTTTGTAAACGATCCTGCAATTTTGGGACTTGGTGTAAAACCTGGTGACATGATAAAAATCACAAGAAAAAGTCCAACTGCAGGTGAAGGTCTCTATTATAGATACGTGGTGGAAGTTTAGATGGCAGATCCTTCAACTAAACGTTGGCCAGTAATTCAAGATATCTTAAAGAGAGAAGGTATTGCACGTCAACACCTAAACTCCTTTGATGAGTTTTTAGAAAGAGGACTACAAAGTATAATCAATGAAGTCGGTCAGATTGATATTGAAAATGCTGAATATCCTTACAAAATTCAACTAGGTAAAGTTAAACTTCAACAACCAAGAATGATGGAACTTGACGGTTCCATTACACATATCACTCCTGCAGAAGCTAGACTGAGAAACGTATCTTATTCTGCACCTGTAATGATGGAGGCAAGTGTTGTTGAAGATGGAAAAATCCTTGAATCAAGATTTGTCCACATTGGTGATGTTCCAGTTATGGCAAAATCAAACGCATGCATCTTACATAATTTCTCTACTCAAAAATTAGTTGAACATGGTGAAGATCCAAATGATCCTGGTGGTTACTTTATCATCAATGGCTCTGAGAGAGTAATTGTTGGATTAGAAGATCTCTCTTACAACAAAATCATAGTTGACAGAGAGACAGTTGGCGGAAACATTGTTCATAAAGCCAAAGTCTATTCTTCTATTGTTGGTTATCGTGCAAAATTAGAACTTGTCATGAAAAATGATGGATTAATTGTTGCAAGAATTCCTGGTTCCCCAGTTGATATTCCAGTAGTTACTTTGATGAGAGCACTTGGCTTAGAATCTGATAGAGAGATTGCAGCAGCAGTTTCTTTGGTAGATGAACTCCAAGATGAATTAGAAGGATCTTTTGAAAAAGCAGGAGATGTCCCAACTGCAAAAGACGCTATTGTTTACATCAGTAAGAGAATTGCACCGGGAATGCTTGAAGAGTTCCAGATTAAACGTGCTGAGACTTTGCTTGATTGGGGTCTATTACCTCATTTGGGTAAACATCCTGAAAACAGAAAAGAAAAAGCCCAATTCTTAGGAGAGGCAGCTTGTAAATTATTAGAACTAAAACTTGATTGGATTAAACCAGATGACAAAGACCACTATGGAAACAAAGTCATCAAATTCGCAGGACAGATGCTTGCAGACTTGTTTAGAACTGCATTTAGAAATCTTGTCCGCGACATGAAATACCAACTAGAGCGTTCTGGTCAAAAACGTGGAATTAATGCAGTTGCTGCTGCAATTCGTCCGGGAATTATTTCTGATAAACTAAACAATGCAATAGCCACAGGAAACTGGGGTAGAGGCAGAGTAGGTGTTACTCAATTACTTGATAGAACAAACTATCTTTCAACAATTAGCCACCTTAGAAGAATTCAATCTCCGCTTAGTAGAACTCAGCCAAACTTTGAGGCAAGAGACTTGCACGCAACACACTTTGGAAGAATCTGTCCAAGTGAAACTCCTGAGGGTTCTAACTGTGGTCTTGTAAAGAATCTAGCCTTGTCTGGAATTATTTCTGTAAATGTCCCTTCTGAAGAAATTGTAGAAAAACTCTATGATCTTGGAACTGTTCACTTTTTTGATGCAAAAGAAGACTTGAAGAAAGATGGAACTAGAATCTTTGTTGATGGTAGACTAATTGGATATTACAAAGATGGTGAACAACTAGCAGAATCTCTTAGAGATTTGAGAAGAAACTCAAAGATTCATCCACATGTTGGTGTGTCATTTCATAAATCTGAAATTGAAGGCTCTACTAGAAGACTTTATGTTAACTGTAATGCAGGACGTGTCTTAAGACCATTAATCATCATCAAAGATAACAAACCATTATTTACTGCTGATTTACTAGACAAAATTTCAAAGAAACTCATCTCGTGGACTGATCTTTTGAGAATGGGTGTCTTAGAAATGATTGATGCAAATGAAGAAGAGAACTGTTATGTCACACTAGATGAGAAAGACACAAAGAAACACACTCACCTTGAAGTTTTCCCACCAGCAATTCTTGGTGCAGGTGCTTCAATCATTCCATATCCTGAACACAATCAGTCTCCAAGAAATACATACGAATCTGCAATGGCAAAACAGAGTTTAGGATTCTCAACACCAATGATGAATACCAGTACGTATGTTAGACAACACTTTATGCTATATCCTCAAGTCCCAATTGTCAATACCAAAGCAATGAAACTTTTGGGATTGGAAGACAGACCAGCAGGTCAGAACTGTGTTGTTGCAGTATTACCATTTGATGGCTACAATATTGAAGATGCAATTGTTCTTAGCAAAGCATCCGTTGATAGAGGTCTTGGCAGAACATTCTTCTTTAGAATTTATGATGCTGAGGCAAAACAATATCCTGGTGGAATGCGTGATGCATTTGAAATTCCAAATGCTGAAGACAACATCAGAGGATACAAAGGAGAACGTGCATACAGACTCTTAGAAGAAGACGGTGTTGTTGCAGCTGAAGCTCCAGTAAAAGGTGGAGATATCTTGATTGGAAAAACTAGTCCTCCAAGATTCATGGAAGAATATAGAGAGTTTGAATCATCTGGTCCTTACAGAAGAGACACCTCAATTGGTGTTAGACCTTCAGAAACCGGAGTTGTTGATACTGTAGTTATGACCCAATCAAACGAAGGTGGAAAGATGTACAAAATTAGAGCAAGAGATATGAGAATTCCTGAGATTGGTGATAAATTTGCATCAAGACACGGACAAAAAGGAGTGTTGGGAATTTTAGCTAAAGCAGAAGACTTGCCATATACTGCAAGTGGGATGTCTCCTGATGTTTTGATTAATCCACATGCTTTCCCATCTAGAATGACAGTCGGCATGATGATGGAATCAATCTGTGGAAAATCTGCCGCATTACGTGGAGCAAGATTTGATGGTTCTGCATTTGTTGGAGAAAAGATGGATGAAGTAAGAGAAGTAATGGATGCACACGGATTTGAATATTCTGGTAAAGAAATAATGTATGATGGAAGAACTGGAAAATCATTCCCAGTTGAAGTTTTCATTGGAGTTGTATACTATCAAAAACTACACCATATGGTTGCAGACAAGATTCATGCAAGAGCACGTGGACAAGTACAGATGTTAACTAAACAACCAACCGAAGGAAGAGCAAGAGGTGGAGGTCTAAGATTCGGTGAGATGGAGAGAGACTGTTTGATTGCCTATGGTGCTTCAATGATTCTTAAAGACAGACTACTTGATGAGTCTGATAAATCTGATATCTATGTATGTGAGAGATGTGGTCTTGTTGCTTATCATGATGTTAAACAAAGAAAATATGTCTGTAGAGTATGTGGTGATAAAGCCAAAGTATCATCAGTTTCAGTTGCATATGCATTCAAACTACTCTTACAAGAGATGCAAAGCCTCAACGTCGCACCAAGATTGTTAATCAAGGAGAAACTATAATGTCCATTCAAGCAGTAAAAGCAATCGACGGAATCAGATTCTCTGTTTGGTCTCCAACTGAAATCAGAAAATACTCTGTTGCAGAAATCACAGCTCCAGAAACCTATGATGAAGATGGAATGCCAGTTCAAGGAGGTTTGATGGATGGCAGACTGGGAACATTGGAGCCTGGACAAAAATGTCTTACTTGTGGAAATACTGCAGCAAGATGTCCTGGACATTTTGGACACTTGGAATTAGCAGAACCTGTTTTACACATCGCATTTATTGATAATATCTACAAACTGTTACAATCAACATGTCGTTCTTGTGCAAGACTAAAGGTTCCACAAGAAGATCTTAACGTCTTCAAAACTATCAAAGAGAAACATGCAGCATACACTGTAATATCTCAAAAACGTATTCCAGAACAAATTATTGAAAAAGCAAAGAAAGCAAAAGAATGTCCTCATTGTGGTAAAACACAATACGAACTAATCTTTACAAAACCAACTATCTTTGTAGAGAAAACAGAAATTGGAGAACACAGATTACTCCCAATTACAATTAGAGAAAGATTCTCACAAATCCTTGATGAAGATTTAGAATTATTATCATATGATCCAATTACTGCAAGACCTGAGTGGTTTGTCTTACAGGCATTTCCTGTTCCACCAGTCACTGTTAGACCTTCAATCATTTTGGAGACTGGAATTAGATCAGAAGATGACTTGACTCACAAGATGGTGGATATCATCAGAGTTAATCAGAGACTAAAAGAAAGTAAAGATGCAGGTACTCCTCCTCTTATCGTTCAAGACTTGGTAGATCTTTTACAATATCACACAACCACATACTTTGATAACGAAGTATCTGGAATTCCACAAGCTCACCATCGTTCTGGACGTCCTCTCAAAACCTTAACGCAAAGACTCAAAGGAAAAGAAGGACGATTCAGAGGTTCATTATCTGGAAAGAGAGTCGACTTTTCAAGCAGAACTGTAATCTCACCTGATCCTAACTTGGATTTGAGTGAGGTTGGTGTTCCAGAAGCAGTTGCTATGAAATTAACTATTCCTGAAATTGTTACAGAATGGAATATTGAAAGAATGAGAAAACTCGTAATTAACGGACCTGAGAAATTCCCAGGTGTAAACTATATCGTCAGACCAGATGGTGTAAAGATTAGACTTGATTTCGTAGAGGACCGCTCTACAATCGCTGAAACACTTGAGATTGGATACTTGGTAGAAAGACATCTTGCAGATGGTGATATTGTCATGTTCAACAGACAACCATCACTCCACCAGATGTCAATCATGGCACATTATGTTCGTGTGCTTCCAGGAAAGACATTCAGACTACACCCATCAGTTTGTCCTCCATACAACGCAGACTTTGATGGTGATGAGATGAACCTTCACGTTCCTCAAAGTGAGGAAGCAAGAGCAGAAGCAATTCTTTTGATGAGAGTTCAAGATCAATTAATCTCCCCAAGATATGGTGGACCAATTATTGGTGCATTAAGAGACTTTGTAACTGGTGCATATCTTCTAACTAAAGACGATACAGTATTGACTGTTCAAGAATTCTCAAACCTTGCAATGCTTGGTGGTTACACCGAACCTTTACCAAAACCTGCAACTAAAACTAAAGATGGTCCAGCTTATACTGGAAAACAACTCTTCTCATTATTCTTACCAAAAGACTTCAACTATGTTATTACATCAAAATGGTCCAAGGGAACAAAAGGACAAGCAAAAGATGTTGTAATTAAAAACGGCGAACTAATCAGTGGTGTAATTGACAAATCTTCAATTGGTGCTGAAGAGCCAGAGAGTGTTCTTCACAGAATTGCAAAAGACTATGGTAATGCTGTAGGAAAAAGTTTCCTTAACTCCATTCTCATTATGGTAAAACAATTCATCACCCATTATGGTTTCAGTTATGGTTATGGTGACCTTATCGTCCCTGACAAAGACAAACAACAGATTCTAGATGACATTCAAGGAACTTATGATATTGTCAGTGATTTGACTGATCAATACAAGAAAGGAACACTCAAACTCACTAGAGGTATGAAGCCTGAAGAAGCCTTAGAGGCATACATTGTAAATGAATTAGGTAAAGCAAGAGACAAGGCAGGCTCCACTGCAAATGATTGTCTTCCAGCAGATAATGCAGGAAAAATCATGGCTACTACTGGTGCAAGAGGTTCATCACTTAATGTAGGTCAGATGGCAGGAGCTCTTGGACAACAGTCAAGAAGAGGTAACAGACTTCATGAAGGTTTCAATAACCGAGCATTAACTCATTATCAAGAACACGATGATAATCCAGATGCACACGGATTTGTAAAATCTAACTACAGAGAAGGACTCTCTGCACTTGAATTCTTCTTCCACGCAATGGGTGGTCGTGAAGGACTTGTTGATACTGCAGTTAGAACACAACAAAGTGGTTACATGCAGCGTAGATTGATTAACGCATTAGAACACATTAGATTAGAATATGATGGAACTGTAAGAGATCCTCACGGACACATTGTTCAATTCCTTTATGGTGAAGATGGAATTGATGTGCAAAAGAGTGACCATGGTGAAGCATTTAACCCAAGTAGATTAATTGAATCTCAAAAAATTATTGATTCTGGTAAAAAGGCAACAAAAGATGAGATTGAAACACTAGCCAAGAAATACACAAAGACATTCAATCCAAGACTAACTAAACTTGTAACTGATGCATTACTAGATTCAGAATTAAGCAAAGATGGTATTGAAGCAGTATGTAAGAAAGGACTATTACTTTACAACAAAGCTAAAGTGGAACCAGGACAAGCAGTTGGAATCATTACTGCACAATCAATTGGTGAACCAGGTACTCAGATGACATTAAGAACATTCCACTTTGCAGGAATCAAAGAAAGAAACGTAACATTGGGTCTTCCACGACTAATTGAACTTGTTGATGCAAGAAAGAAACCAGTGACACCAACTATGGATATCTATCTTGATGATGAATCAAAGAAATCAAGAGAAAAGGCAATTGAAGTTGCAAGAAATGTTTTGCAAACCAAAGTAAGTGCCTTGATTGCAGATAGTGAGACTGATTATGCAACTGAAATTAAACTAATTTTGAGCGAAAATAGGCTTAAAGAAAGAGGTTGTTCTATTGCAGAAGTAGAGGCAGCATTATCTTCTAACAAGAAATTCAAGATGGAAACAACAGGAGAACTAATCACACTAAAACTAGTTGAAGAATCTGACACTGCAACAGTAATTGCAATCAGAAACAAGGTTCTCAACACTACCGTCAAAGGTGTACCAGACATTGAACGTGTAACACTTGTCCAAAAAGATGATGAGTGGGTTATCCAAACAACTGGTTCTAATGTTGCCAAAGTCTTAGAAGTTAAAGGAATCGACAAGAGAAACGTTAGAACAAACAACGTCTTTGAAATTGCAGGAACACTTGGAATTGAAGCTGCAAGAAATGCGTTAATCAATGAACTTAACAGTACTCTAGAAGACCAAGGACTTGAAGTTGATAATAGATACATCATGTTAGTAGCTGATTTGATGTGTTCTCGTGGTTACATGCAACAAATCGGAAGACACGGAATTGCTGGAACCAAAGATAGTGTCTTGGCAAGAGCAGCATTTGAGATTACTGTTCCAACAATTGCACACGCTGCACTTGGCGGTGAGATTGAACAACTCAAAGGTATTACTGAAAACGTAATTGTTGGAAGTAACATTCCAATTGGAAGTGGTACAGTAGACTTGTACATGCAAGTAAGCAAGAAGAAATAATTGGATGATGATTATGGCAGATGAGATTTCAACATTAATGACAAACTCCAAAGACAAAGTTGTATTGCTTCGATTAAGAAACAACAAGACCATTCAAGGAGCTCTCAAAGACTTTGATATTCACATGAATCTTACACTAGAAAATGCCGAAGATGTTTCTGAAGATGATAAAAAACAACTAGGCAAGGTTTTACTTCGTGGAGACAACATTTTGGCAATATCTCTTCCTGACGAAGAATCAGACTGACAAACCATAAATCTTAACATTCTATAAGAAAAACAATTGCTTGATTTTTTATTTTTAATTTTTATTTTGCCGTTTGCTACTGCTCAAGAGATTCCAGATTATGACAAACCATATGCGCCAATATTTTTCGATAGGCCTATTTACTCTTGGACAGACAAAATCCAAATCAAAATAATTGCACCTAGTTGGAACACCGACAAAGACTTGATTGATTCAATTGGTGATGATAATGAGAATCCAATCAAAGTATCAACCCGAAGTCATTCATTAGAACCATACAGACTAACTGAAACAGATGTCTCAAGTGGAATATTTACTGGCGAAATAATTCTCACTGGATTCTTACATGATGCAGATGGTGATGGTGACTATGATACAACTCCTAGAACTGTTGGCACTGGTCCTACAAATGGATTCTTGGAAGTAGAAAGAGATTCTGCAGTAACTGTGTCCTTTGAGTTTGCCGATGGTGTGGTCTTATCTGAATCAGTACCAATATCGTGGAATCTTGGAACAGTAGAGTTTGCAAATGATGTTTTCGTTAATGATGATTCTGTAATAGTTAGGGTAATTGATCTTGACATGAACCTAAACCCTGAGGCAATTGATCAAATTGAAGTTGAAGTTTTTTCAGACTCTGATGTTGGCGGAATTACTGCAAATGCAATAGAAACATCTGAAAGTTCTGGTTCCTTTGTTGCCACAATATCACTTACTCAAAATTCAGCATCAAGTGGAAATAGACTATATGCAATTCCCGGTGATAACATTTCTGCTCGATACAATGATTATACCCTACCAAAACCATATTCTGAATCTGATAATTTAGAGATTCAGGCTCAATCTAGAGTAGAATCATCTGTACCTTCAACTCAACGATTAGAAAACTTACAAATCAATATCTCTGATAGTTTTGGAAACCATTTGACTTCTGTTTCTTCTGATCAACAAGTTCAGATCGTTGGTAGTTTGTCAAACCTGCAAGACTATGATCAAAAGTTTGTTTATCTGTTCCAAGTAAGAAATTCTGAAAACTATGTGGTGTCGCTTTCTTGGATTCAAGGTCAGCTATCATCAGGACAAAACCTTGACGTGTCTCAATCTTGGACTCCAAAAAATTCTGGAGATTATAGCATTGAAACATTTGTTTGGACTTCGCTAAAAGATCCAACTGCACTATCAAATCCTATAACTAGATCAATTTCTGTAGAATGAAAAGTATCAATTATACGTGATTATTAAATAGAAAATTACGTGTTTTTTCTTGTGATGCGATTCATTCTAGGGATAACTCTAGTGTTAACAGCTTTTGCACCGTTTGCATTCAATGATGTCTTTGCTGATTCATTTAATGTGAGTTTTAACAAAGATGGTTATCAAACTGGTGACACACTAGTAATTTCTGGGCAGATTATTGATTTTGGAATGCCAGTAATTGCTATGAGTGTATTTGATCCTGATGGAAAAATTCTGTCTGCAAATAATTTGGATCTTTCATCTGATGGAAGTTTCTCAAAAACAATTACTTTAGAATCACCATTTTATGAAATGCCTGGAGAATATCTAGTAAAGTTAGACTATGGACAAGTAACTGAAGAGCATAGTTTTGTAATTCAAGGTGATATTGTAGAATCTGAACCTGAAACCACTCCTTCAGACGTCATAGTGCCTGAAATCATGTCTTTCTATACTGAAAAAGACCACTATTCTGATGGTGACACAATCAAAATTTTTGGAAGTGTCTCCACTTTGGATTCACCCACTGTTTTAATTGGTGTTCATGATCCGTTTGGAACTCCTGCAGGATTTTATTTTGGAAACATTAACAATGATTTAGAATTTTCTGCAAGTTTTCTTGTAAAAGATGGTGTGAACTTTAAGTCTGAAGGAACATATTCAATAAAAGCACATTATGTTGAAGATGATGCCCAACATTTCTTTGAATACACTATAGAACCATCTACAATAACACAAACTGAAAACTGAAGACACAACACAAACTGAAGACACAACACAAACTGAAGACACAACACAAACTGAAGACACAACACAAACTGAAGACACAACAATTGTGCCTACTACGGAAACAAATAATGAAAAAATAATTTTAGAAAAAGAAAATAAAAATGAAAAACAAGAAACTAAAACAGAAACAAAAAATAATTCAGAAAATGTTTTAGAAAATGAAGAACATGATAACCTTTCTGTAGAAGATATCGAACTTGGAAAACTATTGAATCAAATTAATCTTAAATGTGATTCTAGTACTTTTGTTGACACAATTTCTTATTATGATGGTATGGGTCCTGCTCTTTACAGATTATGTCAATTCGATAATTCTTTGAAATTCTTTAATGAATCTCTAGTTGAAAGTCCTGACAATGTTGAGATTCTTGTCAACAAAGGTTCTACATTAGGAAAAGTTGGATATGTTACAGAAGCGATTGCATACTATGATCATGCTATTGCTCTTGATTCTAGTTATTTGCCTGCAAAAAATAACAAGGCAAATGCCTTAGCAAATCTTGGAAACCTTGATGATGCTATTTTGCTTTACAATGAAATTCTAGATGAGAATCCAAATTACTATACTGCAAGAACAAATCTTAATACTGCACTATCTCTAAAATCAGAAACCTTTGAAATTCCTAAAGTAATCAATACGCCAGAACCTGAAATTGAAACTTTGTCAACTGAAAAAACTTTACATGAAAAAACAATTCCAGCAGAAAATAAAAACGAAAAACAAACTAATTTTTTTGAAGAATTAACTCGTGTATTTTCTTCTTTGTTTGGTTTTAATGAGTAATCTTTCTTTTTTGTGTGCGTAATTTTTCCATAAACCTATAAAGCCCTGTTGTGACGATGCTCATAAGGAAAAACATGAGTAAGATACTTGAAAAATCTTTAAAGGATGCCCATAAAGAAGGAAAGCTCACCATGGGTACTAAACAAGTTTTAAACTCTGTAAAAAATTCCAAGCTAATTGTATTGTCTCAATCTGTTGAGAAAGAAATGATTGAGCAAATTGAATCAGATGCAAAAAAAGAAAAAATACCTTTAGTGAACTTCCAAGGAACTTCAGTCGCATTGGGTAGATTATGTGGCTTACAATTTAGAATTTCAACAATTTCATTCACATCAATCGATGATGCAAACATCAAATCAATTTTAAAAGATACAGAAGCTGAGGAAAAAAATGATTAGATATACTATTGAAAGTTTAAATGAGACATTTTTTGTTTGGAGACATTAAGAATTATGACACAATCAATCAAACTAACAACGGATCAAATGCGTATGATGTCTTTGTTCCAAAATGTTACTGGTGCAACAGCACGTGATTGTGTAGAAGATGAAAAACAAGATAGGGTAATTTTTGTAGTCAACACAGGAAAGATGGGTCTTGCAATTGGCAAGGGTGGAATGCATATCAAATCCTTACAAAACATTGTAAAAAGAAATGTTGAACTCGTAGAATTTGATGAGGATCCAGCAAAATTTCTGTCTAATTTGCTTAATTCTAAACTAGTTTCTGAAGTAAAAATAAATACACGGGCAGATGGGACAAAACAGGCAATCGTTATGGTAGACCCAAGAAAGAAAGGAATTGTTGTAGGCAGAGAAGGCCGTAATGCTGAGAAGGCAAGAATGCTTGCAAAACGATATTTTGATATTACTAGTGTCTTGATTAACAGTCCTGAAAGACAAACTATGGAGATGTAGAAATTGAGAAAATCACCACTTGGATTATTTGCAGGTAGAGTTCTAACTACTAAAAAGAAGAGACAGAGATGGGCAATCTCAACTTACAAGAGAAGAGAATTAGGTATTGATAAGAAAGCAGACCCACTTGGTGGTGCTCCCCAAGCAAGAGGTATTGTTTTAGAAAAAGTTGGAGTTGCAGCAAAACAACCAAACTCTGCAATTAGAAAATGTGTTCGTGTCCAATTAATTAAAAATGGTAAAACAGTTACAGCATTCTTGCCAAGAGACGGTGCAATGAACTTTATTGATGAACACGATGAAGTTCACATTCAAGGAATGGGTGCAACTCAAGGTGGTGCAATGGGAGATATTCCTGGTGTTAGATTCAAAGTATTCAAAGTAAATGGTACTGCCCTTCATGAACTAGTAATTGGAAAGAAGGAGAAACCAAGGAGATAGAAATGGCACAAACAAAAAACTTGTTACTATTTAGAAAATGGGATTTATCTGATATTGAAGTTAAAGACCCAGGTCTTAAAACCGCAATTTCTCTAAGAAAACAAATCTTACCATACACATTTGGTCGTTCTGCACTCAAAAGATTCAACAAAGCAGATGTTAACATTGTTGAAAGACTAATCAACAAGACAATGCATTTTGGTAAAAAATATGCAAAGAACACTGGCAGAATGACTGGAAAGAAAACCAAAGTTCTCAATACAGTTAGAACAGCATTTACAATTATCGAACTTAAAACTGGCAAAAACCCAGTAGAGGTACTAGTTAGAGCAGTTGAGAATTCAGCTCCTAATGAGGATACAACTAGAATTGTTTATGGCGGTACTGTTTATCATGTATCTGTTGATGTTGCACCAATCAGAAGAGTTGACTTGGCTTTGAGATTCATTGCTGATGCAATCAAAGAATCAACATTCTCCAATCCAAAACCTATCGAAGAACACATGGCAGAACAACTAATCTTGGCTGCAGATAACGATCCTAACGCTCCTTCTGTAAAGAAGAAAAATGAGTTAGAAAGAATAGCACAAGCATCAAGATAGAACTTTTAGAAATTATTCCAGTAGCCCGAGGCAGATTCGAACTGCCGTCTCCGCCTATATCCACTTTGTGAGATCCAGAGGGCAGAATCCTTGACCGCTAGACTATCGGGCTACTTGAAAGAAATTTTGAATGTTTAGAATATAATCATTTGTTGTAATTACTTTAGTCTGACTTCTCTAATTGCAGTTGCATAATCGCACTCTGCTCTTAGTCTCATGTAAGGAATTAACTTGTAGTGAATGGAGTAAAGTGTTCCTTCTTTGAGTATGATTCCTTTTTGTTGTAATGATGCTAGCCCTCTTGATGGGACATTAATGGACAGATTATACTGTTGACAAATCTTGTCACGTTTATCTTGAAATTGTTTTAAAGTAAATGCAACATCGTTTAGTTCTAAAATTAAAGGCCAAATTATTTCTGACCAGACAAATCTTCTATTTTCTGTAGCTGAAGCATATTTGCCTTTTTCACTCAACATTAATAACATCTGCAAATGATGTTATAACTTATTGTCCCAAAAGGAGATAGAAGAGTCACTAGATTTACTACAAAAAGATTGGGATGTTGACCCTGTACTTCGAAACTTTATGCTAGGAAAAATTACTGATGTATCTGATAGGCCAATCAAAGTAAAAGACGTCGTGTTTCATGTACCTTATCTGAATTCTGAAAAAAAATTCATTTTATGGAAATGTTTCTGGCCTGATTGTCATAACTGCTGTGATAGACAAGGAAGACTCCCGCTGACTTCAGATGACTTGATTACAATTGGTAAGGGTCTGAAATATCAAAAGCCTTCAGAGTTTATCAAAAATGAAACTTTGACTGTCACTTATTCTGAACCAGGACCATCTGGACAGATGACTACAATGACTACAATTAATCTTAAAAGAAAAACTGATGAAACTGAAGCTGATGATGGTACGCATATTTCCTGTAGATTTCTAAATGAAGAGGGAGGATGCTCTATGCATCCAGACAGACCTGGAGTATGTTACTTGTATCCATTTTCTAGCTGGCTTGAAAATGAGAAAGGAAAACCACGTGTTCATGCGACATACCAATTTACTGGTGATTGCCCTGGATTTTATTTGGCAGAAGACTTGGAACCAATGAAAGAAGAATTCAAGGAATACTCTAAGATAATTTATGATTACAACATGGCATCAAACAGAACAAACAGAGAAGGATTTGGCTCTGTTAGTTTTGGCTAGAACTCAATTCATCAAAATAATTTCACATCCGTTTGTAAATGAAAAATTTTAGATTCTATTTCATGTCAACTAATTGGTGTGCAAAATGCAGAAACCATACACAATCTGATGGACATTGTCATTGCTCAGTTTGTGGTGATGAATTTTAGATAGATTTAGGCTTTGGCCACTTTCATCAAATCAGCAATCTTGATGTCCATTCCAAATCTATCTTCATTCTTTTTCATGTAACGAAAGATAGCAAGAAAATCAGGTAATGATTTGAAGAAATTGAAATCTTTTTTGATTTTTGCTCTAACAAAATTGAAAACTTTGGCATAAACTTTGTAGTGTTCTTCAACTGCCTTTTCATATGCTTTGAAATCATTCATGTTTTCCAAGAAAAGCTCAACACATTGCATTGATGGAATAATTCCTTCGCCTAACAACGCATAAACTGTACCAATTGATTCTCCAACACCCACTACTTTACCTGAATAGTATGGCTTGCATCTGTCAGGAGTTGCTAATCTAATTGGCCTGCCTTTAGTTTTTAGAACTTTACCTCCGTGCTTCTTCAAGAAATCATCAGTTGCTTTGATGTGATTCTTGTTGTAATCTCCTGCACCAATGTGTGCCCATTTTTCTCCTAGTGGGAAATACCAGAAATATCCTGACATTCCGGGAAATGGTTCAATGTAAAAGTCATCATATGGAACTCCATTTTCATATTCTACTTTGTATTCGTATGTAGGCAAAAAGAAATCTTCTTTGAGTTTTGGCAAGTATACTCTATGAAATCCAGTACAGTCCACTATCATGTCATACTCTTTTTCTAACTCTTCAAGTGATGGTGGTTTGCCATAGATAATTTTAGAATCTTTAATGAAATCTTTGATTAGACCAATCTTGTCATAAGTACACAATCCGTGTAACCCAATGTCAAACTTTACGTCATTGTTCATCTTGACATGCATGTTTTTTCCGTCATGAATTAGAAAGTCGTTAAAATCTCTGCCAGTTTTTTTACAGTATTCTGTAAGAATCGGTTTGATTGTGCCCCAAGCACAAATAGAATCATGTCTCTCCTTTGGGTTTAACTCGTATCCTGTTACATCATGTTCAGAGTCTTTTAGTCTGGCCATAAGATAGGAACCTGCTACTCCCATCCCCATTACTGCAATCTTCAAGATATTTTGTGAATCTCTGGGGTGTAATAAATAGACTATCTGAATTTGTTAGATACGATTACCACTAGTAGAAATCATTAGCATCGGTTAAATATCAAATTCACATAATCTGTTTAAGAAAAGACAAGTCTGTCGTCTGAAAACAATCGTTTCAGGCCTTAAGATGAAATCACTGTCATCAGAGGACAACCGTTTCTGATCTTAAGTGGTAAGAGATGTCATCAAGACGCTTTTGGTCTTGGTCTTAATCTCGATTGTCTTTTCGTTTAATTTATTTTAGATTAATTTTGGATTCATTTCATGGATGTTTTTGAAGCAGTATCAACACGACGTGCAATCAAAAAGTTTGATCCTAATCACAAGATGAGTCCTGAAGAAGTTAAAAAACTCATGGAACATGTGATATTGTCTCCTACAAGTTACAACCAACAAAACTGGAGATTTATTTATGTCACTGATCAGGATGTAAAAGAGAAAGTTTCTGAAGCTGCACGTGGACAAGCTCAACCAAAAGATGGTTCTTTGGTTGTTGTTTTGTGTGGTGATATGACTGCTTGGAAGACTGAGCCATTACGTTATTGGAAGAATCACCCAACAGAAAAACAAGAAATGGTAAAAGCAAGCCTTGAGAGAAAATATTCTACTGATACACAAGCACAAAGAGATGAAGCAATTCGTTCTTGTGGTATGGCAGCTCAAACAATAATGCTTGCAGCCCGTGACATGGGACTTGATTCATGTCCAATGGTTGGTTTTGAGTATGATGAATTGGCCAAAGTAATCAATCTGCCAGAGAACCATCTCATTGTAATGATGGTTGTAGTTGGTAAAAAAGCAGAAGATGCAGCACAACGTGGTGGTCAGTTGCCTCTTAATGAAGTAGCATTTGAGAATAAATTCTAGATATTCTTAATTGAAAGAAACACCTTAGTGATATTATTGAGAGAAATTCTAATTGTTGTAATTGCATTTGTTTTACTAATTCCAACTCCTATCTTTGCACCATCTCATCCTGAATACATGGGACAACATCATCGCTCCTACATGGGAATGTGTGCACCTGGATTTGCTTCCCTTGATGGAATATGTGTTCTAGATGACAGATGTGGGCCTGGTGCATATGCAGGACGACTGTGTGTAATGGATGGTGTTATCAAAGAATACTTGCGACCACACCACCAAAAGTTTGCAGGAATTTCAGCTGAAAATGTAATCTGTCTTGAGGGAAAGCAGTTGATGTTCAAACATGACGCGACCCCAGCTTGTTTTAATGAGGCATCAGTTGAAAAGATGAAACATCGTGGATGGCATACTGAAAAACCGCCAATTGCATGTACAATGGAGTACAATCCCGTATGTGGAGTTGATGGAGTAACTTATGGTAACCTTTGTGGATTGAATGCCGAACACATGGCAATGAAGCATAGAGGTGAATGTTATGTTGAACCAAAGGAAAGTGAATTTAGAAACTATTCTACTTCTGGTAATTGTAAAGGATATGCTGAATGCCTATCAGGATATGTTACTAGAATAGTTGATGGTGATACAATTCATGTTGATGGAAAATCAATTAGATTTGCATTAGCATCAGCTCCTGAACTTGATGAGACAAATGGCATTGAGGCAAGAAATTTCATTCAGACAATATGTCCTGTTGATTCTTTTGTACTAGTTGATGAAGATGACAAGCAGACTGAGGGAAGTCATGGTAGAATGCTTGGTACTGTATATTGTAATGGAGTATCACTTAATCAAGAACTATTAGATTCTGGATTGGGATATCTAAGTTCAGAGTTTTGTCAATCTTCAGAATTTGAGCATTATTCTTGGGCCCAAAAACACGGATGCCAACCCATTCCAGCATCTACACCTACACTAGATAATCAAAATGATTGTGATGTGTCATATCCAGACTTTTGTATTCCATCTCCGCCACCAGACTTGAATTGTGTAGATGTTGTGTACAAGAAATTCACCGTTCTACCACCTGATCCTCACAACTTTGATGGAGATAATGATGGAATTGGCTGTGAATCCTAAACCCTAAATTCTGTAATAAAATAAATTATTCATTGAGTTACAGAACGGCAGTCTTTTCTAGAAAAGAACTTGGTATTATTATTGGAGTATCATCAGTAGTATCTATTGCACTGTATGTGGCTTATGTCTCAGGACGATGAGACCAATAGTTCCTTTATCCATTGTAGTTGTAGTTGCAATAATTGTTGGAATAATGGGTACCTCAAACTATGACATCTATGTTACAGAACGTGATCAGAGAAACCTGCAGCTTGCAGTAGATGATTGCAAGAAATTATTCCCACAAGGAATGGACCAAGAAGAATGTATCACAAAATCCCTTGATGTCTTTGGGACAGACTATCAAAAAGAACAATGGAATCAAAGAGACATTTATTCCATAAACCCTTAATTTGATAATTAACTCAATCCTGATAACTTGTCTTTTGAAAAAGATGTTGCAGCACTACAAGAGGCATTGAGTGATACTGATTCTCGAATCAAAAAGTTAGAAGAGCACAAAGAATCAGAAAGTAAAAAACCTGATTCCGATTCAGAAACTCTGCGTAGATTAGAAAAAAACCTAGAGAGTCTGCGCAAAAAACGCGCTCTAATTCTATCTGAACTAGAATCTTAAATGAATATCCTCATACTTTAATATTAGTTGGTTTATTGGAAATTATGGTAAATCCAAATGGCTGGTACATTGCTATGCACTTTGATAACTTGAATCAGAAATTGCTTACCAATGAAGAAGACGAAGACGAAGATTAATCCAATACGCTTAATTTGAGAATTATTTTCTTGTATATTATGCCTCTTTACTGTAAACAATGTGAGGAAAGACGCTATCCTCTGTATAATACCAATGACAAGGAAACGTTGTGGTTATGCAACAAATGTCAAAATTACACTGATGCAGATGATGTTATTATTCGTGAACAAACCCAAGAAGAAAGAGATGAGATAAAGGCAAAAGCCAAAGAATTTGAGAGAACTAGCAACTTTTCAGGCGAAAAACTTTCACGAAGAAAAGGTGTAAACTAGAACCATGGGATTCAAGGACTTGTTTGTTGGTGGAAATGAAGGAAACGTTCCAATCAAGGTACAATGTTCAGGATGTCAGAGGATTACTGTAGTTAAGATTCCAGCTGACAAAGACTTTGCAAAATGGAATAAAAAGTCAAGCTGCGGCCAATGTGGTGCTACTAACTGTTGGCAAAAAGTTTGAAGATATAGATTCGGCCATGAAACGAATTCTAGGTTACTTTTGGCAAAAAGCAGAAACGACCGAATCCTAAGTGAGTTTTTGTTTTGTAATTAATAAAAAATCAGTCTACACTGCAATACAATTTTCATATGTGACAAAAGAATGTAGTTTTTGGCACTAGTACAAATTATTCTTTTTTTTAATATATTATGATGACATAATTCACTCATGAACATCACTGATGAACATGGCATGAATCATTTGCTTGCAAAATGTCCAAACTGTCAAAGTGAGTCTCTTTTCTGCGGAAAGATACCAACTAATTTCAAAAAAATGCAAAACAAAGAGGTGTTGTTTTGCAAAAGATGCAAGTTCATTACTCCTGTAGAGGAGTTTAAAGACATGCTAGCTAGCAAATAATCTAGCTAGCAACTGTCTACTATACTAGTTATACTCCTTTAGACATCAAATGAATGATGAAAATTACGGTAAAAGAGGGATGGAGTAAAAATAGCAAATTATCGATAATTGCAATTTGTGTTAGTTTGATAGCAATTGCAGCAGTTGTAATGCTTGATTAAATAATGGATTCTAAATCCTTATTTTGATTTAATCTATAGTAAAATAATGGACAAAGAGATTGAAGAAAAGATTCAATCAATAATCTTTGAGACCTTTGAAGACGCCGAATCTGAATGGGTCAGCTACTTTCAGCACAAAGCTGAACAAATGCATCTAGACAAGAAATCGTTTTTCATTGGAATGATGTATCCCAAAATCACTACAAATCTTGAGAAAAACAATATTCACATCAGAATAAAATCTGATTCCTGGGGAGATCATGAAAACGAAAAGATCAATTCTATGTTAAATCAATTATATGAAAAGTATGTCTGACCGTATGTGTGTCCTTGTTTGGGACATTGGTCGGATTAAGCCAAACAAAAACATACTATACAATCAGCTTCAAGCCTGCAAAGGTAGTAGGCTTTGCAGGATTCTTGAAGATTAATGTAATTTGCAATTTCACATATTTATCCATACATCATTTTTGTATTGATTTTTTAACCAAAACCCGAATTCTCTTGCTTTTCATTAGTTCATATTGAAACCACTTTGCGTTACCTCCGTGAATCTATTCAAAAAGAAACCTGAAACACCTGGTCTTGTTTGCAGAATATGTGAAATGGAATTTACTGAACCTGAAAGAACGATGAGACACATGGTAAAGGCCCATTCAAAACCACAAAAAGCCAAAAAGTAAAACCAATTCTAGTTTGGATTAATCAAAAATCTTAAGTTTGAATCTTTAGTAGACTACTCATGCCATGTCTGAGATGTGATGGCAAGGGAAAAATTCGAAACGAGTTTGGCATGTGGGAGAAATGTGAGTCTTGCCAGAAATCTGAAATGACCTTTGAGAGTGCAAATCCTGAACCCGATGTCAATGAAGAAGGAATTTAATTTGATTGAATAATGTGTGAATTATGGATAATCTAGATAACGCAAAACATGATCATCAGAAAAACAAGTCTGATATTGTAAATTTGGTAAAACAGATGTTTGCCCAAGACAAATGGGGAGATGAGGAATATCGTGCAGCCTTAGAAGAATTGGTAAAAAAAGATGAGGAATTAGTTGCCGAAGTTACTCGAATCATCAAAGAAAGACATGGATGAGAAAAAGCTAAAACAAGAAGACTGTCATGAAGATACACTAGGCCAAGGCGTTCTTACCCTAACCACAAAAAGAATTGCATTTGACAAGACTAGATCTAGAATTATGGATTTCTCAAAGCATATGGGGGAAACAATTCTTGATATTCCGTTATCCGATGTAACTCATACCTGGCGTGAAGGACTACTGATGAAAAAGGCCTGTATTAGTACCAAGACTTCAGATGGTGAGCAGACCTACAAGTTTGGTGTGTTTAATGTTGGTGGATGGGTTGATGACATTCAAGACGCAATAGATGATCTAGATTGATTTGAAAATCATCAATACTCTTAAGTTTGCATGTTTTAGATTGGATTTATGATAAACCCAGAACTCTTGAGACTTCTTGAGACAAATGATGTTTTGGATGTGCTGAGAGATTCAGTTTCATACCAACTACAAAAACTCAACAATGTAGAAAAAACAAGTGAGGGACGTGACTGGTATGCAGAATTGCCTGCAATTGTAAAGGGAAAATTTGACAACTACAAAGAAGATTATGAGAAACTTTTGAGAATTTTACAATCAGATAATCTCAGTGAGGAGATGAACAAAGGATACTATTATTGGCGTCTTATTCGCTCTGCCTGCAACACATACCGAAACGATCTCAAAGAATATGACTTACAACTAAGCCAGGAATTCAATCTGCAGGAAACAAAGGCAATATCTGAAAATGATTTGCTTAATGAATGCATTGGTGTCTTAGAACAGCATGCAGTTGAAAACCACGACTCTTAAACACCCTAATCTCAAAACTGAAAATAAAGAATCTGTTAATATGTAAAAAACACCCTTTGTAATTCATGTCTGAAGACAAAGAAAAAGAATGGAAGAAACTCGAACAAGAAGAGATGAAAGAGGAAGATCATCAACTAGACCTAAAAGAAGGATATGAGCAAGACGAAGAATACGAAGAATCACAAGACTAGATTCAATACGCTTAAGTTGAGAATATGTAGGTTGTAACTATTGAAGACATTATTCAAAGGAGTAATCATTGTTGCAGGAATTGTTTTAGGTGTCATGCTAATTCTAAATGCAATTAATCCTTAGACTCATCAATACCCTTAAGTTGAAAAATTTTTGAAGGTTAGTTAATGGCTGATGCAAAATTTTCATGGTATGGTAACTTTTACGGAATTGCCTGGAGGAGCAATGCAGGAAACCCAATTGCAGTTCCGTTGTTTGTAAAAAAAGAAGAATCTCAAAAGATTGCTGAAATTGTAAAGACGTGGAAGCCTAAAGACATCCATCTTACATTTATCGAAAAAGATGATGGCACTTATGCTATCTGTATCTATCAAGAAGCTGATTCAGGAGAAAATACTGGACTTTATCGCTCTGGCATGAGTCAGACAGGAACCTATGGCAAAATAAAACAGATGATTGAAAAAAAATCCTCAATGTGGAATCCACTTCGTGCATATATCCAGATTGTTTATGCTGAAGATCCTGCTGATTCTCAGACCTACCAAAACATGACAGACTATATCATAATTGGTAGACTGGAGATAATTTCAGAGGCCGCACTTAAATCAAAAAAATTTGCAACAGAAAGAGATGCTCATACTACACTTGGCAGATATGCTATCCAAGATACCAATGATGAGAATTAGGCTCAGTCTTTATCTTGCAAATTTTGTAAAAGTAAACCATGTCTGAAATTTGTGAGAGGTGCAAAAAGTCAGTTGATCAAGTAAGCAGATACCATGATCATGGTGTAGACAAGCTGCTGTGCTCTGATTGTACCTCTGAAATTGAAGAATACTATTCATTAACGTGTGCCAAATGTGGCAAGCCTGCACACTTGAGGGGAAATCTAATTGAATATGAGAATCAGAAAATTTGTCCTGTATGCATGGATGAAATAAGAATAAAAGAAAATTAGTTGGTTGGGTTCATCAATGCTGCTCTTTCTTTGAGTTTTTGATCAACGTATGCACTGACAAAGTCACCTGGTTCACCTTGGCATTGGCCAATGTTTACTGCATGACCATCTAGGGTTTCAGCGATACAGCCACTATCAGTAACTGCAATTATCTTGACTGTCTCTAGGACTTCAGCTGGTGATACATAGAACATTAGATATGCTAGTAATGCTATTCCAACACCTGCAAGGATTCCTGCTACAATGAAATGATTTTTGTAATTTGTTGATTTACTCATTTTTCTATTTGGTATTGCTGACATGTATAATGTTATGCGCTTTTCTAATTTGTTTGGTTTTGTGGTTTCTTGAGAATTGGGAATTGTGATATTAATTTAAATCTCTGATTCACGTAATTATGTACACAATTTTTTTGCTCTCTTGAAAACTGCATACCAGTTCTTCCAGAGTAGCCTTCCTGTTTGCGTGTTTTGTTTTGATGGGTGGTAAGATGTAATGACTTTGATGTTATCATATTCGAATACTTGATTGTGTCCAAATTTTCCTGGTTTTACATCTAAAAGCTTGCAGGTGGCGTCATATGCTATCTTTCCAAGACACAGAATTGTTGTAACATTGGATAGTATTTGGAACTCTTGCTCTAGGAATGAATGACAGTTTTGTATTTCTTCTTTTGTTGGCTTGTTTTGAGGCGGAGCACATCTGACTGCAGCTGTAATGTATGCATTATTCAGAGCCAGACCGTCATCACTGGTCTGAGAAGTTGGAATGTTTGCAAACCCTGTCTTGTGCATTACTTTGGCAAGCCAGTCCCCTGAGGAATCTCCTGTAAACATCCTTCCTGTGCGATTTCCTCCGTGTGCAGCAGGAGCTAGCCCTACAATGAGTAATTTAGCCTTGATATCTCCAAATCCTGATAGTGGCCTGCCGTAGTATGATTCATCTTTGAATCGTCTAACCTTGTTTTTTGCAACATCTCTGATGTATGTGGATAGTCTTGGGCACTTTTGACAAGACTTGATTTTTTTGTTGAGTGTTTCTATTTTCAAAACTATTCAATCAATATCGCAGGTTTGAAAGGTCGTGCATGTCTAGCTTTTCCTTTAGGATCATAAATGTTCTCATCTGATTCTGAATATACCTCAATGTCCACACCAAACTCTTTCTTGCCCATACTGTAAAGTTCTGATTTTAGAAACTCTTTCTCATCAAAGGATTCTGCTTCAAGCTTCATCTTTTTGATACTTTCTGATTCTGAATGTAAATCTTTGATTACTTTTTGAACAAAATCAGGCATCTTTTTAGCATCGGCAGTGTTTGGATCTGCGATTAATTCCTTCATTACAACTCCCATGTTGTTTTGTCCACCTACCATGATGCTGAGCATCTTACGATAGATTCTAGATTTTGTCTCATCTGAATTAACATAAATTACAATCTTCTTTGGTTCAATCTTTGTAACTTTGAGAATATTTGTAATATCATCCATTGTAGATTTTAACAGCTCTTCAGCTTGAATTGATGCAGCATCTACTTTGTCAGCTGAATATTCTGGCCACTGTGATTTTGAAACCAATTCAGAATTTCCTAGCCTTTCCCACATCTCTTCAGATACATGTGGTGCAAATGGAGATAACATTGCAACTCGAGCTGAATTGATTTGGTGTAAAATTCCTGAGATATCCTCACGTCCTTTGGCTTGTGTTCTTTTAGAATACCAGCTCAAGTCCGATTCAAATGTAAACAAGATATCATGTAGTGCTTCACGCAATCTCATTTTTTCAACTGCTTCAGTAATTTCTGCAATCTTGCTCTGAGTTTTAGATAAAATCCACCTGTCTTCAGCTTGTAACTCTCCAATTTCGGCTTTTTTGAGGCTAGAACATGCCTCTAAAAGAGACTCTAGCTTGCTTTGAATGCCTGAAACTGATTCCATGTTAAAATCAGCATCTTGGAGTAATTCAGCTGATGATATGATGGCCAACCTAATTGGGTCTGCACCATGATCTTTGATTGCAGCTCGCAATGGGATGATGTTGCCCATGCTTTTTGACATTTTAGCTCCATCCATCATTACACTGCCGTTAACTACAATTTCTTGTGGCCACAAGTTCTTCTCAAAGATTGCAACGTGATTCAAAACAAAAAATGACAAGTGATTCTGTACCAAATCACGACCTGAATGTCTTGAATCAACTGGATAAAAGTACGTGAACTCTTTTTTCATTAGATTAATTGTATCTTCACTAAGCTTGGATGTACTTGCAGCTAGTGACACATCCCCTTTATCTGACAAAACATAATCAAAGAATTCTTTTGTCAAGTTCTCAGGTGAAACGGTTCCGTCATTTACAAATCGTGACAATGTATAGTATGCCATGTAAATTACACTATCAGATAATGACTCTACAATCCAGTCTTTATCCCATGGAAGTTTAGTTCCAAGTCCCTGTTGTCTTGCACAAGCTCGCTCATGCAACCAATCAATTACTTCAACAAACTCTGTCTTGATGTTGTTAGGTAGAATGTTCATCTCATCTAAACAATTTCGAGCCAACTCCTTCCATTCTTCATCACCATAATTCAAAAACCACTGATTGTTCAATACTTTGACAACACATTCAGCTCCACAACGACAACGTACTGGTGCATTCTCTAACACTGGGAACTTTTCTAAATTGCCATTTTCTTGAAGCCAAGCTCGAATCTTGTCACGTCCAAACTGCACCTTCTCACCATCAAACTGATCACACTTGCCATTGAGTTTTCCATCAGTGAATTCTTTAAGATATAATTCCTTGGTGGCTTCTTCTAGCTTGTCATCAGATTGATCAGAGATTCCCATTTTTTCAATGATGTCTTTTGCTGGAATCTCACTATATCCTTCAGTAGCAATAATTGAGATGGGCTTGATTAGCTGGTATTCTGAACTCTGAGGCTGGTCTTTCTTAAAATCAACTAGTGCCTGGTAATCCTTTGGTGCGTGTGCAGGTACGGACATTACCAATCCTGTGCCCATGCTTGGCTCTACAAAGTCGGCAGGAAGTATTGGAATTTTTCGTCCATCATGGTTAATTGCAGTCTTGCCAATAATCTCACTACCTGGAATCTCACCAATCTCAGACACTTCTTTTTCAAAGAATGAAATCTTTTTTGCACATTCACTAGATACTATCCATGTTTCTCCATCGACTGACACTTTTTTGTATATTGTCTTTGGATTGACCCAAAGATTCGTAATGCCAAAGATTGTTTCAGGACGTAATGTTGTAATTGGAAATACAAATTCACCAAACTTGAATTTAATCAAAAAATTCTTGTCATCAATCTTTGGTTCAACATCTCCCATTGTATCGTGTTGTGATACTGGGTTTTGATCAACAGGACACCAACCAACTGGATGACTACCCTGAATGATTCGTCCCTTTTCTTTGAGTGTAGTAATTTGCCATTCAATGAATCTCTGATAACCTGGAACTATAGTTGTAAACTCTCGTCTCCAGTCAATGGAATAACCCATCTCAATCATTCCAGATTTTATCTCTTCATGAAAATAGTCTGCAATTTTAATTGGTTCAACAAATGTCTTGATTGCATCTTCAGGGACGTGATAGATATTTCGCAAACCATCTAAGATTTCTTTTTCTCCAGCTTCAATTCTTTTGGCCATACCAAGTACAGGAGTTCCTGTATAATGGAATCCCATTGGAAACAAAACATTGTATCCTTTCATTCGATAGAATCTTGCATGAACATCAGCTAGTGTGTATGTTCTACCATGTCCAATGTGTTGTGGAGAGTTTGGATAAGGATATGCTACTGTAATGAATTTTTTTGGTTTGTCATTTGGATTTGTTTCAAAGTCTTTGTTTTCTTGCCACTTTGTTCTCCACTTGTTTTCAATCTCAGTCCAGTTTATCGTCATTATATCATCCTAAAATCATAGATTTTGCTTTGACTATTGCCTCGTCTTTTTTAGATGTGTCTTTTCCTCCACCTTGAGCAAATTTGGCATCTCCTCCTCCAGAACCTCCCAAAATTGAGGCTATTTCTCGGGCTATTTGGCCTGCATTTACGCCTGATTGCTCGCCTGAGAACACCATTACTCGGATTGTTGGTCCAGCTTCAAAGATCCCACAAAATGCTGCAGTTGAGTCCTTACCAACCAATTTCTTTCCAAAGTTTTGGCAGAAATAATCATCATAATCAGGACTTGCTGTAAAACATAACTTTCCTTTGGTATTGATTCCGTCAGATTCTACTGATTCTCCAGCTAGAACTTTTTCTAATAGAACAGGAATCTTTTCTCTGGCTTTGGCTTTGTTTTCTTCACGTTGTTTTTCTAGTTGCTCTTTTTGTTTTGCTTCTTTAGCTTTGCGTCTGCTTTCAGCTTCTTGTTGTTTCTCATACTCAAATGCGCCAGGTCCTGAAACAAATTCAAGACGAACCACCCCATCTTGAATGCGTTTAGTTTTTGTAATTTTGATTAGTTCAATGTCGCCTGTTTTTTTGACATGTGTTCCACCACAAGCCTCCACATCTTGATCTTCAATGGATACAATCCTAACTGCTTTTACTGGAACAACACCTCCCTGATAAATTCTAAATCCGTATGTCTGTTCTGCAGTTCCTCTGTCATAGTAATCGATGTTGACATTGAGGTTTTTCTTTACCATGTCGTTTGCTGCAGTCTCTATCTTTTTTACTTCATCATCCGATAATGATGAATGATGTGTTATGTCCAACCTGGCATGATCATCTTCTTTGAAAGCTGAATGCTGCCAAATCCAAGAACCCAAAACTTTACGTGATGATGCATTTAGAATGTGAGTACTTGTGTGATTTTTAGTAATGTTGGAACGTCTTGTCTCATCAACTTTACATGATACGGTCTCTCCTTCTTTTGGAGTTCCACCTTCAAGCTTGTGAACGATAATGTTTGCATGTTTGTCTACATCGACAACATTGAATCTTGCAATGGTTCCGTGGTCTGGCTCTTGACCCCCACCCCGTGCGTAAAATGAGGTCCTATCAAGGACTATCATATCATCAATTACTTTTAGTACCTTGGCTGAAAACTCCATTGGATCGTCTTGGTAGAACAGAGTTTCAGTTTCTGGCAGTCCTTCTAAAGGTAATTCTGCAATTGCCTTTTTCTTGTATGACTGGTGCAAATCAGATAACTTGGAGTAAAATGATGATGGGATTTCAGAAATTGCATCAACTTCTTTGAGATATTCAGGTGTGATTCCATCTGATTCGTAGTATGTAATTAATTCATCAACTGATGGCGTTCCCTTCTCTTTGATTTTATCTGCCTTTTTCTTCATGTGAACTTTGGATTCTTCGTATCTTGCTGATTCCAATTTCAAAATTGACTTTACATCATCGCGTTTCTCATCAAGTTCAGGATAAGTGTCCTTGAGATAGTCAACATGCAAGTCAATCAAGTCATCAATGTTGAGTTTGAGATTCAATTTTGATATGGTTGCATTGATACGACGCAACATCATTCTCAAGTTGTATCCACCACCAACATTACTTGGCAAAGCACCATCAGTAATTGCAAAGATTAGAGTTCTCAAGTGATCTGCAATTAGATACATTCCTTCTAGTGGCGTGATCATCTTTTGCATTTGTTCATCTGAAATTCCTGCATTCTTTACTGCAAGACGTCTTACTTGATTCAAGTCATCGTAATGATCAATCTCTTTTGCAATTTCAGTAAAGTATTTGCGCAAAATTTCTGAATCTGAATCAATTCCTATAGTATCAAATAATTTCTGATTAATTGGACCAAAGCAGCAATCATAAGCAGTAGGTGTACCCATGGTAATCCATGCAAATCTCTCAAGACCTGCACCCATGTCAATTACACGTTGGTCTAGTGTAGTATGTTGCCCTAATTCCCCTTGAAATTCAGTAAATACTGCATTTCCAAGTTCTAGTCCTCGAACAAAGTATTCTAATGATGGACCAAATGAACCGCCACCTGCCCAAACATCTTCAACAAATACTACTTCGTCTTTGTTTATTCCAAATTGCTCAGTTAGTAGTCTATAATCCAAATCAACACATTCATCTTTCCAATATCCTCCCAAATCAGGAACACTGTGTTGTCCTATCATACAAAATGATGAAAAGTGTCTGCCAGTAACACCAACATTTTCTAAATCCTTGAATCGCAAACATGTCTGTGGAACTACAAGAGGGTTTGCAGGAAACTCAAAAACTACCTTGCTTCCCATAACTCTTTGAAAGTCCACAACTGAAGCTATTGTGAAGTACAAGTCATCACGCCATCTGCAAACTACAGGGTAACGGCTAACTGAAGTATGATTGTTTTTTACAAAAAATTCTTCTACTTGTTTCCATGATTGTGTGTAATCAAATCGCTTTGATGTTGGTGGCTCTCCAATGAAAGAATAGGTATCCAATCCATCATCGGGGCACAAGTCTCTGTCTGCATTTAGAGTCCAAAAGAATCTGCCACATTTGGCACATGATTTTCTGACGAATCCTTGTTCTTGGAACAGTTTAACGTTATAGTATTTGTCAGGATCTGCTGAAAATTCTTTTAGAATCTCTTTTTTGTCCAATGCCACACCTGCCATTTGCCGATATTAAGAATTAGCGATATTGGTGTGATTTTGAGGCTAGATTTGATGTCTGTAACTCTAATTACATATTCCTCGTTTTAATCAAAATTTTCCGCAATTTTTTATGAATATTGTATTTTTGGGAATACTTTCTGTACTGATCTTATTTCCAATGTCTGCTGCATATGGCTCTGAATGGAACTATCTAATGCCATGGAATGATGTTGATGCCATCAATGTAGTGATTGAATCAGACTTTGATGTTGATTCATCTACAATTGGAATAATACAGTCAGTAATTGACTCTCCTGTTATGGAAGATGATCATTTCTTTGGATGGAATAGTGCAATTACATTTATCTCAGAGCAAACCCAAACTGAAATTCCGCAACTAGACATTGTAGATGATAAAACAGAATCTCAAATTATGATATTTCTGACCCAAAATACTGGACCCCAAAATACAGATGGATTCACAAAGTACAAAATTACAGATGACAAGATAGAGCGTGTCTTTGTAATTTTGTATGATGTTGATTCCATAGAAGAAAAAGAAATTGAGATGATTACAAGACATGAGCTAGGACATGCAGTTGGATTGGGACATACAACAAACCCATTTGATATGATGTATCCTGTAATTAATCAGCAATATAGTATGATATCCATGTTTGATTTAGAAGCACTATCTCAAATCTATTTGAAAAATTAATCCATATTTTAAAATGGAATGACTCTCAAATATTTTCATGAAAGCTATGTCCTTTGATGGAAAACAGATGAAGTATGATGAGAATTATCCAGACCCAAAACCTGGAGAGTCTTTGGTACGAGTTAGTCTAGCTGGAATCTGTGGAACTGACTTGGAGATTCTAGATGGATATATGCAATACAATGGAGTTTTGGGTCATGAATTTGTCGGGATTGTAGAAAAATCCCAAAACCCTGACTTGGTTGGAAAAAGAGTTGTAGGTGAGATCAATGTTGGATGCAACAAATGTGATTCCTGTAAAAAAGGAATGCAAAGACACTGTCCAAACAGAACTGTTCTTGGAATTTTGAAAAGAGATGGAGCATTTGCTGAGTTTTTGTCTTTGCCTGAGGAAAACCTACATGTGATTCCTGATAGTATCACAGATGAGCAGGCAGTATTTGTAGAGCCACTGGCAGCAGCATTTGAAATCAAAGAGCAAGTATCACTAAACTCTGATTGGAAAGTAGCAGTTGTAGGGGATGGTAGATTGGCACAGATGATATGCCAAGTCCTAAAATTATCTTGTCCTGATGTTGCATGTTTTGGTAGACATGAAACCAAACTAGCACATTTGGAAAAATTTGAAATTAAAACTAGGATTGGAATCACACCTTCAGATTCACAGTCTTATGATTTGGTAGTAGAAGCTACTGGAAGTAATTCTGGATTTGCAGATACTATGAAGCTTGTAAAGCCACGTGGGACTGTAATTTTAAAATCAACAATTGCATCACGAGAGAACCTTGACTTGACTCCTACTGTAGTAAATGAGATTACTTTGATTGGTTCTCGTTGTGGATTATTCAAACCTGCAATTGATGCACTTGTAACTGGAATTGTTTCAGTTGATTCTATGATCGATTCTACTTTTCCTTTGGAGAAATTCACTGATGCAATTAATCATGCAAAAAAACCTGATACACTCAAAGTATTCTTAAAACCATGATTGGAATTTGGAGATTCATTAAATAGAAAAAGCATCAACTAAGTATATGGCTGAAGAACTTCCACTTGAAGACATCAAAAAAAGAATAACCTCAATTCTTTTAGAACCTGAGATTAGATTTTGTGGATTAATTGATTCCAAAGGAGAATTAATTGTTGGGGGTTTTGATGAAAAGTCAGTTCCAATGCTAAATGTTGCTCAGAGAAGACAACTATTCCAAGAGTTAGCTCATAGAGTTGCAAACAGACAAGGCTTTGATGCAGATCTTGGACGGGTAAAGTATTCTTCTTCAAGAAGAGAAAATGCAGTGATGATGAGTTTTCCATTTGGAACTCATGTTGTTCTAGTTATTGCAAGTCCAGGCATAAACATTGACAGATTTGCTTGGGATATTCTCAACAAATTGGGCAGAGACTGGTCTGATTTTGACAGTCTCTAGTTTTGAGATATGATTCCTCTTTCTTCAAGATAAAAATGTGCTTCAAGTGACTCTTGCTTTGAAATCAAACCCTCAATATGCCATTCAGAGATATTTTGAATCCATGGATTGCTCTTGTAATCGTATAGTGGTGATATTCTTAAAATTTTATCATCGTA
Organism: Marine Group I thaumarchaeote SCGC AAA799-D11; assembly: GCA_000746765.1. Classification (GTDB taxonomy): domain Archaea; phylum Thermoproteota; class Nitrososphaeria; order Nitrososphaerales; family Nitrosopumilaceae; genus Nitrosopumilus. The sequence goes on from JOSY01000007.1 coordinate 73,018, forward strand.
CAAATTTGGGTTGCCTCTACCGTCTTGATTGCTTGTCATAAAGTACAATCCATCAGGACCACTTGTTACATCTCTAATTCTTCCAAACTCTCCAGAGAATAGTTCTCCGTGAAATGGTACTCTGAAATTCTCATCAAACTCTATGATGTGAATGTGTTCTCCTTTGAGTGCCGCTGCAAAATATTTTCCATCAAACATTGGCATCTCATCTCCATAGTAAAATGTAGACCCTGATGGAGCCCAAGTATCATCACCTGAATGTAAAATTGGATTTGTTGCACCTTTCATGACTTCATCTCCGATTACATCGGGCCATCCATAGTTTGCACCTGGTACTATCAAATTGATTTCATCATGTGCAACTCCTCTCCATCCAGATGGACCATGCTCTGTTGCAACTAAATTTCCAGACTCATCCCATGCAATTCCTTGTGGATTGCGATGTCCAATGGAATAGACTGCTGAATCAAATGGGTTGCCATCTGGAATACTTCCATCTGAATTTATTCTCAAAATTTTTCCTGCAACTGAATTCAAGTCTTGTGAGAGGTCTGGCTGTACTGCATCACCTGTTGTAACATACAGCATTCCATCTGGTCCAAACTTTATTCTGCCACCATCATGGTATGGCGCACCAGGAATACCTTCAATCAGAACTTTCTCTTCAGTTAGTACGTTGTTTGACTCAGAATATTGCACTAGTCTGTTCTTGATTCCAAGAAACTCGTTGTAAGTATAGTAAATGTAGATGTAATGGTTCTCATCAAAGTTAGGATCAAGTGCAATTCCAAGCATTCCACCTTCTCCTCCTCCAACTCCTAGTGACATGATTTGGTTTACCTCTCCATTCTCAATTACATTGACATTGCCGACTCTTTCAGTAAAGAACATCCTGCCATCTGATGCAAAATCAATTGCCCATGGAACTTTGAGATTGTCTGCAACCACATCAACTTTGACTCCTAATTCTGGAAATTCTTGTGCATAAACTGTTCCTACCATAGCAAAAATTATCAAAAACGAAATTGTAACTATTTTCATACCATTAATAGAAAATTTTCGTTATAAGGATTTCCCATTATAAGATCATCTTTAATTATTTTGTTAACGTAATACTTGTACGAAAAAATTCGTGATTATAATATTGTCAAGTATTATGATTATGGGATTTACTTTTTCTCAAGATGCTTTGGCAGTTACTGTAGAATGTCCTGTTATTTTAAATTGGTATTGGGAATCTGAATTAAGCAACACTGATTATTGGTCAAAATTATCATGCAGTTATCAGAGCTCTAATGGTTGGAATTACATTACTGCAAATATGGCATTGCATCCCGATACTGCATTAGGCGTATCTGGTTGTTCGGGAGATTGGGACAAGTCATATTATGGAGGACAGATTCATAGTTCCTCTCATCATTTGAATGTGAAATATGAATACGGAAGTGATAGTGACAAGAACTCTGTGGTCTCAGCTGCTCAAACACTACTAAAAACACTAGAATCAAAAGGTGTCGCAATGAAATGTTACACTGCTCCTGCTCCTGCTCCTGCTCCTTCACCTACACCGATCCCTAAATCTGAAAAATCAGCTGATGATTGGAATAACATAGGAATTGAATTATCTAATCAAGGAAAATATGCCGAAGCTATTACAGCATATGAAAAAGCAATATCATTAGATCCTAATCATGAATGGGCTTGGCACAACATTGGCGTTAATCTTTTGAAATTAGCAAGTCATCCTAAAACCGATCATTTTGTAAAATAATTACGATCATCTTGATCTAAGAATTATCTCAATTGATACCATTCCATGAAATATCAAGAAATAA
>JOSY01000008.1 GCA_000746765.1 Marine Group I thaumarchaeote SCGC AAA799-D11
AAGATGGCAATAAGATATGAGAGAATATCAGAAAATTATGAATCATTAATCAACATTGCATCATTTTTGATGTATTGTAGGGTTTTAGGATGAGTTGTAGATAGACCTGCTGAAGCTCTTGAAGTACTGAACCAATCAATAAAACTAGATCCAAATAATGTGTCTGCTTGGAATTACAAAGGAAATGCATTATGGGATTTACAACGATACACAGAAGCACTAAATGCATATGAAAAAGCAATATCCATTGATTCTAGTGAAAGATGGCCTTGGCGTAACAAAGGATACTTGCTCAATGATCTTGAACGCTATTCTGAAGCATTAATTGCATTAAACCAAGCTATCCGATTAGACCCCAACAAATCTGGTGTGTATTTTGAAAAGGGATATGCTTTAGGTGAATTAGGCAAATACCAAGAATCAATTCAAGCCTATAAAAAAGAATTACAACTAGATCCTGATGATGATAGCGCTTTAGTCAATATAGGTTGGACATATTCTAAATTGGGACAAGATGAGAACGCATTATCTTATTACAATAAAGCATTACAAATTGATCCAAATGACTCCACAGCTCTAAAAAATAAGGAAAATGTTCTTGAACGATTACAAAAACAAGAAGAATCTAAAGCTGAATATAATGGATGGATTCAACAAGGAACTGAGTATCTTAATAATGGTAATTTTGATGAGGCAATAAAGAATTTTGATCTAGCTTACAAGATTAATCCAAATGATCAAAATCTAATCAATCTCAAAGCAGATGCATTAAAGCAAAAAGGATTGGATTTAGTTGATAAGGGCAAATATGACCTTGCAGTTGTTTTTCTTGGAGAATCTAACTATCTAAAACCTGATGGTTTTGTAGAATCATCTCAAAATAATGCATACAATAGATGGTCTGAGGAAATAAGACTGGAAAGAATTCCTTTTGATCCAAAGATTGACAACTTTCATTTTGAAAACCCTAACTATCTTGATGAATCTTCCCCTCCTCCTTTAGTTCCAACTTTGCCACTAACCGGTGAAGTCTCTAGTGGTGGAGAATCACATACTATAATCAGCCGAGGTGGAGAGATTATCAAAGACATTTCTCCTGGAACTCCACTTCGTGTAGGAGATGTTATTGTAGTTGGTAGGACACCTGGAACCTCCCCTGTGACATTAGATTGGGGATATGCTGCAACTACAGTTCAACCTGGTTCTATTTTTCTTATTGGACAATCTAATGATTTGAAATCTTTTGCACGCAATAGTGAAAATCCTCATTATGTTGAATTAGTTAAGGGACAACTTCGAATATATGACGATGCTAAAAAAACAGGATTTGATGATGATTATAGTTTCCTTGTAAAGACTACAAAAAACCCAATTCGGGTTGGAGGAACAGATGTAACTATTAATTTTGATGAAGACACTGGTAACTCATCAATACAAATCGATGATGGATGGATAGAAATTTTTGATGGCACTGCAAATGAATTCAAGAAATTTTATGCTGGCGAAAAACTTGTCACTAACAATAATGGATATTATGTATCAGCTCAAGAAGTTGAACCAACCCCTAGTTCTAATGGTGGTGGCTGTTTGATTGCAACTGCAGCATATGGAACTGAATTGGCACCACAAGTCCAATTCTTAAGAGAAATTAGAGACAACACTGTACTTAGCACTACATCTGGTGCATCATTCATGACTGGATTTAACCAACTATACTATTTATTCTCACCAACAATTGCTGATTGGCAAAGAGAGAACCCAATGTTCCAAGAAGCAGTTAGAGCATTTATCACTCCAATGATTTCAACATTGTCTATTATGACATTGGCTGAAGATGGTTCAGAAGTTGAAGTTTTAGGATTGGGAATTTCAGTTATTGCACTTAACTTGGTAATGTATATTGCAGCACCTGCTTTAATTGGATTCAAAGTCCATAAACACTTGAAAAATTCATAATACATTAAATACACTATCATATCCAGTTTACCCATGTTTGGAAAAAAACCTCAACTCAAAGAAGGAGTTCACGTATTTTCTGTAAAAGAGAATGGTGATTTTAAGGACTTTATCTTTGCAACAGTTACTGGAGTTGAGGGAAGAAAGGTTGGAATCAGTGGTGTAATTGTCAATCCCGTAGGTTTGAAAAATAAAGTAGAACAAGGAAAGACTGGAGAACGTTCCTTAGAAATTCTAAAGAATCCAAATCCAGACAATGTCGTTTTGGCTCTGGTGTATCGAGTAGAACATGAAAACTTTGCGGATGTTTTGGATCTTGATAAAGACAAGTGTGATCTCATTCCCCCCAAAGTCTACAACATGCTAGATGGGTGGATTCGCGAATCACTACCAGAATTTATCAATACAGTATTGTCTTTGCCACCTGGAGCAGAACGTGATGAGGCAAAACGTGTCCTCAAAAACAGAATGGATACTCTAATTGACAAGAACCTAAAACGAACACTTTACTCTGTTTGTAGGAGTCTTAAAATTCTAAACTAATTCTAGGCACAAGTTCACAGTAGTTTTATATTATCGACCCTGAAAATCTCGGTACAATGGAATATGTTTACGCTGCTTTACTTCTTCACAAGCTAGAAAAGGAAGTTAACGAGGCAAACGTCAGCTCAGTTGTCAAAGCATCTGGCGCTGAAGTCAATGAAGCCCAAGTTAAAGCACTAGTTGCAGCCTTAGCCGATGTTAACATCGATGAGGCAGTTAAAGCCGCACCTGTCGCAGTTGCAGCAGCAGCCGCACCAGCAGAAGGCGGAGATGCAGCAGCCGGTGGTGAAGCAAAGAAAGAGGAAAAACCTAAAGAAGAAGGTAAAACCGAAGAAGCAGCCATGGAAGGATTATCTTCATTATTTGGCTAAACGAGTTTACTTTTCTCAAATCTATTTTTGATCTCCATTTTTATCAATTCTTAATTACCAATATCCCGGTGTTTGCATTAAATGGTGGATTTTTCTTTTGAGCTTGGATCGTTTATCGCCATTTTAGATTACTTGGGTACAATTGCATTTGCAGTAACTGGAGCTTCTAAAGCAATTGCACACAGAGCTGACATTTTTGGAATTATTGTTTTGGCAACTGTAGTTGGAGTTGCAGGTGGAATAACTCGTGATGTAATATTTGGAAGATTCCCTAATGCATTTTCTGATCCTATCTACATTGGATTGACTGTGGCAGTTGGTATTGTAATGTTCTTTTTGTATACAAAACTCAAAAAACGAATGGGTACTTGGTTAGTCTTTGATGCAGTTGGATTGGGAGTATTTTCGATTCTTGGCGCATCAATTGCATACCAAGTAGTTGGACTGGAATTTTTACCAATGTTGTTAGCTGGAGTAATTACTGCAATTGGTGGTGGAATATTGCGAGATGTGTTTGTCAGAGAGATCCCTATTGTATTTGTAAAAGAAGTGTATGCAGTTGCAAGTGTAATTGGTATTGTAGTGTTTTATGCAATACTTTCATCTGGTGTAGATATTCAAACTGCATCAATTGTTGGCATCATCATCACAACTGGAATCAGACTTTTGGCAATGAAGTACAACTGGAATCTGCCCAAAGTAAAAGAGTCTTGAATATGATCAAATCAGGCTCAAATTCTACTAAAATTACAATCTAATTAGTGGAACTGCCTTTTCTTTGAGTTTAATGTATCTTGATGATTTCATGGAACAGTGATCTGGGAATTTAGCTTTAGATCTGCTTATGGAATTTGATTAATCATGTTGTGAAAATTGATGGTTTCTA
>JOSY01000009.1 GCA_000746765.1 Marine Group I thaumarchaeote SCGC AAA799-D11
AGTCTTCAGGAAATCTTACATAATTTGGAAAAATAGATGCAAATTCAAAGGAATAGTTTCCATCAGAGTCAGGATAAATTCCCATCCAAGAATTTTTTGTAATTATTATGTTTGTCTCATTTTTGATTGGAAATGTTGTTGGAGCCGCAGACTCTCCTTCAACATAATCTGCCTCACAATTCATTGCATATATTATCTGAATTGAAGGAATCGCTAAAAGGAAATAATGCTAATAGTTTATCATGACATTTAGTAAAATTTGTCCCCTATGCAAACATGAATTTGTATCACTAGAGGATTACATGTACCATATCAAAAATAATCATTCAAAAGTATCTCCTGAAGAATTTGTAAAAAAACATGGGGAACTGAAATGGACATTCAGAAATGCTCAATAATTGAGGATAATAAATACATCATTGGTATTAGGTAACATAGGTAAACAATGTTAAGTTTATCATAAATAGGGAGAAATATTAACCATTTTTATGCAGAAGCAGTTCTTACTCCAATAGGAAAATACCCGAATCGATGATAGTTTTCAATGATTCAAACATAACAGTATTCAAGACACATAGGTATTTTCCTCACTTGCTTCTGCATAAAATCTAAATTTCTTAATTTACATGTGATGTTTTTTGAGTTAACAATGTTAACTGAAGTATATTACAGATAAATTTCAAAAAATTTCATGATAAAATTAAAGTGTGGTGACTATGGATTTGAGTGTAATTTTGTATCCCAAGGAGAGACAAATGAAGTTATTGAAGAGTTTGGAAAACATACAGAAGAAGAACACGGAATAGATTATTCAAAAGAAGCGTTAATGCAATTTGTTTTGAGAAAAAATTCTTGAATTAGAGGAAGTAGATTTAAAATGATTGAAAGTATAGATTTTGGTTTTTTGATGTTTTTCATCGACAATATCTATCTTCAGGGAGATGGGGGGATTTTTGATTTCGTTGGAAATAGAGGAGCATTAGGAAGTGAAGACCCAATAGTAAAAGGTGCAATCCCAACACTTTTTGCAGTTTCAGCATTTGGGATAGTTCTAAACATATTCAACTCAGCAGTCAGAAAAAAGATGGTTGATCAGTCTAAGCTTAAACGAATAACAAAAGAAACACGTGCCTATCAGAAGGAAAGAATGGCAGCCATGAGGGCAAAAGATCAAGCAAAAATTAACGAGTTAAGCAAAAAATCTGCATACATGAACAAGATGTCAATGGAAATGATGCAGATGAACATGAGACCGATGATGATTACGTTTGTTCCATTAATTTTGATATTCTATCTTGTATTGCCACAATTGTTCTCGTATACTGTAGCACTGTCACCTATTTCACTAAATGTCATACCAGGAGACTTTTTTCATCTGACTTGTACTGCAGAACAAGCAGCTGATCCAGATAATGTCTGTACCCAAGAAAATGCACTGTATCTTTGGGCATGGTATTTTCTTTCATCAATTGCATTCAGTGGAATCATCATGAAATTAACAAAAACATCAATGGACCTTAGTTAATAATTCAAGTTTTTAACTTACATGAATTTGTATTGTGGAAAAATCATCTAATGCATTTTGGTTTTTTAATCCTTCCCAAACATAAATTTCTGCAAAAAATTCTCCTTCTCTTTCAGGAACCCATGACAAAGAAGGAGTGAGTTTTTGCAGAGAGGTTAATTGTCCACTAATCCATCCAAGAGAAACAACAAATCCTTTGTCATCTTTTACTTGAACAAGCAACTCATCCTAAAACCCTACAATACATCAAAAATGATGCAATGTTGATTAATGATTCATAATTTTCTGATATTCTCTCATATCTTATTGCCATCT
>JOSY01000010.1 GCA_000746765.1 Marine Group I thaumarchaeote SCGC AAA799-D11
TTGATGATTTCATGGAACAGTGATCTGGGAATTTAGCTTTAGATCTGCTTATGGAATTTGATTAATCATGTTGTGAAAATTGATGGTTTCTACACAGCCTTGATTCCCATTTTTTGTTAAATACAAAGTCGGCTGCTATTGCACTAATCATAGGCGCTGCAAATAATGGAAGATAAAAAATGATTCCTTCAGATGTAAATATGTTTGATGTAATATTCATCACAATAAAGGCTAATGCTGCACCACTGGTTGCACCAAATCTATTCTGTGTTTTTGATGATGTCCAAAATACTAACGAATATGCAAATGGAATTAAAACAAAACTAAGAATGATTGCAACGTAGGGATCTGGATTAAAATCATGCGATTCACCTTCTGAGATTGGCAACACAAAAAAGAAGATCAGCCACATTATGCTAAACCAAAATACTCCATAAGTTATTGGTAGAATTATCCTAAAGAAGGTATTTTTTTCTTGCAAGTGAAAGTTAATTCTTGAAAATCCAATAACTGAGCCTACCAACGTGATTAGAATTCCTAAGGCAAGTGTTATGTGTGTTGGACTAAGTAATCCATCTAATCCAAAGAGTTCATGCCAGTAAAAGTCTCCGGGTCCTGCGGCAACCTGAATTAATACTCCTATTACTATTAGCTTGAACCCTGTTGCAAATGATTCTGTTCTGAGTTCTTTTCTTCTAAGATACATCACAGAACTCATTATTGCACTAATTACACTAATCCCAACACCAAGATACAATATTCCATGTGATGGTGTAAAAAATGTCTCAGGCTCTCTTAGCAAATGTGATGTAATGTCCCAACTTGCACCCCACATTGCAAGAGTTGTTCCAGATAATGCAACAAGAAATACTATTGTAGGAAGTTTCACTTGAGATTTTTGTAAATATTCTGTTGTCATTAACTCAAATCAATGTTATTATGTTCATAAATGATTCTACTTTTTTTAAAAGTTAGCACTTGGCAAGAATTTTTTGTTTTATGCTGGGGTGTAATCTTTTGCTTGACCTGCAATAGATCTTGCTTGAGCATCTGCCTTTTGCAAGATTTGCTCTTTTGTCTCATCAGTCATGTAACCTGATTCAACAGATACAGAACGTGCTGATTGTGCTGCTTTGGCCAAGATCTGTTCGATGTTTTCTGGTGTGACATGTGCTACCTCGATAGATAATGAAATTGCTTCTTGGTGTGCTTGTGCAAATTCGTCTCTTATCTTGTCAACATCAATTATCATCTCTTCTTCAGCGTACTTGAGTCCGTCCTCAAGTGCTGTGTATAATGAAATTCCAGCTTCTACTGGTTTGATATCTAATTTGCCTAAAATTGCTGCCAGTTTCTCATTTATTGCCTCACCTTTTTTGACTGGTGTGGAGTCTTTTGCAATCCAGATTGTACCTTGGTCAATCTTGGTTGGGATTCCTGCCTCTTTGAATTCTGTAAGCATTGGACCTGGTGCAATTCCTGTGTTCTTTTCTTGAACTACAACATCAATGCTTGCAATGTCTCCGCCTCTTGCCATCATCATGATCTTGTTCTTTGCCAAGAGTACGTTAAGCTTGAATGGTGACATGTTTGTAAACATGAGCATTATTTGTCCTTTGAATTCTCCAATCATGTCTTTCATTCCTGGAATATCTGAATTCTCTAATGCTTTTTGTGCAACTTTATCTTTGATGCTGAAAAATTCTACATCATCTTTGAGAGTTTTTCTTAAAGGTAGTATCTGAGTAGAACGTACCTTATTCATTTTGATAACTGCCATTACTTTGTATTTTTTTGGAAGCTCTTGTAATTGTTGGAACATCTGAGCTTTTCTTTTAGGATAAGTAGTTCTATTTTCATGCAAATTTCTTCTTAACCTCTTGTAGTTGTTTGATTGGTTTTCCCATTGTTGTTTTGATCATGACTCTTTTCATGTTCTTCTCACCGTTTGGTAATTTTTTTTCAATTGAACTTAGAACTGCATGTGCATTGACTGCCAAGTCTGCATCATCCATTGACTCGTCTCCAATCTTACATGAGACAGAAAGCGATGCTCTTGTTCTAACTTTAATTGATGATCTAAATCTTGCTAAAAATGATTCAATAGGTGCATTAAATGGAACTGGTGTTGGCATTTTTCCTCTGGGACCTAATAGTTGACCCAAAGTTTTACCGACTGTTGGCATGATTTGTGTATCTGCCAAAAAGAAATCATATTTGTTGATGAATTTTCTAGACTCTCTTTTGTTTGCTCCAAATTTGTCTAGTTCTTCACTTCCGATAACAGAGTCTGCTTTTGCTGCTTTTGCTTTTGTTCCCATGTCTCCTGTTGCAATAACACATACTGTTGCAGGAGAACTGGTCTTTGGAAGCTGAACAACTTCGTTGAGTGCAAATCCTTTCTTGACATCAATATCTTTGAAATTGACAATCAACTCTATTGACTGCTTGAACTTTTTAGCTTTAGTTGCAGTCTTTGCCTCTTTTACCATATCAGCTAGTTGAGCCTCTGTAATCATTACGAACAATTTCGAGAAAGCCTACTTAAAATCGTTTAGAGGCAGGGATTAGGTTGGTGCAGTTTATTTTAAAAAATTTCATTTTTTGCCCAAAATAATTGAAAATACACAACAAATTTGTCTCAAAACCTACATATATTAAATCACAACGAGAATTTTCGAATACCTTGCACAGATTTGATGAACTAGATATGAAATTGCTCTTTGAATTAACAAAGGACGGCTCGATCTCAGTTCCAGTATTGTCAAAGAAACTTGGAATCAACGCATCTGTGCTTTACAGCCGAATAAAGAGACTAGTAAAAAAGAAACTGATTAAGAAATTCACAGTAGAAATTGATGACTCTTTGTTAGGAATTGGTGTCAAGGCAAACGTTGGAATCAACAGAGATCCAAAGTTCAAAGATGCAATTCACAAAAAATTCATGGAAACCCCTGAGGTAGTCTCAATCTCTGAGGTTACTGGTAGATTTGATATTATGATTCAAGTCTATTCAAAGAACCTCGAATCGCTTCACTCTGTAGTAATTGAAAAGATTGGTAAAATTCAAGGAATTCAAAATACAGAAACCTTTGTGGAATTGCAAAAAACAGACAAAGATCCAGTATATCTTAACGAATTAACATCATAATACATCATCTATTAATAATCAAACAAACTAGGAATCAACATGTCTGAAGAAAAACAAATTTTCTATTGTGAACTATCAAACAAGAAGAGAAAAGAACAATACGGTATTGATACTGCACAAGAAAAGTCTGAAAAACCACATTAAATACAAAATTATCAATGCTTAAGTCTTTAACATGTGTTATAGATTCATGGGTGAGACTGAACTTTACACTTGTAAAAACTGTGGTGCTGAATTCCCCTCAACTGAAGTTAGACTGTATTGCAAAGTTTGCAAATCAAATCTAGATAAGACAGGACAACTCCCTAAACTCTAAATTCATAAGTTGCAAATTATTGAATCATTTTATGGATAAACGAGATGCTGCATTCTTGGTAGGTATTATTGGTGGAACTGGAACTGCAGTAGGAATTGTAATCCTTTTGGCAAACGGCTTTATCAAAAACCCATTCATTTAGAATTTTAAAATCTGATTATAAAAATAAGAAAAAAGAAGAGAAAAAAGTCTTCTATTGATCCATTTTTTCTAACATATCTACCACATTCTCAAATTCGATTAATGGTACAATTTTGACTTCGTTGAAGCTTGCTACACCTCCTTCCATTGCTAATTGTTGAATTAGGTGAGGATCTTCTGCATCAACAATCCACAAGAATGTGTGTTCTAGTGCAGAGTGGAATCTGCCAATAATTTTGTTGATTTTGTGTTTTGAACAGACTTCCTTCATGTCTCTTTTTCCGATCTTTACCATCATCTCTCTGTTTTTTTGATTGTTGATTGGACAAGCGTCAATTTCGTGTCTACCGTAAATTCCGTATAATGCCATACTTTCACCTCCTTTTTACCTCAACAGTAAGAGAGTGAATACCAAAACCAATCTGGGGATAGGCTCTTGACATAGGGGCACAAGTTTTGAATAAATTGCAGGTTGTGCTTTTGTGTTGTTTTTGGTCTTCATCTAACTTACCTAAGGTAAGTAACTATTGATACTATATTTATAGCAGAAAGGGAAACACTCTACATTAGATTACTATATGGTAACTACCTCTTTATTAGTAACTATACTAAGGTAAGTATTAATACACTTTCTTCTCATGCTTTATTGTGAGCGAAGCAACACTTGAGCATATGATAAAAAACTGTCCTGTAGATAACACCTTTAAGATAATTGGAAAAAAATTCACTTTTCATATTATTCGCAATATGGCAATGAGAAATCAAACAAGATTCAATGAATTTCTGGGGACAATTGAGAATATCAATCCAAAGACTCTTTCTTTACGACTAAAGGAACTAGAAGAAACAGATCTCATTGAGAGAACCGTCTATGATGAAATCCCAATTAGAATAGAGTACACCTTGACAAAAAAAGGCAAAGACCTTCAGGGAATAATTGACCAGATGGCGGCCTTTTCAATGAAACATTACCCAAAGACGGTATTCAAAGATGGAAAAAAGAGAAACTACAAACAAGTTTTCAAAAAACCTGTAACTGTTCTTCATTAAAACAAAGTTCTTGTCATTAATCCATATTACAAACATATGATTAAGTAGAAATTGCAAAAACTAGACTTGGCGACGTGGAAAAAACTGTAATTATTGTAGATGACAATAGGAAAATAATTGAAGCTGTTTCAGACTTGTTAGTCAAACACTCATTCAAAGTCTTAGGAACAGGAATTAATGGTCAGGAAGCTGTAAATCTCTACAAATCCCTGAATCCTGACTATGTAGTCATGGATATAGAGATGCCAAAGTATGACGGACTATATGGAATTGATGAAATTCTAAAAGTTGACTTTGATGCAAAAATCATAGTAATGTCTACTGATGAGAAATACGAACAACAAACTATTGGAAAGGCGGCACGTTTCTTGGTAAAACCCAATCAGATTATCTCTTTGCCAAAAATCCTAAATTCAATATAGGCTGATTTTTTAGAAATTTTATGAAAACAGAAAACGAAGTTGCAGAATATAGAAAAGAAATTGAACAAAGATTGGTAAGTGCCGAATCAATGGATGCAATGAAGTATTATCAAGGTGTTCTTAGAGCACTTGAATGGGTAGTAACTGGTAATGATGTTTAGATTTTATACACAAAACCTGTAACTGTGTCATGAACTGCTTTGTATGCTCCAAGAAAAAAGAAGACTTTGAGGTATGGAGTAACAAGATAGTGATCTCTGCAACTTATGACTCTAAAGTTCAAGATCATGATGTAATTAGAAAATTATCTGAACATGATGTTATTTGTCATGATTGTATGCAAAAAATTTTAGATGATGTAGATAAAACTCGAGTTTAGTTATTGGAATTTCTCATCCCATTTACCTTCATTGATTTCAGCCGTGATCTCTTTTGGAGTTTTTCCTTCTACTTTGACTCCTAGAGCAACACATGTACCAATGATGGTTTTTGCAACCGACTTTAGTGATGATGCATAAGATTTCTCTAGTTTGGTATTTGCAACTTTAACAATTGAATCCATTGTAACATCTCCTGCCCACTCAGTTCCAGAAGCACCAGATCCTTTTTGGATTCCTGCTTCTTTCATGATTAGTGCAGCTGCTGATGGGATACCGATTTCAATCTCATACTTTTTGGTATCGCTATCAACAATAACGGTAACTGGAACCTTCATTCCCTCAAAGTCTTTTGTTTTATCGTTAATTGCATTGATAACTTCCATAATGTTAACTCCAAGCGGACCTAATGCTGGACCCAAAGGTGGACCTGCAGATGCTGCTGCGCCTGTTACAAGTGATGAAATTTTTTGTTCTCCCATGTTTTATCGCCTCTAAATGAAAATTTAATCCTTCCTAACCCTCAGTTGATAGTTTTAGATAGTTTGCGTCGACTGTAACTGGTAGTTGGTATGATGCATCAAGCAAAACAACTGTAGCTTCTTCTTTGTCTGAGTCAATTCTGGTAATTGTTGCCTTCATTCCCTTGAATGGCCCTCCGGTGATCTCTACGACATTGTCTACTTCTAGTGTTGAAACTGTTGATTTCTTTACCAAATACCCTTCGATATCTTTGAACTCTAATTCTCCTCTTAATTGACCGCGGATGTGTCTGACACCTTCTACTGCCATGTATGCATCACTTGGATTGACTGCTTCAATGACGACATATCCTTTAAGATCACTTACCCAAAATACTGATTGAATGTTAATTTGATTAGCATTAGCTTTTGCTTCTAATAATCTCATTACCACTTTTTCTTGTCCACCAGTGGTTCTAATTGCAAACAAATGTGATTTTACTTCCTCAGACAATTTTACCTACCAAATGTGATCACCGAAAAGACGAACTGAATAATAAATCCAATTACACCAACTCCTCCAATACCTAACAATACCAATCTGAGATGCTGTTTATACTCATCTTTGTCTGGCTTTTTGGCCATTTTCAAGGTATTTGCCATATTTTTCAAAGTCTGCTTCGGGTTCATTGGTGGAAATTAATAGGGTCTCCTTATATCTCTTATTTCATGGAACTGCTAGTTGCATACGCCGATGATCCTGCTGGTCATAATATGGCGAAATTTCTTTGCAAAGACATGACTCAAGATGGCGATATATTTCGTGGAAAATACTATGATTTGGTAATTATTCCAACTCCTGCAATTTCTGCAGATTGGTTAGAAGAAAAATATGATTATGACGGATTTGTCTTTTTATCAAAACATGCAGCTGAATCTGGAGTTTTAGCTCTTACTTGTCACAGCACTGGAAACTTTTCAGAAGCAAAGTTTGGCGGTAAAGACAGACAAGTTGCAATTCCTCACCCTGATTTACAAAAGAAATACCTTCAAACTCTAAAGAATCACCAGTCTGATTTTGCAGAGTTTGACATTACAATAGAAGCAACACATCACGGACCAACAGATCTCAAAAAACCTGCAATATTCATTGAAATTGGAACCACTGAAAAACAGTGGACTGATGAGAATCTTTGTCATAGAGTTGCAAAACTAGTTCATGAAGTAATGTCAAATGATATACCAAAAAACCCCGTGGCACTGTGTTTTGGAGGGACTCATTATCCTACAAAGTTTACAGAACAACTACTTGATGGGAAATATGCACTTGGAACAGTTGTTCCAAAACATGCATTAGATAATCTTGATGAGGAATTATTCTCTCATATTATCAAGCAAAACAACATGGCAACTTTTGCTCTGCTAGATTGGAATGGACTGGGACCAAACAAACAAAAGGTTCTTGACCTTCTTGAATCAACTGAACTTGAGGTAGTGAAACTTTGAATCTTGAAAAAAAGATTTACAAAAAACTACTAGAGGTTCCTAAAGGCCAAATCACAACTTATGGTGAACTTGCAAAGGCTGTAGGTCTAAAAAATGGACAAAGAACAGTTGGAAGAATTATGAACAAAAACCCATATCCTGTAATCATTCCGTGTCACAGAGTTGTAATGTCTAATGGAAAAGTTGGTGGATATGCATATGGTGAACATATCAAAACAAAGATGCTAAATGATGAAGGCATTAAAATTGAAAATGGTAAAATTTTAGATTGGGAAAAAACTGTCTATCGATTCTAGAGCCCGCCCCCCGATACTTCGCTTAATTCGATATCGTATCCGGTAGGGTCTTTGATGTACACTGATCTTGATTTTTCAAAATCAACTGGACCATCATACAACACTTCAACTCCTAACTCATTGCATTTTTGTATAATGTCCTCAAAGTTTTCAACGTGAAATCCAAAATGAGCAATACCTCCAGTTGGTGTTACTTGTGGGTCTTCATACAAACAAAGTTTGATTGAATCATTTCCAATAATCTTTGATGGTGCATCAAGCTTGTTTGGAGAATTATCTTCCTTTCTTACCTCAAAACCGAATAAATTTTTGTAAAATTCTACAGTCTTTGACAAATCTCTTACATTCATGTTTACATGATCCATGGATGTTGCTTTGAGCGTATTAGTCATGCAACAAACTTGTTTTCAATAATTAAAATGACTTTTGGTACTTGATTCTAGTTCTTTCTTTTTGCGACAATCTCTTCCATTAATTGTCTCAAGTGGGCCTTGTTTCTAACTGTGTTACCACCTACTTTTTTGTAGAGTGCCCAAAATTCTGGATTAGTTAAATCCTTTCTGTCTTTTGCAATCTTTAACAGTCTTCTCAATGAGCGGACCTTTGCAACATAGACCTCTTTTTTGCCAACACGTGCACCCTTACGTCCTTGTTTAGAACCCTGTTTGGTACCTCTCTTGTTTCTCTGGGCTTTCTTTGTTTGTGCTCTTCCTCTGGAAGTTCCAGTAAATGAATCGATTTTAATCGTGTTAGCTGTAATTAGACTGCGGATGTTTTCTCTTGTAATTGCATCAGCTACATCAGTAAGATGGTCTGAATCAAATTTTATTCTGTGAATCCCAACACCAGTAACTCTGGATGCTAGTCTTTTCTTAGCTTTAAGATTTACTACCACTTGCACTCACTCTCGCATTGAAAATTTTGAATTTTTGTTCGACTGCTTTTGTAACAATCTCTTTTCTTTTTCTAGTACCGACACTGTGACCTAATCTGATTCCATCTTTCTTTGGGTCAAGTTTTGCCAAGTCATCTAAATTGTAAACTAAGTTATCTGTAAATCCTGATGGATGTAATCCTCTTGCTTCTTTTGGTCCACCAAATCCTACTTTAACTAGACCTGGACGACCTCTGCTCCATTGCTTTCTCTGATGATGATCAATACCTTTTGGTTTTCTCCAACCAGTTTGAAGTCTAACATAACGCCAGCTCTCTGGTCTTTCGAAATCAGGATTGTGTTCTTTAATCTCCTGTCTCTTTGCAATCTTGTCTTTATTGATCGGCATCAAATTGACTCTTGAATTTTGGAATAAATACGTTCCTAGACGGTTAAAATAATTTCTGATGGCAAGAGATAATAAGGAAATGGAAGGCGGATCGAAATATCTCATGAACAAGCCTGGGATTAATGACATTATTTTTGGAGGCGTAACACTCTGACACAAGTGGTAGGTACTGCTACAACTGACAAATTTTCCGCACAACTCAAGGACTTTGGGATAAATCCATCCAAAGTACACAGGAATCTAAGAACAGAAGAGATGGTTAGTCTTGCAGTTGAGAGAAAAGAAGGTGTAGTTAACTCTACAGGCTCTCTTTCAGTAAATACTGGAAAATATACAGGTCGTTCACCTGATGATCGATTTATTGTATATGATGATAAAACACATGACTCAATTGATTGGGGTAAAATTAACCACCAATTCCCAAGTGGTAAATTTGAAAAACTCTTAGAAAAAATGAAGAATTTTGTTGATAACAAGGAACTCTTTGTATTTGATGGATTTGTAGGGGCTGATCCTGAAAATCGTTTACCCATTAGAGTAATCAATGATCATGTTTGGCAGAGCATGTTCTCAAGTAATTTGTTTATACGTCCAACAAATGAAGAATTAGAAAAACACGAACCAGAATTTACTATTCTTTGTATTAATGACTTTAAGGCAGACCCTGAGATTGATGGAACAAGAACTGACATATTCATTCTCATTGACTTGACAAGAAAGATTGTCTTGATTGGTGGAACAGAGTATGCCGGTGAGATGAAAAAGTCAATGTTTGGTGTAATGAATTATCTTTTGCCTGAAAAAGGAATCTTCCCCATGCACTGTTCTGCAAACATTGGTGAGAAAGGAGACACTGCTTTGTTCTTTGGATTGTCTGGTACTGGAAAGACAACTCTTTCAGCAGATCCTAATAGAAGACTAATTGGTGATGATGAACATGGTTGGTCAGACAATGGAACCTTTAACTTTGAAGGAGGTTGTTATGCAAAATGTATCAACCTTAGTAAAGAAGCAGAACCAGAAATTTGGAATGCAATTAAACCTGGTGCACTTTTAGAAAATGTAGTTCTAAATGATAATGTTCCTGATTATGATGATAACACTTTAACTGAAAACACTCGTGTTGGCTATCCTTTGGATTTCATTCCAGGTGCTGTAATTCCAAGTGTTGGTGGAAATCCTAAAGTGATTATATTTTTGACAGCAGATGCATTGGGAGTTTTACCTCCTGTATCCAGACTAACAAAAGAAGCTGCAATGTACCACTTTATGTCCGGATACACCAGTAAACTTGCAGGAACTGAAAGAGGAATCAAAGAGCCAAAATCTGTATTTTCTCAGTGCTTTGGAGCTCCATTCATGCCTAGACCTGCATCTGTTTACGCTAAATTGCTTGGAGAGAAGATTAATGAGCACAATACTGTGGTCTACCTCATCAATACTGGTTGGTCTGGTGGCCCATATGGTGTTGGACAGAGAGTCAAAATAAAGTACAGCCGTGCAATGGTTACTGCAGCACTTTCTGGCGGTCTTAACATTGTAAAGTACACTCATAATGATTTGTTTAATCTAGATGTTCCAACTGAAGTCGAAGGAGTACCATCTGAGATTTTAGATCCAAAAAATACTTGGATTGACAAAGATGCATATGATTTGTCTGCAAAGAAACTAGCTCAAATGTTTGTTGAAAACTTTAAGAAGTTTGATGGAGTTGCACAAGAAATTATTGATGCTGGTCCAAAACCACCACAATAGACTATCTTCTTTTTAGAACAATACCTACTATTCCAATTATAATGGCTGCACCAGCAATTATTGCCATTTGTCTTTCGGGAATACCCAAATCTAATCGCTCTCTTTCTTCAAGTGTTCTAATATCGATGGTATTGTATGCACTTGATGTGTTTCCATTGACTCTTATTTTTGCATCAACCCAATACTCTGCGTTTTCATAAACATCAATTGATGCAGCTTTGTTTGGTGTTGCAGTTGTTGTATCAGTTCTTCCATCTTTGCTGTTTGTAACTGAGATCTTTGCAAAGCTCCACTCTTCTGGATGATACACCTCAAAGAGTAGTTTCTCGTTTTGTTGTACTATTGAAATTGAACCAGGTGTATAGTGTAAAACAAACGGAATAACATATTGTATTCCTTCATGATTTATTCTCATCTTTCCTTCATGTTCTCCAAAATTATCTTCTAGTACACTCATTCTTACATTCAAAATATTTTCATCAGTTAATTCTTCACTAAACTTTATGAATTCAGGCCCATCAAATGTAACATCAAATCCGCCCCATGTTCCATCTAATGATTTTAGTTGGAATTGTTTTTCAACGACTTTGTTATATGATGATGCCAGTGCCACAAAGTTTGGAGGCTCTATTATCAATTTTGCATCAAATGCTTTTGCGATGTTTAATCTACCTGCTCCTGACTCTTGTATTGAGAACTCATCTCCATAGGCATCAGATACGGGCTCAACTGTGGTTAGTAATAGTGATTTTATCTCGTGATGGTGTAATTCAGGATTTTTTTGTAATAATAGGGCTGCTGCACCACTTACGTGAGGAGCAGCATAACTAGTTCCACTGGTAAAATTGTATCCTGCATTGCTTTGTGTGGTGTTGATGTATGCTCCTGGTGCTACGATTTCTGGTTTGATGTAAAATGGAGATACGGGCCCTCTTGAGCTAAAGTGTGCAAGATAGTCTGGATTGAAAAACAGATTCAGCGTAGCTTCATCTCCATTAATTGATTCAACAATCTCTAACCCTTCTTCTCTGTCAATTGATACTACTGGAATTCTAGGTGAATAGTTTGGCTCTACAAATTCATGTACTAATTCTCCAAGAAAAATACCTGGAATGTTATTGTAAACAATCATTGCCTTTGCTCCTGCATCTGCAGCATTAGTTTCCTTTATTGAAAAATACAATAATTCCCCTTCAATATCACTGCCTCTCTCAACAATTAGGATAGAATCTCTAACATCAAGATCTTTTAGATCATCTGCTTTTCCGTATCCTCCAAAGACTAATTTTCCAGAAACTGAATCCTCTGTCTTTTTGTTTCCTGCCATTGGAATTACTGTGTATGGTTTGTCATTGACTTCTAGTGTTGCAATCAAACTTGATGTGAGATTGTTGTAAGTTGCACCAACAGTAACTGAACCAAAGTTTCTTCCAGGACTTCCAATACTTTCTAATGCTGGACCATCATTTCCAGCTGCAGCTACTACAAAGATTTCTTTTTCAAGTGCTTGATTTACTGCTCTTTCAATCTTTGCGTTAGTTTTGTTAACTCCCAAACTGATATTGATAATGTCTGCATCATCTTCAATTGCCTTTTCAATTGCCCTGATTATCAAATCTGATGATACTCCCTCACCATCTTCAGAAACTTTGTAAGCAAGGATCTTTGCCTTTGGTGCTACACCTACTGCTTGCCCATCTGCAGCTATTACTCCTGCAACCTGAGTGCCATGTCCATTGTTATCCATTGGTGGTTGACCTTTTTGGATAAAGTTGTATCCTCCGATAACTTTGCCATCTGGCCCCCAACCAAACAAGTCTGGATGGTTAAAATCCACCCCTGTATCAATAACTGCTATCTTGATCCCTGTTCCATCAATTCCTTGAATTCTTGGAATGTCTGTTCCAACAAATGGAACACTTCTTTCCAAATATGTGTGAATTTCATTTTCAGAATTCAATGCTTGAGTTAAAACTAATCCCATCAAAATTACAACAATAAAAGAAAAAATAGCTAAGAATTTCACAAATCTTATAACAATTTTAGCAAGTAAAAATGATTACCTGTAAACCAATAAATGGAATAAATTCTAAATGCATTCATGGGAAAATACACACTTCCTGAAATGCCATATGCTTATGATGCATTAGAACCTCACATTGACGCAAGAACAATGGAGATTCACCACACCAAGCATCATCAAACATACACTGACAAACTAAATGCAGCTCTTGAAACATGTCCAGCTGAAATTCAAGACAAAGATATCATTGATATTTTGTCTGATATCAATTCAGTTCCTGAAGACAAAAGAAGTGCAATTAATTTCAACGGTGGCGGTTATGATAACCACAGGCTATTTTGGAATAACATGAAACCAAATGGAGGCGGAGAACCTGGAGGATCAATTGCTGATGCAATCAACGATTCTTTTGGAAGCTTTTCTGACTTCAAAGAGAAGTTTTCATCCACTACAGCAGTAATTCAAGGCAGTGGTTGGGGATGGTTAGTATACAATCCTTCCTCTGGAAAGGTTGAGTACAAATCAATGCCAAACCAAACAAGTCCTAGAACTGAAGGATTAATACCATTGTTAGGCTGTGATGTTTGGGAACACGCATACTATCTCAACTACCAAAACAAAAGACCTGCTTACATTGAAGCATGGTGGAATGTAGTTAATTGGGATGAGGTAGAGAGCAGATTCTCTAAAGCAAAATAAAGTTCATTCTTTATTTTTTATTCATTTTTTGATTCACTTTCTATGAATGAATTTATAACCATAAGAGAAAGCCATGTTGTAAATGAGCCAAGAACAAGCAGAACAACTAATGCAGCAAATGCAAATGCTTGAAACGTATTTTGCAGATTTATCTCAAAGAGAAAACACATTCCTTGGTGTATTTAGAGAAGCCACTGCAGCTATTGAATCCATAAAATCTCTTAGTAAAAACCCTGAATCTGATACTCTTGTTCCAATTGGACTGGGAACTTATGTTCCAACAAAAATTTCATCTGATAGCAAAATAATTCTAAACATTGGTGCAGGAGTTGCAGTTGAAAAAGACTTTGCTTCTGCAATTAATTATCTTGAAGAAAGAATCAAGGAAATTGAAATTGCAATACAAGATACTGCAGCAAAAAAACAAGATGCTGCCCAAAGATTAGAACAAGGGAAGGCTCAAGTCAACCAAATGATGCGAGCCATGCAGCAACCCGGACAACAATCTGGTCAACCTCCAAAATCGGGATAAGCGATGTTTGATAAACTTCGTAGTGCGTTTTCTAATGCAGCGAAAAGTTTTGGTGAAAAAGAACTCAATGAAAAAGACATCGAAGATATTCTTTTTGAATTAGAAATTTCACTCTTAGAATCTGATGTTGCAACTGAAGTTATTGATTCAATCAAAGATGACTTGAAAGAAAAACTGATTGGCTCAAAAGTTGACAAGAAAGAGATTGAAAAATTTGTTAAAGATAGTTTGATTTCAAGTATTTCTGCACACTTTGATGCAGCAGGAGAAATTGATCTTTTTGGGAAAATAAATGAAAAAAAGGAACAAGGTCAACCATTTCTGATTTTATTCCTTGGAATTAATGGAACTGGAAAGACAACATCGCTTGCTAAAGTTGCACACATGTTACAACAAGAGAAATACTCTGTTGTTGTTGCAGCTGCTGATACTTTTAGAGCTGGTGCTATTGAACAATTACGAGAACATACTAATCGACTAAACTTGAAACTTGTCGCACAAAATTATAATTCTGATCCTGCAGCTGTTGCACGTGATGCGGTTTTGTATGCAAAATCACACAAAACAGATGTTGTTCTTATTGATACTGCAGGAAGAATGCAAACAAGTGAAAACTTGATGCAACAGATTGAAAAAATTACCAAAGTAGTAAACCCAGATTTGAAGATTTTTGTAGGTGATTCTTTGGCCGGAAACGATACTGTCAATCAAGCTCGTGAATTTCATGCACACACAAACTTCCATGGCTCAATTCTAACAAAGAGTGATGCTGATGCAAGAGGCGGTGCTGCGCTTTCAATTGTCAAAGTTACCTCAACTCCTGTGATGTATGTTGGAGTTGGACAAGAATATACTGATCTAAAATCTTTTGATAAGAAAACTTTCCTTGAAACTGTCTTTGGAACTTTGGAAGGAGTTGACATAAAGAAAGATCCAACCCCCGAACCAGAACCAACACCAGAACCAACACCAGAACCAGAACCAACACCAGAACCAGAACCAACACCAGAACCAGAACCAACACCAGAACCAACACCAGAACCAACACCAGAACCAACACCAGAACCAACACCAGAACCAACATCTGATGATCCGTTTGAAGGAATCAAAGATGATGAGATTGCAACTTATTCCGATTTGTTTGATGTACCTCCGCCAGAAAATGATGATGAAGCTTTCAAACTAGGCAAAAATATTCGTCAGTGGATTAAAGATGGAAAACCAGCACCGGGTGATGAAGACGAAGACGAAGAATATGATGATGAGGACAAAGAAGATGAAGAAGAGATTCACAAACATGATAAAGAAGAACCCAAAAAGAAAAAGGGTAGGTTCGGGTTCTTTAGAAGATGAAATTAAAAACAAAAAATTTACTCACTTTAGCAGAATTGTCCCCAAAGGAATTTGTGGGCCTAATTAATGAATCAATCAAACTAAAAAAAGAACTCAACAAAGGTGGAAACAAACCTGTTCTGAAAAACAAAACACTAACAATGATTTTCCAAAAACCGTCTACTCGAACACGAGTTAGTTTTGAAATTGGAATGTCGCAACTTGGTGGTTATGCAGTTAATCTCTCATCAAATGATATGCAATTGTCACGAGGTGAATCAGTTGAAGATACTGCAAAAACTCTTTCACGATATACTGATTGTATAATGGCTCGTGTTTATGATCATGAATTGCTAGAACAATTATCCAAAAATGCAACCATTCCAATAATTAATGGACTCTCTGATACTTTTCATCCTTGCCAAATCTTGGCAGACTTTATGACAATAAAAGAAAAGAAGAAAAAAATCAAAGGAATCAAGATTGCATGGATTGGTGATGGAAATAATGTCTGCAATTCCATGATTTACGGTGCAGCATTATCTGGTGCCACAATGTCAATTGCAACTCCAAAGGGCTTTGAACCAGACAAAAAGGCAGTAAAAGATGCAAAGAAGTCAACTAACATAGAATTAACATCTGATCCACTAGAGGCAGTCAAAGGCGCTGATGTAGTAGTAACTGATACCTATTCTTCTATTCATAATGATGATCCAAAGAGAATCAAAAAATTCCTTCCAAAATATCAAGTCAACGACAAACTGATGAAGTCTGCAAAGAAAGACGCGATCTTTATGCATTGTCTTCCAGCAAAGCGAGATCAAGAAGTTACATCATCTGTAATTGATGGTCCACAGTCTGTTGTTTGGGATGAGGCCGAGAACCGACTTCATTCTCAAAAGGCATTACTTGCCTCGCTCATTCGCGCTTAACGTATATAAGAGCACGTTCAAA
Organism: Marine Group I thaumarchaeote SCGC AAA799-D11; assembly: GCA_000746765.1. Lineage (GTDB taxonomy): Archaea > Thermoproteota > Nitrososphaeria > Nitrososphaerales > Nitrosopumilaceae > Nitrosopumilus. Next base: position 16,299 of record JOSY01000010.1, read on the forward strand.
CTCGAATTCTATACATGGCCTATTCAAAAATATTGAGGAGACTTAGAGAAGAGAAGACCAATTACCGTAAACGCGGTACAATGTTGATGGGTAAGCGTGACTTTATCACTGTAAATATTAGTAATGAAAACACTCAAGTCCAAATTCTAAAGCCTGGCATGACTGGCGACAAGGTTGTTGCATCTGCACATTCTAGATATCTACTTGAAAAAGGCTGGAAAGGTTCTAGGAAAAGTGTTCCAGCAGCATATCTTACAGGATATCTAGCAGGAAAGAAAGCACTTGGACAAGGTGCAAAGGATGCAATCTTGTATACTGGAACCAAAAAATACACACAAAGAATGGCAGCAGCTCTCAAAGGAGTAATTGATGCAGGTCTTGAAGTTCCAGCAAACGAAGAAACATTTCCTTCTGATGATAGAATTAACGGCGAACATCTTACTGTTAAAAATGAAGTTTCTAAAATGAAATCTACAATCGATACTGAGGTTAAATAAAATGAGTCAAACAACAGAATCTAAACCACAAGGCGGACAAAGAGGTAGAGGCACACCAACTTATGGTGGAGGTAGACCTGATGCCAAAGGTGGAGATAGACCAAGAAGAAGACGAGAACCCGAAGAAGAAGTTTGGGTTCCAAAAACTATTCTAGGACAAAAAGTTGCATCAGGTGAAATTTCATCTTTAGAAGAAATTATTGAATTAGGATTAAGAATTCAAGAAGCAGGAATTATCAAAAAATTACTTCCTGACTTGAAGAGCGAAGTAGTTGATGTCGGAATTATTCAAAAGATGACATCAAACGGTCAATCAACTAGATTCAAAGCAATCGTTGCAACTGGAAACGAGAACGGTTACTTGGGAATCGGACAAGGAAAATCAAAACAAATGAGAATTGCAATTGAAAAAGCAACAAACGCTGCTTATCTTAACGTCAACCCAATTAAGATGGGATGTGGCAGTTGGGAATGTAGATGTGATCAAAAACACTCCGTCCCATTCAAAGTAAAGGGAAAAGGTGGTAGTGTTACAATTGAAATTATTCCTGCACCTCGTGGGTTAGGTCTTGTTGCAGGTGGTAAAATTAAACGATTATTGGAATTAGCTGGTCTCAAAGACGCTTGGACTACTGCAAAAGGTTCAACACCTACAATGAATTCCACTTCAAAAGCTATCTTGGACTGTCTAAGACAGACATTTAGTCAGGGTTGATGAGAAATGGCAAATGCAGTACTAGTTGTTAGAATCAAAGGCCAAGCAGACTGTCCTTACTGGGCATCAACTACAATGGATTTGCTAAAACTTGAAAGAAAATATCGTGCAGTAATTCTTCCTGCAAAAGACAACTTACTTGGAATGTTAAAAAAAGTACAACACTATGTCTCATGGGTTGACCTTGATGCAGATTTGGCAAAAGAACTCATTGATAAAAAGGCAAGAAAAGCAGGTTACAAAAAAGTAACAGAAGAAGATCTTAAAGAATTAGGGTATGCAAGTTCTGCAGAATTAGCTGCAGCATTAACTGAAGGAAAAACAATGTTATCAAAATTAAAACCACTAAAGCCTTGGTTTGCATTAGCACCACCAAGACATGGATTCAAAAGAAGTACAAAGAAATTGTATGGACAAAAAGGAATCCTTGGAAGAAATAAAGAGTTAGGTACAATTGTAAGGAATATGATTTAACATGGCAACAAGATTAAGAAAAACAAGACGACTTAGGGGAGGACGCCACATGGGATGGGGCCAAGTAGGTCAACATCGCGCAAGTGGTCACAAGGGTGGTCTTGGAGTTACTGGAATGATGAAACATCATTGGAGTACAACACTAAAAGACGAACCAGATCATTATGGCCATGATTCAACTAAACCACCTCACCCAAATATTACCAAGAAATGGGCTAGCGTCCGTGATCTTGATGACTTGTTTACTAAGTTCGGTAAAGAAGAAGGAGGAAAGAAAGTCGTAGACCTTGAAAGTGCAGGATATGAGAAACTCCTTGGCGGCGGAAAAGTTACAAACGCTTATTCTGTCAAAGTCACACAATACACTGCATCTGCAGAAGAGAAACTAAAGGCAGTTGGCGGCGAAGTTATCTCTGCTGCAAAAGAAAAAACTGATGGGGAAGAGGTAGTTACAGACAATGGCTGAGGGTACAGTTACCACAATTATCAGAAAGGTCGTCTTTAAAGCAGAACCATATCTTCCTCAAGTTCCAAAACCAAAAAAGAAGATTCCATTATCTACTAGATTGCTCTGGTGTGGAGTTGCATTACTCATCTATATGGTAATGGGACAGACGCCACTATTTGGGGCAACAACTCCTGAATTTGACTTTCTAGCATTTGCTAGAGTAATTTTTGCATCACAACAAGGTACTCTTGTTGAATTAGGTATTGGGCCGATTGTAACAGCTGGACTCTTGATGCAGTTATTGAGAGGTTCAGATATTCTCAAATTTGACTTTAAGAAACCAGAGGAAAGAGGTATCTTCCAAACTGCAACAAAGTTGGTAACTTATGTTGTGATTGTAGCTGAATCTATTGTATATGGCGTAGCAGTCTATGGTCCAGGAGTAGCGGATCCTAACATACTGTATGTCATGGTCGGGCAGCTGATGGCCGCGTCGATTATTATCATGTTCTTAGACGAATTAATTCAAAAAGGCTGGGGCCTTGGTAGTGGAATCAGTCTCTTCATCATGGCGGGTGTTGCTCAACAAATTCTGTGGAGTTTGTTTAGCCCATTGCCTGCTGGTGATGGGGGAACTATTGGTATCATTCCGTATATTGGACAATCAATCATGGGAGGTGACCTATCAAACATCATGTTCCGTTCAAACCAGTTGCCGAGCATCTTTGGTCTGTGTCTGACGGCGGGGGTGATATTGATACTTGTCTTCACACAAGGAATGAAGATTGAGATTCCAATTGTGTCTACAAAGTACAGAGGATTCTCAGCAGTCTATCCTATTAAGATGATGTACGTCTCAAACATTCCAGTTATCTTGGCATCTGCACTTACTGCAAACGCTGTCTTTATCTTCCAGATGTTGTGGGCTAATGCGAACCCGCGTAACAATAATTTCTTTATGAATTTCATAGCGCAATTTGACCCGACGAGTCCGTCGACTCCAATTGGTGGTCTTATCTACTATATCACACCACCTAGAGGTTTAGATGTTGCAGCTTTGGATCCTGGACGTGCCGTTGGTTATGTCCTATTCATGATTGGAATTGTAATTGTATTTGGTAGGTTGTGGGTAGAACTTGGTGGTCTTTCACCAAAGAGTGCAGCTCAGAACTTGCTTGATGCAGATGTACAGATTCCTGGATTTAGAAGATCAAACAAACCAGTAGAAGCATTGTTGAACAAGTACATTCCATCAGTCACCATTATTGGCTCAGCTATTTTGGGTCTGTTAGCAGGTGCATCTGATGTCTTGGGCGTATTTGGTTCTGGTATCGGAGTTTTACTTATGGTAGATATTCTCATCAACTACTACACACAATTAGTTAGAGAGCAAGTCGAAGTTGTAATGCCGCGTTTGGGTGCTTTACTTGGCAGAAAGTAAGAAAATCATCCTTGTTGGAATCCCCGGAGTTGGGAAGACTACTCTATTGTCCAAAATTGTAGATCACATCAAAGGTCATCAAAAGAGTATCAGCGTTGTAAGTTATGGAACATTGATGTTTGAGGTTGCAAAACAAAACGGTCTTAATGATAGAGATGAATTACGAAAACTACCTCTTGCAAAACAACAAGAATTGCAAAAACTTGCAGCCGAAAAGATTGCAGCACACACTGAAGAAATTGTAATTATAGATACTCATGCATTTATTAGCTCCCCAGAAGGATACTATCCAGGATTGCCAGAACATGTTCTCAAAATTATCAAACCATCAAACTTTGTTTCAGTGTCTGCAAAACCTGAGGAAATCTATAGCAGAAGAATGAGTGATGATACCCGAAACCGAGATAAGATTACCCTTGCAAATGTCAAGAAAGAACTAGACGTCCAATCAGGCATGATTTCAGCATGTGCAGTAATTACAGGCTCACCAGTAAAATATGTCCTCAACCGTGAGGGAAAGGTTGATGAAGCAGCTGATAAGATAATCAATTCATTAGGACTGTAAAAAATGGACTTTAGCTTTATTCTACTATTTATCGAATCAATCCCACTTCAGTTTGATTTCTTTGGTGGTGAAAGGGGTGCACTAGGAAGTGATGATCCTATGATTAAGGGATTAATTCTCTCAATGTTTGCAGTTGCAGGATTTGGTATCTTGCTTAACATCTTCAATGCTGCAGTCAGAAAGAAGATGGTTGACCAAGTAAAACTAAAACGAATTATGAAAGAGACTCGCGCATGGCAAAAAGAAAGAATGGCAGCAATGCGTCAAAAAGACACTGCAAGAGCAGCAGAACTCAACAAAAAATCTTCATACATGAACAAGATGTCAATGGAGATGATGCAGATGAACATGAGACCAATGATGATAACATTTGTTCCATTGATTTTGATATTTTATCTTGTGTTGCCACAACTCTTTGCTTATACTGTAGCTGTGTCTCCAATCCCTCTAAATGTAATCCCTGGAGATTTCTTCCAATTGACATGTACTGCAGAACAAGCAGCAGACCCTGAACATGTTTGTACTGCAGAAAATGCATTATTCCTTTGGGCTTGGTATTTCTTGTCTTCAATTGCGTTTAGTGGCATTATTATGAAGCTAACCAAAACCTCAATGGATCTCAGTTGACAAAATCCATAGTAATTTCAGGTCCTCCTGCAGTAGGAAAGACAACTGTTGCAAAAGGGTTGGCAGAAGAATTTTCATTACAATATCTTAGTGGTGGTGATGTCCTCAAAGAAATGGCACAAGAGCAAGGCTTTGATTCCGCAGGTGATGATTGGTGGGATACAGAAGAAGGAATGAAGTTTCTAAATCAACGAGAAGAAAATTCTGAATTTGATAAAAAACTAGATGAAAAACTAACCAAACTATTCAATGAAGGAGGTATGGTAATTACCAGTTACACTCTTCCTTGGCTAATCCAAGATGGAATCAGAATCTGGCTTGAAGGCTCACATGAGAGCAGCACAAAAAGAATGCAGACAAGAGATGATATGAGTTCTGAGGAGGCATATCAAATCACAAAACAACGATTTGATAAAAACAAGGCCCTCTACAAGAAACTCTATGATTTTGATTTTGGTGATGACAAATCTGTCTTTGATGTGATCATAAACACTGACAATCTTACAGCACAACAAGTAATTGATGTTGCAAAAGAGACGGTGAGAAAATTACTATGACTCTAAAACAGCTAGAAAATCTAATTGAAGTTGATCAAGATATTACTGATGATGCATATGGAACATACTATGACAAAAGAACAATAGAGCAATTACTGAACTATGGAATTATTCTTTTAGACAAACCCCCAGGCCCTACAAGTCATGAGACAGTAGCTTGGACAAAAAGAATTCTTAAACTCCCAAAGATTGGACACAGCGGAACTCTAGATCCACAAGTTTCAGGAGTCTTGCCTTTGGGATTGGGTGAAGCAACTAAAGCATTAGGTGTGTTGCTATTTGGACCAAAAGAATATCATGCATTAGGTAGAGTGCATTCTCTTCCATCAAAAGAAAAACTACATGAAGTAATTGAATTATTAACTGGTGAAATTTACCAAAAACCCCCACAACGTTCTGCAGTAGTTAGACAAACAAGAACAAGAACAATTTATGAATTTGAAGTACTAGAGCAAAAAGAGAGATTACTGTTAACTCGAGTGTTATGTGAGGCTGGAACATACATTAGAAAACTCTACTATGACTTAGGTGAGATTCTAGGACCTGGCGCAACCATGATTGAGCTTAGAAGAACTAGAGTTGATCAATTCAGAGAGACTGACGGATTGGTAACTCTACATGAACTTGCAAATGCATTTGCATTGTGGGAAGAAAAGAAAGATGATTCTAAACTAAAGAGTATGATACAACCTGTAGAGCATGCACTAAGTGAATTAAAATCAGTGGTAATTCGTGATTCTGCAATTGATGCAATGTGTCATGGTGCACAACTTGCGATTCCTGGAATTTTACAAATATCTCCAAATTTGAAAAAAGGTGACATTGTAGGCATTTACACCCAGAAAGGCGAAGCAGTAGCATTAGCAGAAGCAACAATGTCTGGTCAAGAAATTCAAGATGCAGTAAAAGGATATGCATTTGAAACAAAGAGGATTATCATGGCTCCCAATACTTATCCAAAAAAATATCTAATTGATGTAAAAAATACCAGTCAACTTGTTTACGTTGAAGGTGCTGGCATTTCAGTTGTAACTGAAAAGTTTGATTTTAAGAAAGGTGAAGAAATCAAAATTAAAATCATTAACACTGGAACTGTTCCACTAATATTTTCTGATGCATCATATGGATTACGAATTACAGGACTCTCTGGTATACTAATGTATACTCCAACATCTGCACAAGTTGAATCTGAACTAAAACCAAATGATGAAATTGAATTTTCATGGGATCAAATAAAAAATGATGGTGATGATGCTCTAGAAGGTCTTTACAAGATTTCCGCAAAAGGGTTTGATCCAGCAGGAGACAAAGTAGAACGTTCAACTACTGTAACAATTTGGAAGTAGTAATACCATTTATAATCAGATTCTAAAAACTAGATTTGTCGCAAGACTTGTGCCGGGGTCGCCTAGCCTGGTAGGGCGCGCGCCTGGAAATTGTTAACCATAAAGCGCGTTCTCGCAAGGGAACGGGAGTTCAAATCTCCCTCCCGGCGCCATTTTTGATTCATTTTTTCAATATGTTGTAGTATTTTATGTACGTAAAAGTTAAAAGTGAATTTTGAAAAGTTTTTTCATGAAACCATTATTTGTAGCAATTATTTCGATGACTTTGTTATTTAGTACATTTACCCTAACTGAATCCTTTGCTGCAAAGCCTAGTCAGTCTGATTGGGTTTATTTGATAAAATCAAATGATCAGGGACTCAAAAACATGTTTGGCGTAAAAAACAATTTTGATGTTGGATTTACAACATTTCTAAATGAACGCCAAGCAACAGCCCTGGAGAGAGCTGGACTTGGCATTGAAAAAGTTCCATTATATGATATTACAAAGCCTCCAGGTGGCTGTGATCCTTGGCCTGAATGTAAAAATGGTGGTGGTGATGATGATGGCGGAGATAGTGGAGGAAGTGATGCCGCAAGAACTGCAACTCCTACTACACAAATTCCATGGGGAATTAATACAATATACAAGAATTCAGGAGCCGTTCCATCTGGTGGAGATGGAATCAAAGTTGCAGTGTTAGATACTGGAGTTAACAAAGATCATTTTGATTTAAAAAATAGAATAGTTGATTGTAAAGATTTCACTAAAGGTCCTAATGTAAAAAATAGATGCCAAGATGACAACGGTCATGGAACACATGTTGCAGGAACAATTCTTGCTGATGCAGGTTCTGACGGTTTGGGAATCTATGGTGTTGCACCAGGTGCAAGCTTGATGGCATACAAAGTGTGTGCATCTGGTTGTTGGACTGATGATATTGCAAAAGCAATTGATGCTGCAGGAAGTAATGGTGCTAGTATTGTTAGCATGAGTCTTGGCGGTGATTCTGAAAGTTCATTGATTCGTGATGCAATTGATCGAAATCCACATATTTTGTTTATTGCAGCAGCAGGAAATGACGGCCCTGTTGATGGTAGTATTGACTATCCTGGGGCAAATGCAAATGTTGTAGCAGTTGGTGCAATCGATTCTGGAATATCTGTTCCTAACTGGTCCAGTCGTGGTATCAATAATGGTGATTATTTTATTTTAGAACGTGAAGTAGAATTTGGAGAACCTGGTGTTTCTGTATATTCTGCTTGGAATGATGGCACTTACAATACTATCTCTGGAACATCTATGGCTACTCCTCATGTAAGTGGTCTTGCAGCAAAGGTTTGGCAAGGAAATGCTCAAGATACTAGAACATACTTGAATAGCCTTGCAAGTGATATCTGGACTGTAGGTGATGACACTGCAACTGGATTTGGATTACCACAAGTACCATAATTAATTTTCTAGATTGGTAAAAACACGTGTCCATTAAATACAGAAAACATGTAAACAGATCATGTCAAAGAGAGTTACTTTACTAATTGATGATGAACTTTACAAAAAATTACGAGCAAAACAAGCTGCCGAAATAAAGAGATATGCCACAACTGTTAGTTTTTCTAAAATAGTTACTGATATCTTAAAAAAGCACGTTTGATGACTATTTTTTTTCTATTTTTTCAATAATTTCAGAGAACTTCCAAGGTCCACACTGTGCATCTGTAGTTTCACTTGAAAATAGTCCTGATTTATGGAGATGATTTACAATGTGTGCTGCAAACGGTAATGCTCCAGTTGCTCCAGGTGAGTTATAGTTTAGAATATGAAATGATGATTCATCATCAAGTAGAATTACGTCTGGTTCAAACTTTCCTTTCTCATTAATTATTGATGAACGAATACCTGCTGTCCCTTTCTCTGTAATTTTTTCTGCATCAATTTTTGGCAAGAATCTTTTTACTCTTTCAACCATTGCTGATTTTGACATTGATGATTGTATCTCATTCATTGCAAGCTCTTGGAATTGCTTGTCAAAGATTGCTTTTCTTGCTCCTGACCCTAACATCTCTAACATCTTTGGAACAAATTCTTTGATATTTTCAGCCTTGTTGTACCCATATGGACTAAAGACCGGAACTGCGTTTGGTCCAATCTCGCAACTTCCGTCAACTCGAATAATCCAATGTGGATCCAAGAACGGATAGTCTGGAAATTCTGGTACAGAATAGATGCTAGTTTTAGTTAGATTGTTGTACTGTTTTGGTGCCTTCCAATATTCTCCTCTAAAGTGAACATCAGTTAATTCAGTTGCAATTCCAACATTATGCGCAATGTCAACTGCTTCTCCTCCTGCAGCATTAATCAAAAACTCTGTAAAAATTTCATCTTCTTGATTTAGTGTAACTTTCCACTTTCCATTTTCTTTTTTTGCCTCTGTAACTTTGGTATCTAAAAGAAATGTTGTTCCATTTTGTTTGCTATCTTTCATTAATGATTCAGTATATGTGGAATAATCAGTTGAACCATCTCTGTAAACACAAAGTGCTGATTCACATCTTATCTCTGGTTCTATTTTTTTAATCTCTGATTTATCCATTAACTCAATGTCTTTTTCTTCTAAACCATTTTGTTTTGCCCATTTGAGATATTTCTCTAAAACCTTAATCCCTTTTTTGTCCAGTGCAACTTCTATTACTCCATCTTTTTTGAATGGCAAGTCATGTAGTTTGGAATATTCTTGCCACATATCAAATCCATGAAATGCTGCATTTGCAAACAGCTTTTTCTTTTCAGGGTTGTATAGATATGGAGCATGTATTTTGCCTGTGTTTCTGCCACTGGTGTGAAAGGCAACGTTTCGTGCTTGTTCTATTACTGCTATTTTTTTTGATTTGTTTAGATGTGATAGGAAATATGATATGGATGTGCCAAGTATCCCTCCCCCAATAATTACCACATCAAAATTTTTTGCCAACTGTTTTCAATTTAATTTCATTTTAGTTGATAATAAATGAAATCAGTAACAATCAAGGTTAATATCTAATAAAATTCAAAACCAAATCGTGTTACCTGACAAATGTTCTGTTAGTAAAGAAGAAAAACAGTGTCCTAGTCCTCCTGAATTCATTGTATCGATTGTTGATGGGAAGGACGAGTATATGGTAGGAGTAACATGTGGCAGACACAAGCAGATTGTCTCAGGAAAGATTGGATTTTTGCAAAAAGAAGGTAAAATCCATGAAGGAAAGATTAGTTTTTCACCTGTCAAAGCAGTTGGAACTGACTGTATTCATGGAGATGAAGATGATTTTGTTCAAATTGACATGAATCGAAGTAAAAACTGAAATAATTTCTAGTATCTTTGAAAATATTGCTATTTGAGTTACTATCTGATATTGTAACAATTGAGAATCTCTTGTTTGTTGTTAAAAGTGAAGGTGCTACCAGTGAGATTCGAAGCCCTCTGAGTATTAAACAAAGAGAAAAGTGGATTACTTTAGGCGAAAATGATGATCCTGCACATATGCATGTTAATTCAGAATTAATTAGTCATGCAAAATTTGTACAAGAAGAAAAACCTGAACGTACAAGCTTTAGTGTTCGATTTTACAATAAAGACAATCAAAGAGTATTGGCTGCATTTTTTACAAAGATGTATGATGATTCTAAAACATTAATTCCTGAAAGAAAAAAAATGTATGATGAACTAAACGAAAAGTATTCTTCTAAAATTAATTTTTAAAAAAAACCTTGTCTGAAAAAGACAAGGAGAAAAAATATTATTCTTGAGATTTCTTCTTCTTTTCTTTTTCAGATTGTAGTTTAGCTAATTCTAATTCTTCGTTTGTATGTTTGAATTTTTTCAATCTGATTATTATTTACCGTTTAGATATAAAAACTCCTCATTTCTTTTGATAGTGACTTGGGCGTGAAATTCAATATCCTACTGAGTAGATCGGTTTTTTTCCATTCATTGCTAGATTGAGATTTTTTACAGTAATTTCTGCCATTTTGGCTCTGGTCTCTTTAGTTGAACTTCCTATGTGTGGTGCTAGTACTACATTTTGTAATTTTGCTAGTGGATGATTCTTACCTATTGGCTCTTGCTCAAATACATCTAGTCCTGCACCTGCAATGATCTTTTTCTTTAATGCTACAACAAGGTCCTTTTCATTGACTACTTTACCTCTTGATGTATTAACCAAAAATGAACTGTTTTTCATTTTTTTGAATACTTTGATGTTAAACATCTTGTCTGTCTCTTTTGTGTGTGGAACATGAATGGAAATTACATCACTTTGTGTAATTAGCCTCTCAAATGAGACGTATTTTGCACCTAGTGATTTTTCTTTAGATTTTGATATGCGATTTCTGTTGTGGTAAATTATCTTCATATCAAATGCTTTAACCCTTTTTGCAAGGGTCTGTCCGATTCTACCTAGTCCTAAAATTCCAAGTGTTTTTCCTTGAAGGTCCACCCCTACATAGTCGTGTGCACCATAGATTACTCTCCATTTTCCGTCTCGTATGATTCTGTCTCCTTCTGATACTCGCCTTAGTGAATCAAGTAACAACGCAAAAGCTAAATCTGCTGTCGCATCAGTTAATACTTCTGGAGTATATCCTACTCTGATCTTTTTTTCTTTTGCATATTTTGTATCAATATGATCAAAACCTACACTATAGGTGCTAATGGCTTTGAGATTTTCTGCCAAGTCTATTGTCTCTTTGTTGATTATATCGTATGGAAAACAGATCAACCCATCTATGTCTTTAATTTTTGATCGTAACTTTGTCTGTGGGATTGGAATCTTTCCACGATGAACTTCAATTTGATATTTTTTCTTTAACTCCTTTAAAGCAAAATCGTGAAGTGTTCTTGTTAGAAAGACTTTCTTTCTCATAAAGGTGAGATTTATCTCAAACCATTTATACGATTTCTTTCTAATCTCTCTATGTCTTCTGAAGCAAAAGAGGAAGAGGAATTTGCAATTTGTGTAGAATGTGGAAATTCTATTGAAAAATGCGTTTGTGTCTGTCCTTATTGTGGAGAGCGAGACGAATGCAAATGTGCTTTATTTGATGCAGCAACAGGAGGATAAGAATTTGGTAAAACTGACTATTACTATTCATTTCATAGGTGATTTACTATGAGTTCTACTGATTTTACTTGGCTTATTGGAGGCCCTCAAGGCAGTGGAGTTGAATCTGGCGCCAATATCTTCTCAAGAGTATGTGCTGAAATGGGATATCAAGTATTTGGAAAAAGAGAATTTTACTCTAACATCAAAGGTGAACACAGCTACTTTGCAGTACGAATATCTGATCAAAAAATCCATTCTAATGTTAATGATGTAACCCTAATGGCATCATTTGATGCTGAAACTATTTTCCGTCACTATGATGAAGTTATTTCTGGTGGTGGAATAATTTATGATGCAGATCTTGAAGATACTCCTACTGATAAGGTTCGTACTCTTGATGCACCGTTCAAAGAAAGACTACACAAAGAACTTGAATCTCATAATAAACCATTTACAATTGCTGGTGTTTTAGAGATAGCAAAGGAAAAAGGTGTTTTGTTATATCCAGTATCTTTCAAGTCTATTCTTGAAACCCTGGCAGAAGAGACTGAAAACCCTCGTCTAAAAGGATTAATCAGAATGTTCAATGTTATTGGAGTCTCTTTGTCTTTGGGATTGGTCAAAATGCCTCCTGACTCTTTACAAAAAACAATTGGAATAATTTTTTCCAAAAAAGAAGAGATTGCAAAAATCAATCAACAAACTGCAACATATTCTTATAACTATGCTACTGCAAAGTTTGAAAATTTTAATCACACAATAACTGGAATCCAAAAAGAACCTGGAACTCTTTTGGTTCAAGGATTCCAAGGAACTGCATTAGGAAAGATAGCATGTGGTTGCAGAATGCAATCATATTATCCAATTACCCCAGCTTCTGATGAATCCGTGTTTTTAGAGTCCAACGAAATTTTAGAGATAGTTCACGAACGACCAGGTTCTACTGCAGTAATTCAAACTGAAGATGAGATTTGTGCAATTGGAATGGCAATTGGTAGTGCCCTTACTGGGACACGTTCAGCAACATGTACATCTGGGCCTGGATTTGCTCTTATGACTGAAATGTTAGGTTGGGCAGGCATAAATGAAGTACCTGTTGTGATTACCAATTATCAGAGAAGTGGACCTTCAACTGGACTACCAACACGACACGGTCAAGATGATTTACTTTTCTCCGTATTTGCCGGCCATGGAGATTTTCCAAAAATTGTTTACGCATCAGGAGATGTTGAAGAGAGTTTCTATGATACTGGAAATGTGTTTAATTATGCAGATGTCTTTCAGATTCCAGTTATTCATTTAATGGATAAATTCATTGCAAGTTCTGTTGTAACTTGCAAAAGATTTGATGAATCAAAAATATCAATTAATCGAGGAAAACTCTTGGAAAAAGTAGAAGATGGGTATAAGAGATTTGCATTTACTGACGATGGTGTATCCCCTCGCTCTAGATTGGGACTTGACAATGGAATATTTTGGAATACTGGAGATGAGTCTGATGAAACAGGACACATTACAGAAGATCCTATAATGCGTGCAAAAATGATGGATAAGAGAATGTCTCGTCTTGATTTGGTTCTTAAAGAGATCCCTGATACGGAAAAAGTAGTTTCCTTTGGTATTGAGGATTATACTATAATTTCGTGGGGTTCTGCAAAAGGACCAATCATTGATGCAATTAAAATGCTTAAAGAAGAGGGAATCTCTATTGGATTTATCCAGATAAAACTCCTACATCCATTTCCAGGTGATTATGTTTCATCATTACTAAAGGATGTAAAGACGATCATTGATGTTGAAGCAAACTATTCTGCACAACTAAAGAAATTATTTAAACAAAATGTAAAAAGAGACGTAGACTATTCTATCTTAAAATATACTGGTAGAGCAATGACTAGTACTGAAGTTTATGATTCACTTAAGAAAATTGTTGAAAATAAGGCAGAAAAAAGAGAGGTTCTAATGCATGGCGCTTAAGATGGCAGATTTCAAAACTGATGTTCACAATGACTGGTGTCCTGGATGTGGTGATTTTGGAATTGTCAATGCCATTCAGATGGCACTTGCAGAAATGGGTGTTCAAAGAGATAAGACTGTAATGTTTTCTGGAGTCGGATGCTCTGGTAAAACATCTCATTTTATCAACACTTATGGTATACACACTCTTCATGGCAGGGTCTTAACATTTGCACAGAGTGCTAAAATTGCAAATCCTGAGATGACTGTTGTTGCAGTTGGAGGTGATGGTGATGGTCTAGGAATAGGCGCAGGTCACTTTGTTGCAGCAGGACGACGTAATGTAAATATGACATACATTATCTTTGATAATGGAGTTTATGGATTAACAAAGGGACAAGCATCACCCACATTGAAACTTGGAGAGAAGACAAAATCACTACCTTCCCCAAATACCAATTACAATGTTAATCCAATTGGATTGGCAGTTGCAAGTGGATTTACATTTGTCGCACGAGGTTACTCTTATGATGTAAGGCATCTCAAAGATTTGATTATTCAAGCAGTTAATCACAAAGGTCTTTCATTCTTAGATGTACTACAACCTTGTCCTACTTACAATGATCTTAACACTAGGGACTGGTATGCAGGAGTTGATCTAGTTGATGAAGCTCAAAAAAGACATTCAAGAATTTACAAACTTGAAGAGCAAGGATATGACCCTGTTGTACATTATAATGAAGAAGCAGAAGTCAATGAAAGACTCGCACAAGCTCTAATCAAATCACTTGAATGGGGAAACAAAATTCCAATCGGTGTGTTTTACAAAAATGAAACTATTTCTCCATATACTGATAGATTAAAAGACAAGATTCCAAATTACTTGGAAAACCCTCCTGCAAAACAAAACATCTCAAAAAACGGATTCTCTGATGCTGATATCTCGCAAATCTTAGACTCTTTAGAAGTGTAAATCATTCTTTAAACCAAACAGGTTATAGGCAAGTTTTGTAGAAGTGTATTTTGCATTTGAACATTAATGAGGCAAATACTATTTTTAGAAAATCAATAATCAAGGGTTTTTTTGAACCCCAACTGGTAACTCTTGATTTTAAAAAATCGCCCATAAAACATCCTGTCATAAATGATGACGGTCTAATGCAGTCTGATTTACTTCACATCTTTTTTGATGTTGACACAGGTGCAGATTATCCTGATGGTGATGAATGGTTTATTGTCGATATGTTATTCCCACATGATGTCAAATTGCCTGACAAACTAAAGGGTACTGATTATTTTACAACTCTCTCAGTTGAGGAAGGCAAGACATTCTGGCATCATCGTGAATTAATCCGCTACAAATATGGAAAATCAAAAAAACTTGAAAACGCTTTAGAATTTTTAGAATCAAAGTACAAGGAACTACACGAATTACTAGAACCACTACAAAAAGATCTTACTTGATCTCTTTCCAAACATCACCTTTAAACGAAAATTGTTTTTGTGGGGATGATGCTGTGTTTAGCCTCCATCTTACTGATTTTGAATCAAATTTGTAATACACCTCTGTTACTTCTGATGGAATCTTTTGTGGATCCAAATGATATGGCAATAATTCTAAAACAGAATCAATCTTTTCTATTGCATTATCAAACCACTGTTTGTCTTCAGTGTCAATTGTAAATCCTATCTTTGGATTGCCTGAGAAATTTATTACGATCTTTATTGCATTACCGCTACCTCGCCTTCTCTTCATCTCCTTGAAGACAGCTTTGACTTTCTCCCAACGTCTAAAATCAAACCACTCAAAAAATGCATCATTGAATGTAAGTGGGATGTTTACATCTAAGAAACTCACAAAATCCTCATCATCTGCTTCTATCTCTTCTTGATTAATGGTAAAATGCGAATTTAGAAATCCATACAATACTTCTATCTCCCATGGTGAAATTCCATAGTATCGCAATGTTGTCGTAAGACTTTCAGACAATAATCTTTACTCTCAAAAATTGTAATTAAAGCTTCAATATCTCAAAACTAGAAGAAATTGACCTTAAAATTAAAATTAGATGGGGCGTCAGTCACTTTAGATATGAAAAAAGAGTACGTAGTAAGAAGTATTGATGCTGCTCCTGATGGCGCACCATATGTTGTTGTATCCTTATCTTCTGTAAAAGACCTTAAAGAAGGAACTCAGAACCCTCAACCTCCTTTTGGAAGTCCAAAAGTTATGGGATTCTCAAACATGAATGACATGATGAAAGACCTCAACAAGATGCTTTCTGGAATGGGAGGTATGGGCATGCAAAGTGGCATTACTCAACTAAAACTAGAGATGCATGAATACAAAGAGATGGGTCTTTCTGTTGGAGATAAGGTCTTTCTAGAATTAAGTAAAGCAGAATCTCTTGGTGTATAATCTAGAGTATTGTATTGAAATATTTCCAACCATAAAATGCTGCAATAGTTCCAATTACAAATAACATTGGCTTCCATGCAAATACTGGAAGTGATGGAGTTGCTAGTTTTACTTTGTAGTTATCTACAATTGCATGAACATTTTTCTTAATTTTGTCATGCCAAATACTGTATTCGACTTGATATTTTTTTAGAATCTCTTCTACTTCATACACTACTGGAGTCCTTTGTGAAAACAAGTGTTGAAGATAATCTCTTGATACTTCTACTTCTGCATGAATTCCAATTAGTCCTTTTTTGAGGTCTACCATCCTTACATGCATCTCCCATGGTTTCTTTAGTTTCAAATTAAGACCATTTCCTATTTGATCAGGTTGTTTATGTTCAAATTTTACTTTGGTAAATCCCTCTTCTGTGAAAATCTTCATCAACTCATCAAAACTCTTCTTTACAACAACATGAAGTTGTTCTACTCCTTCTTTACTATCAACATCTATTCTGTGTTTTAACCCATCAAGAAATGATACTGTCTTTGGATATGATGTGAAATATTCCAATATTTTGGTGGAGAAAATACCTCTATTTAAAGCAGAACAATAACATTATTGCTTTTTTGGTGGATTTGATAGGCCTCTAACATACACGCATTGATCAGGATCTATTGCCATCTCTGAAGAATCTATTTTTCTATCTGTAAGAGTTGCACCAGAATTTCTAACTATTGCAAATGGTTTTGATTCTGCGCCTTCACCCATTTTGTGATTTGCAATTGTGGCCAAGTTATCTACAACTGCCTGAAATGTTACTTTGAGTGGATTGCCATCAAGATCTTTCTTTGACCTCATATCTAATACCGGTTCAATACCTGCACAAGCAATTGCAACACCAGAGGTTCCAATTCTTGCAGGCATTAATCTGCTGTCTACTAGAATAACTCCAACATGAATTGACATCTTCAAAAATATCTTCCTTCGAAGTTGCTCTGCTACCAAGTAAGGATCTTTTGGATACAGAATTACTTTGCCTTTTCTTGCATTGGATTTGTCAATTCCTGCATTAGGTGCCATGATATTGTCTGATGATGTGATGACAAACCCTCCTATACCTCCAAAAATTTTATCTGATTCTCTAATCACAACTTCGGCAATTTCTGGTTTTAGTTGATATTTTTTTGAGACATCTAGTCCTTCATCTGAAATTTGAATATTTTCAAGATCCACAATTCTTCCTTGAGAGTTTGAGATGTATTTTGTTGAAATTACTAAAACATCTCCATCTTCCAATTTTATCTTGTTTTTTTCTAACGTGTCCAAAAATACCTCAAAAACATCGAATTTCTCATTCATTCTATCTGCTAAAAGTGGCAAAACGGTTAACTGCACAATACTGTGAGTATTCTTTTTCTTTTTTATTGTTCTGAAAAGCTTTTAATCTCTAAAAGAGTGGTTTTTGATTATGAACATTGTAGAGAAGATTCTTGCTCGTGCATCAGAAAAGTCTCAAGTTGCTCCTGATGATGTAGTTTTTGCAAAGGTCGACAAGGTAATGGTTCATGACGTTTCTGGACCTGGAGTTCTTAAGGTATTTGACAAATTAAAAAACAAAGGTGTTGATGTCAGCAAACTCTGGGACCCATCAAAGGTATGGGTGGCAGAAGATCACTTTGTCCCTTCTGCTGAAAAAGTATCTGCTGAAAATATTGTAAAATTATCAAATTTCACAAAAAACTATGGAATTGAAAAACATTTCAAGTATGGAATGGGTCAGTATGGAATTTGCCATACACTATCTCATGAAGAGGCAATGGTAATGCCTGGTGATGTCTATGTTGGTGGTGACTCTCATACAAACACTACAGGTGCATTAGGTGCATTTGCATGTGGATTGGGTCATACTGATATTGCATATGTTTTGCTTAATGGACAAATCTGGTTTAAGGTTCCAGAGACAGATTACTTCAAACTAAATGGAAAACTCCCCGATCATGTCATGGCAAAAGACTTGATCTTGAAAATTATTGGTGATATTGGAACTGATGGGGGAAACTACAGAACAATGCAATTTGGCGGTTCTGGAATTGACGAGATGTCAGTTGAAAGTAGATTGACTTTGTGTAACATGACAACTGAAGCTGGTGCAAAGAATGGAATTGTCGAAGCTGATCAAAAAGTTGTAGATTATCTTTCAAGTAGAGGTGCAACAAATGCTCAAGTGTTCAAAGGTGATGATGATGCACAATATGCAAATGTTTACGAGTATGAAGCATCTGAGATGGAACCTCTTGTAGCAAAACCATTTTCTCCTGAAAATGTTGCAGTAGTAAGAGAAGCGCCATCAGTAGAACTAGACAAGTCCTACATTGGCTCTTGTACTGGTGCAAAATATGAAGATCTAGAGGCTGCAGCAAAAATTCTCAAAGGAAAGACTGTAAAGATTAGAACAGAGGTTCTTCCAGCATCTATCTCAATTTACAAACGTGCAATGGAAAACGGATTACTTACTATTTTCTTAGATGCTGGTGTTACTGTGGGTCCTCCAACATGTGGTGCTTGTTGTGGTGCTCACATGGGTGTATTGGCAAAAAATGAAATCTGTATCAGCACTACCAACAGAAATTTCCCTGGAAGAATGGGTCATGTTGAATCTGAGACCTACCTTTCATCTCCCATGGTTGCAGCAGCTTCTGCGGTAACTGGAAAAATCACTGATCCGAGGGATTTGCAATGAAAGGAAATATCATAAAATACGAACGAGATAACATCGATACTGATGTAATTATTCCTGGACAATACCTCAAGGTTCATGATTATGCTGAACTTGCAACTCATGCAATGGAAGGACTAGATCCTGATTTTCATTCTAAAGTTAAGGAAGGTGATTTTATTTTATCTGGAAAGAATTTTGGTTGTGGTTCATCACGTGAACACGCCCCAATTGCGTTGTCTCATTCTGGTGTCAAAGCTGTATTAGCATTATCTTTTGCCAGAATCTTTTATAGAAATTCTGTTGATGGGGCATTTTTGTTACCAATTGAAATTGAAGAAGATGCATACAATGGAATTTCTGAAGGTGATGAGATTGATATTGATATTGGTACAAACGAAATTAAGAACTTGACAAAAAACCAAACATACAAGATGAAACCATTTTCTGAAATTATTGGAAAAATAATTGAAGCTGGCGGACTCTTTAATTACAAACCATAGGATTCAAAATGGGAAAAACACTTTTTGAAAAAATTTGGGATGCACATGTTGTAGTTGGAAAAGAGTCTGGCCCTTCTCTAATTTACATTGACAGACATCTAGTTCATGAAGTAACTTCTCCTCAGGCCTTTGATGGTCTTAGAATGAATAACAGAAAGGTTCGAAGACCCGATCTTACCATTGCTACAATGGATCATAATGTTCCAACCACTGATAGAGGACTACCAATTTTGGATCAAACATCCTCTATTCAAATTCAAACACTAGAAAAAAACTGCCAAGATTTTGGAATCAAATTATTTGATATTAACAGCCCCAATCAGGGTATAGTACATGTCATTGGCCCGCAATTAGGAATCACCTTACCTGGTTCTACCATCGTTTGTGGTGACAGTCATACATCAACTCATGGTGCATTTGGAGCACTTGCATTTGGAATTGGAACAAGTGAAGTAGAACATGTCTTGGCATCTCAGACTTTGTGGCTAGAAAAACCAAAACCATTTGAAATTAGAGTTGAAGGAAAGAGAAAGAATCCTCATGCGGTAACTGCCAAAGATATCGTGCTCTCGATAATCAAAAATATTGGAACTGGTGGTGGTACTGGAACCGTAATAGAGTACCGTGGTGAGGGGATTGAAGATCTTTCCATGGAGCAAAGAATGACTGTCTGTAACATGTCAATTGAGGCTGGTGCTCGTGCTGGATTAATTGCCCCTGATGAAAAGACCTACGAGTATCTTAGAGGTAGACAATACACTCCAAAAAATTATGAATCTCTTGTAGAATATTGGCAAGATAATCTAAAATCTGATGATGATGCCAAATTTGAAAAACAATTCACATTACACATTGATGATATTGCACCTCAAGTTAGTTGGGGAACAAATCCTGGAATGACATGTGATGTTACTGAAACAGTTCCAACTCCTGACGAATTTTCAAAAGGTGATTCCAATCAAAAGAAAGGTGCAGAAAAAGCACTTGATTACATGGACCTTAAACCGGGAACTCCAATTGAAGAAATAAAAATTGACAGAGTATTCATTGGCTCTTGTACTAATGCAAGACTTGAAGATTTAATCGAAGCATCTAAAATTATCAAAAGACAAAAAGTTTCTCCAGAAGTTCGTGCAATGGTGGTGCCTGGTTCTCAAATGGTAAAGAAACAAGCCGAAGAGATGGGCCTTGATAAAATTTTCATTAATGCTAATTTTGAATGGAGAGAAGCTGGATGCAGCATGTGTCTTGGAATGAATCCAGACATCTTATCTCCTGGTGAGAGATGTGCAAGTACTTCAAACAGAAACTTTGAAGGGAGACAAGGTACTGGTGGACGAACTCATTTGGTTAGTCCTGTGATGGCAGCAGCTGCTGCAATTAACGGACATTTTGTTGATGTAAGGACGATGGATTTGAGTTAGTATGGAACCATTTAAGAAAACAACAAGCATTGTAACTCCGCTTGACAAAGTTAATGTTGATACTGATCAAATTGTGCCAAAACAATTCCTAAAACTGGTTCAAAAGTCTGGTTTTGGCAAATTTTTGTTCTTTAACTGGAGATACGATGAAAATGAACACCCAAAATCTGATTTTGTACTAAATGACTCAAAATATGATAATTCCAAAATTCTCGTTGCAGGCGATAATTTTGGATGTGGCTCAAGCAGGGAACATGCAGTCTGGGCACTTCAAGACTATGGTTTTTCAGTAATTATCGCCCCTTCATTTGCTGATATCTTTTTTAGCAATTGCTTCAAAAATGGAATTTTACCAATCTCCTTGGACCAAAGTATTGTAGAAAAACTACAACAAGAATCAGAACCAATTGAAGTTGATTTGGAAAACCAAATAATCAAAACTTCTTCAGATGAGATACCTTTTGAGATTGATTCTCATAAAAAGAAAATTCTCTTAGAAGGACTAGATGATATTGCACAAACATATCAGTTTGAAGATAAGATTTCTGAATTTGAAAAACAGTCTACAGTCCCATCTGTTTTATGATCTTTTTTACAGTTTTTTGATTTCTCTCTAGATATGAAGGAGATTCTACATCAATCCATTCATTGTCTCCAATATCAAAAGCACTAATCTTTCCTTCTTTTGATAGTTGTTGTAAGATATCAAAGGAGAGGTTGATCTCTTTTTGTTTTTTCTTTGCCTTTATTCTTTGAATGATGTCTTTTCCAAGCATATAGATTCCTAAACACTCAGACAATTGTAATTTCATTACTGGTTTTTCTTTGAATTCTGTGATTATTCCATCTTTTACTACTGCAAAACCTGTCTCTTCTTTTCTTTTTGTTCTAGTTGCAATGCATGCAGAACTTTTCTTTTTTGTAAATACCTGTTTCATTTTTTTGAGATCTATCGCACACAAATTATCTACAAACCATAAAACAAATTCAGATTCTCCTTTGAGTTTCTTCTCAATATGCAACAAGTCTCCTCCAGTTCCACTTTGAGAGTCTTGGACAAAGGAGATGTTTTTTTGATTTCCGTAATAGTTTTTGATTTGGCCCCCGAGACCATCAAAATCAGAAATTATGATAATCTCTTTTATGAAACTGAATTTCTGAAGGTATCTTATCACATAATCAATGACTGGCCTTCCATTAATTGGAGTCATTGCTTTTGGGAAAAATTCTGTATACGGCTTACCTCGTGTACCTTTGCCGCCGGCTAAAATTATTGCCTTCACAGTCTAACGGTATGATTTTTGCTTTCTTCTTCTTGCACCAGGTCCGCCAAACTTCTTTGGCTCTTTTCTTCTGGCATCTCCGCTGATTAGATATTTGTCATAATCTGTGATTCTTTTTCTAAGGTCTTCTCTGGTTGATTTTGGGAATGGGTGATCTTTTGGATCTTTCTTTGATTTAGTCCAACCAGTTAGTGCTCTGGAGATTGCAGTTGCAACAGCACTTGCTTGTCCCATGAATCCGCCACCTCTTACTCTAACAGAGATGTCGATTTTATCTCTCAAATCACCTGTAATTTCTAATGGTGCTAAAATCACTTCACGTGCAGTCTCTTGTGGAATCATTTCAACTGGTACGTTGTTAATTCTAACTTTACCTTGTCCTTTAGTAATGTAAACATGTGCACTAGATGTCTTTCTAGTTGCAAAATAGATTTCAGTTTTTGGTGTTGTCATTCAGTCCACCCTATAACTCTGCACAATTCTCCCATTGTGGTATAGTTTGATGCAGATTTTTTAATTTTTGCTTTCTCAAATTGAATCTTCTCAAGTGACTTTAGTTCTTTTGGAGAACCAATGTATGCTCTTAATCTTTTGTGTGCAGAAACACCTGATGGTTTCTTCTCATATGGTAACATTCCACGAATCATCTTTGTGATGATTGTATCAGGTCTTCTGTAGTGTACAGGTCCGTGTTTTGGATTAATGATACTGTTAATTTCTAAAAATGCTCTGTACTCTTTAATCAAGTTTGATCTAGTTCCACTGTACATGATTTTCTCACAGTTTACAAGTGAAACCCTGTGTCCTTGTTTTAGTAATTTAGCAACATTTGATGATAGTCTACCTGCAATATGATCTGTTGCATCTACAACAATTGGTCTGTCGGTTCTAACGACTGTCTCTTGACTAGCCAAGTAATACTACTCCTTTTCCAGTTGGGTTTTGCTCAATTAGCTCTGAATAACTGATCAGTTTTCCGCCATTCTCAAGAATTTTAGAAGCTGCAGAATTTGAAATTGAAAATGAACATAATGTGATTTTATGAGGTACATTGCCTGTTCCGAGAACCTTGCCTGGAAATACGACAGTATCGTTTTCTTTAGTTAGTTTTGCAATTTTATTCAAGTTGATGTCTCTTCTAGCAACTGATGGCTTTAGTGCATATTCAGCTAGTTTTGCCCAAATTGGAGCATCATTCTTAGTTGATGCTGACTTTAGATCCTTTGCCATGCGTATAACTACTTGATTAGTCATGTGAATAATGCGGTTTAAAACCCAAATATAACGTATATGCTTTCTATTCGCTGATTTGGTCTATTGTATCTTTGAATTCCGCCAATCTGTGACCTACTTCTTCTACTCCTGATAAAATAATCTGTTCAGGATTAAGTGCACCAGTTGATTCTACAGTAAGAATTCTCTCATCATCCTTGTCTGTCTCAGTTAACATTGAGATGTTTGCAGAGTTCCATTTTGCATGTTCTGTACCACGTCCAAGTCTTGCATAGCACTCAACTTTGATTCTTTGACCTGGTGCAAGTTCTACAATTGGAATTTTATCTGATATTGGGGATATTGAATCGTCTTCAGAGGATAGTTCGTTTGATAGAACTGTTCTTGTAACATCTGAATCTCCAGAATCTAAAACTAACATTACTTTACAGTTTGAACACCCTGTTTCACTTTGACAATCACATTTTGATGGTTCATTGAATCTACTCAAGTCTGTTTTGAGTGGTATAAGCCCTAGTCTGTGTGCTAAACCTTCATCTGGTAATACTGAAGTGTTTTCAATAATGTCAACTGTATCAATTGCAAAGACTGGGACTCCATTAAGGCAAACACGTCTAAGGGCATTTGCATATTGTAATGGTACGCCTTTTAGCTTTAAAGCTATTTTTTGATTATCTTTGCTAATTACTTCTAAGGATGACAAATCTTGATGAAAATCTTCAAAGTCCACATAAAAATCTAGCTAGTTTTATGTGTGGATTCCACTTTTTTGAATTCTGGAAGATATGCTTAAGTCCGTATTTTTTCTAGAAAACCCATGGATTTTGAAAAACTGTATACTGATATTTTGAATCTTAATTCTTCAATTAGATATGCAGCAATCCAAAATAACACTGGTGTCAAGATTGCCGGTGGTTTTAGATCAGAAATTACTCCTATTCTGAGTGATGAGGAATTGCAGATGATGCACTACTATGCATCCCAAAGATGGCAGACTAGAAAAAACATTGAACACAAAATTGGCCCTGCAAAATATGCCCTATCTGAATATGACAAAATTAAACGAATTACATTTCCAGTTGATGAAAAACATCTTTTAATGATCACAACTGACATCAACTCTGATCATAGTACTATGATACAACAAATTCTTGAACTGATTAAAGATTCAAAAACATGATTATTTTTTTGGTAGTGTGATATTGAATCTAGTTGGGTGTGCATGAGCAGAAATACTTCCACCATGATTTTCAATAATCTGCTTGCAACTTACTAATCCTAAACCAGTTCCAGCTTGTTTGGTTGTAATTAATGGCTCAAAAATCACTGATACTTGAGAATTCTGTAACTTGTCTGCAGAATCTTCAAATGTTATGTTAATTGAATTAGGTTTCTCATCTAACCCTATTGTGATACTTCCCTTCTCGTTTTCTATTGCCTGAATTTCATTTATGATTATATTTCTAAACGCTATTTGTAACTGGTATGGATCTCCAATAAATCCTACATCTTTTCCATTTATGCCAACTTTGATATTTTCTGGAATTTTTACTGATTCTATACTTTCATTGATGCACGACATTATGCTGATTCTTTCCTTGACTATTTTTCCTGCTCTAATAAAATCAAGTACGTCATCTACTTGGTGAGAAATTCTATCTACATTTTTAGAAATAACATGCAATTTATCACTAATACTTTTTTTAGATTCTATTTCTTTTTCTTTTTTCAACAGTTCTGTACTCATTTTTATGTTTGATAATGGATTTCTAATGTCGTGTGATAGCCTACTAGCGAGTTCCCTTACTAGTGCAATTTTTTCTTTCTTTATCATTATTTGTGATAGTTGAATATTTTTTGAAAACAGCAATAATATGTAAAATAATAACCCACTCATACCATATCCTATGATTGGAATTTCTGGCACTAGATTCGATTCGTATTCTGGTACAACCCCCTCAAATCGAATAATCCATTTTTTTCCTGCAAATTCAATTTCATTATTGTTTGAAAAAATTTTATTTTTTTCAAATACTTTGATTTCGTTAGAATCAAAAAATAGGTTTTCAGAAACTTGAGTTTCATCAAAAATTTTAGTTTCTATGTGAACAAAAAATTCATTTTGTAATGTGCCTTCAATAAAGTCATTCATTCTAAAAACTGCATACACAAATCCCATAAATTCCCCAAAATCTGGACTTTTCTCATCATGAGAGTTATAGACTGGCATGATCATCAAAAAACCATTTTGCACGTCTTCATCTGTCTCCTGAACTAGTGTTATTTTTCCAGTAAGTGCAATTTTCCAGTTTCAATGGAGTAATCTACGGCACTACTTCTTGTTTGCTCTGAATAAACATCAAATCCTATTGCTTCTTTGTTTCTTTCATCCTCTGGCATCAGAAAAACGACTGGAAAATATTGGCTTCTTTGTCCTTCTGGATGAATCTCCCGTGATCCTGACTCTTGCAATTTTTTATTGATTTCATTTTTTTTGTCTTCGTTTGACACATTTTCTATGTATCCTATACCTTGATTGTCTGGAAATCTTTGATTGATGTTTTGTAAATTGTAAAAATTGTAAAACTCATGCGGTTCAACAATTTCGGATGTTGCAAAGAGTCCATGAAAACCCATCAAAACTTGTTCATGTGTTTTTAATTTTTCCAAAATTTGTTTTGTCATACCATTTGTTATGAATTCAAACTCTGTTTCTTGCAATTTTTTTTCCTGTTCTAAAAAGTCCAGCCATATTACTGTAGTAAAAATTAGAGAAACTCCTAATACAATCCATGCATAATGCCCCCATTTCATATGGTTTTTTTCCTATAGTATGATTTAAAAAAACCTCAAATGACGAATTTTTGTTTTGAGGCTAGAGGTTGAGATAAATACTGAATTATCATACACTTATCAGAAATGGCCGATGTAACAGTTGCAAGATTCTCTTTTGAAGGAGAGAAGTTTGAGATATTGGTAAAACCTGATCCCGCACTAGAGTACAAGTTGGGAAAGAAAAAAGATATTTCAGCAATTTTGGTTTCAGATGATATCTATACTGATTCAGGAAAAGGCACAAAACCTTCAACTGAAAAACTACTCAAAGCTTTCAAAACTGAAGATCAAACTGAGATTGCTCGAATAATTATGCAAAAAGGTGATCTTAATCTTACAACTGATCAAAGACGAAAAATGATTGATGACAAGAAAAAACAGATTGTTGAATATATTGCAAAGACCTACGTCGATCCTAAAACTCACTTGCCTCACCCACCTTTGAGAGTTGAGCAAGCAATGAAAGATGGAAGAGTTTCAGTTGATCCACAAAAAAGTGTAGAAGAACAAGTAAAAGATATTGTAGATAAACTCCGTTCAATAATTGCTCTAAAATCAGAAAATTTGCAATTGGAGATTGTAGTCCCTGCACAATATGCTTCACAATCCTATGCTGTTCTAAAATCAGTAGGTTCTCTGAAAAAAGAAGAATGGCAAAATAATGGTTCTCTAAAAGCAATACTTGAAATACCCGCTGCAGCAAGGCCAAACGTGATAGACAGATTAGGTTCTATAACCAAAGGTTCTGCTTCAGTTGAGGTAATGCAATAATGGCAGATAAGAGAAAATACGTTATTCCCGGCGATGTTGTAACCACAGGACCTTTCAGACCTGAACAAAATACAGTACTTGAAGGAAACAAAATAATTTCTACTACTATTGGTATTTCTGAAATTTATGATGACTCTGTTCGTGTAATCCCATTAACTGGAAAGTATATTCCAAAAATCAATGATCTTGTAATTGGCAAAGTCAATTCTCATACATCTTTGTCTTGGGAATTAGATATCAATTCATGCTATGTTGGATTTTTGCCAGCACAAGATGTCTTTGGACGTGACTTTTCTGCTCATGCAGATGAACTTGCAACCAAATTAAAAACAGGAGATCTTGTTGCTGCAAGAATTGCAAACTTTGATAGAACAAGAGACCCACTAGTTTCAATTTCTGATAGAGACTTGGGAAAGATTGATTCTGGAGTTTTGATGGAAATCTCTCCAAGCAAAGTCCCACGCCTGATTGGAAAGAAAGGTAGTATGATCCAGATGATTGAAGAGGCTACTGACGCTGCAGTTACAATTGGTCAAAACGGATGGGTTGTAGTTTCATGTGAATCCCCAGAGGGATTATTAAAGGCTAAAAAAGCAATTCAAATGGTAAATGAGCAAGCACACGTTGCAAATTTGACTGATCAAGTGAAAGAAATGTTAGATAAAAAAGGTGAATCATAATGGGTGGAAGAGAAGCAACAATGGTCCTTATGGACGAAAATGGAAAACGTTGTGACGGACGTACAGTTGATGAGCCACGTAGAATTATGATAAAAGCTGGTGGACTCAAAAATGCAGATGGTTCATCTTACATTGAATTTGGTGATAACAAAATTCTAGTTGGAGTCTTTGGTCCAAGAGATGTTCATCCAAAACACATGTCTGACACTGACACTGGAATTTTGAGAGTTAGGTATCACATGGAACCATTCTCTGTTGGTGAGAGAAAGAATCCAGCTCCTTCAAGAAGGGAGATTGAAATTTCCAAAGTAATCAAAGAAGCATTAGAGCCTGCAGTTATGTTAGAAAAATTCCCAAGAACTGCAGTTGATGTATTTATTGAAGTTTTACAAGCAGACGGTGGAACTAGATGTGCAGCACTTACTGCTGCATCTGTCGCATTAGCCGATGCAGGTATTCCAATGAGAGATATGGTTGCAGCAATTGCAGCAGGAAAAGTAGCAGACACTGTAATTCTTGATGTTAATAATGAAGAAGATCAAGCAGGTCAAGCAGATATGCCGATTGGATATATGCCAAATCTTGAAAAAATCACACTATTACAATTAGATGGTGTACTTACTCCTGAAGAATACAAAAAATGTATTCAAGTCGGAGTAGATGGATGCAAACTAGTTTACGAGTTACAAAAGAAAGCACTCAACGACAAATACTTTGGAAATAAAGGAGAGTAGAAAATGACTTCACATACTGTTATTGATGAACTAAAGAGAAATCAAATTCTTGACTTGTTAGAGCAAGGAAAAAGAGTAGATGGAAGAGCTCTTGATGAAGCAAGAGAAGTTTCAATTGAAATTAACGCAATTCCAAAAGCAAATGGTTCTGCAAGAGTTCGATTAGGTGACACTGAAGTTGTTTGTGGAGTTAAAATCCAACCAGACAGACCTTTCCCAGATACTGGTGACAAAGGTCTTTTCATTTGTACTGCTGAACTGTTACCCCTATCACATCCTACAGTTGAGACAGGACCTCCAGGACCTGAAGTAATTGAACTAGCTAGGGTAGTGGATAGAGGAATCAGAGAAAGTCACATGATTGACGTTTCTCAATTAGTTATTGAAAAAGACAAATCTGTAATTGGTGTTTTTGCAGACAATGTTGTTGTAGATTATGACGGTAATCTCTTTGATGCATGTTCTTATGCTGCAACTGCTGCATTACTTTCATCTAAAAGTCCTAAATGGAATTGGGTGGATGATGCACCTGCACTAGTTGAAGGAGAAGATGTTGATGTCCCAATTACTACAATTCCGGTATCTGTTACTATGGCCAAAATTGGAAAACACATCGTAGTTGATCCTAACGGTGATGAATGGGCAAGTATGGATGCAAGAATTACAATTACTAGCGATTCAGATGGAAACATTTGTGCCTTACAAAAAGGAGGAGATGATGGATTCACACAAGAGGAAATTGTCCAATGTGGTGAAATCTCAGTTAGAGTAGGCGCAAAAATAAGAGAAAAATTAAAAGCAGCTCAGCAAGGAGGTCAGTAAAATGGCAAAGGGCAAGAAATCACTCAAAGGATTAGGTGCAAGATATGGAATCAAGATTAGAAAGCAGTATACCAAAATTCACCTTCAATTAAAAGAAAAAAGAGCATGTCCTGAATGTGGCTCAAAAACATTTGGTAGAGATGCAGTAGGAATTTGGTCTTGTAAAAAATGCAGCTTCAAAATAGCTGGAACAGCATATGACGTTAAAGTTTAGTGCAAAAATTACAGTAGATGCAAAAGACAATACAAAAGCAATTTTTGATTCTGTAAATACTGATAACGAATTTTATCCTGAAAACCCAGTTAAAACCAAAATCAAACTAGATAAAAAAATGATAATTTCTGTAGAATCTGAACACCTTCCTCACTTGAGAGCAAATCTCAATTCTACTTTGAGACTGATTCATGCAAGTAATGATACCATTGAATCGGTAAAGATATAATGAAACAAAAATTGTGATAAATCATGTCAGCAGGACAAATGCCACCATGGCTTCAAGAACAATTGATGAAATTACAACAATCTCAACAAAACCTCCAGTCAATCATGACCCAAAAACAACATCTAGAGATGGAAAAGGCAGAGACTGAGAAAGCCCTTGAAGAATTAAAAAAAGTAGGTGATGCTGATGCAGTTTACAAACAAGCAGGAACTGTCTTGCTGAAATCAACAAAAAAGGAACTAGTTGATGAATTAGAAGAAAAACAAGAGATGGCAAAAACTCGTGCAACAGTACTAGAAAAACAAGAAACACGTGTCAAAGAAACTCTCAAAGAACAAGAAGCAAAAATTACTGAGATGATGAAGAGTGGTTCAGAGCCTCCAAAACCAGAAGAAGATAATCCTAGAAAATAATCTCAAAAACCATTTTCATATAAGATATTAACAATTCATTTCAAAGATATTTGTGAAATTAGAAAATCTCAGAATTATTGTAGATGAACGAGAGAAAAAAAGTGGAATTCCTGAACTGCTAAAATCAGTAGGACTTAACCTTGAGATGAAAACTCTTCCAATTGGAGATTATATTGTAGCGCCTGAAACCGTAGTGGAGCGAAAAAGTATTCGTGATTTGATGGCATCAGTTTTTGATGGCAGACTATTTGATCAATGTACCAGACTCAAAGAGCATTTTGAAAACCCTGTTGTTCTGATGGAAGGAAATGTAGATGAAATTGAAGAGATTGCAGAAAACCCTTTGATATTTTATGGTGCCATTTCCACTGTTGTTCTTGATTTTAAAATTCCAGTGATCCCTACACCTAGTGCAACGCACACTGCAAAATTACTAGTATCCATGTGCTCACGAAAAGATGCTCCAAAAGGACCATATCTTAAGAAAATAAAAAAATCATCTGACTTGGAACGACAACAACTTTCTGTTCTTTGCAGTTTGCCTGGGGTTGGTGAAAAGTTTGCTGTAAGAATGCTTGAAAAATTTGGAACACCGCTCAAAGTTTTTGCTGCAACTACTGCTGAACTAGCCAAAGTAGAAGGATTGGGAGAAGCAAGAGCAAAGAAGATCAAAAAGACACTAGACTCTAAAAGCAAATATCTTAAAAAATCAAACCAAAAAACGCTACATGATGAATGAATCAATTGAATCTCTAGTTAACAGTGGTCAAACACTGATGAATCTTGGAAATCCAAAAGACG
Source organism: Marine Group I thaumarchaeote SCGC AAA799-D11 (assembly GCA_000746765.1). GTDB lineage: Archaea > Thermoproteota > Nitrososphaeria > Nitrososphaerales > Nitrosopumilaceae > Nitrosopumilus. The sequence continues at coordinate 47,049 of JOSY01000010.1, forward strand.
CACTAGTAATTTACAACAAAATTCTTGCACAAGATCCAAACCACATTGTAGCTCTGCTAAAAAAAGGACACATCTTGGGTCAGTTGGCAAGATACAAGGAGGCAATCATTCAATATGATAATGTTCTTTCTCAAGAAAAAAACCTCTTGGCATTACTCAACAAAGGATTGGCACATCATTATCTAGGTCAGGTAGATGTTGCTCTGGATTGCTATGAACAAGTTTTGAAAGAAAAACCAAACAATCCAACTACTCTTTACAACAAAGCATCCTCTCTGATAAAATCTGGAAAGATTCAAGAAGGAATTAAGATTCTATCTGATGTCATCAAAATAGATTATTCATTCAAAGAAAAAGCCAAGTATGATATTGAATTTGAAGGAATAAGAAAACTCAATGAATTCAAAGAAATTGTCGTTTGATGTCTCAAATTATTTTTACTGTTTTTTGAGCAGTTTCCTTTTTAGTGGTGTGGCACAAATAGGACACTCTTTTCCTGACTCATGATTTGTCTTGCATCCTGGACAATAATGAACCCATTTTCCAACATCTTTGATTCCTTGAGTCATTATTGGTGAAATCTTCAAGCCCAAATTCCGTGCAACATTGGATATGGCAAAATCATCACTAATTATCTCGCCATCTAACTCGATACCTAATGCAATAACTGACAAGTCTTGCTTTGATAACTGTGGATAATCCCCAGTATTCTTTGCAGCCTCAGCAGCTGCTTTTGTTGAGTTTGTATCAGGCTCTCTAATTTTTAGTCTGTTTGTCTCAAGTAATGTTCCTAAGGCATCATGATTTTTCTTGATATGTTTGATTTCATCATAGACTAGTGATGTTGTGTAGCAATCACTAGATGATCTAAATGGAACACCTGCATAAAATGCACTAGCATCTAAAATTCTAAAATCCAAGTTTGCTCATTTGTCTTAATCCACGTTTTTTCAATCTGATAAACACGGCAGGTTTTTTGTATTTCTTAATTGTAATTGGTTCTTCAAATCCTGCAGTCTTTACTACTTGTGCATCCATTACAATATTGCAATCATGTGAGCTGATAATCTCTATTTTTTCATCAGGTACAACAATTGATTCTAGTCTATACACTGGTGCTACTGGAGTAATTATCAATACATCTAAACTCTCATGCAAAATTGGTCCGCCTAATGAAAACGAATGTCCAGTAGAACCGCTTGGTGTTGCAACAATAACGCCATCCATTTTTTGTTTTACCGTATCATTTTGGAACTTGATTTCAATTTCTGCAGTCTTTGTCAAGTTTGCCCTGTTAATAAAAATCTCATTTAATGCAGGTGGAAACTCTTTTCCTCCACATGATGCAACGACTCTAGTCCTCTTGTCTAAGAAGAATTTGTCTTTTTGAATTTGATTTAACGCCTTATCTATCTCATCAATTGTAATTTCAGCTAAAATTCCTCTATTCCCACCTACATTTATTGTCAAAATTGGTGTCTCGTTTTCTAAATTCCTAAAAACTCGAAGAGTCGTTCCGTCTCCCCCTAAAGTTACCACCAAATCCAGTTTTACTTTTTTTAATTCCTCTAGTGTCTCAATCTGCTTTGCACCATCAACTTGAATTGGTGATATGGTGTATACTTTGGATTTTTTTGCCAATAATTTTTTTGCAACATCTATTGCAGCTTTTTCTGATTCCTTGTTTCCTACTTTACTTACCACTGCAACGTTTTGTAGTTTCAACCAGTTTTCTAGAAATTACATTTACTTAAAAATGATATTTTTTGGAAAAACAATTAAGTATGAAAGCGATTGCGATTAACATATGAGTTACGCACATCCCGAAGTATTAGTTGATACGGAATGGGTTTCACAAAATCCTCCAAATGAAAACAGAAAATTGGTTGAAGTTGACTATGATCCTGTAAATGGGTATCAAAAAGGTCACATTAATGGCGCCAGCTTAATCTGGTGGAAACGTGACATCAATGATCCCGTTACAAGAGACATTATCTCAAAAAAGAAATTCGAGGAGTTAATGGCAAAAAATGGAATCACAAAAGACACTGAAGTAGTTCTTTATGGTGACTTTAACAATTGGTTTGCAGCATTTGTTTTCTGGGTTTTCAAAATCTACGGACATGAAAACATCAAGATTATGAATGGTGGAAGAAAAAAGTGGGAATTAGAAAATAGAGATTATACAACTGACGAACCACAATTTGGATCAGTTACATATGAAGCACAACCACCAGATGAGGGTCTACGTGCATATCTATTTGATGTAAGTCGTGCACTTGGAAAAGAAGATACCGTAATGGTTGATGTTAGATCTCCTGCAGAATTTTCAGGAGAGATTACTGCACCTCCTGAGTATCCAATGGAACATGCACAAAGAGGTGGACACATTCCTGATGCAAATAATATTCCATGGGCAACAGCAGTCAATGATGCTGATGGAACTTTCAAATCAGTTGAAGAACTAAGACAAAACTACGAACCAAAAGGAGTTACACCTGACAAAGATGTAATCTGTTATTGTAGAATTGGTGAACGTTCATCACACAGCTGGTTTGTTCTAAAGTACCTACTTGGTTATCCAAAGGTTCGAAACTATGATGGTTCTTGGACTGAATGGGGTAACATGATAGGAAATCCTGTGGAAAAATAAATTGTTGCTAGATCTCCCTGTTTTAAAAAAGGGATCTTTTTATTTTATCAAAGATTCTGATGATGATTTTGTCATGGAAGACAAGACAAAACGAGGACTAACAGTCAAGGAAACATCAGTTGATGAAAAACTCAATGTAAAGGCTGACAAAGGCATGATCCATGATATGGATGGGATTGGTCATTGGGTTCCAATTAGGTGGTATTTTCCAAAGGATTCCTACGATCTTGATGCAGTTACAGTACATGCTGAAGCAATGGAAAAAAAATACACAGAACTACGAGAACTTACATGTCCTGATGATGACGACTGATAACCTTTTTAAATAAATTCACTTGAGAAATCATAGATGTCCTTACTTCTCAAAGATCGAGTTTGGTCAATGGAAGCTCCTACTGCAAAGCGTGGTGTTTACCCATTACACGGATTCAAACTTGGATTGTATAGATTACCAATTAATCTTGAAGATCCTAATGAGATAAAATCAGTTCATGATGGCCTCAAAAAGGCTTTTGAGATGGACAAGTATGCTGATAGAATTTTTGCAACATATCGTTGGACAGAACAAAACATGGATGATCCTGATGCAAAAGGATACGAAGAAGTAGAGTTATCAGTTACAGTTGAAATTGTCACTGGTGAAGTCGTAGATATTATTTATCAGATTTTCCCAATTGAAAAGTTCGGTGATCCTAATTGGGTAAAAGATTACAGAAAGAAAGCAGACCATTTTGCAAAAATGGTAATTGATACTATTTTACGTAATACAATCTTGGCAGACAAGATGATTTCTTACTTTGCAAAGACAGACAAAATTTCTGAAGTTGCAGCAATTCAAAAACTTGAAGACCTTACTCCATTAGCAAAGATTGTTCTTGGTGCAAAACCAAAACCAGTTGAAGCTACTGAAGAAGAAGCAGAAGAAGATGATGGTGACATTGAGATTCCAGATGGTGCAAAGCCTGGACCAATTGATGTTGATTACAAACAAAAGATGAAAGCATCTGCTCCATATGAAGCAGCAGAACACACCATTAAGACCTGGGGTAGAAAAGGTACCAGCAATGGAATCATGGGTGTTTGGGGAGAGTTTGTATCTGTGGATTATGATATTTGTGTGGCAGACGGTGGATGTATTGAAGCATGCCCAGTTGGTGTGTATGAGTGGTTTGACACTCCAGGAAATCCTGCATCTGACAAGAAACCACTAATGTCAAAAGAACCTGATTGTATCTTTTGTCTTGCATGTGAAGGCGTCTGTCCGCCACAGGCAATCAAGATCTTTGAACAAAAATAGTGAAAATTTATTGCAAGTATAAATAGCGAATAGTGATTCTCAGAGCTAGGGAAATGTCATTCAACCCTTTCACGCAATTGGTATTTGATCTGTTTATTCTATCTGCTATCATAATTACAGCATATACTTGCAATTTCTACTATCTTGCATTTTTGTCAAAAAAAAGAAAAGATCATTTGCTAACTGCTGATTTAGGAACTCCATCAATAACGATACAACTGCCAATTTACAACGAAAAATATGTTGCAAAGAGACTAGTTGACTCTGTATGTAATCTGGATTACCCTCAAGACAAAATGCGAATTATGGTATTAGATGATTCAGACGATGATACCGTGGATCTTTTGGCAGAAACCGTAAATGATTACAAAAAGAAAGGTTTCAAAATTGAACACGTAAGACGTGGAACCAGAAAAGGGTACAAGGCAGGAGCTCTAAAGTATGCAATGCGGTCCACTGATACAGAACTTGTAGCAATCTTTGATGCTGATTTTATTCCTCCAACATGGTTCCTAAAGCGTGCTATCCCTCACTTTGCAAAATCAAATATTGGACTGGTCCAATGTCGTTGGGGCCATGTCAATGAAAATTATTCTGCAATAACTCAAGCACAAGCTCTAAGTCTTGACTTTCATTTTCTAATTGAACAAAAAGCAAAGAGTAACTCTCATCTTTTCATGAACTTTAATGGTACTGCTGGAATCTGGAAACGTGATTGTATTGAAGATGCAGGAGGGTGGCACACTGCAACTCTAGTTGAAGACTTGGATCTTAGTTACAGGGCACAAATGAAAGGATGGAAATGTGTGTTCTTGCCTGACATTGTAGTTGATGCAGAGTTACCTGTGCAGATGAATGCTGCAAAAAGACAACAATTTCGTTGGGCAAAAGGTTCTATTCAGTGTGCAGTCAAATTATTAACTGATATTGCAATCAAACGAAAAATTGCAATTGAGGCAAAAGTACAGGCTTTCATTCAACTAACTCGTCATGTTGTTTACCCATTAATGCTAATCCAATTTTTGGCATTGCCTATTTTGTTGGCAGGGCAAGTTAATCTCTATGTGATTAGCTTTCTTCCTGCAATAACTATTGCAACATATCTTGCAATGGGACCTGGTGCGTACATAATGATTATACAAAGCATGTATCATAAATCGTGGAAGTCAAAGGCAAAGATACTGCCTGCATTACTAGTGTACAATGCTGGAATGTCTGTAAACAATACTGTTGCAGTATTTGATGCAGTACTTGGAAAAAAGAACGAGTTTCTTAGAACTCCAAAGTATGGCGTTCTAAAGAAAAAAGATGATTGGAAGGACAACGCATACAATTTACCATTCTCACAGGTAACTCTTCTTGAGATTTTCTTTGGTGTCTATGGAATGTTGGGAATCTTTGTTGCTATATTTTCAAACAATCCTATCTTTGTTCCAATAATTGCACTGCAAACTGTTGGATTCTTCTATATTGCCTATCTGAGCCTGTCTCATACTCGATTTAAAAGAAATAAATCAAGTGTCGCCCGTGTAATGACCAAGAAAGAAAAGATGGCAAATAGAGTTTACAAACTTTCCATGGTCGGGATTGTTGGAATAATCATTTTCGGTGGATTTATGGCAATTTATGGATACAGTGTTGATATCTACCCTCTTGATAGAATTCGAGGCAATCTAGATGGAATTATTGGTTCATCTGATCCTGAAGATATCCGTACCCATTTGGTGGCAATTCAGGCTGATATGGATGGAATTATGGCAAATGATCTAATTCCTGAGAAGACTAATGCTGATGGTGAGCTAATCTCTAAAAACCCTGTTTGGCTATTCTCTACAGAATCTACTAACTTTGTTAGAATTCAAGAAAATCTAGACACACTGCGTGCAAGTGTTGATAAAATTGCTACTGTTCCAAAAGACAGCTCTGCATATCATACTGGTATGATGGATGTTAGTGATAGAGCTCTTCTCATCAAAACCAACATCATGGATGCAACTCCATACATGTATGTTAGTGTCGCAAATCTAATGTTTACAACAGTTTGGATTGCAGCATTATTAGGAATCTTTGCAGCCCTAAAAAGAAAGAAAGAACAACTCAAAGAAGCCGACGATGTCGGTGTCTAAGAAATATTTAGATCCTTTCTAATTTCATCAACAGCTCTAATTCCATAGATGTCTCTAATTTGTTGAATTCTAACTGCTTCTTTTAACAAGTCACGTCCTATTGCATTAGTCAAAATTGAATAGACATCACTAAATCTAATCTCCCACTTGTCAGCACAATCTAGAATCTTGCTTACTGCCCATTGTCTTACTTCATGTGGTAATGGAATCTTTTCTCCAGACTCTATTGAAATTCTATCAAATAGATTTACAATATCTGCAGTTTGAGATGCCATCTTTTCAAGATCTTTTGCTTCGCCATATTTTGATTCGGCATTCATTCTGATGTTTGATTGATATTCTGATAACTTTAGTAATGCCATCATTTCTTTTGATGAATCATCTGAAGCTTTGTTTGTGACACTTCTAACTGACTGCATCTCTTCAAACAATTTTTCAGTCTTTTTATGAAATTCTACAGTTGATGCATCTTGTCTTTTTAGCATATCAGTAGCTGATGATATTTTTTGCTCAATGCTGTTTGTTTTATCAAAGACATTTTGCTTAAAGTTTGAAAGGTCATCTTGTACTGATTTGAGTCCTTCACCCACAAATGCAGTAGAGTCTGCTCTGTGAGACAGTGTACCTATCTCAGTCTCAATCTTGTCAATCTTTCCTGCTAGTTCTTTGATTGATTCTAGGCTCACGTTGTCAACTGAGCCTGCCTTTGAAGCAACTGTTTCAAATTGTTGCTTTAGGCCCTCAATTACGCCTCCAAGTGAATCAATCTTTGATGCTTTTGATGAAATGGCATCAATTGTTACCTTGATTGCATCTAATTCAGAATTGAGGTTTGAACTATCTGAAACACTATCAGTTATTTTTGTGAGTTCTTGTTTGAGACTGTCTATGATTTGAGCACCAGTTTCAAGTTTTGCAGTTTTTCCTGAAATCTCTTCAATACTGTTTTTTAGTTTGTCCATTTCTGAACCCACTTCTAAAAATGAATCTGTCTTTCCTGAGACTTTTCTAAGATCATCTCTTACCTCGTCAATTCTCTGAGCAATTTTGATGATCATTTGAGAATTATTTCTAATAGAGTTCATGCTGTCTTCTACTTGCTGAGAAATCTCTTGAGTTTTAGTTGATTTTTGTACTTCTGATATTTTGTTAATCTCTTCTTGTAATTTTGCAGTTTGATTGTTTATCTTATCTACCATATTTGATTTGGTTCTGACCTGATTTAGTCCTGCATAGAGTTTCTGTGTGTCATCTTCAATTATGTTGAGTTGTTTTGATTGTTTTTGAATATGTTCTAATGCTGATGTTAATGAGTCGATCATTCCTTTCATAGAAACTAAAACTTTTTGGTTTTCCCCAAAAATCTTTGACATCACTTTAATCTCTTTTTGCAGTGCCTTGTTTGAATCTGATACTGATGCTACTTTTTTTAGTAAAACTGATGGACTTGGCTCTCTTTTTGTAACTTTTTTTGCTTCTTTTTTTGCTTTAGTTGTTGTTTTTTTCTTTGTAGTTTTTGCAGCCATATCACTTGAATTAAAAATTTAACGATAAAAAAGTTAGGTCTAAAATAAAAAATGTAAAGAGTTACTTGTTTACAACTTCTGGTTCATGAAGTAACTCGTGAAAGGTCTTTTCAGCCAAACCGTTTGCTGTTTCGATAAAACCTCTTGTACAATATTCACATTGAATCATATAGTACGGTATGGTACCGTACTATTAATAACAAGGTAATGACAACGTAACCAATTATGCAGTCAGATACCCCAGGTCATATCTCTACATTTCATTCAGTTGACCTAATCATCACTCTGCATTTTGACAATGATTACTTGGAATAAAGAGATTAACATTTTGAAATTTTGAGCCTGTGTTCAACCATTAGCAGTTTTTGCAATTTTACTTTCGAATTTTCAATCGCAATCATTTTTAAACAAATTTGTCAAGTGATAACATGCAAAACATTCCACTTCAGCTAAACCCTAGTGGAATTCAAAGCTCACTTAACAATACAGTTTCTAGTTTGATTGAACAAGTTACTCCTGAACTCCCACACACATCATTTGTTACTGACTTGGCATTTATCATGATTATTGGTGCAGTTGTCACACTTGCTTTTTTCAAAATTAAACAACCATTAATCATTGGATATCTTTTTGCAGGAATGCTTATTGGACCATTGTCGCCATTTTGGTCTTGGGTATTGCCTGAAGGTGGACCTTCTGCTGATGTTCTAGAAGGTGTTGGAATTTTATCTGATATCTCTGCGTTGAATCTTTTTGCTGAGATCGGTGTAATTTTACTATTATTTGTAATTGGAATTGAATTCCCCTATGCAAAAATTAAAAGTATAGGTAGAGTCGCAGTTGGAGTTGGAACTATTGGATTGTTTTCCACATTGGGTGTAGTGTTTTACACTGCTACTGCTTTGGGTCTTGAATTTATGGATGCATTGTTTATTGCAGCAGCACTATCAATTTCTAGTACTGCAATTATTGTTAAAATTTTGGAAGATATGGGCAAGATCAAAAAGGAATCCTCAATTCTTGTGTTGGGTATTTTGATTGTTGAAGACGTTATTGCAGTTATTTTGATCTCGTCACTCCAGTCAATTGCACTAGTTGGAAGTGTTTCAGTTGAATCTATAGTTGTAGTTGTTTTGGTTGCAACTGGATTAATTGTTGGAACATTTACTGTTGGAACTCGTGTAATTCCACCATTAATTGATAGAGTTGCTGCTGCAGAACATCGTGAGATTTTACTTCTTAGTGTTCTTGGTGTCTGCTTTGGTTATGCCTTATTTGCAAATATTGTGGGATTATCAGTCGCAATTGGTGCCTTTTTGGCAGGTGTTTTAGTAGCAGAATCAAAGTCTGCTGAGGTGGCAAAACTCCTTTCTAGTCCAATTAAAGACATGTTTGTTGCAATCTTCTTTATCTCAGTTGGAGCATTGATGGATGTTTCACAACTTGGAGATTACATTTGGATAGCAATTGCATTGATTGCAGTTGCAACAGGTATGAAATTTGGAGGAAATATGATTGGAAATATTCTGTTCAGACAGAAACGTGGTAAATCTCTTCGTTCTGCATTTACTCTAGGTGCTCCAAGAGGAGAATTCTCAATTGTAATTGTCAAAGCTGGTGTTGATATTGGAGCAGTAAGTACTTTCTTATTCCCTCTGATAGGTATAATTTCAATTATTACTGCATTTCTTTCTCCTTTCATGGTAAAAGCTGGAGATAAAATTATACCAAAATTGGAAAAAGACAATGTCTGATGAACTAAAACGAATGCTAGACCAAGTACACACTGGCATTACTACTTTTGATTTTGAAGGAAAAGAAACTCCGTGTATTCTAGTTGATGCAAAAAAATATGAAAACATAAGAGCTAAAGTTGAAGGACAACCATTTGCAGTAAACACTGATTTGAATATATTGCAGGATGGATTGGGAAATGTCTTTGTTGAAGTTGTCTTGACTTTTTCTATTGGAAATATTTCTGAAAAATTTCTCATCAATGCAAAGACTGATTTGAAATTTTTTGAAACACTTGCCAACACCTCTATGTTTGTACTAAATTCTCCTGAATCTCAATATGGAAAAGACAATGTTATTGCAGTTCAATTACCTCGCCCTGAGAAAGCCCATGACGCACTTGAAATCATAAAATCTGCACTAATTCCTAAAAATCAATAGGTGGTGCAGTTACCGGGATTTGAACCCGGGTCACGTACTTGGCAAGCACGAGTACTAACCAGACTGTACTATAACTGCAACAAACCTAGAGGCTGAATTTGGATATTAAACTGTTTTTAACTATTTTAATGAAGAATTACTATGGATGAAATTCTTCTAAAAAAGATTGAGGAAAAAATTCAAGAAACAATTTCAAACAAAGACGACATTAAACAACTAATTTCCATGTTGTCAAATATTGATAATTCTAAATCCTTTGCTTTGGGTATTGTTGTTGGAAGAATCTACAATGCATTTTATTATCAATCAAAACGAATTTTGAATCGAGAACCAACAAAATCTGAATTTGAAGAATTCTTAGAATATGTTCAAAACAAGAAATCTGATTTAGAAAATCTATGGTGATGGTTTGTTCCAGTCAACAACTTTGATTGTTGGTGTTCCTGGTAGTTTTACACATGCACTTTTGAGTGCTTTCTTTGCTGCTGCCAAGTGAGCATCGCCATTAACATAAAGTTCCATGATGCATTGACCTTCTCTTACTCTTGCACCTAAACTAGTTGCCTTGCCCCATGCTCTCCTCATTCCTTCTGAAATTCTGTCTGCACCTGCAGTTGCAATCTGTTTATTTTCTCTTAACATGTTATGTGGATAAATTCTAAGTCTAGAATAATATCCTGATTCACCAGTTGTTTTTTCTAGTGTTTTGTTTGCTGCCAATCTTGTTGATTCAATTGCCATATGTCTTAACTGCATTTTCTCATTAATGCATAATTGTACACAATACTGGTAAGTTCCTCTTTTACCACCTTGAAATTTTGCAATTTTGATTTGTGGCTTACCTTTGATGTACTTTCTTCTGGTGAAGACTTGACCATTTCCTTCTCTGTAATTGGCACCATGCATGATATGATAACGCCTGACTGCCCATATTTTAACGGTTAGAAGAGATTCATTCGTATTTTCCAATGCTTATATGGAAATCATTTGGTTTTCTTTTCATCATGGAAGAAACCCCTTTGGTTAGAGGCACACTGGTTTCGGATCAAGCCTGTATTGTTGATGAGAACATGATTCATGAACTTGAACTAAAAGGATATGGAGAAATTGAAAACGAGAAATTATTACTAAAACAATTTGAGACTCTGTATCTTCTGTATACAAACAAACTAGTTCTAAAGAAAAGCAAAAAACAAATCGATTTTGACTCTTTCATGAATATCTGCCAAAAAACTGATCCTGAAATTCTAACAAAGTTTCTGATATATCGTGATCTGAGAAATAGAGGTTATGTTGTAAAAGATGGATTTGGGTTTGGCTCTGATTTTAGAGTGTATGAAAGAGGACACTTTGGTGAGAAAGGGGCAAAATTTTTGATATTTGGTCTAAATGAAGGCCAACAAGAAAAGATGGGTAACTTGCAAAAAAAGATTCAAGAAATTACGCAAATGGGAAAAGAACCAATAATTGCAGTAATTGAACGTCGTGGTGAAGTAATCTATTACAAAATCAATAAAATGAACTTTTTTGAAAATAAAGCAAGACTAGAAGAATCTTTTAATCTTTGAAAATCCAATCTGAAGAATATTTTAGCAGATTTTTTTCCTCAGCATACATAAAATCATAAACTTCCAAATGTTTTGTTTTATTTTCCCACAACTCTTCAAAGTCTTTCATCTTTCTTTCTACTCTTGATTTGTCATTCCATGATGTAAACACATCAACTGATTCAAAGTCTCTTGTTTGAGTAGAAAATGACTCTCTTGATGTTCCTGTAAATGCAACTGCATCATCTTTTTCATCTCTGAACACCCCGATTCTCTCTGAAAAAGAGTCCGCAATTTGTTCAGAATTTGGAATTGCAACCTTTAATTCAATTTGACCTTTGTTGACAATGTTTTGTAATTTTTGTATTTTAGTATCTTTGATTAATTTTCCTTCAAATGATTTTGTGTATTTTTCAGAGAAGAGTTTTGTAAACAAGTTAAGATCTTCAGTTCTAAATCTGTGACCTGTAACCATTCTCAACTTTGCTTTACCTATTGCAAAATTATCAAAGGCCATAGAAATTGTGGCCAATGTTTGAATTGATAAAAAGGCTACACATCTATCGTATTCAATACACTGTCCAAGACATGGGAAGAAAAATTCAGCTACAATGTCATCTATGTCTGAACGATATTCTTCTTTTAGTTCTATATCTCTTAATCCCACTAGTATCCAGTGATGAATTTGTTATTTAAAGAAACAATTTTTTAAAATTTGAAAATGCTGGGGTATAGATAATGGGTCGCCGTTTGACCTTTTTAGAAAGAATCTGGAGTAACTTTTTTGTAATTTGTACTAAACATGAAAACATTGACCGAACATATCACAGCAAAAAAAGGCACAAAATGCTCATTATGTGATGCAGACATTAGTGGAATGACTTGCATGTATGACAAACAAAATAATCGATTTATTTGTGACCAACATCAAATCTGGAAAAAATAGAAAAGAAAAATATGTCAATTTCCTGAAACTAAATCCCAGATAAACTCAAGTAATTCTCTAAACATTGTTCTGTATCTCAAAAAATACAGATAATCTCAGAACTAAAAATTCACTGACATTGATCGAACAAAATTTTAACCTGATGTCTCCTTATTTGGTATGCATCTATAGATTGTTCCATGAAAGGTTTATGCTCAAAATGCTATTCTTCTGGTGTTTCTTTGCAACTAGATGAAGAAACTTCGCAAGCAATCTGTGAGAATTGTAAAAACTAATTTTTACTATTTTATGTCTTTTTCCAAAAATTGTTCTGGATTTTTTTCAAATGCCCGTCTACAGCCTGCACTACAAACTCTATACAATTTTCCATTGTATGTGGTGATTTCTCCTTTGTCTCCTATCTCTATGCCGCAAACTGGATCTTTCATGTCTATTCTTGAATTATTTTAAGGATTTTCTCAAAAATGATTCCATATTCTAACGATGTGTCTGCAGAAATAAACAAAATATTCTCTTTTAATGGAAAATTCATGGTTATGGTTCTGTTTCTGATGACTATTGTTCCCCTAACTTCTCCTAAAAGCATATCAAATTTCTTACGTAGTTTGATTCTTGTTGCAACTTCTTCGTATAGTTCTTCATAGAATCTTTTGCTCTGTGCGTCTGCAGAGTCTCCATTTGTGCCTCCTGTGATCAAATTTCCATCGGCATTTATCACACTGACGAATTGTATTTTCTCATCCAGACTCTTTATTTCATCACAAATTTTATGATAATCAAAAATTTTATTTTCCATTTTCTCTACTCCAATTATTTTTAATCTTCCAACTCGTTTGAACATTCTATAGAACACACATCGTCACACCAATGTTCAAATTTTTTACCACATACAATGCAAGTTCTCATGATGTGTACAATACCTCTTTTTGATTAATAGTATTTTTAGAATTATCTTTCATGATTTTCATCTCTATTTTATGTATTCGACCAATGATAGGGTGGATTCCACTCCCTCCATCTTCCTTAGTTTCCATTGAACGGCATCACGCAAATGATCTAAAGCGGAAGATTGTAATTTTACGACAATTCTCCATGGACCATCTACTAATGTTGCTTCTTTTACAACCTCGATCTCATTTAATTGATCTACTATGCTAGCCATCGACTCATGTTTGCACATTATCATTACATATACAACACTAGAAGTATCAGTCATTCAGTCTCCTCTAAAATTGAGTTTAATTTATCGTGGGTAGCAAAAACGATAAAATTTTTACTATTTTCGTCCTTTTGAATTTGAATTTTTTCTCTTATTTCATGAAATCTGTTTCTGAGTGTAACTGAAGTTACTCCTGATGCATTTGCAATTTGCATTTGTGTGAATCCATCATTTCTTATCGCGTTTGAATAATATGCTGACGCTGCTGCCATTGCTGCAGGTTCACGTCCTGCCACCAAGTCTAATTCTGTTGCCTTTTAGTGATATTTTGCATTTCTGAAATAATTTTTAATTGATTTAATGCAATTTTGTCTGATGATTCCTTTTGGCTTTTTTCTTTTTGATAAAATAGTATTGCAATAATTACTGCTATACTAGTTAGAATTGCCGCAATAATAATTTCTATTGTCATGGTTTGCAAATTTGATATGTCACATTTACCTGACCAATCAAATAGTTCTCTACAGGACTCAATCATTTTTTAGATATTCTTATTTTATGAATTATTTAGTTGTGTTTAATTTCAAATCCATTTAAAAAAATAAAGTTCAATTCTGCATCCAATTTTCCAATTTTTGCCATAGTTTTCACTAAGGGTCAAATGAGGGGGGCTTGTCTATACCCCAATTTGAAAATGCTCCCACCGGGTTTTGTCAAATCGGTTAAACACTCTCCTCTTTTGTTTATAAAGAGAACCTATTTTTAAAAAATTAGAATTTGACAATATCATCTAAAGTATTTCGGAACTTAGAGTCTTAAACTAAAACACCAAGTCCCTTTGATGGCTCAAATTATGAAGTGCAAAGATTAGTCAGAAAATATTGTCCTAACCATGCCTGGTTTTTTGATCTATATTATCAAGTCATCCTAAAACCGATCATTTTGTAAAATAATTACGATCATCTTGATCTAAGAATTATCTCAATTGATACCATTCCATGAAATATCAAGAAAT
>JOSY01000011.1 GCA_000746765.1 Marine Group I thaumarchaeote SCGC AAA799-D11
ATTTCTTGATATTTCATGGAATGGTATCAATTGAGATAATTCTTAGATCAAGATGATCGTAATTATTTTACAAAATGATCGGTTTTAGGATGACTTGACTGTAACCAAAAGAAGCAATAATGATCTTGTTGATGTGATATTCATTCAATCAAAGTAATATCTACAAAAAATAAAAATATTGTAAATGACAATATGGAAAAAAATGGCTACTGGAAAAGGTTGTAATATCTGTGAGGATGAACATGATGGAAACTTTTACAGATTTTGTAAATGTTCTTGTCATGCAAAAATTGCAAGAAGTATAGTTGGATAAATTATAGAAAAAATGATGAAAATTAAAGATTATCCAGAATTAAGTTGGAAACAAATTCAACAAGTTTTAGAAAATAAAGGATATGTTGAAATACAGATGAATGAAAAATGTTATATTCATTTACAAAAAGATAAGAAAAATGTCAGAATAATTAAAGTGGAAAAAGTACCTAGATTATTTCTTCAACATATTATTAATGAAACTCGAATCCCAATTGAAGCTTTTGTAAATGCTAAATGAAAAATTACTGAATTTTTATAGATCTCTTTTTCCAAATACAATTTAATACTATAAAACTAAACAAATAATCAGTACACAGTCTTTTGCATGTAAATTGATATTTTTATTCTTGTTAAAATTGTTAAGTAATTTTTAAATATTTTTTGTATCTCAACTGTCTCGATTGTAAACATGAATCAAGAAATTGAAACATTAAACAACACTGCAGAAAGTTTTTCAAACTCTTTGCAGAAATTATCCAAAGAGATCAAAACTGTAATAGTTGGACAGGATCAGGTTGTAGAAAAACTACTCGTTGCGTTACTATCTCAAGGACATGTTCTACTTGAAGGCGTACCAGGACTAGCCAAAACACTGCTTATCAGAACACTGTCTGATTGTATTGATTCAAAATTTGTTAGATTACAGTTCACACCTGACTTGTTGCCTGCAGACATTATTGGAACCAAAATTTATGATCATAACTCTGCTTCTTTTAGTACTATCAAAGGTCCAATCTTCTCTAATTTTGTTCTAGCTGATGAGATAAATCGTGCTCCACCAAAGGTACAGTCTGCACTACTAGAGGCAATGCAAGAAAATCAAGTCAGTATTCAGGGTGAGACTCACAGTCTAGAAGAGCCTTTTTTTGTTATGGCCACTCAAAACCCAGTAGAATCTGAGGGAACATACAGACTACCTGAAGCCCAAGTAGACCGATTCATGTTCAAGCTTTTGATTTCATATCCTAACAAAAAACAAGAATCTGAAATTATTCACAGATTCACTGAAGGAATATCTCACAGTGCATCAAAAACTCTGTCAGTTTCTGAACTAGTTGAAATGCAGAACTTCGTTCCAAAAATTTATGCTGATGAAAAGATACGTGACTATATTACAAACATTATAGATGCAACAAGAAATCCATCAGACTATGGTCTGGACATTTCTGACAAAATAGAATTTGGTGCATCTCCTAGAGCGTCAATCTGGCTAACATTGGGTGCAAAAGCAAATGCATTGTTACATGGACGTGGATATGTCACTCCCAAAGATGTACAAGACATTGCACATGATGTATTACGACATAGAATCTTACTAACCTATGAAGCAGAAGCTGAAGAAATAACATCTGATCAACTTCTTACCAAAATCCTTGACAAAGTAAAAGTTCCCTAATTTCTCTTGGTGATTTGAATTGAATCATACAAAAGAAATTCTAAGTCAAGTAAAAAAATTAGAATTTTCTACAAGACATCTTGTTGATGGACTCCTTTCTGGAAATTATAATTCTGTTTTCAAAGGACAGGGAATAGAGTTTTCTGAAATAAGAGACTATAGAGCAGGAGACGATACTAGAGCAATTGATTGGAAAGTTACTGCCAGATTCAATCGCCCTTTCATAAAAGAGTTCATTGAAGAAAGAGATCTCCATGTTTATTTTGTAATTGACATGTCTGGCTCTGGAAGTTTTGGAACAAACATATCAAAGAAGAATAAATCATTTGAAATCATTGCAAGCCTAATGTTTGCAGCATTGAGAAACAATGACAAAATCGGTTCTTTTCTGATTACTGATTCTGTTGAAAAATTTATTCCAGCAAGAGCAGGACGAAAGCACTTGCTGTATTCCCTAGGCACAATTGTATCATTTACGCCTAGATCTGTACAAACAAACCTAGAAAATGCACTAATTCACATCTCAAAGACGATAAAAAGAAAGAGCATAGTCTTTGTGATTTCTGATTTTATTGATGAGACAAAGTTTCTAAAACCTCTCAAAATCCTAAGAAAGAGACATGATGTCATTGCTCTAAAAATCTCTGATCAGAGGGAATTGGAAATTCCTGATGTTGGTCTAATTGAGTTAGAAGATGAGGAGACAGGAGAACAAATTCTAGTTGATACTTCTGATGTAGAATTTAGAGACAATTATTCCAATTTGATTAGAGAAAAAGAAAAACATCTGTTATCTGAACTAAAAAAAATTAGGATAGACACTGTTTCAATGTCTACTGAACAGGATTATGGAGTAGTACTGAAGAAATTTTTCAAAAAGAGGAGATGATGATTTATGGCTGGATTTAACAATGAAATAATTTTGCTTTTTCTTTTGCTGATACCTGGTTTGTTTTTACTATATTACAGAGTATTACAGAATAAGAGAAAAGCTGCAATAAAGTTTAGCAATTTATCTTACATAAAATCTGCAATAGGGAACAAAAAACGCATAAAACGTGATTCCTTGTTGTTTTACATCTCAATTGGAGTTGTAATTCTGATGATACTTGGATTTGCAGATCCCCACATTCCATTAGAGCAAACAAAAGAAGGAGTCAATGTAATACTTGTACTTGATGTGTCTGGCAGCATGCAGGCAACTGATTACTCTCCAAATAGATTAGAGTCTGCAAAAAGTTCAGCTAAGATACTTCTTGAATCATTACAACCAAAAGACAATGCAGGAATAATTACATTTGAAACAGGAGCTACTACTGCAGCTTACCTTAGTCCATACAAGGACAAGGTAATAGACAAACTTGAAGACATCTCACCGAGAGACGGTAAGACTGCGATAGGTGATGGCTTGAGTCTTGGAATAGATATGGCATCATCTGTTCCAAACAAGAAAAAAGTTGTAATTTTACTAAGTGATGGTGTCAATAATGCAGGCGTAATTACGCCTAGAGAGGCAATTGCATTTGCCAAACTAAATGACATTCAGGTATACACAATCGGACTGGGTTCAGAAGAGAAAGTAGTTTTGGGATATGATTTCTTTGGTAGGGCACAATATGCTGAACTTGATGAGGCAACTCTAAAGGCAATAGCTGATCAGACTGGAGGACGATATTTCAAGTCAATAGATTCGCAAACCCTTGATGATATTTACAGAAACATCAGTGCGGACATTGAACGTGAAGAAGAAGAAACCAGTATCAAAGATTGGATGTTTGTAGCTGCACTTGGTCTGTTTTTTGTACAACTGTACATGAGATATGGGCGAGGTAGGATCATACAATGATAAAGCAGCTACTTCTCATATCCTTTCTCTTGATGTCTATCCCAATTGCTTTTGCACAAGAAGTTGTAATGTCTGTAGATCAATCTGCATATTATTTTCTGGTAGGAGAAAATGCAATAGTTCCATTAACTGTTGATAACAAATATGAACATCAAATAAATGGAATGCTGCAACATTCCATTGTTCAACACATAACACAAGGAAATACACAAATCTCTCAGTCAAATACTAGGTCATCTACCTTTCCTGTTGATTCAGGAGAACAAGTAATTCCACTTGATTTTGGTACTTCAGAGTCTCCTCTCAGACTTTCTGTAGATCTAAGTTATCGTTACAATGACGGTGGTGATTTGATTGCAACTCTAGAACCATTTACAATCGAGTTTGTCTCTGATGAATCACAAAAAAACAATCAACAAAACCAAATGCAGAGCACAACCCAACAATCTTCGCAACAAAACAATCCAAGCCCATCTCAATCAATACAACAGCGTCTTGATGAAATGATGCAATCGCCTATTATGCCATCTGATCCACAACAACGCCTGCAAAACAACCAAATCCCTCAAGACAGTTCCTCATTAAAACAGCAAATCTACGAACAACTTGAAGACGAGAACCAATTACGCCAAGAATTTGAGAACGCATTGGCCACAAATGAGCAATTTCAGGAATTTCATCAAGAACTCCTAGAGCGAGGATATAATGTCACAGGAGGCAATCTTGATCCTGCAACAAACTCTACAGGTGATTTTCAGATTAATTACCAAAACGAGCAAGGAGAATGGGCAAATCTTCAAGGCAGTATGACTAACAGCACAATTGATGAGATTCAGTCTCAAACACAACAGGAAACCGAGCAAATGTTGGAACAACTTAGATCAGATCCAACTTTTCAGCAATATGATGAGCAACTAAGATTAGATGGATTTACCGAACAAAATGTAGATTTTTTGCATGATTCTGACCAAACAACTATTGAAATAACATATCAAAATGAAGATGAACAAACTGCTAAAATAATCGGGGAATTTGAAGACGATACCCTTGTGGATGTCTCTTTAGAACAACAAAATGACAATCCTGACTGGATATATTGGCTGTATGTTGCTATTGTTGCAATTGCTACAATAGTCTACATTCTGTACAGGCGACTAAAACCAAAGAGAAAAATCCCATCAACTCCTCTTTCAGTAATAAAACAAAAACCATTTGATCATGTTGCTGAAGCAGAAAAACTGATCAAAGAAGGCAGACAACATTTTGAAGAAAAAAACTACAAAGACGCCTATGGAAAGATCAACCAATCCCTTAGATTGTTTTTGAGCTATGAGTTGAATCTCAATAAAGAAGTAACAAATGAAGAGATCTTGAAACATGTCCCAAGTGAGATCTATTCTGTTTCTGATATTGAGAAATGTTTCAGAGTTGCAAGCTTGGTTGAATTTGCAAAATATGCCCCAAACCAAGATGATTTTCAAACTATTGTTTCAATTACTGAAAAAATTATTCATAAAAAATAATCATAATTTTGTGCCTAAATGGTACCAAAATAGTCAGCAAAATAGTTTTAATCCTGCCGGATTAATTTCGATAACAATCTGAATCTCTCATAGGGTTTTGGAAAATTGAATAATTCTCTAATTTTTGAAATAAAAAATCATAATTCAACACTAGTTTTGATGTAAATTCGATCATCTTCTTTTACAAAAACGATCTTGTCTCCTTCCCCAAGATTTGCTTCTGTTCTTACTTCTTTTGGAATTGTTATTTGGAATTTGTGACTTAGCGCACTCATACCTAGTATCTCTTTCTTTGATTTTCCGCTCATTCCTACTTGTAAAGAAAGTAGTAATGTTCATTAATTATGCCAAAGAAAGTAAAGGAATCTTGGAAAGTAAAGGCATTTTGAGCATAATTATGATGATTTTCCTCATTAGTATTACTCCAATATTGTCATTTGCAGATACTGGAACAACAATAGTTCCAGCAGATGGTTCTGGAGCTCCTGGATGCGAGGAAACTGCAGACAGATGTTTCATCCCCTATGTTGCATCAATTGGAGTTGGCACCACAGTTATTTTTTCAAATACTGACACTGTTGCACACACATTCACATCTGGAAATCCTGATGATGGTGCTAATGGTATGTTTGACACAAGTTTGTTAATGACAGGATCTTCATTTTCATATACCTTTGATAAAGAAGGAACTTTCAATTATTTTTGTGTGGTTCATCCTTGGATGACAGGAGTTATTCTTGTTGATGACAACTATTCACAAAAGCCAAAGTATTCAGACATACAGTTATTCACTGACAAGAAATCATACACGGAAGGTGACACAATCAAAGTCTTTGGAACTGTATCTGATAACTTGGGAATTGACATGAGTCTTGTTGTAGAAAAACCTGGAGGAAAAATAATTGCAATCGAACAATTTAATGTAAAATCAAACAACACATTTGAAACCCAAATCAAAACTGGCAAAACATTTGATGTAGATGGCGTTTATTCTATCAAAGTGCAATATGGTTCTGAAAATGCAGACTTGGTTGCATTTGAATTTCATCAACTAACCAAAGATATTGTTCCGCCATTGCTACTTATGCCCTCTGACATGTTAGTTGAGACATTTGATCAGCAAGGAGCAATAGTAGAGTATTCTGTAAAGGCAATAGATGATGTCGATGGAGTATTGGAATCCTTTTGCAACCCTTCATCTGGAAGCATGTTTTCAGTTGGAGACACTATGGTAACATGTCAGACATTTGATAACTCTGGAAATGATGCACAAAAATCATTTAGAGTTACAGTACAACTTGATGTGTCCTCTCCAATAATTCCGGACTGGATAAAGGAGGTATCAGGATTTTGGTGCAACGATGAAATCAATGATGACTCTTTTGTAGAGGCAATACAGTACCTGATTGAAAATGACGTAATTCATGTGCCATTGACTTATGATTCAGGCACAAAATCATCTGGAATCATTCCTAATTGGGTAAAAAACAATGCCTGCTGGTGGTCTGAGAACCGTATCTCTGATGATGACTTTGCCTCAGGGCTGGAATATCTGGTAAGACAGGGAATAATCTCTGTGTAAATTCATAGATGCCCCCTATGTCTTATCGTCTTCTTCAAAAAATGATTATTGATGACCATCTTTTATCATCTAGATAGAACCATCGATGATCTTTTCATCATCTTATGGCAGGATTAGACTCGATTCTAAATAGATGATTTTTCTTTATCGATGATGCCAAAAAGATAATCGATGATGGGTATAGATAGTCATCTTTTACGTATTGATGATTGTGATAGAAAATTTTATGCGTAACAATTTTTCATCTCTAAAAAATCTTGTAAAAACAAGGAACAAATTTTTTATAAATTATTTCTGATTTTTTATAAATAAAAAATAATTTATAAATTATTTTTAGGTATCTCTTGAGTATTGATACTATCTTACTTGGGCACAAATTCTAAACCTTACCCGTATCTTATAGTAAGATTGGGTAAGGTATGGCAAGATCTTGGTAAGATATGGCAAGATCTTGGTAAGATCTTGCTATCTGTAGAATCGAGGCTAATCAAGTTAATCATGGTTACCTTGGTAAGATCTTGGTAAGATCTTGGTAAGATTTGAGTAAGATTTGAGTAAGACACGATAAGATCTTACAAAAGATATTGCATCTTTGGAGTGTCTTTTTGTAAGGATGAAAAAGATACATTTAGAATTTTTTATAAATTAATTTTTTCAATTTTCTTTGAAAATACTTTTCTAAAGAAATCTTCTCCAAGATCTTCAAAGTACTGTGTGAGCATTTTGTCCAAGTCTGGTTTGATTGATTCATACTCTTTTTGATTCTTCTCAAGTTTCACTTGTTTTTCCTCTAGACTTTTGATCTTATCTTCTAGTTGTTTTCTCTCAATTTGTTCCTGTTCTTCTTTTTCTATTGCAGTCTTCAAACTTAGGGGCTTTCCACACTTGGTGCAAAGTTTGGCATCATAGGAGTTTGGCAAATCACAAATTTTGCAGATTCTTGGCTTGTTGACCAAGTCTTCTCCTTTGACACTTGACATGCCATAATGCTTGAACATTGCCTCCTCTACATCTGAATTCATCATGTGCTCGTATCTTCCAGGCATTTTTGATCCTGATGACCATCCATACCTCTTCTTTTGGAGGGATTCTGTGAGAAACATTCCTGTTCTGGTGGCACCTGTATGGCGAAACAGGTTTGGCCAGACTCTTTTGTGGATTTGTGCAACATCGCAAATTCTTTGCAGTCTCTTTCTCATTGCAGCATATGACCATGCTTCCCCGTACTTTTTCTCATCCATTGAAATCCATAGTGGTGCTTCAGGTTCAGAGTTGTTTGGGTGCCTCTCAAAGTATGATGCCAAGTCTGGCACACACTCTATCACTCTGACTGGTCTTGGACCCGTCTTTCCATCAACAACAATGATTGCCCCTCTATCATCAAACTTTACGTGTTTTATCTGGCGACTCAGGATCTCTCCTGGCCTGCAAGCTAGGTCTGAAAATGTATGAACAAACGCCCTGTCTCTAAGATTCTCTCCACATGCCTTGAGTAGTGAGTTCTTTTCAGATTCTGTGATTAACATATCTGCAGTCAGGCTTTCTCTTGGTTTTTTGACACGAATCCATGATGTCTCAGTAGGATCTCCGACTTGTTTTTGGTCTCTTGAACCGCGCTTTATCCATCTGTAAAAATTCTTTAAAATTTTCTTGTGGTCTGCAGTGGTGTTTGTCTCTTGTCCGCCTTTGCTGAATTTCTTGTTAAAATTGTATACCAATTCTTCAATGTCTTCTTTGCTGGTTTCTTCCCAATCCTTGTTTAACATTCTTGAAAGTGAAAGCATCGTTCCAAGAATCTTTGAGCGTCTTGCATCAGACAGTGATTCATTTACTAGAACTCTGTCAAATTTCTCAATCAACCTTACATTTTTTTCACTAAGGTCTTTTTCCATTAATGCAAATGTTCGAGTAATAATCCTGTCATAGTTGTATAATCTGATCGATTTATCCTTTGAGCCTGAAAACTGTTGTTTTGACATTCTAACATATGATATACGTGCAGAGTATTAAACCAGAATGTCAATGCTCCCACCGGGATTTGAACCCGGGTCACAGCCTTGAGAGGGCTGTATGCTTAACCGGACTACACTATAGGAGCTTAATCCAAAACAACTCTTGTCGCAATTTAAAGGAAAGGTTTTGACTTTACATGAATTTGTTAAACTTTGTGAGTTAGGTCATTTATAGAAAATCTATAATATCCTTCTACATGGATTTGCAAAAAATTCCTGAGAAACTAGGTTTGTCTGATTTTCCTGTAGGTTTGGGTGGATGTAGAATCTCTGAAAATTATTTTGATTCTTGTGGATATGATGTTGTTGTATTTGATGAAAAAGATGAACCTGAAAAAATTATCTCAATTGATGATGAGATGTTTGTTCTTCATCATGGAACCTTTTCTGAAACAAATTCCAAGAAACTTTTGCAGTATGCTGATCTTCAAATAATTCAAGACCCCTCTTGGGAACTCCGTATGTTTCTATCAAAAATTAAAGAAAAACACTCATCACTCTTTGCTGATTTTGCAAAAAACTCTTTGATTGAATCAATGTTTTGCTGTCAAAAGACAAAAGACTCTGTTGACAACTCTGATGATTTTGCCCCTTGTTGGCAAAAATGTGCATCATTTTATCTGGCTGATGCAATTGCCTCTCTAAATAACAAAAGATTGGGACCAACACACATGCTTGACTCTTTGAGAAAATTCAAAAAAACTCCAATTAATGAACACATCTCTGTCGTTACTCAGACAGTTGGAATAGAACGTGCAACTCCTGTTTTACTTGAACGTATGGTAAAATCTACAATTGGGTTTTCTGATATGGTTGAAAAGAATAGTCATTCCAAAATAATTCAACAAAAACATGACTATTTTGTAAAAAATTCGATGATCTCAGATTGTTATTTCTATCTTGGGTATGTCAATAAGGAAAACTTCATAAAAATCAAAAGTACATTGAGCAGAAATCACGATCTAATTCATGTGTTAAAGACAGCGTTTGATATTGAGGCTGATTCTAATGTTTTATTGCAGCAGGCTGACTTGATTCAGAATTCTTGTAATGCTTTACTTGCTTTAGAATGATAGTTCTACATTCTTGCACTAACCTTTTAAAATAAGTAAGATTATGATTTGTCATGACAGATCAAGCATGTGGATGCGAAGCTGATAGCGGCGATCCTGATTATTCATGTGATTGTGCAATGCAAGGTCATTGTATCTGTAGCGCAGACTGCAAATGTAGTACTGACGTTTGTAAAGAAGCTACCAAAGACATGTAATTGGATTATTCCAATTTTTTCTTTTATTTTTAAAATTAATCTTCTTCTTCCTCAAATCCCCAAGATTTTACTAACTCTTTTTGGAATTTGTCATTTTGTTTTGAATCTAGTGCATATCCGCAGTTCTTGTGTGTTGGAACGACATTCATTCCGTCCAACTTGAATTCAACTTCAAACAAGTGAACTTTTGAGCATTCGCACATGTCTATTCGATCTCTAAATTTTCCTCTATATTTGCTTATTTGATACAAGTTGAATAACGTTTAACTATCTCTTTTGACAATTTTTTTTAGATTTGAATAAACTACTGATTCTTCCAATTTTAATGACGGTGCTTTTGGGCACTCTGATGATCCCTTCAGCATTTGCTCAAATTCAGTCTGGCGGTGTTGATAAAGAAGGAACTTGGTATGTCGGTGAAGGACTGAAACATGGTGATTATTTTTCCTATAACATGTGTCATGTAGATTACAAAGAATGTTCTGAATTTGGTATGGACATGTGGATCAAAGGTGACAAACAAGTTGGAACTGAGACAAAATGGTTAGCTGAAGTTGTCGTTTATGATGGAAACAAAGTAATTGTTGGCGAAATGGAATTGGGAAAGATTGCACCTGAACCAACTGGTGGCAGTCCAGAACTAGGTGTGTATCGAGGAGCGTTCAAATCTTCAATTGCATGGTTATCTGCATTTGCAACTTCTGATGACCGTGCAGGTGGAAAAGGACCTAAAGCATTTAGTGCTACATCTTGGGGAAAGATTGGAAACATTGGTGGAGAACAAGTACTACCAAAACTAATTGAAGACATTACTATTGCATCTGGAACTTGGGAGACTGTTCAAATTGGTTGGAAGACTGGTGGATATGTAAGTAAGGTGTGGATTGTAGATGAATTCCCATTCCCTGTAAAGGCCCATACGTTTACCCATGTATCAGAAGGAATTCCTCCAGCTGAATACAAATTTGAATTACAAGATTACAAAGAAAATGTTACTACAAGTCCTTTCTCTGGAATCGTATCTACCATTGATGCCTTTTCAGCACAAGGATGTGATATTGATTTTGAAAGAGATGTTACCATAAAGAAACCTACAACCAACTTTGATTACCAAATTCATGTATTCTATGGACCTGAAGACCCTGTTCAGGGATGTGAGATGCAATGGCTCATAAAATTTATCAGTAAATTTGATGACACAGAATTTTTGAACCAAGTACAATTTGATTTTCTAGTTATAGATGATAACTTGACTCCATTACGTTCGATGGCCCAAGAGGAAGGAAGACAATATCTCTATTCCCCATCTGGTCAATACATACTTGATATGATAGTTAAAGAACCTCCAGGCGAGGCAAATTATGTCATCTGGGTTTATGGATTAGCTCCTGAAGGAATTGTGCCTTCATCTGCTTCAGATTATCTGGAAATTCCAGTAACTATCTATGCTGGTGAAGTAAGCCCTGTGGTGCCTCCAGTAGATACAACACCTCAGAAAATCCCTGAATGGATTAAGAATAATGCTGGATGGTGGGCAGAAGGTGCAATTGATGATAACTCCTTTGTTCAAGGAATTCAATTCTTAATCAAAGAAGGAATCATGCAAATTCCTCCAACAGCACAGGGAACTGGCTCTTCTAATGAAATTCCAGCATGGATTAAGAACAATGCAGGATGGTGGGCAGAAGGCGCAATTGATGATAACTCCTTTGTTCAAGGAATTCAATTCTTAATCAAAGAAGGAATCATGAGTATTACTTCTTAATTGCCTACATTCAAATTGTGAATACTTGAAAAGTTTTTGAAGTAAAATGGTTGGACTTTTCAAACATCCTAAAAGAAAAATTAGAAAATTGATAACTCAAGGAAATTATGAGGAGGCAATCCAACTAGGAAAAAGTTTAGAATCTGACTATTCTGATGACCATGATTTTATGTTCATTATGGGCAGTGTTTTCTTTTTAGTCGATGATCCAAAAAAAGCTCTGCCATATTTTGAAAAAGCCTTTCAACTAAATGACAAAGACCTTGAAATGCTCAGACTCAAAACTAATGTCCATTTGGCATTGGAACAAAAAGATGAAGCCATCCATTGCTGTGAATGTATTTTGAATATAGACCCCAAAAACGATGAAGCACATGATTTGCTAGATCAACTAGGAAGACTGTAATCTATTTCTTTTTCATCTGGTATGCGTTTTCCATTAACCAATCACAAAATGCTGTAACCTTATCATCAAACTCTGTCCAAATGTGGACTGAGTGAGGCAAAATGTCTATCTTCCAATTTTCTCCAAAGACTCTGACTCCTTCTTTATTCTCGTACATGTAAGCATCTTCAGTCTGAACATCCCCTAGGAACTCTAATGCCTTTTGTTTGATCTGCTCTCTGTCTATTGGAAATCGCTTTCTTTCATAATCTACAATTAAACTCAAATCTCTTTTTCCATACATCTCAAACTCTTCGATTCTTCCTTCCTTTGGAAAATTCACAACAAGTTTGATGTTGTATTTTCTGCCAACCTCCTTTCCGATATCTACAATTCTTGTGTATCCCATTGCAGGATTTTTCTTTAAGAGGAATCTAATCTGTGCCAAGTCTTTTTTGAGTGCATCTTGAAGATCTGAAATCAATTCTGAAAATATCATAATTGTATTGAAAAGAAATTCCTATTATAACCATTAATTTTCTCCCAGATTGGTTTTTTTAGAACTTTGATTGGCTTAGAGTATGGCAATGCCAACTGATGATTCTCTGAGAATAGGTGACGAGTCAGAGAGAACAACTGATGTTAACTCCTACCAACGAACATGTATGGACTTTATCGAAGACATCTCTCATGATTATGAGGCTTGGGTTGATTATTACAAATTGCCTGAAGATGAAGACAAGAGAAGAAGAGATGGAATCCGTGCAACTATTACTAAAACCAACACATGGATTGCAAAAGTAGCAACATCCATTCCTGCAATTGACGTTGTAATGAATGATGGAATACAAAAGATGGCTGAATCAACTGCTGGAAAACCCCTCCAAATTGGAGTCTTTGTAAACAAAACTCCAAGCTATACTGAAGCAAAACCTGGAGTCATTGATGTCAACGTAAAGGCAAGCGGACGAGAAGGCAGGAAAGTCAAGTTAGGTTATCACTTCAAAGATGACCGATTCAGAATAGAATCTACATGTGGGGCATATTTAGATGAGACAAATCTTCCAGAAGAAGATTTTGATTTTATGGACATTCATCTAAAACTTCATGCAGAAAATGCAAAACAACGAGACGTTATTTCATTTACAGTGACTGTTTATGAAATGGAAAATGGTGTTGAAATGGAAAAGAGAGGACTAAGTACTATAATTCACATAGTTTGATTTTATCTAACAGGTTCTAATTCCATTACTGGCTCTTCCATGTAATCAATAAACTTACCAGTGTTTTCAAGTTTTATTGAATTAATTTCTTCTAGACTATCAAATGAATTCATCTTCAAATATCCTTGAGATGCTGTGTACAACACATCTTCAATGTAAAATGTTCTGGCATCTCCCATTCCATAATATCTAGAATCACTATCTGAATGTGTGATTGTTCCCTTTAAGGAAAATCCGTTTGTACTGTCAATATCAAAGACATAGAATCCGCTCCATCGATTGTACTCTGGTGCAAACATCTTTGATGCGATGTCCTCCAAACCATCTGAATCTCCACTTATTGGGATTGATAGCACATTTCTTGTTTTATCAAAGAAGAATGCCTTGTGATTGTATAGTGCTTCAGAATGACTTGATCTGTCTCCAATGACAAAGTCATCTAGTACTTTGGGATTGTTCACATCTGCCACATTGAATAATGCAATTTTTACTCCTAATTGTTGGACTCTGTCATTACTGTCTACTTTGGTGTCTCTTCCAACTCCAATCACATGTTCCTCATCAAATGGGTGCAAGTAATTTGAGAATCCTGGAATCTTTAGTTCTCCTAGAATCTTTGGTGTGTCAGTTGACAAGTCGATTACAAAGAATGGGTCAATTTGCTCAAATGTTACTAAATAGAGCCTGTCTCCCATGAATCGTGATGAAAATATGCTCTCATCAGGTGCAATATCTTCTAGTTCCCCAACTATGTTGAGTTCTTCATCTAGGACGTATACTGCATTTGAACGGATTGTTCCTTCATGTTGAATGTAATACTCTATTGTTGTTGCAACTCTGAATCTGTCTCCTGACTCATCCATTGAGAATTGATTTAGCAATCTGCCTGGAACTGTTCCCTTTGCAACATATTCTATTTTATCCTCGTCAATTGAAATTTTGTGAATTATTGTCTTTCTATTTTCTTCTTGAATCTTTGCATCATACTCGTTTAGTGCTTTTCTAATTTTTTCAAACAATTCTTCCTTCTCTGCCTTGTCCATCTCATTGTAGGAATTTTGCATCAACTCTGAAATCTTTGTCCATTGTTCAGAGGAATTCAATGATGAATCGTTTTGGATGTTCTCTATTTGATTTTGGATTTCACTTGGTAGTAATGGAACTATTACATCATAGAATCTATCGCGTGATGAATTCTCATAGTATCCAAATGGCATGTTCTGTTGATAAGTCAAATAGAAGTTATTTTCTGATACATAGAATGAACCTGTATATCCCATTAAGAATGTCTCAGAGTTTATGGTATCTCCAAAGATATCAATTGCAGTTAATGTGTTAAAGTTTGAAAACTCCTCGACATTATCAAAGTAAAATGCCTCTGGAGTCATAATTCTCACTGAATCTTCCATTATTATTGGTAGTCTAGGATTTTGATGGTTGATGTTATTGTTTGTAACAAAGTATGCATAGTCTCCAATCATTCTTGCATCTCTGAAATGGCCATCAATGGAGTAATCCTTGAGAATTTCAGGATTCTCCTTGTCTGATACATCTACAATTAGCGCATGGGTAACTGGATTGTATGATGGCCTTGGAATAAAGTCAAACTGTGGGATTATCTCCTCATCACTTTGTCCGTTGTAAAATATCACTAGTCTGTCTTCATTGAGGAACATATTCTGGATGTATTGTGATTCAATGTCTAGTGCAATTTTGAGAACTAGTTTTGCATCTTCTGCTGGATATGCATCAATTATTGAAAGTGTGTTTCTTGAAACAATGTACACATATTTTCCATCATTTTTGAGATAGTCTGGCTCATCTACATTTTCTACTTGAACATTTGTAGTTGAATAGTCTACTCCTCCCTCTACTTTTGATGCGCCGTCACTCGGCATTGGCTCTGCTGAAGGAACAGACACACCAGAAGATTCTGCTGTCTCAAACATTACCATCTCATCTACTGCCATACTTCTAACTCTTGGATCATAGAATACTTCACCAAATGACGATGTTGCTTCAAGAATTGATACTAGTTCTTCTTGGGATGAAATTTTCTTAATATCATTTGTCCCTTCAAAGAATTTTGAAATTGATTTATCAACATAGATTATTTCTGGCTCAGGTGTATTTCCCAATATTTCTACAGGGTCTGGTGATTCAAACTCTGTTTCTGTATATAGTGGAACAAACGACATTGTAACTCCAAATGTGGCAATGACTGAAACAATAACTGCAATTGCAATTGAATTTTTTGTGTCCATCTTTGTCATATTCTCCTTTTGAAATTTAGCGATTACTATTGTTTGGTAGTTTGGAATAAAAGGATTAGTGAAATTGTAATTTTACCAAACAACTTACATATTCAGGATCTGTATTAACAATCTTAATGTCTGCTGAAAATCCAGATGATGGGTTAACTGAAAAAATCAAGATTCTGGCCACAGATGATGAAAAAATAAAGTCATTTGGAGAACTATTTACGAATGATTCTAGCCGTGAAATCTTACAATTACTATTCAATGAAGAGATGACTGCAAATCAGATTGCACAAAAGACTGACATCTCGCTTCAACTAGTAAAGTACCATCTAAACAAATTACAAGATTTGGGAGTTGTAAAGATTACAAAAGTTGAAAAGAATTCAAAATCTCAAGACATGAAAGTCTACTCTGCAACAAAATTTAGCATTGTAATTGTTCCACCTAAACTATCTGAGAAAACTAAAGAAAGCAAACTCTTGGTTCGCTCCTTTCGACATATCTACAAAGTAGCAGGACTTGGAATTGCTACTGGAGTTTCAGGAATATTATCATTGTCTCAATTCCAAAGCAAACCTATTCCAGTTGAAAATACAAGACAATTTGCAGCAATTGAAGAATCAAAACGTATGGAATCCTTTGACGAGTCTGCAGAATCCATGATTGCATCTACACCTGTTGCCGAATCTGAACCTCAAGATCTTTCAGCAGGTATGGAAATAACTGAAAAAACAATTGACTCTGGTGTTTCTGGTATTGACTTGTCTATTCCATTTGTAATAATTACAATAATCTTAGGTGGATTGACATTGTATTATTTTTTAAAATCAAGAAAAAGCAGCTAATCTAGTGTCACTTCTATTGTAACCCTTTTCTTTTTTGCTCTTTCTTCGCCTGGATATTTTAACTCTGAAATCTTTTTGCTCAGCTCTTCGTCTTTGACTAGTTTTGCTTGTCCTGTAAAGACAGAGCCATTGTACTGGATTTTTACTTGAGGGTTTGCAATTGCATTTTGAAACCAATCTCCATCTGGTCTGTGTCTTGAAAAATAGATTTTCCCATTATGATTGACTGCTCTAAGCATAACTCCGTGCTCTTTTCCTGTCTTTCTTCCTTTGGTGATCAGAATTGGCCTAAACAAGTCCTCTGTAATCTTCATGCGTAATTTTCTTCTGTCAAGTAATTTAACCCCATTGATAGAAATTTCTGATATCTGGTATGATAAGCAAATCTCAACATTTCAAGCCATGTCAGTAAAACTCGAAGGAATGCCATCAAATTTGGCCACTGCAGATACCTTTACTGGAAAAAAAGTCATAGACAGAGAAGGAATACAATACGGTAAAGTCAAACACATTCACATCAATCAAGATACACTTACCGTATCTGGCGTCACAATCCATCAAGGATTTAACAAGGACTATTTCCTTGGAGATGACTACATTGACAAATTCTCTGAAGAGACATTACTTCTTAGTAGACCTCCTGTCAGAACAGGAATTTCTGTAACTGATATTGACCAAAACAAAATTGGCAAAGTAAAGAGATTGCATAGACACCCTGATACCAATGAACTAGAATCAATTGAAGTATCAGATGGATTGATGCATTCAAAAATTCTATCCAAATCAGAAATTTGGGGAATTGGAGAAAAAGTCATTTTAAGAATGACCAAAGAAGAATTCAAAAAACTTGAATGATTCTTTTTAATTTCTTTTTTAAAAATTCACTTATTCTGTTTTCTTGGCACAGTTTTCACAAACAGGAATTCCTTCCTTTACTGTAACCTCTACATTTGATGAGTGACATTTCTGACATAATCCTTTCATGAAAAAACTCTAAAACCACTCCTTAAATTTTTTTATGGACTGGAAATTGGATCCTTAGCAATTTATAATTGAAAAATGCGATCTAGGTGTTGTATTCCGTTGAGACAAAATCACTGACAAAATCATTTGGTGATGTAACTGCAGTAGATGATATTTCCTTTAGTGTTGAAAACGGTGAGATCTTTGGATTTCTTGGACCTAATGGTGCAGGAAAAAGTACTACAATGATGATTCTGACAACTTTGCTAAAGCCTACATCTGGACAAGCTTTGATTTCTGGATACAATGTGATGACTGAACCAAAAAAGGTTCGTGAAAATATTGGATATGTTCAACAAGAAACTACTGTTGATGAATACCTTACGGGACGTGAGAATCTCTTATTGCAGGCAAAACTCAATCACATCCCAAAACATGAGATTGATTCAAGAATTGATGAGGTTTTGGATTTAATTGAATTATCTGACAAACAAAACGAGTCTGTTGTAACTTATTCAGGTGGAATGAGAAAGAGATTGGATATTGCTGGTGGGCTGCTACATAGACCCAAAGTTTTGTTTTTAGATGAGCCTACAGTTGGGTTGGATATCCAAACTAGGCGAAAAATCTGGGAGTATATCAAAAAAATTCATGAAGAGTTTGAGATGACCATCTTCCTTTCAACTCACTATATGGAAGAGGCTGACCAACTTTGTGACAGAATTGGAATTATTGATGGTGGAAAAATTCAGGTAATTGACTCTCCTGAAAACATGAAAAATGCTATGGGAAATGAAGTCATATCAATTGTAATTAAAGAAAACGAAACTAGAGATTCATTCTTGTCTGAACTCCAAAAAATAGAATCTGTAAATAAAATCACTGAGGATGGCTCTAAACTTACTCTCTTTGTATCAAATGGAACTGAAGTTATTCCCAAAGTCTTTTCAATTTCATCAGACATTGGAATCAAAATCACATCTATCTCTTTGACTCAACCGACACTTGATGATGTCTTCATCTCTTACACTGGACATGAAATTAGAGATGATGATGGAACGTTTAACCGAAAACGAGAACACGCAAAAATGAAGAGGTTACGTGCATGAATACTTTGATGTATGATACCTATACAATTTTTTGGAGGGAGCTTAAGAGATACAAGAAATCTCGAAGTGGTGTCTTAATTAGACTGATACAACCTGCAATTTGGATTATAGTTATTGGAAATACGTTTTCAGGAACCCAACCCCTAATCCAATCAGTTGGTTTTGAAGGTGAGTACATTGAATTTATGGCACCTGGCGTCATTATTCTCACTGCAATTTTTACAAGTATCTTTGGTGGTGTAAACACTTTGTGGGATAGACGTTATGGCTTTATGAATAAAGCATTAACATCTCCAATTTCTCGCTCTGCAATTGCACTGGGAAAAATGTCTGCCATCTCATTAATTGCAGCTCTGCAAGCTAGTTTGATTTTGGGAATTGCTTTGGCAATTGGTGTAACATTTCCAAACCCAATAATGATTGCGCCAATTATGGCAATTGTAATCTTGTTTTCTCTAGGGTTCTCTGGAATTTCTGTAATGGTTGCAGCTACTGCAAAGTCTCAAGAAACCTTTTGGGGAATCATCAATTTTCTTGGAATGCCTCTATTCATGTTGAGCCCTGCATTGTTCCCATTGGAGTTACTTCCAAACTGGCTTGCAACTGTTGCAAAACTAAATCCCGTAACCTACACTGTATTGCTTGTGCGAGAGATGATGACAGGCGTGTCTGAGGGTGGTGTGTCTGTAATTCTTAGCCTCGGAATTATCTTTGCCTTTGTTTTGATTATGGTTGGGCTTGCAAGCTATGTGTTTACGCGTGAAGTAAACAAACCATTTTGACACAAAATTGACAAAAAATCAAACTATTGTTAACTCTGTTGATCTTTGAGAAATTTTGAAATTATTGTCTGTTGAAAACATTACCTGTAATTGTAACCACGCTTTCAGTAATTTTAGTATCTAGTACTTTGACTCCCTCATTTGCACTAGGAGAATATGATTATCTCTCAGAGTGGGGAGAATTTGGAATCTACACTCCAGGGTTTTTCTCATATCCTGAATATATCGCAGTTGATGAAGATGGAAATTCATACATTAGTGATTTGGGAAACAAACGAATCCAAAAATTCTCAAGTGACGGACAATACATCTCTCATTGGGGAGAGAGTGGAAAACAAGCAGGACAATTTCATTATCCTTCTGGAATTACAATAAGCGGTGATCATGTTTATGTTGCAGACCAGGCTCTACACAGAATTCAGCAATTCACATTGGATGGAGAATTTGTTTCTCAATGGGGAAGCAAGGGAATTCATGAAGGTGAATTCAAGTATCCATATGGAATTACATCAGACTCTGAGCATGTCTATGTGGTAGATACTGGAAACCAAAGAATCCAGAAATTCACATTGGATGGAGAATTTGTCTTATCGTTTGGAACTAGCGGAATGGGTCCAGGACAATTCCTAACTGCAACTGGAATTGATGTTGAAGATGATGTTGTTTATGTAACTGATAAAGGAAATCGAAAAATTGATACATTTGACTCTGATGGAAACTTTATCAAATCCTATCCGTTCCGTGGACTAAACTATGTTTTTGCACCTGAAGGAATAGCAGTTTCTCCTGAAGGCAAAGTGTTTGTAACAAATTCTGATAATAACAAAGTATTGTATCTTGGATTAGATGGTGATCTAAGTCTTGACATCTTTGAGAAGAACGGCCCATTAAAACACACATTTACATCATTAACTGATGTTGCAATTGGATCAAATGGGGAATTGTTAGTTGTTGATTCGGCAGCACACAAAATAAAATCATTTGAGACTCCATTTTATTCTGAACCAATTGTAAAAGAACAAGTTGAGATTGTTGCCCCTGAGGTTGAAGAAGACTATTCCTTTGATGATATTGATCCTGTAATCATGGCTCCAAGTGATATAAAATTAGAGGCAACTGATTTATTCACTCCTGTGCTAATAGGTGAGGCAGTAGCTGAAGACTTGCATAGTGGAATTAAAGCAATCTTGAACAATGCTCCTGAAGCATTCTCACTTGGTGTAAGCAAGGTAACTTGGATTGCATTTGATAATGCTGGAAACACTGCTGAAGACTATCAAAACATTACAGTGTATGCATGTGGTAATGTCTACTCTGATTACAACATGATAGTTGGAACCGATGAGAATGATGTCCTTCAAGGAACATCTGGTGATGATCTAATCTTTGGATTGGAAGGAAATGATATCATTAGTGGTCTGGAAGGAAATGACTGCATCTTTGGTGGAGAAGGTGATGATGTTGTTTATGGAAATGATGGATATGACACCATTAGTGGAAATGGCGGTCATGACATCCTCAAGGGCGATTCAGGATTTGATGTAATTTATGGCGGATCAGGCTCTGATGTACTTGATGGCGGTTCAGAGAATGACAACTGTTATGATTCTCAAGACAGCATTATTCTAAACTGCAACGAATAAAATCTCTTAATTCTTGTTCTATGGATTTAGAATAATTTTTGAAATTCTGCTATATAGAAACTTGTTAACTATCTATTGAATTGTTTTACAAATAGAGAATGAGGATGTAACTTATAATGAAAATTTTGGTTTTTCAAATTAATGACTATCAAAAACGTACAAAACATTGCAGTGTTTGGCATTATTGCCACAATTGCTTTGGCATCATTTTCAACTTCTAATGTCTTTGCAGAAGAAGAAAGAGAATACAAAATGATTGGAGATATAACTCCTGTACTGACTTTTGTATTTAGAGATGGAATTGAAGTACATTCATTTCCTGTCTTTGATATGGGTGAAAACTTTGTAGATGATTCTGGAGTTTCATTCTCAGTAGAAGGAACAGTTACCAAATCTCCAATGTTATATAAAGCAATGGATGAAGCATACAAATACAGATTTTCAAATGCAGCCTTTGATCATCAAATGAAATACTTTGATGTTACTGCTGATTTTGTCAAAGCAGGAGAGTCCATAATTTCACTTGACTATAACAATTGTAGAGTTGATAATTATCAAGTTGAGACTCTTGACTCAAATGACTATGAAAGTTATTTCAAAGAAGTTGGATTTGCAGTTGTAGATAAAATCGACTTTGTATGCAGTGGTGTGAATTCAAATAATGAATTTGTAATGCCAATTGAGCCAGTTACTGATTTTGGTGACTCTGGATTCAAATTTGCAAAAGATACAAGCACTTTTGTAACATTCGTGTTTGATGATGGCTCTGAAAAAATAGAATTTCCTCACTTCAATCTAGTCTCAGCATATGAAGAATCCCAAGAGAATGTTGTTGCAGAATTTGAAGTAGAAGGAATTTTGGAATACTATCCATTGCTTTATCAGGCAATTGATAATGCAAGAGCAATTTCTGGAACCTCTTATGCATCCAATCAAGATTTTGACGCTAGAGTAGAATTCTCTAATGGTGAAGAAACTTTGAGAGGATTTGATTTCAGAGAATGTATTGTAAGTGATTCTCAAATAAACACCAAATCTGACAAAGAGGAAGGATTTACTGGAAAGAGTGGATTTGCTGTAGTTAACAATCTTGGTTTTACGTGTTCAGGAATTAAACCAATCAACATGTACTATGATGAATTAAGAGGCGACACTCCTATCTGGAAAGTAACTACACTCTCAAATGTCTACATGGAATCATTGCAAAACACTGATCAAGGATTAGATGTAATTACAACATTTACTTTGCCAACTGGTATTGAAACAATAGAGTTTTCAATGTTCACTCAAAGTGAGGTGTTGACTGCAACTGAAAATGTCGACAATGAAAATGGCGATAAGGATGTTGCTGCTCAAAAGTTTACAAGAAAAACTGTAGCTCCAACATTAGAGTTGAGAGGAATTGTAGGTGATTATCCAATGTTGTATAATTATGTGGATAAGAATCTCAAAATCCAAAATGTCAAAGGAACTGCATTAAAAGATCTTGTAGACATTGATGTTGAAATTGTATCTAATGGTGAAGTAGTTCGTGGCTTTAACTATTCAAACTGTAGGACAACAGATTATGTTGTTGCAACCGATACAAACAAGGATGAAAGCTATGTCAAAAACAAGTTTGCATTAGAAAACATTTTTGACTTTGAATGCCAGGGATACACTCCAAACAATCCAGTCTATGACGCAATGTTTAAGGTTGAATCTGGAAAGAACATTAGTTCTGCAGATCTTAGAAATACCCAAGATTGGGCTAGAGGCTTCTACGCAGAGTAGACTCACTTCTTTTTCTTTATTTTTAGTATGCACTAGAAAAATCCTTTACGTGATTTGATTTTGTCTTCTAAATAGTTGTGATGTGACTTGTATTGCAGCTTGCGTATCCTGCAACATCGCTAATGTGCGCAGTTAGCCAAATGTACGCATTTGCAACAGTTGATGAGTCTATAATTCCTTCATGTTTCCAACACAATACTTGAGAGAACCACTCTATCACTGTTGCAAATAATGGTGATAATATGTTAAATCATATCTGTTTGTTTCATTTTTGACAAATTGGTTTATTTTTGAAATTGATCAAGTTGTTTGTGCCTAATTCTATATAGTAAATATAGCCACATTGTAACTCCATACTCTATAATTGCTATTTGTAAATAAATTAGAAACCATCGTTTTCTAATGAGAAAACAAATAACTTCAATACTGATGATCGCAACTCTAGTTGCAATCGTACCGCCATTAAATGCGAACGCTGATTCAATGCCTGATGCGCCTCCAGAGAATGTAGATTTTACTATCACTGGAGCTGGTGCAACATTTCCATTCCCACTTATTGATTTGTGGAGAGTTGAATACAATAAAGTGTACAACAATGTAAATCTAAACTACCAATCAATTGGCAGTGGTGGTGGAATCAAACAGCACATTGAAAAAACTGTGAATTTTGCAGCATCTGACAAACCGATGAGTAATTCTGAAAGAGAATTAGCTCCTGGAACATTACACATTCCTGAATCTATTGGAGGTGTAGTTCTAGTGTATAACATCCCTGAAGTTCCTGAGAAAGGACTAAAACTGACTGCTAATGCTGTTTCTAAAATATTTTTGGGAGAGATTACAAAATGGAATGATCCTGTTATCGCAGATGAAAATCCTGGCTTGAATCTTCCTGACAAAGACATAGTATCCGCACACAGATCTGATGGTTCTGGAACAACGTTCATCTTTACAGACTACCTCTCTACTGTTAGTCCTACTTGGGATGAACAAATTGGTAAGGGTAAATCTGTGCCATGGCCTACTGGTCTTGCTGCTGCAGGAAATGAAGGTGTTGCAGGCATTGTAAAATCCACAGAATATTCCATTGGCTACATTGAACTTGCATATGCTTTCCAAACTGGAATGAGTTATGCATTTATTCAAAATGCTGACCAAAGTGGTTTTATTGAGCCTACTTTAGACACAATTTCTGCTGCATCAAGCGGGGTTGCAGATTCTCTACCTGCAGCTGATGAAAGTTGGAATGGGGTTTCTCTTGTTAATGCCCCTGGTTCTGATTCTTATCCACTTGCAAGTTTCACATACTTGCTTGTGTATGATGATCTAAAACTAGTCACTGACAACAAGGAACAAGCAAAAGTTGTGATTCATATGATTCATTGGATGATCACTGATGGACAGGACTTTTCATCATCTCTACTCTATGTTCCATTAGCAGACAAAGTCATAGAGTTAGGTAAAAATGGATTATCTCAAGTGACATATGATGGTGAATCTCTTTGGGATTATGAATCAGTTGTTCGAGAATCTGATTTGGGGATTCCTCAATGGATTAGAGATAATGCAAAATGGTGGTCAGAAGGTTTGATAACTGATGAAGATTACATCAATGGACTTCAATACCTCATCAAACAAGGTATTCTCAAAATCTAAACTTTTTTCTTTTTAATTTATGAATTACATTTGTTGAATTCCATTACAAATGTTGGTAAATCTCCATTTGCTCTCATGGATGCAGATTCAATACATTGGTAATTCCCTGATGTAATAATTTGGGAATATGCTAAAGGTTCAGATTTTTTATTTGGTGGATGTTTTCCATATAGTATTTTTTCTCCTGTTTCAGGAAACACAACAAAAGACAAAACAAAAAATATTGAAAACAAAATTACTATACCTATTCCTGCTATTTGTTTAGCAGTGGCTTTCATGTACTTTGATAAATTTTACCAGTAAAAAGCGTATTTGAAATCAACTCAATTTTTGTATTATCTTATTTTTTAAATCATGAATGTATGAGATCTTTGTAGCGATCTTTTGTTTAACTATATAGAACTATTTTCTTCTCATAAAATATGGTAGGATCTTAGATATGCAATTTTCTACGCCAAAAATTTGTGGGCAGACCTAAACTAACTCCTCCTAAAGCAGGACGGCGACCAATATCTGATAAAATTTTCAAAGTTGGTGCAACTGTAGCTGGAGTTTATGTTTTAGTTATGATTGTTCTTTTAGCTTTCCAATTAGTTTCAGAATCCTATCCAATATGGGAAGAAAATGGCTTGTCCTTTATTGTAAAAACCGAATGGAATGCTGTTGAAGATCGTGAGGACTTTGGTGCATTACCTTACATATTTGGAACCCTTGTCACATCAGCCTTGGCAATGGTAATTGGAGTGCCTTTGAGCATTGGAATTGCCATGTTCATCTCTGATGCGCCCTCAAAAATTGGTGGTCCTTTAGGTTTCCTTGTGGAGCTTCTGGCTGCTGTACCAAGCGTAATCTATGGTTTGTGGGGTTTGTTTGTATTTCGTGTATATTTTGTTGATTGGGTTGAAAAACCTCTGCATAATGCGTTTGGTGATAGTATTTGGCTCTTTTCAGGAACCCCGTTTGGTCTTGATATTCTTACTGCCAGTGTGATTTTAGCAATAATGATCATTCCCACAGTTTCTGCTGTGTCTAGAGAAGTAATGAGAGCTGTTCCTCAACAACAAAAAGAAGCAGCATACATGTTAGGAGCTACAAAATGGGAGATGTTCAAACTAGCTGTGTTCCCCTATTCTAAAACTGGTTTGATTGGTGCCTCTATTCTGGGTCTCGGTAGAGCAGTTGGTGAAACTATGGCAGTTACAATGTTAATTGGAAATGCAACTGGACTAAATGCAATTCCATCTTCTTTCTTTGATCCAAGTCAAACAATGTCTAGTATTGTTGCAAATGAATTCAATGAAGCATCACTAGGAACTTTACACCTTCCTGCATTAATTGGGGTTGCGTTGGTATTGTTGTTAATTGCAATTGCAATCAATGTGGTTGCTCATATTCTTGTAACTAGAATGCTAAAAGTCAAGGAGGGTGCTATCAACAATTGACCACTACTAGAGAAAGACGATTAGAATACCGTGCATTATTCAAACAAAACGTTGAGAAACGATTAATGGTTGACAAAGCTGTCAGAGTAATAGTATTTGCATGTGTGATAATTGCAATCATTCCTCTTGGAAGTATTTTGGTAGAAGTTTTCAAAAATGGTGCTGCCGCTATAAGCTATGAATTCCTAACTGAAGTTCCAGGATCAATTGGTTCAGGTGATGGAGGAATTGGACCTGCAATTCAAGGAACGTTGATCATAATTGGATTATCAAGTCTTATTGGTGTCCCGATTGGTGTCATGTCTGGAATATTTCTATCAGAATATGGTGATAACAAACTTGCAAAGAATATAAGATTCTTCAATGATGTCTTTATGGAATTCCCCTCAATTGTCATGGGAATTTTTGCATTCTTAGTTATAGTTCTGATTTTAGGTCATTTCTCAGTATGGGCAGGAGCGTTTGCCTTATCCTTGATTATGTTCCCTATAGTTGCACGAACTACTGAAGAATCTTTGAAAATGGTTCCTGTGACTTATCGTGAGGCAGGAACTGCACTTGGGCTCAAAAAATGGGTTGTTACTACTAGAATTGTTATTTCTGCTGCAAAAAATGGCATGATTACTGGAATTTTACTTTCTGTATCTAGAATTGGTGGTGAGACCGCCCCATTAATCATGACGATTCTGGGCAGTAGTCAATTCTTTAGTGGTATGGATGTTCCAATGGATGCTCTCCCTCTAAGAATATGGAGATTGTCTTTGTTGCCTTATGATAGTGCACAACTACAGGGATGGGGGGCTGCACTGGTTTTGATAATTATAATTCTTGGAATTAATCTTGGAGTTCGATATTACTTCTCAAGTAAAAAAGGAAAGCAACGAATTTTCGGACAATTAATTAAGAAAGGAGTACGTGGAACAAATTGACGGCATTGGCAACAAAATCTGAAAATATTGAAAAACAGATAACTTCTGATCCTTTTGACCCAATTGACTCTGAAAAATACAAAATGATTGCTGAGAATGTAACAATCAGTTACGATGGAATTGAAGCCGTAAAAAATATCACTATGAAATTCAAGGAACGTTCCGTCACTGCATTAATTGGTCCATCTGGATGTGGTAAGACAACATTTCTTCGTTGTTTGAATAGAATGCATGATATGACAAAAAATGCCAAGGTTGATGGAAAGGTAATGATTGATAATATTGATCTTTATGATCAATCAGTTGATCCAATATATCACAGAAGAAAAGTTGGAATGGTATTCCAAAAACCAAACCCATTTCCTACAATGTCAATTTATGATAACGTTACTGCTGGGCTAAAACTAAACGGTGTCAGAGACAAAAGAATTCTTGATGAAATTGTAGAGGATTCACTAAAGATGGCATATCTTTGGGATGAAGTAAAAAATGATTTAAAAAAATCAGCCATTGAACTATCTGGTGGTCAACAACAACGTCTCTGCATTGCAAGAGCACTTGCAATCCAGCCCGAAGTTTTACTAATGGATGAGCCTGCATCTGCACTTGATCCTATTGCAACTCAAAAAATTGAAGAGACAATCACTGAACTCAAAAAAGAATATACCATAATTATTGTTACACATAACATGCAACAAGCAGTTAGAGTTTCTGATTATACTGGATTCATGTATCTTGGAGATTTGGTAGAATTTAGAGAGACAAAGAAACTCTTTACAGATCCTAAAAATGAATTAACTGCGAAATATGTTCAGGGTCAATTTGGATAATGGCTCGTTTAATTGATCCTTCTTTGCAAAAACTGTCCTACATCATGGCAGAGATGGGGGATATGGTAATTGAATCCATATCTCTTGCAATAGATTCGTATCTTGATGGAACAAACACAATGGATAAGGTTCTTGCATTATCTGATTCTATTCGTTCAAAATACTATGAAGTCGAAGATTTGACCTTTGATATGTTATTAAAATTCCAACCAGTTGCTGATGACTTTAGATTAATTCGTTCATCAACTGAAATATCTTATGCATTCTCTAGGTTTGGTAGATATGCATATGACATTACACAGGTACGTGACTTGTTTGGAGATGTCTCAGAATGTACAAACGCATCATTAATTGAATCTACAAAAAAAGTAAAACACATGATTAAAGAAGCTGTGATGTCGTTTGCAGAACTTGATGTGAGAAAGGCAGTTAAAATACGTGAAGATGAAAAAGTAATTGATCAAATCTACAAAGATAGACTTCCTAAACTCATTGAATCAAACAATACAAAATGTGCCCTTGCTGAAGCATTGCTTCTAAGATATCTGGAAAGAATTGGTGATCATGCTGTGTTTATGAGCGATGCAATCAACTACATCGTTACTGGAAAACACCGTCCAAGTGAGGCTAGAATCGCATCTCACACAAAGTCTGATTAGGCGTAACTTGGTTTTTATTCAAGCAGAAATTGGCTGAAATATCTTCATGGAAATACTAGAACTAATCCAAGCTAATCTTCTTACTCCGATAATTCTTTTCTTCTTGTTTGGAATTGTTGCAGCTCGAATAAAGTCTGACTTGAAAATTCCTGAAGCAATTTCGGAATTTTTACCAATCTATCTTTTAGCTGCAATTGGTCTTCATGGTGGAATAGAGATGCGAAACACTGGATTCGAAAACATGTTGATTCCAATGTTTGTTGCAATTGGATTGTCATTGTTGTTCACATTAAACCATTATCAAATCCTTAGACGTTTAGGTAAATTCAATCTCTTTGATTCTTATGCACTTGCATCGACTTATGGTGCAGTGGGAGCGGTGCACTTTTCTGTTGGTTTATCATTTTTGAAAAACCAAGGAGTATCCTCTGAAGGATACATTGCAGCAATTCTTGCAGTGCTAGAACCCCTTGCATTCATCTTGGCAATATTTATGACAAATATGGCCGTGGCAAAGCAGATCAAAGCAAAGAAACAGTCTTTTTCAGATGATGCTGCTGAAATTGACATTGGATTAAATCAAACAAAGACAAAACTCTCCAAAGTTCTACATGAATCAATTACTGGAAAAGCAATCGTAATTCTACTTGGTAGTATTGTAATTGGCTATATCATCGGTAAGGATGGATTTGAGCCAATCAAGATTGTGTTTGATGATATGTTCACTGGTGCAATCGTGATTTTCATGATTGAAATGGGAATAATTGCAGGCCAAAGACTAGATGATATCAAAAAGGTAGGTGTCTTTCTTACTGCATTTGCCATAATTATTCCTCTGTTCAATGGAACCATTGGCGTTCTAGTCTCAACTGCACTAGGATTGAGTGTGGGTGGTGCAGTCATGTTTGGGTTACTTATGGCTAGTGCATCATTTAT
Organism: Marine Group I thaumarchaeote SCGC AAA799-D11; assembly: GCA_000746765.1. GTDB lineage: Archaea > Thermoproteota > Nitrososphaeria > Nitrososphaerales > Nitrosopumilaceae > Nitrosopumilus. The sequence goes on from JOSY01000011.1 coordinate 29,146, forward strand.
TGCAGCCCCTGCAGTTTTGCGTCATGCTATTCCTCAAGCAAAACCCAGCTTGTATATCACATCAGCTTTAGGAATTACATTCCCATTTAACATCATAGTTACATTGCCAATTTTGTTTGCAATATCTACATTTGTTCATAATGGAGAAGGAGCGATAGACTTATTCTATTTCATTACTGAGGGATTCTAATGAAACTGTACAACGTTAAACTACTAACAATTACTTGTGAGATTTTAGCTCAAGAAAATATTATTGAGATTCTAAAAAAACACGAAATCACTGGATACACTACCTATGAAGTTGATGGAAATGGTGCACGTGGATTACGTGGACAGGGATTAAAAAACGAAAAGAACATCAAGGTTGAGGTAATTATGAGAGAAGAAAAACTACAAGATGTTGTAGAAGAAATATCTAGAACACTATTTGCAAATTATGCAATTGTGCTTTATGTCACTGATGTTGGCGTACTGCGACCTGAAAAATTTTAACAGCAAGAATCATCTGAACACAAAACTGGTATTTTTTTGCTTGCACTTGTAACGTTTGAAATTAATTCTGATAACTGACTGCTTGAAATTGCATACATTGCTTTTTTCCCTTCATCTCTTGACTTTACAATTCCACATTTTTTGAGTGTCTTTAGATGGTGTGAAACTAGTGGTTGATCTTTTTTTAATTTTTCAACAAAATCATTAACACATAGTTCCTTGTTTTTTTGTAATAATTCTAAAATCTCAAACCTTGTATCGTCGCATATGCACTTTAAGAGACTGACTCCGTTCATATCAATTTAGATTTATATAAACTGCTATTTATGTGATGATATGGAAAATGTGCTGTTTGTGTGCGTAGAAAATGCAGGCAGAAGCCAGATGGCTGAAGCATTTTTTCGAAAATACGCTCCTGCAAAATATAATGTGATTAGTGCAGGAACTACTCCTTCATCTCGACTCAACCCTACAGTTGTAGAAGTAATGAAAGAAGTTGGAATTGACATGACACAACAATCCCCAAAAACACTATCAAACGATATGATTGAAAATTCTTCTAAAACTATCAACATGGGGTGTATGGATAAAGAATCTTGTCCTGCGTTATTTGTAAAAGACGTACTTGATTGGAATATTTCAGATCCTAAAGAAAAATCAATTGATGCTGTGCGAGAAATCCGTGATCAAATTTTAAAAGAAGTTTTACAACTTGTCCAATCCCTTGAGGAATGATTTTGGCTTATTCAAATTTACAGATATTTACTGTAGAATTAATTGGAACATTCATTCTTGTTGTCTTTGCAACTGGTTCTATTGTTTATGACGCAGAATTTTTTGATGGACAATTGGGAATTCCATTTGCAGCAGTTGCACCATTTATTGCATTACTAATTGGTGTCTATTCTTTTGGAAAAATATCTCTTGCACATTTTAATCCTGCAGTAACTGTTGGGTATTACATAACAGGACATATTTCAAAAATTCAGATTCTGTATTATTTTGCAGCAGAAATTATTGGTGCATTATTAGGTTCTCTATTTGTTATGAAAGTTATTGGTGAGAAAGCAAATCTTGGAGCAAATGCCCCAAACTATGATTTTTCATTAGGATTAATTTTTCCAGTAGAAGTGTTGGCATCTGCAATGCTTATGGGTGTGATCTTCTATGTAGTTTACACCAAGGGTTTGAGAGGGTTTAGTGGTGTTGCAATTGGAGGAATTGTTGGGTTGGATATTTTGTTTTTAGCATTTATCTCAGGCGCTTCTATGAATCCTGCAAGAGCACTTGCCCCTGCATTACTGTCTGGAGTATTGAGTGATTTGTGGCTATATTGGACTGCTCCTTTTGTTGGAACCATAATTGTGGCTTTTCTATTTCGTGGCAAATTTCAAGCCCAAAGAGCCTCAAATTACGAATAATAATGACCAAAATCACTATCAATTATTGAGCAATTCCAAACTATTCTCAGATGCCAAAAAAGTAACTCCTTTAGGAGTCAACAGTCCTGTTAGATACTTTGAGCCATACCCATTTTTCACCAAAAAAGCAAATGGCGCATACCTTTGGGATGCTGACAATAGAAAACTAATCGATTTTTGTAATGGATATGGTGCATTGCTTTTAGGACACAGAAGAAAAGAGATCATTAATGCTGTCTCAAAACAACTAACCAAAGGAACTCTTTACTGTACTCCTACAGATGCAGAAACACAACTTGCAAAGCTAATCGTTGGAAATTTTCCATCAATTGAAAAAGTCCGATTGATGAACACTGGAGGTGAAGCTACAATGACTGCAATCCGATTAGCTCGTGGATTTACAAAAAAGAAAAAGATAATCAAATTTGAAGGGTGTTATCATGGCGCTCATGATTCTGTTTTAGTCAAAGCTGGTTCAGGATCAGCTCATAATGGAATTTCAGTTTCTGATGGTGGATTGGATGAAGTATCAAAAAATACTTTGGTAGTTCAATACAACAACATTGAGGATTTACAAAAAACAATTCAAAAAAATAAAGACATTGCAGGAGTTATTGTTGAACCAATTCTTGCTAACATGGGCTTGATTTTACCTGAGAAAAACTTCTTGTCTGATTTGAGAAAAATTACTAAAGAAAACAACATTCCATTAATCTTTGATGAAGTAGTTACTGGATTCAGAGTTGCTCCCGGTGGTGCACAACAACACTTTGGAATAAAACCTGACCTAACTACTATGGCAAAAGCCTTGAGCAATGGATTTACCATCTCTGCAGTTGGGGGCAAAAAAGAGATAATGGATTTGCTTTCTCCCGGTGGCAAAGTCTATCAGGCAAGTACTTTTGCTGGTAATCCGATATCAGTAAGTGCTGCAATTGCATCAATTAAGACCATAAACAAACTCAAAAACAAACTATACTCTAAACTTGAGAGATTCAACCTTCTATTCTCTACTGCACTTGATGACATGGCAACTGATATGGGAATTCCTCACCAAATCAACTTTACAGCATCAATGCTCCAGATATTTTTTACAAACAAACCTGTCACAAACTATGAAACCTCAAAGAATGCAAATGCAAAGAAATTCCAAAAAATGTTCAAAACTCTACTCAAAAAGGGAGTCTTCATTGCACCTTCTCAATTTGAAGTAGTTTTCTTGTCTGATGCTCACACAGAAAATGATCTAAATAAGACACTTGATGCATATCACTTAGCACTAAAATCGGTGAAAAATTGAAGTATATTGTAGGAGCTCGAGGAAGTCAGTTATCTGTTGCACAAACAAATCTGGTAATTGAGCAACTAAAAAAAGCAAACCCTGATGCAAAATACGAAATTAAAACAATTACAACAAAAGGTGATACTGATAGTAGACCATTATTTACGATAGACCAAAAAGGAATTTTTGAAAAAGAGATTGACCGTGCAGTTGCCCAAAAAGAAGTTGATTTTGCAGTACATAGTCTAAAAGATGTTCCTTCAGAATTAGATGAAAATTTGACTCTAGCTTGCATTCCAAAAAGGGAGACTGTTAATGATGTGTTTATCTCACCTGATGGTTCTTCTCTTGATTCAATAAAATCCGGTTCTGTGATTGGTACAAGCTCGCTTCGTCGAGCAGTCCAAGTATCTAGGAAAAGGCCTGATGTTACAGTAAAACCGATTCGTGGAAATATTGAAACTAGAATCAAAAAAGCATCTGGAGAAAACTATGATGCAATAGTTCTTGCCAAGGCAGGAATTACTAGATTGGGTGTTGATGTAAAATACACAGAGCTGTCAACTGATGATTTTTCCCCTTCTCCTGGCCAAGGTGCAATAGCTATTGTTGCACGAGCAGATGATTCAGAAACAATTGAGATGCTAAAAAAAATTGAAGATTCTGATTCTCGTTTAGAGATAGAAGCAGAGCGTGCATTGTCTGACTTTGTTGATTCAGGATGTAGGTTTCCTGTTGGAGCATATGCAAAGTCTAATGGCACTGAGATGACTTTGACTGTAACAGCATTTTCTGTTGATGGAAAACAATCTCTCCACGTAAGTAAAACTGGAGATAAAAATAATCCAAAATCTCTTGGTCAAAGTGCAGGAGAAGAACTCCAAGAGAAAGGAGTAAATGATCTTGCATTAAATTGGAGGGAAAAAGTGGAGGAGTGGAATAAGACATGACAGGAAAAGTGTATCTTGTTGGAGCAGGACCTGGAGACAGCAAACTGATCACACTTCGTGCAGTTGAATTATTGCAAAAGGCAGATGTTGTATTGTATGATAGATTGGTAAGCAAAAAAATCATCTCAATGATTCCAAAAAAGACCGAAAAAGTCTATGTAGGTAGAGCAGTAGGTGATGATACTACTCATCAAAACACCACAAATGACTTGATGGTAAAATATGCAAAATCAAAAAAGAATGTTGTTAGACTAAAGGGCGGAGATCCTATAATCTTTGGACGTGGTGGAGAAGAAGCTGAATTCCTCAAAGAAAACAAGGTAAAATATGAAATTGTTCCAGGTATTACTTCTGGAATTGGCTCTGCCACTTATGCTGGAATTCCACTTACTCATAGAAAACATGCATCATCTGTAGTCTTTGTAACCGGTCATGAAGATCCTGAAAAGAAACAAGAGATTGTAAAATGGAAACGACTTGCAAAGTCAGTAGACACTATAGTTATCATGATGGGATTATCTAGAATCAATATTATTTGTAAACAACTCATTGATGGTGGCATGGACAAAAAAACACCTGTTGCAGTAATTCAAAATGGAACTACTCCTAAACAAAAAATGATTAAAGGAAATGTCACAAACATTGCAAAAAAAGTCAAAGAAAATAAAATAACTCCTCCTGCTAATATCATAATTGGAAATGTCGTTGATTTGTCAGAAACTATTGGGTGGAAATGATGCTTGATGGAAAAACTATAGCAATCACTCGTTCACGTGATGATGCTGCAGAATTCATTTCTCTTGCAGAACAAAACAATGCAACTCCAATAGCATTGCCAACAATTGAACTTGTCAGTAAGGGTGAAAAAATTGTTGATGAGTTTCTAGATTCTGTAAAAACTTACAATCCTGACTATTCTGTTTTTATGAGTTCAAAAGCCGTGAAATTGCTTTTTGATACTGCAAAAGAATCCGGAAAACTTGAAACCCTTCAATTAGCAATTGCAAACACAATTGTAATTTCAGTTGGCCCTAAAACTACTATTGCTCTTGAGGCACAAGGAATCAAAGTTAATCATCAGCCCGAAAAAATATTTTCTTCTGTTGGCGTTGGTGAATTGTTCACACAACTCAATGCAGTTGGCAAAAAAGTAATAGTTCCTAGAAGTGGTGCATCTACCCCATTTCTCAAAGAATTACTAAACAAAATTGGAATTGATGTCTTTGAGATTCATCTGTATGATGTATGTGCATTCAGAGACACATCTCAATGGAATGGATTCAGGGAACTATTCTCACAAAACAAGGTGGATGGTGTAGTATTTACTAGCGCATCATCTGTTAGGGGGTTTTTTGAGATAATGACTAAAGATTATGATGAAAATAGTCTACTTGACAGTCTTTCCAAACTTTCTGTAGTTTCTATTGGTCCCTTTACTTCAGATGAATTAAAGAAATTCAAAGTCAAAAACACTGTAGCTGAAGTTCATACTGTTGCTGGTGCATTTGAAGCAATGAAAAATACTCTTACCGTTGCATAATTGATGGTCAAACTCTAATACTTTGAAATCTTTTTCAAATCATGGAATATGAAATCAAAAAGAAGATCCATATCACCTGTCCTCATTGCGAAAAAGCAATAGAGACTGAAATTGAACTTGAGCTAGAAATCGAAGAGAAGAAAAAGAAAGACAAGAAAAAAGATAAGAAAAAAGACAAGAAAGAAAAGAAAAAATCAAAAAAGAAATCAAAAAAATAATCTAAACCTGAAAACTTTAGCTCATCCTATTTAGCTCCGCCTATTTTTCCTCATGTATTTATAATATAACGGGGTTATTTTGCTCATGGCAACTGAAAACCTTGACATGGATTATTCAAAATATGATTTTAAAGACTCTACAGAAATGTATGTCCACCTTAGCAAGAAAGGCCTGACTAAGGAAACAGTAATTGGCATCAGCAAGATGAAAGATGAACCACAATGGATGCTTGATTTTAGACTACGTTCTTATGAAATTTTTATGAAAAAACCAATGCCAACTTGGGGTGGAGATCTAAGTGTCATTGATTTTCAAAATATCTACTATTATGCAAAAGCATCTGAGAAGACAGAAAAGAACTGGGATGATGTTCCAGAAGATGTCAAAAACACTTTTGACAAACTAGGAATTCCAGAAGCTGAAAAGAAATTCTTGGCAGGTGTCGGCGCACAATACGAATCTGAGGTTGTATATCACAATCTAAGAGAAGACTTGCAAAAACAAGGTGTTCTCTTTTTGGATACCGACTCTGCTCTAAAAGAGCACCCTGAAATTTTCAAAAAGTATTTCGGAAAAGTTATCCCTCCAGAGGATAACAAATTTGCAGCACTAAACAGTGCAGTTTGGAGTGGTGGTTCATTCATCTATGTTCCACCTGGTGTCAAAGTTGACATGCCCCTTCAAGCATACTTTAGAATTAATGCTGAAAACATTGGTCAATTTGAAAGAACATTGATTATTGTAGATGAAGGTGCAGACGTACACTACATTGAAGGTTGTACTGCTCCTGTTTACTCTTCAGAGTCATTGCACTCTGCAGTTGTTGAACTAGTTGCACACAAAGATGCACATCTAAGATACACAACAATCCAAAACTGGAGTAACGATGTTTACAATCTCGTAACAAAACGAGCTTATGCATATGAAGGTGCAACAGTTGAATGGATTGATGGAAATATTGGAAGCAAACTTACAATGAAATACCCTGGTGTCTATCTAATGGGTGAGCGTGCTTATGGTGAAACACTCTCTATTGCATTTGCAGGAAAGGGACAACACCAAGACACAGGTGCAAAAATGGTTCACTTGGCACCAAATACTACCTCTAAAATTACATCCAAATCCGTAAGTAGATTGGATGGACGTTCCACTTACAGAGGATTGCTTAACGTAGCAAAAGGAGCTACTAACGTAAAATCTACTGTGAGATGTGATGCACTACTATTAGACGATACATCAAAAACTGATACATATCCATATATGGAAATCAATCAGGAAGATGCCACAATCACTCATGAAGCAACAGTTGGAAAAATTGGTGATGAACAAATCTTCTATCTTATGAGCAGAGGATTTTCTGAGGAAGAGGCATTGTCCTTAATTGTTAACGGTTTCATGGAACCATTTACCAAAGAACTTCCAATGGAGTACGCAGTCGAACTAAACAGACTCATCAAACTAGAGATGGACGACTCTGTGGGATAAACTCCCATTTTCATTTTGATTAAACATGTCTCAAACACTTTCCAAATTAGACACAAGTCACATTGATGAAATTTCTTCATCATACAATGAACCTGATTGGCTAAAAGATTACAGAAAAGACTCTTTGTCTGTTTATGACAGCCTTCCAATTGAACTGTCCCCTCTTTACAATAAGTACACTGATGCAAAAAAAATGGATCCTGAAAAAGTTTCATTGTCTGCATCAACTGCACAAACTACACCTTCTTTTCTTCAAAAAAGATTGGGCGAACTTGAAAACGAAATTTGCGTTATCCAAATTGGCACACACATAACTAAAATCAACCTACCTGAAGATCTAAAATCCAAAGGATTAGTAATCTCTTCTATTTCTGATGCAATTGCAAATAATTCTGAACTAGTCAAAAAAGCACTAGAAACATCAAAGTCTCAAGATGATAAATTCACTGCCTTAAACAATGCAGCCTTTAACTCAGGCATATTCATCCACATTCCACGTAATTTGATTCTAGAAAAACCAATTCATTTCTTATCTTGCTTGTCTGATGATGGGCTTTCAGTAATATCTAGGAACATCATTTTTGCTGATGAAAGTAGCAAAGCAACAGTTGTCCAAGAACTGTATTCTCCAAAATCTGATTCTCAACAAGCATATCTGGAATTACTTAACACCAATGTTGCAGCAAATGCACAACTTGATGTTACCACATTACAAATGATTGATCAACATGCAGTTAACTTTTCTACACGAAGAACTGATCTTGCACAAGATGCAAAAATAAACTGGTATTCTGGACTCTTTGGTTCAATGCTGTCCAGATACAAAATTGACTATTTCCTAAATGGAACAGGTGCATCCTCAAATGATTCAGAAGTTGTCTTTGGAAATAATGAACAATCATTTGACATTCAAACAAATGTGAATCATGAGAGCCCTGCAACTGAGGGACGTGTAGTTGAAAAATCAATCCTTAGAAACAAATCAAAATCTTTGTTCAAAGGTATGATTCGAATTAAAGAAAATGCTGTAAAATCAAACTCTTTTCTGTCTGGCCGTTCAATCCTGTTGGATAAAGATGCAAAATCTGATGCAATTCCTGGGCTTGAAATTTTCACAAATGATGTTAAAGCAACGCACTCCGCATCAGTAGCTCAAATTGATGAAGAACAAGTATTCTATTTGAAAACAAGATGTCTAAGCCATGAAGAAGCTGAAAGAACTATTGTTGAAGGATTTTTGGAACCACTTTCAAGAAAGATGTCTTACCAAGTCAGGGCATGGATTGCTTATCTTATTGAATCAAAATGGGAAAACCGTGAACTTACTGTCAATACTGATGAAGAACTAACCAAATTTGTTGAAGTAGAAGAAACACGTTACAACGAAGATGCCGAAATAGAACAACACTACAAGTATAGGTGATTTTTTTGTCTGAATGGATAAAGGCCTGTAATATAGATCAAGTAAAAGAAGGACAACTTTTTGGGTTTACACATGATGAAAAAAAAATTCTTTTAGCAAATCTAAAGGGAAAAATCCATGCAACAGACCTAATTTGTACTCATGCTGATGCTGATCTTTCAACTGGATTTCTAAGTGATGAAGGTGTACGATGTCCATTACATCTCTCTGTTTTCAACTTAGAGAATGGTGCACCTCAAAACCTTCCTGCTGAAACACCTCTAAAAGTATACAATGTTAAAATAGACGACAGCGAAATTTACGTGGAGGTTTAGGATATGCAAAGTGTAGAATCAACTTTTGAAAATTTAAGAAAAGATTTCCCTATACTTACAAGAACTGTTAGAGATAACAAACATCTAGTTTATCTTGATAATGCATCTACTACACAAAAACCAAATCAAGTAATTGATGCTATTACTGATTATTACCAAAACCATAATGCAAATATCCACAGAGCAGTTTATGCTCTAGCTGAAGAAGCAACAGAAGCCTATGAAAGTACCAGAGATAAAATTGCTAATTTTGTTAACATCAAAGACAGACAAGAAATCATCTTTGTTAGGGGAACTACTGAAGCAATTAATCTAGTTGCATATGCATGGGGAAGACCTCACATTAATGAAGGAGATATTATTGTCACTACCGAATACGAACATCATAGCAACATTGTTCCATGGCAACTTCTTACCCAAGAAAAACGCGCTAAACTAGAATACATTGGAATGGATGATAATGGGGAATTAATTCTAGATGATCTTGATAAATATCTTGCAACAGGTAAAGTGAAACTGGTCACATTTAGTTTGATGTCTAATGTACTTGGTACAATTACTGATGCCAAAAAAATTATTGAAAAATGCAAGGCCGCAGGTGTTCCTACTTTAGTTGACGGGGCTCAAGCAGTTCCTCACATGAAAGTTGACCTTGAAGATTTAGGATGTGATTTCTTTGCATTTTCTGGGCACAAAATGTTAGGACCCACTGGAATTGGTGTACTGTGGGTTAGAAAATCTGTACTTAACACAATGAGCCCTTTCCATGGAGGCGGTGACATGATTCGAGAAGTTCACAAATACGAGACTACTTGGAATGACTTGCCTTACAAATTTGAAGCTGGAACTCCTAACATTGCTGATGTTGTTGGTCTAGGGGCCGCAATTGACTATCTTACCAAAATTGGAATGGACAATATTCGTGAGCATGAAATTGAATTAACAAAATATGCAATTGAGAAATTATCTCAAGTTAAGGGACTTCACATCTATGGCACTAAAGATATTTCAAAACGTGGAGGTGTTATCTCGTTTAATTTTGCAGATGTGCATCCGCATGATGTTGCACAAATTATTGATGAGGAAGGAATTGCAGTACGTTCTGGCCATCATTGTGCACAGGTATTGATGGAGAGACTAAACGTTGCTGCTACTTCAAGAGCCAGTTTTTACATTTACAATACTAAAGAAGATATTGATGTACTTGTTAATTCATTAAATACGGTGGCAAAGGTGTTTAAGTTATGAGTAGTAATGCTGACATTTACCATGAAATGATTGTAGATTATTCAAGAAACCCCATAAATTATGGAGAGATAGAAGATCATGATGTAACTTTCCATGACTCTAATCCATTATGTGGTGATAGTATCGACATTGATATGAAAATTGATGATAACAAAGTAACTGATATCAAATTCCATGGTAAGGGGTGTGCAATCTGCATGGCATGTTCTTCAGTTTTAACTGAAATCACTAAAGGAAAAAGCCTTGAAGATGTAAGAAATATCGAAAAAAATGATGTCCTAAGTGAGTTGGGATTAGAACACCTACAAGCAGTCCGAATCAAATGCGCTTTACTTTCTCTCAAAGTACTCAAATCTGCTCTTTACACATACATTGGAAAGCATCTTGAAAATTCCAAAGATGTGGATAAACTAAAAGAAGAGGCAGCAAACCTGTACTAGTATGAGTTTTACTCCTAAAACACCAATTGAGCTTCAAATAAGAAAAATAATCTTTGAAAAATTCAATGAGGTAGATACCATTTTTACAAATGATTCTATTTTTGAAATTCTCAAAACATATGGTGACATTAACCCTTCATGGATAATTGATGATCTCGAGCCTTTTATCAACGACTTGTGTGATTCTGGCCTTGCAAGAAATGTTGCTCAGAATTTTACCACCATTCATCTGAAACTCTTTGATGCTGTTGAAAAACTTCATTGCAATGCTTGCAATCAAGACATCTTTCTTGGAAAATCTGAAGATAGAGTTTGCCCAAACTCTTCGTGTAAATCTACTATTTAGATTGGTGTCTTATTCTAGCATCTTCTAATGCTTTAATCATTGGCAATTTTTCTCCTGTAAGGTATAACACTAAAGCTCCCCCGGCAGTACTGATGTGATTAATTTTATCTGCCAGTCCTTGCTGCTTTAGTGCAGTTGTCAGGTGACCTCCACTAACAATTGTTGTTGCCATTGAATTTGCTACTGCAGTCAGTAATGCTTTAGTTCCAAAACTGAAATTTTCTTTTTCAAAAAATCCTGCCGGACCGCTGATAAATACAGTTCCTGCACCTGCAATTAATTTTGAATAATATTCTACAGTTTTTGGACCTAAATCAAATATCTTGTCCCCCTTGCCCATCTCTCTTACATCCATCTCGACTCTCTCACCGTCTTTGTCAATTGCAATGTCTACTGGTGTTGCAAAGACGTCTGGATATTCGCCTATCAATGTGTGAGCTTTTGCGACAACTTCTTCTTCTCTTTTGATTCCAAGTGAGGATTTCACTCTAGCTTGTGCACGCATGAACACATTTCCAATTAATCCTGTTAGTAAGACATGATCTGCTCTGCCGTTTTGAATAAGTAATTTGATTGCCTCAAGCCTATCTGGTACTTTAGAGCCTCCTAAAACTATCACATGAGGTGCCTTTGCAACAGTCATGATTTCATCAAGATTTCTAACTTCTCTTTCCACAATTCTTCCTGCACATGCAGGTAGTACTTGTGGAAATCCTACAATTGATGGGTGTGATCTGTGTGCACTAGGAAATGAATCTAAAACACAGAGATCAAACAGTTTTGCTAATCGAGTAACCATAATTGTTTTTGCTGCATTTTCTGGAGTAAACTCGTAATTTTCTTCAGCACATAATCTGAGATTATCTAAAAGTAAGATGTCTCCACTTTCTAAATTTTTAATCGCATTTTGTGCAGCTTCTCCAATAACATCTTCAACATATTTTATTTCCCGATTCATTAATTTTTCAAGAACTTTTGCATGTTTGTCCATTCCAGTATAATCGTTATTCCCGACTCTTCCTTGGTGTGACGCAACAACCACTTTGGCATCTTTTAGTGACTGCAGTGTTTCTATGGCTTCTTCAATTCTTTTAGTACCTGAAATCTCCATGGTTTCTGGATCGATTGGACAATTCATGTCTACTCTCAAAAAAACGGTTTTACCTTTTAGGTCAAAATCATCTAGTGTGAGTACCTTCACGACTTTTCTATTATGCACTTGGTTAAATTCTTTGAGCCGATCAGAATTATTCGGTTAACTTTGTTTTCAAAAATATTGATTTCCAAAACTTATCTATTGACAAAAATTAAAAGATGTGTAAATGGAGTTTGATTGATTGCAAAGCTGGCTTTTTGACATCAGGTCTCGTTCATTTGTATTACTGACAATTTTATTTTTGATTTTAACTGGATTAGTGTATTCTGGGGTTACTGAAAGCTTTGATCAAAATGTAGTTTCATTTTTCTCTGAAAATGTTGGAAACCCCACACTTGACATCATAATGCAGTATGTAACGGAAAGTGGTGATGTCTTTAACATGTTGATATTTGGAATTGTGATGTTAATTATTCCAAAAACTCGAAGGATAGGAATTACTCTTATGATATTGATTGTATTGTCTACTCTTCTAACTGGATACATAAAATGTGGAATTGACCGTGATAGGCCTGATTTTGATTATGAAGGTGTAGAGTTTCCAGTGGAGATTAGCCGTGATACTTTTGCTCTGTTTTGTGAGGGTGGATTTGATGCTTCTTACCCCTCTGGGCATGCTGCTAGGGCTATGATATTTGGAATCATTTTGGGATATGCATTGTCTGAAAGGTTCCCTAGGGGTGCATATTTGCTGTTCTTGTATCCTGTGATGATCTCTTTGAGCAGAATCTATGTTTTGCAACATTATCCTATGGATGTGATAGGTGGAACTGTTATCGGAATTATGCTTGCTGGTGTGATGGCAAATAGAACAAAACTTTACAAAATTTTTGATAAATCAAAAACCTAATTCAGTTAATGCAGAATTGCTAATCAAAACTATTGCATAATGTTTGTCATCGTGATGATATGTCCAATATCTAACATCACGAATTTCATTTTTTTGTCTTAATCCATGAGTTACTCCAGTTGTAACAGTATATCCGATTCTTTTTGCAAGTTTTGATTCTTTTGGCATTAAAACTCTAAAACCTTCTTTTTTACCCTGGAATCCAATACTTACCATGTCTTCAACAGCATTTGATGCATCTTTTTCATCTTTAAGATCATATGTTTTTACAACTGGCAAGTCTTTTGGATGAAAATCCATGATATTTGTCATATATCTTGACTAATATTTTTTAAAAAAATGATATTTGCGATCAATATTAGTTAATTTTCTTAACTGGTAAGTCAAATCATGATTATATTAACAACTTAATCGACTCTTTTGATTTGTTTGAATCATTGGCATCATTAGAAAAAACAGTTTTACAACTACGTAAAAAACAACAAGAAGCAACTAAACTAAGAAGAAAAGCAGAAAAACAACTCAAAGAAGTTCTTTCAGCTCAGAGACGTTCTTCTTCAGGTCTTAACTCCCTTGATAAAAAAATAGAAACTGAAAAAGAAGATGTCTCAGATGTCTCTGACGTTTTAAATCAAAAAAATTCTCAATTAGCAAGTATTGAAAGATTAGTTCAGGCTGCTGAAGAGCGCTTATCCCGGGAAAAAGAGGCAATTGAACAAACTGAGCAAGAAATTGAATTTTCTGAGACTCCTGAAGAAAAGCAGTATGCTGAGTCAAGATTACGCTCATTAAGGGATCATGTTGAAGAATTGACTTCTGAAATTAAGAGTAGACAAAAAACTGCAAAAAAAATTGCTGAAGATGTTGCCAAATATGATAGCATAAAATCAAAAATTTCAACTAAAATCCAAAAGCAATCTAAATCAAAACCCTCACTCCGTGAGACAATGACATCCAGTAAGAAAGCAGCAGAAAAATTTGTCAAAGAAGTAGAAAGGAGAACAAAAGCTGAGGAATCTGCAAAGAGAGCATTAGCAAAAGCGTCTGCAAAATTAAAAGAACTTTTGGCTAAACGAAAAACTGCAGCTAAAAAGAAGGCAACTAAAAAGAAACCAGCAAGAAAAACTGCAGCTAAAAAGAAGGCAACTAAAAAGAAACCAGCAAGAAAAACTGCAGCTAAAAAGAAAGCCACTAAAAAGAAACCCGCAAGAAAAACTGCAGCTAAAAAGAAAGCCACTAAAAAGAAACCCGCAAGAAAAGTAGGTTTTGTGTAAATTTTTACAATGAAAAAACGTGGGCCGATTATTGCTGTCTCTGGAATAATTTTAGTTGTAATTTCTCTTTCAATTGCAGCATCTGCTATCCCAACTAATGTTACTGGACCTGGTGATTTCTTTGTCTCTTCATTGTTTGAAGATATGTTTGATGAAATATCTGATGAAATTCAAATTATGCCTGATGATTCGGCACATTTCTCTTACACGACATATTCTTCAGATGTTCCAATTTTGTGGGGTATTCAAATTCTTGATTATCAAGCAGGAGATGAATTATCAATAACAATCTCAAACATTTTTGGTGATGATTATGGAACATTCATTCAAGATGAACCTATTCTTTTTGAAGTATTACAAATATCTCAATCTGATACACTAAATCTTGAAATTAAAAATCTCGGTGTAAATGATGTTACAATAATTACTATGTTTTCTGAAGATCCTGAAAATTCTGAAGCTTTCACAAATCCTGATTCTCCAGTAATGAATATGGTTGTACCATTGATGGTTTCTGGTATTTTACTAGTTTTGGGAATTATTGTTTCCATAATTGGAGTTATAGTGATACTAGTAGATCTGAAAAATAACTATGATAATAAAAGAAATTATTGAGGAATAACTATGAAAAAATTCACAATTATTTTTTACCGTGATTGAAAATCATCATTATTTTTAATTAATACTATGTGAAATTCTTAAAAGTTGTCAAAAAACATATTTTCAGTTATTGGGTTGATTTTTGCAATAATATTACTTTCCCCCAATGTGGCCGTTTTTGGTTATGATCCCGATGACCCTTCCTTTCAACAACCTAATCCGAATGTACCTCCTCATCCTGATACTCCTGTGGGCAAAAACTTGGTACACCATGAACAAGAATCCATTAAAAACACGATTGATTTTTTACGCGAAAAAGGATTTCATGCTGAAGCAGATAACATTCAGAAATATTTAGATCAAGGTAAAATTGAAGTTGTAAAAAAAGGTGATTGGGTAGGTCCTGACTCTGATGATTTTTTTGTCAATCCTGACGATCCTAGTGAAGATCTAGATGGACTTAATACTGAACATGGAGGTTCTGTTTTTATTAATAAAGAATTATTAAAAAATTTTCCTAGAAAACCTTATGGTCCTTCTGATGTTGATAAAATAGTAAAATTAGCTGCTACATTGATACATGAAAAAGTTCATTCTGAAAAACATTATTGGAGATTATTTGTTTATGATGAAAATGAAGTTGAAGCATTTAAAATTGAATTAGAATTTTTAGATAAATTCATCGATATTTATTTGAAAGAATGTAAAACTCTGATTGAAAATAATGCTGATGTTCAAGAGATTAAAGATTGTTTACGTACAGTAAAATGGTTAGTTGATCAAAAAATTAAAGCAATTGGAGATTATCATAAAGGAAAATATGGAGACCCAATAAACAAATCAGATTTGCATGACATTTCTGATGCTCTTCATGAATTTTTTCAATGTTTGATTTTGGATAATTGTGATAAAACATTTGATGAAATACTTGATGAAATAATTAAAAAACATAAAAAATTTTGGGAGTATGAAAAAAATGAATTTGAAAAAATGATGATGGATATCAAATTAAAAACACAAAATATGCAAATTATTCCTTCTTGGATAAAAACAACTACAAATTTTTGGGCTGAAAACCAAATTTCAGATGATGAATTTGTTAATGCGATGAAATTTCTAATTCAAGAAAATATTATACGTGGTTACGCGGTTTCTGAGAAATCTATGATCCCTGAAAATAACTCTAATATTCCAAAATGGATAAAAAATAATGCTGCATGGTGGGTTAATGATCAGATAGACGATGCTAGCTTCTTGTCTGGAATTGACTATATGTTAGATACTAAAATCATAGACATTCCAAATATTGTAAAACTAGAAAACAAAAAGAAAGGCGAAATTGAAATTGATGTTGTAGATCCTCCAGAAGATGGTGGCTTTGATGAAACCCCTACAAATATCAAAAGTCCTCCAGAAGGTGGCTTCCCTATGTTACTATACAAAGATTGGTTGAAAGGATTTGGTCAATGTGATAGACAATATGAAGAAAAATGGAGTGGAGAAGGAGAAAATAGAAAATTAAAAGAGTTTACTGAAAAATGTGTTGATAAAAATGGAAATGTAATAGGAACTACTACTTGGGTTTATGATGATGAAGGCAATTTAGTACATGTTTTTGAAACACCTGATCCTTCAACAGGAAAGGGTAGAAATGCTGTAATAATTTGGTATGATGAAGATGGCGTTGCTGCTATTTCCTGTTGGGCCGATGGCAAAGAAGAAATCTATCGAGAAGTGATAAAAGACCAAAATGGAAATTATGATGTTCTACAAGAAGAAAAATCATTTTCATATGTAATTCCTGATGGAGCAAATTGGACAATTAAAATTGAAACAGAGAACAATGAATCTCACGAATTTTCAATTGATCCAATTCTTGCAGTTGAACAAAATATTCCTCAACACACTGAATCTGATCTGTACATCCCACCTGTTCATTTATTCCAAAGTTGGACTCCTGATGGTTGGGAAGGTGCTTTAGAAGAGGGGTTAACTACTCCTGTTCCCCCTGGTGGTAAGGGAGATGTCATCCCTGGTGAAGATAATTTCGTACATAAAGAAGAAAAAACATGTCAAGATGTACAAAATGGAAATATTCATCGTTTTGAAAAAGGAAAAATTGATTATACTCTAATTTGTAAAGATGGAAAACAAGTTGGCAAAATACAATATCACTTTGACTTTAATGGAAGATTAATCAATATTCAATTTATAGGGGAATCTGGATTGATTTCAGAAACTGAAATAATCTATTTGTTAGGACATGGTGATGCAATTAATTGGATTCAGTGCAAAGATGAAAACGGTAACATTATAGATAAAAAACAAGTCAAAACAGATGATGATGGAAATATTGTATTAGTGCCATTTGATGATTCTACTGATTCTCAAACAGACACTTCTGATATTGTTATTCCAACGCCGATAAGTTATTGGGATGGAACAACATATCAAATTTCATCATATGATGCTGGTCCTACTGAAACATATCTTGTAGATTTGTTTGGAGGAAATGATGGTAAAGTCATTGGCACTGCAAGTGTCATTGATTCAGAATTAGGTAAAGCACTTGACTTTGATGGAACTTCCTATGTCTTAATTGAAAACAATGATAATCTCAATTTTGGAGTAGATGATTTTACAATCATGGCTTGGGTGAAAACTAACACCCAAGGTACAGGAGGAGCAAATGACTTTATCTTATCAAAATCTCACTCAGGAGCAGATATCCAATACACTCTAGGATATAGAGAAAATACAAATGCTAATCCTTGGGTTGCAATGCAAGACCCTGAAACAGGTGAACTTGGTTGGGCTCAAGCTCAGATCAATATTGCAGATGGAGAATTTCATCATATAGCAGGCGTCAGAAGTGGAACAACTATGACATTTTATTATGATGGAGTTCCAAAAAGCGAAATAGAGACTTCATATGCTATATCTGCAACCAGTGAAAATCCAGTAACTGTAGGTGGACGAGTAAATCAATCACATGATCCAAACTTTAATGGACAAATTACCATGATCGGAATTTTTAATGTTGCTTTGAATTCTGATACTATAAAACACATCTACGAATCAAGAGAATTAGGTATTGGTGTTTCAGGACAAGATTCTTTTAAGTAAAACAAAAAGAGTTTAAAAAAATATGGTTCTATTGAGGATTTACTTCCATCTGACCAAATTTGCCTTTTGTTAAAGACACTTCACCTTTGAATTCATTGGTGTATCCATTTGTGATCACAACAACATCTCCAACATTTACTGCTTTGATATCATCTCCCCACAATGTTAATTTCATTTGGTCATCTTCAGTTTCACCATCAGCGATAACAGCATCGCAGACATCCACTGTTCCTCCACTTTTTAGATTAACAGTTCTTGGATCTCCTTTGCTTTTTACTTCGGCTTTAGCATTTATTCCACTTCGCATTTTTTTTACTTGTGAAATTGGTATGTATTCTGCCATGTATTTTTGAGTCCATTACGCACGATTATAAGCTTTGTTAAAATTTCTTCAAATTGGCAGATCATTTTTCAAATTTATTCAAATAGCAATCGAAAAATACTGCTCTTTATCCATTCTCATTGCAGAGATATCGAAGCCCGGTCAACCGAGAGGGACTCAAGATCTTCTAAATAGGAAATCCCTTCTCTCAGGAGTTCGTGGGTTCAAATCCCACTCTCTGCACTAAATTTTCCATAAAATTACAAATCTTTGAAATTAAGCAACAAGTGCTTTGACTTTGCTTACAGAATGCTCTGAAATTTGTTTATGTATTTCTGCTACACTTTCGTCCTTGAATGATAGATTGCACCTAAAACACTTCCAAACCATCTCGGACATGCCTACCTATATGCATAATTTGCTTATAAAGATATTGCATGATTGATCCAATTTGTTACAATCCATGATCATTGTTTTGAAAAACATGTAATTTTTTTATTTTTTTGAAACAGAATGTGATTTTTTTGTGACTATACACTAATCCAAGGGTTTAGAAGCAAAAAAACTAGCATATTCTTTGAAAGATGGTAGATATTTTTGAAATTTTTGGAGAATTATCGTATTTTGGAATCTTTCTTGTACTGATCCTTGTAAATGCCTCTCCAATCTTAATGCCTCCAAGCTGGATTGTACTAACATCATTCTATCTTCTTGATCCCAGCTTGAATGTTGTGTTTCTTGCTATGGTTGGTGCAACAGGTGCAACTATTGGTAGATTGTTTCTCAAAAAAATCAGTGGATTATTTAGAAAGTTTGTTGGAGAAGAACAAAAAACAAATCTTGACATAATTGGAGATTATCTTAATCACAAAAAGTATGGTTATTTGCTTGCATCTTTTCTTTTTGGTGCAACCCCCCTCCCAAGTAATATGCTTTTTATCACATACGGGTTAATGCGTGCAAAAAGTGTTGGAATCTATATTGGATTTTGGCTTGGTAGAACAATATCATACATTATAATGATCTATTTTGGAAATGTTGTTTTACAACCTTTCTTGGAAATATTTGAGGATCGTCTAACTGGGATTTTACTAATTGATGGTGTGGGAATAGGTGTGATTGTTCTGTTTGCATCAATAAATTGGACAGTATTAATCACTCAGAGAAAAATTAAATTTGTCAAACCGAAAATATGGAGATTCTAAATGAAAGTCCTTGAATTACTCAAAAAAGATGTAAAAAAAATTATGGAAAATGATCCTGCCCATGACTATGAACATATAATGAGAGTATACAAAAACGCACAAAAAATCTGTAAAAAAGAAAAAGCAAATGAGAAATTGGTTTTAAGTGCTGCATTATTACATGATATCGTTTCGTATCCTAAATCTGACAAGCGCTCAAAAATGTCTTCAATTGAGAGTGCAAAAAAGTCAAAACAAATCCTAAAAAAATATGATTTTGATGAAAATGAAATAACTATTGTTTCAGATGCCATTCGTGATCATAGCTTTTCTCAAAAGAAAACACCAAAAACTATCGAAGGCAAAATTCTTCAAGATTCTGATAGACTGGATGCTTTAGGTGCAATTGGCATTGCTAGGGTTTTTGCTACAGGTGGTTCTCTGAAGAGACCTTTTTACAACATTGATGACCCATTTTGTAAAAAGCGAAATCCTGATGACAAAATATGGACTGTGGATCATTTCTTTCAAAAATTGCTTAAACTAGAATCTCTGATGAATACAAAATCTGGAAAAATAGAAGCAAAAAGAAGAACTAGAATTCTAAAAGAGTATCTAAAACAACTAAAACAAGAAGTCTAACCATAATCGACGTATCTGTCGTATCTTTTTTCAATCTCTTTGTTTAGCCCTGCAATTATCTTCTCATATTCTTCCTTTTTTCTAAAATCGATATACTTTCGAATTGCATCAAATTCTTCATCTTTAGGATATGATTCAAAGATTGGTTCTGCCATCTTTAGATATTCTAGAGTTTTCTCACGAAACTCCTCTCTTGTGGGTTTTTTGATGCCTTTCATTCTAAACTCGACTGATGCCCAACTTGCACCAATTACATGTGGTAGTAAATCAAATGCCCTTTGAATCTCGTATCGTTCGTCGTTTCTCATGATTCTTGAAGAAATCTTGATGCATATTTTGCAAAATAAGTTACTATCATGTCTGCACCAGCCCTCTTTATCGAATATAGTATCTCTTCAGTCATGTCTTTTTCATTGACATATCCTAACTGTGAGGCTGCTTTTACCAATGCATATTCTCCAGAAACGCTATAAGCTGCAACTGGGACATTGAATTTCCTTCTTGTTTCTGCAATAAGATCCAAATATGATAGTGCTGGCTTTATCATAACAATATCTACGCCTTCATTGATGTCAGTTTCTACTTCCATCATTGCTTCTCTAGCATTTGTATATGGAACTTGGTATGTTTTTCTGTCTCCGAACTTTGGTGCACATTCTGCAGCGTCTCTAAATGGTGCATAAAAGTTTGAACGATGTTTTGCAGAGTGAGACATTATTGAAACATCTGAAAAGCCTTCCTCATCAAGCGCCTTTCTGATTGCTGCTACTTGTCCGTCCATCATTGCAGATGGCGAGACTGTGTCAACCCCTGCTTTTGCTTGACTTACTGCAATTTTTGAAAGTGTATCTAAACTAGTATCATTATCAATTTTGTTTCCTTGAATAATTCCACAATGTCCGGTGGATGTAAACTGACACAGACATACGTCTGCCATTATTACCATCTTATCTCCAAAGTTTTCTCGAATTTGAGATATTGCTTTTTGTACTATTCCGTTATCATCAAATGCAGAAGAACCTGCATCATCTTTCTGTGTTGGAATTCCAAATAACATGATTGCCGGAATGCCCAAATCACTTATGGTTCCAACTTCATCGTTGACATCATCTAATGGAAGTCTTTCTATGGCTGTCATTGATTCAACTTTGGTTCTTGTCTTTAGATCCTCTTGAACAAATACTGGACAAATGAAATCTTTTGGAGAAAGTGTGGTTTGCTGAATCAACTCTCTCATCTTCTCTGATGTTCTTAATCTACGAAGACGTCTAGTTGGAAATGACATGTTAGAAATTCTCTTTGGGTAAAATATAATCCTAGTCAGCCTGTTCTTGTTTTTTATAGTCAAAGAGCTTGCTTGCCAAATCTACTACCTCTGGATTGCCTTGTTCAGAGGCTTTTCTGATATTGTTCATTGGAGTAGAAACAATGCTCTCTACTACTGCTTTGGTTAATTCATCAATAATCTTGATTCTTTTCTCATCTTTTTCATCTAGCATCTGAAGTGCTTTTTGCAATTCTTTTGCTCTGAGTGATTCTATGTTCTTGAATACGTCTTTTACCAGTGGTTCTGCTTCTAGTCTTTTCATTGAGGCCTCTAATACAGATACTTCTTCGTTAATTATATTTTCAACGGTTTTTACCTTGTTTAATCTGGCATTCATGTTCTTCTCAACCATTTCTGCAATTTGATCAAGATTCATCAATTTTATGCCTCCAATTGTTGCAACTTTTTCATCTACTGTTCTTGGATTTGATAAGTCCAAAATCATCATGCCTTTGTTTTTGTCTTTCATTGCTTCTGTAATTCGCTCATATGTTACAAGAAAATATGGGGCAGTTGTTGCAACAAATATCACATCATAATTATCAAATCCTGAAAGAACCTCTTCAAATTTGACTGGATTTCCTCCCATTGTTTCACAAAATGTTTTTGATCTGCTTAGTGTTCTACTTGTAACATCAAATGCATAACCGCGTCTTTGTAATGATTTTGCAACTAGTGTAGAAACTTCTCCAGTTCCAATCAGTAATGTCTTTTTTGTTTTTAATTCATCAATATTTTCTTCTGCAAGTTTAACTGCCATTGAACCAACTGATATTCCCCCTTTACCAATTCCACTGGAGTTTCTAATTCTAGTTCCTATCCTAATTGCTTTATCAAATAATGTGTTTAGGTGTTGACCTGATGCTTTTTTCTCTCTTGCAGAAGTAATGGAATTTTTGATTTGACCAAGAATCTGTTCTTCGCCTAATACCATAGAATCCAAGCCTGAAGTCAGTTTCAATAAATGATGTAAAGCATTTTGATTCTCTTCAAATTCCATATTTTCATCAAAAACTTGTTCTTCTAATCCAGCTAATGATGCCCATGTTTTCTTTATCTTATCTACTTCTTGATTATTTGATTTTCCAAATAATTCTATTCTGTTACATGTTTGAATTATGACACATTCATCTAATCCTGAATGTTTCTTGAATTGTTCATATGCATCTTCTATGTCTTTTATTGTAAATTGTTCTAAAATATGAATTGGTGAATTACGAAAAGTCACACGTGCATTAATGATGTTTTGATTCATTTCCAATTCCTCACTATTGTAATGGCTCTTTTTTCAGCTTTTTTCATCTGACCGTCTTTTATTAACTGATCAATCTCATTATCAGCCATGATACTGCTAAGACATGCTTTTCTTTCTGCTGGAGTTGCAATCTTTTCTTTTGTAGCATCTCTTGCGATCTTTTGAATTTTGATTTGACTAATGTCTTCTTTTGTGATGATTTTCTTAAAGACTCGTTCTGATTTTTTCTTGAGTTTTTTTTTTTTCTTTTTTCCTGCATTGATAATGTTTTGATTGAGTTTTTTATCATTAGTTGTTGTAATTATGATATCTGGTTTGAATTCTGATATGAATTTAGTATCTTGAATTTTTTGTTTTTTTAATTGGATTTTTTTTAATTTGGCAAGTTTGGTAATCTGTGGGGTCACTTTGTCGCTAATTACTGTGATATTGCATTCTTGATTCATCAAAGAATTGATTCTTTTTTGTGCCTCATTTCCTCCTCCAATCACAATAACTGATTTTTCTTGCAGGTTTAGGTCTACTATCATCGATCAAAAGCCCTTCGATTTCTATTTATGTATTAAAATTCCACATGTGAATCCAGCTACATTTTTAATTGAATGTAAGGGTCTTTGTCATATGACATCGATGGATGAATTAGACAAAGAACTTCTAAATGAAATTCAATGGACATTTCCACTTGTTACTAGACCATTTGATGCAATTGCAAAAAAATTTGATACTACGCCTGAAATTGTAAAAGACCGCCTTAAACAACTCAAAGAGATTGGCGTTTTACGACAACTCAGTGCAATTTTTGATACTAGAAAACTTGGCTATACTAGTTCATTAGTTGCAATGGAAATTGAACCTGACAAATTAGAATATGTTGCAAGTCAAATTAATCGACATCCTGGTGTTAGTCATAATTATGAACGTGATCACCAATTCAATCTTTGGTTTACTCTAGCTGTGCCACCTGGCTCTGATTTGAAAACAGAACTTGATAAATTCAATGTGTTAAAAGGAATCAAAAAAGTGCGAATGCTTCCTACTTTACAACTCTTCAAAATTGGTGTAAAACTTGACATGGTTGATGAAAAAAAGCATGACGTTGCACCAACTGAAGAAAAAAAAGAAATCAAAAATGTAAAGTTTGAACCAACAGAAGCAGACAAAGATTTCATTCGCGAATTACAAAAAGACATGGATATCATTGATGAACCATTTGTAAAAGCAGCCCACAATCTTGGAATGACTGAAAACGAACTATTTGCAAAGATGAAACACTATGAAGAAATTGGAGTTATGAGAAGATTTGCTGCCATCTTAAGACATAGACAAGTAGGATTTACCGCAAATGGAATGATTGTGTGGAAAGTTCCTGAAGATAGAATTGCTGATGTTGGCGCCCAACTTGGTGCTTTCCCTCAAGTAAGTCATTGCTATGAACGCCCTACATATCCTGACTGGCCTTACAATGTATTTTCAATGATTCACTGTAAGACACATGATGAAGCAAATGAAATGGCAAAAACAATTCAGGATCAAATTCGTGTTGATGATTATCGAATTCTCTTTAGTTCACGTGAATTCAAAAAGACACGTGTAGAGTATTTTGTAGAAAACTCATTCTCTTTAGAAGAAACAGTTCCTGCTTCCTAAATCTCATTTTCATCATGCCCTACGACATGAATTGTGCAAAAATACTGGTCATTCATGTTGCAATAAAATGCTGAATTCTCTCCACATTCGTTACATGGTGGCTTTTCATCATGCTCTGATAATTTTGTGTGGTAAATCTTACTTCTACTAGTAATTGCAGAATCTTTGTAGATTCTTGTAAGATTGGTGTAATATTCTAGTTCTCCTTGGTTTAACGGAACATCATTTTTGATTTTCTTGATAATTGATTCCCATTTTTTATATTCGCCTATTTTGGCAAGCTTCATTCTTTCTATGACTTCGAGAGTTTTTTGAGAGTCTATTGGAAAATCCATTTGCAAATTAGTTTGCTTGTGGTGTTGCTTTTAATTCGTACTCTGGCCATGTATTGTACAAATCATCAATTTCTTTCATATCTGAAGAACTCAAATACTTTCCATCAGAAATTGCTGCAAACATTTCAATTTCTTCTTCACTAACAACAGTAGGTAATACTGATGCAATCTTGTTCTTTGATAAGATAAATTTAATCGCAAATTCTGTTATGTTTAGTCCGTTGCGTTCTGCAATTGGTCTGAATTGTTCTACTTTTTCTAGTGCTGACTTTCTCCATTCTACTTTTCTATCCTTTCTGTGGTCATTTGCTGGGATTACTGTATCTGCCTTTACTTTTCCTGTTAGGATTCCTGATGCGTCTGGAACTCTGACAAGAATTCCGACATCTTCTTTTTCGGCTTTTTGAATTAACTCGTTTCCTGGAGTTTGCTCCAAGATGTTGTAGACTGTTTGAACTGATGATATGCTTTTTTTATCCATTGCCTCGAGTCCTTCTTGTGTCCAACCAATTGCTGGACCCAGTGCAACTTGAGCTGCTTTGATCTTTCCTTCCTGCATTAATTCATCAATCGTGTTAAAGGTCTCATCGTTTCTAATGTGATGTAATTTTGGATTGTGCAATCCTAACGAATCAAGATAATCTGTTTGTAATCTTTCTAAACATGCATCAACTGCTTTTCTTGTATATTCTGGACTGTAATTTTGCGGTAATTCTGCATGTCCAATTTGCTCAACATCTGAAAAGTCATAACCATACTTGGTAGAAATAACAACCTCGTCTCTCATTCCTTTGAAAACTTCACCAATAAGTCTCTCACTTTTTCCTTTACCATACATATCTGCAGTCTCAAAATAATTAATTCCTAAATCATATGCTTTTTTTAGCATTCTTTTTGCTTCATCTTCTTCAACTTTTTTGCCCCACCAATCTAGGGCAATACTCCATGCACCAAAGCCTATCTCAGATACTTCGATTCCACTTTTGCCTAGTTTTTTGTATTTCATCTTTTACACCTTGATTTTAAGAGATATTTGAAATTTCTTCATTTATGTTTATCCGAGATTTGCACCTTTGAAATTCTATCCTAAACTGGAAATTAATGGTACAATATCCTTCTTGATACACACAATCATAGGGATGTCGTTTTTGACATATGATGAAACTTGAGTTTCCCTCAAATCCATTATCAGATCTTGAAAGTCCCTAACATTATCCACCTCAAATGCCAGCATGAAATCTTCATCATGAATTCCAAACGAGTATGTTGTGTTTAGAATTACTTGTGGGTATTTTTTACTAACTTCAATATGCTCATCCATTATCTCTTGTCTTTTTTCTTGAGGTAAGAGATACCATTCTCGAGTTTTTGTAAATGGATAAACTATGACATGTTTCTTTGGTTCCATCCCAGTGATGAATCCATGCTCTTTTCCTTGTCCCTTTACGTAGATTGATGGTCTTGAACATGATAGATATGTTCTAGATGGAATGATGTATTTTCCAAAAACAGTTTTGTATAATTTTTCTATGGCTTTTTGAATCTCTTCTAATGAATTTCCAACAAACCATAGTAGAAAGTCTGCGTCATCTCTTAAACCTAAATTCGAATATGCTCTATATCTTATTCCAGAATTTTTCAAAATATTTTCTACTTCTTTTGCAGATTCTTCTTTTGCTAAATCTGCCATCCATCTCCATTTTGGATCAACTTTGAAAAATGAGAAATTGAAATAATATTGCTCGTTGTCCTCTGACATGTTTTGTACAATTTGAAAACCCTATTTAAACAAAAACTAGATTTTCTATTGTGAAATTTCTATAATTTTCTCTTTTGATTTGTGTCCTGTTTTTATCTGAACTTGTGATGTGGAAACTTCAAAATATTTTGCAATCTTTTTGATAACCTCTTTGTTTGCTTCCCCCTTTACTGGTTTTGATTTTACTCCGATGATTATTTTATCATTCTCAATTTCAAAAAATTCTTCATTAAATTCTACTTGAACTTTGTAAATCAATTTTATGATGAACTTATAATTTGACTATGCAGTTTGTTCTAAAACCCAATCATATCCTTCTGATTCGAGTTTGTCTGCAAGAGATGCATCTCCTGTTTTGAGAACTTTGCCTCTTGCAAATACATGAACATAGTCTAGTTTATCTAAGAATTTTAGAATTCTTGCATAGTGGGTAATGACAATTACTGTTGCATCTTTGCCTGAAACTTGACTGATTGCTTTTGCAACTGCTTGAACTGCATCAATATCTAAACCAGAATCTGGTTCATCTAAAATTGAAATTTTTGGTTTTAGTACTGCCATTTGTAAAACTTCTGCTCTCTTTTTTTCTCCTCCAGAGAAACCTTCGTTGAGATATCTTGAAAGAAACTCTTCTTTTAATCCAACTTTTTCCAAATTCTCTTTAAGATATTTTTGAAACTCTCTTACTGTGATGAATACTTCTCTATCGTCACCTTCAAGTGCTTTACTTAGAGAATTGTAAGCTGTTCTAAGAAAATGAGAAAATCCTACACCAGAAACTTCTGTTGGATATTGGAATCCTAAGAATAATCCCTTCTTTGCTCTTTCATCTGCAGTTAATTCTAAAATGCTTTCTCCATCTAACAAAATATCTCCTTGTGTTACTTCGTATTTTGGATGTGCAAGTAATGTGTAAGCTAATGTACTTTTTCCTGAACCGTTAGGTCCCATGATGGCATGAACTTCTCCAGGTCCTGTTTTCAAATTAACTCCTTTGAGAATTTCTTTTCCTTCTCTTGTAACATGAAGATCTTTGATTTCAAGAACTGCCATGTTGCGCAATGTTTTGTTTCTATATATAATACCGACGAAATTTAGCTAATCCTAACGTGTTGTTTTGATAATAAAATGAAAAGAGGGGGGGGGTGTTAATATTTGGCCAGAGATGGTCTCAAAGTAATTTTGAGTTTGTAATTTGTTAGAATCTCTTTACATCTATTTCTGATAGTAACTTCAGTTACTCCT
Source organism: Marine Group I thaumarchaeote SCGC AAA799-D11 (assembly GCA_000746765.1). GTDB lineage: Archaea > Thermoproteota > Nitrososphaeria > Nitrososphaerales > Nitrosopumilaceae > Nitrosopumilus. The sequence continues at coordinate 57,028 of JOSY01000011.1, forward strand.
GCAATACTTGAAACGTCTCTTTGGAGTACGTTTTGACCAAGCAGGACTGATGACACGTACAGATATGCTGCGGCAATTCCATTTGGAGCTTTTCCATCTGCAATGCTGCTATCTTTTGTCTTCTCTGCAATTTCTAAGGCTAGTCTCTCTACTCTGACCTCAGTTTGTGTCATGTTTGCTATCTTTGAGATGTATTTGTCCATGGTTACTACTGGGGCAGTTAATTGTCCCATTTCCATTACCATGGTTCTGTAGTATCTTGCTGCAAGTTTTGTTTTTGATTTAACGTCTTTTGGTGGACATATTCCACGAATAATTTCTTCTAGTGATCTTACTACATCACATTGTTTGCATGCCATGTAAATTGTAGCTGCTGTAATACTAACTACTGATTTTCCCTTCACATCAACATGTCCATCCAAGTTTCTGTATATCATAGAAGCCGTCTCCAACACATTTTTTGAAAGACCTAGACCATCACATGTTTCGCCCATTTTTGTTAAAACATTTGCAAGTCGTCTTTCTTTTGGTGTGGATACTCTTACTCTTTGTTGCCACTTTCTAAGATTGTGCATTTGGTTTGCAACTTCGTGGTTGATTGTTTTTCCACTAAAGTCTTTTGAACTAATTGCTATCTCAGTTGTAATTCCCAAATCATGTTGGGAATAAGTTGTTTGTCCGGTTGCTCTTGCTAACTTCATTTTGTCTTCGAGATTCGAACTTATTGTTTCTGGACCATAATCTGCCACTTGATCATCGACTACTACGCCGCAACCAGAGCAGATTATTTCTCCGTTCTGCATGTCATTAACTACTGTTGCTTGACATTCAGGACAGTTTTGTTTTTCTAGTACATTCATTTTCTTCTTCTCCTAAATTTTTTCTTTGAATTGTCAGGAGAATGTTCTGTTGCGAAAACACTTTTGCCAATGTATCTTTTGATATTGTTTGTTAACGGAGTTGCGGATGCAAATGGTCTTCTTACTGGACCAATCAATTCCATTACTTTCGCAACTCTAGTTCCCTTCTCGTCGCAGAGTATTTGTCCTTCAACTAATTTGTTAGATAGTTGAATGATTACCCTGCCACTACCGGCTAGGTGCATTATTTCGCCTACCTCCTGCAATTAAAAACACTAATCATGATATTCTTATCATAGACTTCTGTCAACTTTACTTTAGCTAAGAGCTAGATTTGATTTTATTTTGATTGTTTGGACCTTTTTGCAACAAGTTTTTCAGAAATTTTGTTAAGAATTTTTGTCTTAGAGGATCCTTTTGGTAAAACAACATACCCTGACCTGACAAATGGTCTTTTAGGAAATCTTACTTTGTCATCTGATTCTGTAATTTCAAATCCTGCTGATTTTGTTGCATCCATCAATTCTTTTAATGAAGGATCGAAAACGCATTTCTCTAATCCTAATCTTCTACCTTTTGATTTTTTTAAATTCTTGTTGAAATAATCCAACCAGATTACGACGTGTTCGTAATCTTTCATTTTATTCCTTTACTAAAACTGCGTTAACGATTCCGTTTTGTCCTGGTTTTGAAACAACTCTGCATTTACCTTCTTGTGTTTCAAGAATTGCACCTTTTGTAATGATGCCACGTCTTTTGTAATCGTTGTTTGTTGCATTGTCTAATACTTTGAGAATTTTTGTTTTCTTTACTTTTGCATCTCCTGTTGCAAGATTAACAAAATCAATTGTCTTAACAGCTGTTTTTCTATTTTTTCCACGAACTGCTCTTGTTACTGTAACTTGAGCTCCTGTTACAGCTTCATTTGGATATCTATCAGTTTCATACTTTCGTCTAATTCTAAGTGGATGTCTTCGTCCTCCAGTTGTTTTACTGGTTGCTAAATTCTCTACTGATTTTCTCACGAAAACTTGTCTGAATCACTCTAATTTATACAAAACGCAAAAAATTAGCCTTAAAGCAAAAAATTTGCTTAGTTTACTTCTGTTGCTATTTGGGGTACAGGATTTGTATGTCTTGTACTTGCAGTTTTTCTGACTTTTGAGAATAGTCTCTGTTTTAGATCTTCTACATCTCCTTGAATTCCAAAATATTTTTGGAACTTTTCTGTTGTAGTGTAAATTTTGATTCTCCCAACATTTTGGTGAGTGATGTAATCTAATTGTCTAAGTTCTTTCAAATGTGCATAAACTCCAGAACCTCTGACTTCTACAAGCTGCTTGGATGATATTGGTTGCTGATATGCAATGTATGACAATGTCTTAAGGGTGGCATTTGGAAGAACTGGTTTTGAAGCATATCTTTTGACTGTAGCGCTATATTCAGGTTTGAGTTGCATAACATAAGATCCATCTGGAAGTATGACTACTTCAAGTGCTTTGAAGGCGGACTTTGTCTTTTTCATAATGTTTTGAAGAATATCTAACGTCTTTGTTCTTGATTCCGTGCCTGAGGCTCTGATGATGTCTTCTATTCGTAGCGGTCTACCTGCTGAATAAAGTGCGGCTTCTACTCTTGCTGTTGCTACGTTAATGTCTTCAATTTTGGCCAATTACTCGTTCATTCCTCCAAAATATAGTTAAAGAAACCCTTTCTTCATTTTTGATCAGTTTGTTAATTCTTCTTTTATTACTGTAATTTTGATATCATCTTCCGCCTGTTCTAAATCCACTTTTTGGTCTCTTGCCAAAAATAATATTGCAAAGAAGCATCTGATTGAATCAACAGGGTCTAATTCTTCAATTATGTTTTGCAGTAACCCATGTCCTGCATTTGCAATTTTTTTCATAACCAAGTCTTCGTATTTTCCAATTATGCTTTCAAGTGAAATAAAATATTCTTGAAAGTCTGGTGCTTCTATTGGTTCTATCTCTACTTGCCTGTTTCTTCTTGATTGAGGGTTTGCAATTGTACCAATTAGGTTTTGAAGCAAACCTAACAAATCATCTAATGATACTGGGTATGTAGACTCGTGTCTGTATGGCATCTCGATTAAGTCGATATCTACGTCAGTTCTTTGATGCATTGGTTTTTTCTGCATTGCAGCCCTTTGTAATGCGAAAATACTTTCTACTTTCATTCGGTAAATTAGTGATGATGATAGTGCTGCCATTCCTGCTACTTTGAGGTCTTTCTTACCTGATTTTTCAAGAATTTTTATCAATAAATTCAAAATTTGGATTAAATCAATCTCCCACACGTCTTTTTTGACAACTGATTGGGGGCTAAACAGAATGTTTACTGGTTCTTGTGAAATGCTGTTAGGTGTAGGTGATTCACTCACACGAATATTTTCTTCCTATTCAATAATATCTAAGGGCTCTATTTTTTTCTCATATCCAGTCAACTCTTATATTGTTAGTACCAAAAGCAATTTTATGAAATCCGCCAGAATTCCAGGCCCAAATGAACCTCTAACAATATCTGAATCTGAAAATCCAAAACCTTCTGGAACTCAGGTTTTACTAAAGGTAAAATCTGAAGGTGTATGTCATAGTGATTTGCATCTGTGGGAGGGCGGATACGACCTTGGAGATGGGCAATTTTTGAAAGTTACTGATAGAGGCGTAAAATACCCTGTAACTCCTGGACATGAAATCGTTGGAACTATTGAACAAGTTGGAGAAAATGTTTCCAATGTTTCTGTAGGTGATGACGTACTAGTTTTTCCATGGATGGGATGTGGTGAATGTCCTGCATGTAAAGTTGGAAATGAAAATCTTTGTGATGCTCCAAAATCAATGGGATTATTTCAAAATGGTGGTTATGCTGATTATGTTTTAGTTCCTAATTCTAAATATTTAGCAAAACTTGATGGTGTTGATCCTGACTCTGCAACTTCACTTGCTTGTTCTGGACTAACTGCATATACTGCTATTAAGAAAGCAAATCAAAACACTCCGGAATTCATTGTAATTGTTGGTGCAGGTGGATTAGGATTAATGGGAGTTCAAATTGCAAGTGAGATTACTAATGCAAAAATTATTTGTGTTGATTTAGATGATGCAAAACTAGAAACTGCCAAAGAAATGGGTGCTCACTTTACTGTAAACTCTAAAGATCCTGATACTGTTCAAAAAATTATGTCAATATGTAATGATAAAGGTGCAGACAGTGTAGTTGATTTTGTCAATGCACCTCCTACTGTAAAAACTGGTCTGGCCGTGTTGAGAAAAAGAGGAAATCTTGTTCTAGTTGGATTGTTTGGTGGCTCTTTGGAGTTGTCTCTTGTTACAGTTCCTCTCAAATCAATTACAATTCAAGGTGCATACACTGGAAACTATAATGATATGGTGGAATTACTTGCTCTTGCAAGAAAAGGAACAATCAACCCAGTTATATCAAAAAGATATTCTCTTGATGAAGCAAATTCTGCATTACAAGATTTGAAAGATCGTAAAATTCTTGGACGTGCAGTTATCAACCCATAACCAATTACTGTAAATCTTATTAAATCAAAAAACTTACTGTTCAATATTGGACGTTAAAACAGGTAGTGAGGTTGCATTAGCACATCTAAAAAATAAACAATTCATTACTGCTCATACGTTATTTTCTGACCAAGCAGAATCTGTAAAAAAAATCAGAACCTATCAAATCTGCATTATTGTATTTGTTAGCTGCTGAATGTAAAAAACAACACGGAAAAGATTCTGAAAATGAAATTGCAGAAGCTGGAGATTTGTTTTTGAAATATTCTAACCGCAAAGATGCAGATAACGTAAAAGGTGCATTACTTTGTGCATCAAAATGTTTTTTGAGTTTGGGAGACTTTGATAAAGCAAGAGACACATATCAGCAAGCAAAAACAATGTTTACAGAATCTCCTCAAATTACAAGACCTGTTGTAATTATTGATGACAGTAAAGCTATAGCATTGAAATTACAGACTTATGTTGAAAAACTAGGATACTCTGACATTCATGTTTTTGAAAATGGCAAGACTGGTGTTAAAGGATGTAAAGATTTATTCTCTGAGGGAAAACATCCTATACTTCTTTTGGATATGGGATTGCCTGATCTTGAAGGTGATACTGTTGCAGAAAAATTACTAAAAGAAAAATTAGATTTACAGATTGTCGTCATAACTGCTGATGAGAAAACTACTGAACGTGTAAACAAGACACTTAGTTCTGGTGTATCTGCATTTATACAGAAACCTTTCACACTTGATGAAGTCAAAAAAGCAATAGATGTAGCAGAATCTGAGTATGATCTATTACAATAACAAAAGTGACATGTTGAGAATGTTTACATCTCTGATGTCTATCTCATTGATTCTATAATCAATTAATCCTTCAGAGAATTTTTCAACAATTTTTTCTGATGTATTGTCTTTTTCAGATTCGATTTGAACAATTACTTGCATGTTCCATTCTCCTTCCATGTTTGCAACAAGAACGTAATTATTTAATTTTTTAACAAAATCTGTAATAGAATCTCTAACTGCCTCAAGTGATTTTGATGGTTTTAATTTCATCATTACTGATTGATACTTGTTAATTCCTGATACGTCTGTTAGAACAGCTTTGTATCCTTTGATAATTCCACTTTTCTCTAAACGTTCAATTCTTTTTCTAATTGTTCTATCTGAAACATCATGTCCTGATTTTTCTAATTCTGCGGCGATTTCCTTTGATGAGGTTCTTGCATTATTGTTAAGAATTTCAATAATTTTCTGATCTACTTTGTCTAGATTAGACCAAGCATCCTCACTCATACAAGTAAGAAAAACTAATGCTTTTTGTATTTTTGGCTTATTCTATGCTTGTATTACTGATTATTCTTCTAAAATCCAACCTGATTCAAACAAGTTACTATCTTGCTCTTCACCAATTTCTGTGGCAAACCTCCAGATGAATGGATACTCTGTATTCATCTGTTCTTTAATTTTCATTAATGATTCTATTTCAGAATTCAAATTTTCATCAGCTGTTTTGTACTCTTTACAAAATTTGCATTTCTCATCAAGTGTAATTGGATCTGATTCAATCAGTGGGTATGTTCTGCATGCAAGAGGTCTGTCTTTGTAAATTTTACATGGAAATCCGTTATGAGGTGATTTGTTTCCACTTTCTGTATCTAAAAAGGGACAAGTGTTTCCATTCTTTTCAACTCCCATCATCTGATATGCCAAAATTTTAGTAGGAATTGTATCTCTATCCTTAGAAACTCCTATTCTGGGTAAAATTTTAACATCTAAATTGTTCTCATCTGCTAATTTTTCCATTCTTTCTTTTTCCTCTGGTAATATCAAAACCCCAATCTTCCCAAATTTTTTACTTGGATAGTATTCTCTTTCAATACAGCACTGAGAACACTCATCGATACACTTGAATTCCACAATTTCTTTTTACTTTCAACGCATAAAACTCATTATAAAAAATCAAAAACCTATCAGTTATATGCTTATAATGTGAATTACACTCATGGGTAAGCGCCAAGTAAAAAGTGAAAGTGCATTAAAAGAGATTCGTCTTCCTGAAGAAGGTGAACTATTTGGTAGAGTTCTCAAAATGCTTGGCGGTGAAAATGTCTTAATCAAATGTACTGACAATGTCACAAGAAGAGGTAGAATTAGAGGTAAACTGAAGAGAAGAGTTTGGATAAGAGACAATGATATCGTAATCATTGCACCATGGGACTTTAATGAATCTGAAAAAGGTGACATAGTTTGGAGATTTACACTTCCTCAAGTTGAATGGCTAAAGGAAAATGGACACATTCCAAAAGATTTCTAATTTAACACCTTAGTTAATATAGTGAGAGAATCATCTCCATACTAAATGGAACAAGGTACCGTAAAATGGTTTAACCGTACTAAGGGCTTTGGTTTTATTGAAAGAGAAGGTGGAGACGATCTATTTGTTCACAAAACAGATGTTGACGGATTCATCAACGAAGGCGATAAAGTCGAGTTTGAAATCGGTGAAGGCAAAAAAGGCCCAGCAGCACAAAAAGTCAAAAAAACAGAATAGACAATGAATTTTTAATTTAAGATTTCATCTTATGTTTTCTTAACCTAGTCTATCTTTTTATTATTTTTACAATTATTTTTAATCAAAAATTTGTGGTCCCAAGCGAAGGAATTGAACCTTCGACAACCCGGTTTCTGTATGCCTGATATGCTGTTATTCGGTCAGCCATCTAAAGCCAACAACTACAGCCGGAAGCTCTACCAGGCTGAGCTAGCTTGGGACAAGAAAAACGAAGTTTACTGCTATTAAAAAACTATCGTAGCGATTTGATCTACTTATCAATATAAGCATAAATAGTCTCCAACGTTGTTGAATGTTTAATGTCTGAGCTAAAACTATCCTACTCAGGTTATGTTTGTGCACCTTACCTTCACACCCATGAGTCAATTGAACTAAAAGAATCATGGTTGAACTCAAAAAATATTGAAAGATTATACTTTGTTACTGGGACATTTTCATCAGAAAGCAAACCCTATTTTTCAGATTCTACAAACCACTATCTTTTAGCAAAATTCAAGGATAGTGCAAAAATTGCAGATGATCTTGCTGCCCATAACCAAGAAAAAACATCTTTTGTCTTTAATGTAAAAGACGATCTATTTCAGCATGAAGTTCTTGGAGATGTTAATTTTGTTTCTGTATATTATTTGGAATATGGTGAAGATGAAGATGTTTCTGAAATTGCTCATTTATTGGTAAAAAAAGAACAAATCGAGAGTGCTGGAATAGGAAACATGGAAACATTTTGTAAAAACCCATCAAAATTTACATTCCCTTACTCTGAAAATATTATAGTAATTGAAGTTGCAAGCGAAAAGAGTCATCAAAGTGTCAAAAAATATTGTGAGCAAACAAGAAGAGATGCTAACAGAAAAGGTCTGTCGATGACTAATTTGATGAGTCTTTCAATTTTAGAACAACTAAAGTAGAAAAGTTAAATATTCGACCAAAAACTGTTTTTGCATGAGCAAACCTTCTGATCTTGGTTCATTAAAAATAGGCTCTTACATTCTATTGCCACATTCAGATCAACCAAGTGGAGAACCATGTAGAATTGTTGAATATGATACCTCAAAACCAGGAAAACACGGTGCGGCAAAAGCAAGAATTGTTGCTGAAGGAATTTTTGATGGTCAAAAAAGACCACACGTAGGACCTGTCAGTATGCAAATCCATGTACCTATGATCAACAAAAAAGTAGGTCAGATTATCTCCATGACTGGTGATACTGTTCAGTTGATGGACTCTGAAACTTTTGAAACAATTGATGTCACATTAATTGATGATGAAGTTAAAGGAAAATTAGAAAACGGACAAAATGTGGAATACTGGGTTGTAATGGATAAAACTAAAATCATGCGCATTAAGACATAGTGCGGATGCTGATGATTATCGGAAAAGCCGTCTGATTTATGATGACGATTATGAGTGTTGAAGCGTCCTTAGAATAAACTTAAACAATTGTTGGATTGATTTTTTATAAAATGAAACTTGCTTCTCTCTTTTCAGGTGGAAAAGACAGTACTTATGCTATTTACTTGGCACAAAAACAAGGACATGAAATCAAATGTTTACTAAGCATATTTACAAAATCTGAAGAAAGTCACTTACTTCATCATCCAAACATACAATGGACAAAACTACAAGCAGAATCAATGAAAATTCCTCAAATTACAGTTAATTCTAAATCTGATGACACAAACGATGAACTGTCTTTGTTAGAAAATCTACTAAAAACTGCAAAAGATGAGTATGGAATTGAAGGATTAGTTCATGGTGGCATCAAGAGTAATTTTCAAAAAGAAAAATTTGAAAAAGTTTGTTCTAAATATGGTTTAACTGTAGTTGCACCCTTGTGGAATCTAGACTCCGAACAGTACATGAATGATTTACTTGAAGCAAATTTTGTTTTTGTTATGATTACTGTATCCTCTGATGGGTTAGATGATTCTTGGTTGGGAAAAGTAATTGGCACAACTGAAATTAAAACTCTAAAGGAATTATCTGACAAGTTTGGATTTAATTTAAATTTTGAGGGTGGTGAAGCTGAAACATTTGTAATTGATTGCCCTCTCTTTTCTAACTCGATCAAAATTAATCGTGCCGAAAAAAAATGGGATGGTTATAGAGGAAGGTTTGAAATAGTGGATGCGGAATTGAATTACAATGCTTGATGGACTTAAGAGTAGTTTAGGTGATGCAATCAAAAAGATTGTAAAATCTTCTGGAATAGATGAAGAACTAATCAAGGAACTATCAAAGGATGTCCAAAGAGCATTACTACAATCTGATGTTAATGTTAGACTGGTACTTGAAATCACAAAGCACTTGGAAGAGCGTGCCCTTAATGAAACCCCTCCTCCAGGACTATCTCGAAAAGATCACATTGTAAAAATTCTCTACGATGAACTCTCAAATCTGCTTGGAAACGAATCTGAGTTTGATTTTAAACCTGGAAAACAAAACAAAATCATCTTACTTGGAATTCAAGGAAGCGGTAAAACTACGGTTGCATCAAAACTTGCCAAATTTTTGACTAGACAGGGGTACAAAGTTGGTGTTATTGGAGCTGATACCTACAGGCCTGGTGCATTAGTACAACTCAAAACAATGTGTGAAAAATCAAATGTTGAAGTATATGGTGAAGAAAATAACAAAGATTCTCCTAGTATTGTTAAAAGTGGTCTGAAACATTTTGAAGATCAACCATTGGATGTTATCCTAATTGATACAGCTGGACGTCATAAAGAAGAACAAGACTTGCTTGAAGAGATGGATAGAATTAACAAAGTCGCCGATCCTGATTTAGCATTACTTGTAATTGATGGAACAATTGGTCAACAATGCTTCAATCAAGCTGAAGCATTTCACAAAACAATTCCTGTTGGCGGTGTAATAATTACAAAATTAGATAGTTCTGCAAAAGGTGGTGGTGCATTAGCTGCATCAGCTGCAACTGGTGCACAAATTATGTACATTGGTACTGGTGAAAGAATTGATGATCTAGAAAAATTCTCTCCAACAAGATTTGTTGGACGTCTGTTAGGAATGGGTGACATTCAAGCTGTATTGGATTTAGCAAAACGTTTGGAAAGTGAAAGTGATGATGACCGAATGAAAAGAATCTCTAGTGGAAAAATGAATATGGAAGATTTTCTTTCTCAGTTAGAAGAAGTAACTAAGATGGGTTCATTACAAGGAATTCTTGAAAGTATGCCTGGTCTTTCTGGAATGGTAAAAGACGATCAAGTAAATCAAATGGAAGACAGGGTTACAAAATGGAGATACATTATACAAAGCATGACCACTCAAGAAAAAGCAGACCCTGAAGGACTATTGAATTCCTCTAGGATCAAAAGAATAGCACGTGGTTCAGGTTGGCCTGAGGGTGAAGTTAAAGAATTGATAAAAAATTACAAAAATTCTAAGAATATGATGAAGGCCTCCAAGGGAAGACAAATGCAAGGCACTCTTAGAAGAATGGGATTGGGTTAGTAATTCAAACAAAATTCCTTCTAAAATGACTAATCAGAAAATTGTCCCCATTGCAAATCAAATATTAAAAAAATATGACTTGTGTGATAATTGTCTGGGACGATTATTCTCAAAACAATTGCATCTTTCATCAAATAAACTTCTTGGAAAAAAATTAAAAAAAAATTCAAAATCTACACAAAGATGCTATATATGTAAAAACTTGTTTGATAATTTGAATTATTTTCTAAATATGATGCTTGATTCTGCATCTTCTTATTCATATTTTTCATTTAGTGTTGGCGCAATAATAAAACCTTCAATAATTGATAGAGATGATACCATTCGTTCCAAATTCAAACTAAAGGGAATTGATGGAATAAAGACTGACATCACAAAAGAATTAGGAAAACTTTTTTCAAGAAAAACCAAAAAAACATTTGATTATTTAGATCCTGAAATTGTTTTTACTGTAAATCTCAAAGAGGAATCTTGTGATATTAGATCCAAATCTTTGACTCTTTCTGGAAGATATGTAAAATCTGTACGCGGTTTTCCACAAAAACAAAAATCTTGCACAAACTGTTCTGGCAAGGGATGTAGAATTTGTGATTTTCATGGTATTACAGAATATGATAGTGTTGAAGGAGAAATATCTCAATTTCTTTTTGAAAAATTAGGTGGGACCACTGCAAAATTCACATGGATTGGTGGTGAGGACAAATCTAGCTTGATTCTAGGCACGGGGAGACCATTTTTTGTCAAGATTCAAAATCCTCACAAAAGAAATCTAAGAGCAAAATCTGCAAATTTGGAACACGTTGAAGTTAGAAATTTAAAAATTGTTTCAGATTCTCCAAAAAAACCATTAAAATTCAATTCTTTAGTTGAAGCAAAAATTTCGGCATCTTCAAAAATTGATTCAAACCTATTACGAAAACTAAAAACTCTTACAGAAAACCCTATTGTAGTTTATGAAAAATCTGGAAAACGATCTGAGAAAAGAATTCTCTCTATAAAATACAAGAAACATGATGATGTCTCATTTACATTATTTTTCAAGTTTGAAGGTGGGTTGCCTGTAAAACGTTTTGTTACTGGTGATGATGTTTCTCCTGGAATAAGTCAGATTATTGGTGTATCGTGCAAATGCCTTGAATTTGATTTTCATGATGTTGAAGTAAAATGATAACAATTAACTAGCTCCAAATATTTCAAATTATCATGCCAATAAGAAAAAAAGGTAAACATCAAAGACATGCTGATCAAAGAGCAAAAAGACGAAGAATAAAACATGCAAAATCTGGAAAACCAAGATCATAATCAAATCAACCTTTTTACATTCAAAATTATCGAGGGATGATGTTGGATCCACTAGTACGTTTCAAAGATGCACATTCTAAAGGAATAATCCCTGATGATGTGTATGAACTAACAATCAAACGATTTCCAATTACTGTTGCAGGAATTAATAGAATTGAAAAGGCCTCAGGAATACGTTACCCTGTTGCTTATGTAGAACCATCACTCGTAATATCTACTCCTAATCCCAATTCTTATGAATATGGAATTTTATTTGCAAGAACAATTCCTGTGGTGTTTGAAGATAAATTTCAGGTTGTAATTCAGATTTCTGCCCCCTTAGTTGCATATGGTCTCAAAGGCACAATCCATGCAATTTTGGCCCATGAGTTTTTACATTTTCTAGAGCTAATTCGAAAAATTTCAAAGATGGAATTACTCTCTGATGAAATCTCAGGAAATTTATTTGAAAATGTATATAGTGATGAAACTAGATTGTTCGAACCTAGAGTTGTTTTCAAGGATCGTACACTGTTAAATCATATTACAAAAAAATTTCCTGCTGGGTTCCGTGATTATAAACTAGAAGATAAGGTTACGAAATTTTGGATTGATAGAAATCTACCTAAAACAAACATCTCTTTAGATTCAAACACTGTAAAATTACCTGCAGATGCTCTTTCAAAAATAAAACTTGATCCTTCATTTATTTCTAAAATTGAACAATTAGAAGAAAAGAGTTCAAAAGTTCGTAAAAAGAAATTATACTAATTTGAAAATAATTTATTGATTAAATTCTGTTAAACCACATTTTCCACATGTGTGTCTATCTTTGTGCTCTGACATGAAAACTCCTTTACCACATCTTGAACAAATTTTTTTAATTCTTGAAACTTTGTCTCCATCTACTTTATAATATGCATAGACATTTGGGCTAGAACCCTTTTTTCCTGCCATTATTCAGATTTCTCCTCTTCTTTGGGTTCTTCAGCAGGAGCTTCTACTGCTTTTTCTTCAGCAGGTGCATCTTCGGATGGTGCTTCTTCAGCAGGAGCCTCTTCAGCAGGAGCTTCTGCCGCTTCAGCTTCTGCAAGTTTTGCTTTTGATTTTTCTAATCTTGCAAAAATTGTTGGGTTGACATGTTTTTTTGCCAATCCTTCATCTTCATAAACAAAGAAAGTTCCTGTTACAATTGGTTTTCCAACATGTGTTTGTAATCTCATTGGAATTACCACTTTGCCATCAAGTTTGAATTCTTTAGTAATCATGTCTACTGCTTCTAGTTTTTTGAGTTTTCCTGCCAATCCTGCAAAATTGCATGTAAGCTCTCTTCTAGATAGGAAGGTGTTATCTACATCTGTGATGGTCTCAATTATAGACATGTATCCAAAATCCTTTAGATATTTCATATAAACCTTGATTGAAATAGATAAGAAATTTAAGAAAATCCTTGAGTAAATCAACTATGGAACGCTATATGCTTCATCTAAAAAACACTAGTTATGGGCCTGAGAATTCTCGCGAGGTTGTTTACAAAGCAAGAGATCTTGCTTCAGACATGAATGCTTCAATTAGAGTTGCCAGAATTGCCAAAAAGTTTGTTGAATTAGATGTCTCAGTTGAAAAAGAAGATCTTGATACATTAATTGAAAAACTTTCTCCAATTGGCCCTGTTGATAATATTCGTCATGTCGTTGAAGAAGAAATCGACAAAGAAAAAGGAATTGCTGATGGAATATTTTATTTTAATAATGAAAGATTTTGGGAAAGTCATGAAGCATTTGAAGGTGTTTGGAAGAAATGTTTTGGACGAGAAAAAGAAGTTGTACAAGGAATTATTTTAATGGCTGTTGCTTTTGCACATGCTCAAAAAGACGAATTAAGCATTGGACTTGGAATGCTTCGAAGAGTTTTAGAAAAATTGGGAACGTCTCCTTCTACATATCATTCTATTGATGTAGATAGAATTCGAACTAAAGCTGTAGAGATGCAACAAGCAAACAAGTTAACTACGTTTGAGATTTGATTAATTCTAAAGATTTTGTTACTACATCTGCCCCTTGAAGAAGGCCTATACTTCCTTTCTTTGCTTGCTCTTCAGTCATTCTTGTTGTTCCATCTTTTTTGATAAAGTCTCCAGAAACTAATACTGGAACTGGATCATCACTGTGTCCTTTGTTAATACATGGAGTTGAATGGTCAGCAGAAATTACTATTGCTACCTTGTTAGTATCTATATTTTCAACTAACGTTTTGAAGAATCTCTGGTCAATCTCCTCTATGTTTTTCATTTTTCCTATGGCGTCACCATCATGTCCAAACTCGTCTGGACCTTTAAGGTGTACATAAATTGAATTTTGAGTCTCCATTGCTTTTGCAGCAACTCTTGCTTTCTCTTCATAATCTGTTAATCCTCCAGCTTCAAATGCTTTCATTTTTAATACTTCTGAAATTCCTAATTCTACTGGCATGTCTACAATGCATGAAAAATTCATACCGTATTTTTCATTGATTGGTATTACATCTGGATATTTGTTTCCTGCATCTCTAAGCAAAATACAACTAAGTTTCTTTTTTCCTTGCTCTTCTCGTTTTTTGTTAATTTGACTTTCTTTGCAAATATTGATTGTTTGCTCTGAGAATTCATTTACTATGTTTGCAGTAGATTTTGCATCTTCAACATCTTCTAAAGGTAGACATTTTTCAATTTTCAAAAAATCTCCAACCGCTTTTGCTACTCCCATGCCTCCAATGTTACTATATGCTGGATCAGTGTTTGTAATTTTTGATGATAATTTTTTTGAATTGTTTCTGATTCTGACAGTTACTCTATGACCAATTGTTGGTGCTACTACAACAGATGTGTCTGGATTTGAGAACTTTATCTTCTCTTCAATCTCTTTTGCAACTCCATCTGCATCTTCTTTTTCAATATGTCTTCCTGCTCTTCTATCAATAATGACTTCTTGATCATCTAATGTTGAATAATTTCCTCTTAATGCAAGATCTCCGTCTTTAAAGTCAATTCCAATTCCTATTGCCTCAATTACTCCTCTACCTGCATAATCCTCATGTTTGAATTTGTATCCTAACATATTGAAAACAGCAATATCTGATTCAGGTGCAATACCCTTTCCTACGGAAATCACTTCTCCTATTGCACCATTACTTGCAATTTTGTCCAAAATTGGGGTATTTGCAGCCTCTAATGGTGTCTTTCCATCTAAATCCGGATGTGGAAGGTCTCCTACACCATCTAACAGAACGTAAATCATATGAACATCAGAATTATCCATAATCTTCCCCTGATTAATCCAGACCTGATGCTCTCCTTTAAAGCTTGCAACAAATTTTGCGATCAAAACAACAATGAACTTTCTAATTTTTTGTTTTTTTATTTCTAAAAAGAAGTATTTTTTGATGAAATTCGTATTTTCCTATTTTTTACAAATTTTTTTCCAAAAATATTTTCTGATTTGAGATGACATTGGATCTTAGTAAACGTTTTAACAGACATTTACTGCAAATTACAATTATGGGAGATATGCGCAAAGATTATGTTTCTGAGCGTTTCATGATTGTTTCAAAAAAAGAAGACAAAGTTAAAGATCCAAAAAAATCTCCTTTTGCTCCTGGTAATGAATCAATGACAAATCCTTCTGTTTTGTCTCTTGTTGCAAAAGATGGAATGTTGCAAAGATTACAAGATAGTGACGATGAATTTGTTGAAGGATGGTCAATTAGAGTTTTTGAAAGTAAAAATCCAATTGTATCTGTTGACACTGAAAACTCTTACAGTGATAGACCTTTTTACAGTGAACCTGCATATGGATATCATTACATTGTTGTAGCTTCTCCAAATCAAAAAGATACTTTTGCAACAATTGATACTGAACAATGGTCTAACATTTTAGTAGTTGTTCAAGACCGATTAAGATGGCTTTATACTCAAAAAGGTGTGACATATGTTTCAATTTATGCTGATCAAGGTGAACTTTCTGGCAGTGCCAACCCTCACCCTCATCTTAACATTCTGACATTCTCTACAATTCCTCCTATCATTGAAGAAGAAGCAGAAGCCTCTCACAAAATTCTAAATGAAAAGGGTGTCTGCCCTATGTGCCAAACTGTTAATGAAGAAATTAGTGGTCCTAGGCAGGTCCTTCAAACTGAAGGCTTTATCGCATTTTGTCCTTGGTCTCCATCATATCCGTATGAATTCTGGATTGCCCCTAAGAAACATACTACAAGTTTCTCTAAAATCACTCAAAAAGAAATCAATGATTTGTCTCTAATTCTTAGAGCAACACTTGGAGGATTATCTCAAACTATCAAAAACGTCTCATACAACCTGGTGTTCCATCTTTCTCCTGAAAAAAAGAACAGCCGACAGATTCACTGGCATATTGAAATTTACCCTATAACAAAATCTTGGTCTGGTTTAGAACGTGGATATGGAATTTTCTTAAATGATATTTCTCCTGAAGAGGCTGCAGAAAAACTTGGCGCTGCCTGTAGAAAAGAACTAGCTAATCTAGTTGGAATTGTATGACTCTGAATAGTTTATTATTCAACTAAATCTTTGATGAATTATGCAACTTGAATATTGGTTAGGACTTGGCAGTATTGCGTTCTTTGTACTATTTGTTCTTGTAGTTAGTTCACTTTACTTTTTCATGTTTGATGATCCTAATACTTCTGATCTTCCAATTGATCCTGATAACTTTGCAAATCCAAAACTTCTTCAATTCATTTCAATCACTATTGCCCCTGGAGGAATTTTAGCTGCTGTTGCATTCATTTTGTCAAAATACTATGGCTCTAAAAAAATTGGTGCAATGCTTATTGTAGATGGAATTATCTTGCTTGTTGGAATGGCATTTTCTCAAACTCTTATTGATAAAATAGCTGAACCATACATCACAGATACTGTTTTAATTCTACCTCCATTGTTTATGGTGTTGTCAGCCCCTGTAATCTATTTTGGATTACGTTTGATGAAAGTTAGAAAGCCTCGTCCAAAAAAAGAATATTTCTAAACATGATCAAATCTTAATTCATTTGCAACTTGCTTGAAACCTAATTTTTCATAAAATGGCTTTACATCATCAGTACAATCTAGAATTGTCTTGTAACAGCCTTGTTTTTTAGCAATTTCTAGAAGATATTTCATAATCTTCTCTCCGATTTTTTGCCCTTGGAAATTTTTATCCACAACAACATCCTCGATATGTCCTACTCGTCCTCCATTGTGGATGAATTTTTGTTCTATCAATAATGTCGTTGAGCCAACTACCTTCCCATCTATTTCAGCTACTGCTATCATATAGTCTGGATTTGAATCAATTTTTTTGAAAATCTCTTCTGCTTTGGTTTTGTCAATATCGCTTGCTTTTCTTAATGAATCAAGTGTGGTAAGAAAACCATTTTGCAAATCCTCAATGTCTAGTTTTCTAATTGTTGGTTCGCTCATTTCTGCCTCTTTCTGGATTTCTTTGTAAATTCTTCATTTGCTTGTTTGTATGATTCCTTATTTCCGATATCCATAAAGCCTTTTTTTGTAATAAAACTACTAACTAATTTTTTGTTCTTCATTGCTTTTTTGATTACATCATCCATTCCATATGGTTTGTTTTTTGGAATGTATTTCAAAATCCCTGGTTCCATCACATAACATCCCATGTTGATATTTGCTTTAATTTCCGGTTTTTCCTCCCAACTTGTCACTTTACCTGTTTTTGAAGTATTAATCACCCCGTATTCCAAATTAGTTTTGTACTCGTATAGACTCATAGTTGTAAATGCTTTCTTTGCTTTGTGTTGTTTTATCATGTTTCTAAGACTAAAATCAAAAATAGTATCTCCATACACACAAACAAAAGTATCATCAATAAATTTCTCTGCAGTTTTGAGTTGACCTGCAGTTGCTAGTGGTTTTTTTGAAATTGCATATTCAATCTCAACTCCGAATTCTTTTCCATCTTTAAAATAATTTTGAATCTTTTCTTTACGATAACTTACACACAGCACTATTGATTTTACACCATTTTTTTTATTCCAATCAATTAGGTGTTCTAGAATTGGTTTTTTCCCTAATGGTAACATAGGTTTTGGAGTTTTGAGTGTTAATGGACGTAATCTTGTACCTAGTCCTCCAGCTAAAATTACTGCCTTCACAAATACCAATTCGTATGTGAGTATTTATGTTCAAGGATGATTTTATTCTGTAATCTTATCCTTTAATTTTTAATATTTTTTCTAAAACATTTTCTGGTGTTTTTCCAAAAACAATAATCATTGGTTCTTTTCCAAAATCTCCCTTATGATAAATTACATCTGGAATTCTTTTTGAATTTTTTAATGCAGAACTTATTCCCCATCTAATTGTCGATCCTTGGATTTTTACATTTTTAGGTTCTTTACTACGATCGTAACTACTAACTGTGAGCTTTGATTTTTTAATTTTTGACAGTGTTGTATTTTGATATTTTAAATTAATTGCAGAACAAATCTCTGGATGTTTTTTGTTCATTGACAATAATGCAGTTGCTACATGCTTTGAGCCTCCATATTCCAAATCACCCGCAACAAGTACATCTTTTCCTGCCTTCACAATTCTGCCTGAAATACCTAAAACATCTTTTGTGGATTTTGGTTTTTGTTTTGAGAACACAAAATTTGTCTGGCATTCTGGAATGTTTTTGTATATTCCTTTAATGTTTGTAAATTTGGTTATTGCCGATGATAACTCTTCTTCAATCCCTTTGTTTCCTATATCTGTAATTACAATTCCTTTTCCAATTTTTCTTGCATTTTTTATTGAATTTTGTGTAAATTTCTTTGCAAAAAATAATGATTCTTTAACATTTTTCTTTCTTGCAAGTGAATATACTATTGCTGCTGAGTGATTACATCCGCTACCATGATTGATTTTTGGAATTTTTTTACCTGAAATGATATATTTTTTATTTTTTTCAAGAACAAAGTCCGATACTGTATTTTTATCTTCTTTGAATCCTGTAATTACAACACTTTTTGCTCCCATGTCTTGAATTGTTTTTGCAACTTTTTCAGGTGTATTTTTTGCCGAAATTTTCATTTTTGTAAGAAATTCTGCTTCTGATTTGTTTGGTGTAATTATTGTTGCAAGAGGAATTATGTACTTTTGAAAATCTTTTTTTGCATTATTTTCTATTAGACTTCCTCCTGTTGTTGATTTTATTACAGGATCAACTACTATTGGAATTTTTAATTTGTTTAATTGTTGATGTATTATTTTTATAATTTTTGAATTATACACCATACCAATTTTAATTCCGTCAATTTTAAAATCTGAAAATAGCGGCTGTAATTGTTTTTTCAACATATTTGGTGATACTGGTTCAACAATTCCAAATTTGGAAGTATTTTGACTTGTAATTGCAGTTATTGCAGTTAATGTATGTACTTCTAATTTTGAAAACACTCTGATGTCACTTTGAATCCCTGCTCCTGATGATGGATCAGAACCGCCAATAGAAAGTATATTCACATTATTTTCTTATTTTCAGCACTAATCTATTTTTCTTTTTAATTTGTTTAATTTGTGAATTTTTATGATATTTGTTTTATAGTTTGAACTTTATTTCATACTGATGACTGAAGTTCCAATGATTAATGATTCCGCTCCTGAGGAATTACGTTGTACTACCTGTTTGTTGCCAATGCAATACCAAACCAAAAAAGATGGAAAATTTTTGTGGCAATGTTTCAAATGCGGTAAGCAATATCTTGTACCTGGAAACAATGATGGGTCTGTAGAAGAAAGTTGGAGTCCTCCAAGATAACATAACTGAAATAGATTCTCTCAACTCAGAAAATCAAAAACTCCGAAAATATGTGTCTCTAATTAATGCTGAACTAGAATTATCTCAAAGAGTTTCTGAAATAAAACATAATTTTGCAAATTCTCCTGATTCTGAGCGTATAATCAAGCCTATTTTAGATAGGATTTCTAAAATTCAATCTGAAAAATTATCTCTTCAAAAAGAACTGAACTTAAACTAGATTATGATGATGATTGGGTTACACAATCAAACGAACAAAACTCATCTTTCATACTGTAAAACTCTCTTCCACAATGTCTGCATTCCCTAATAGTTCTCACAAGATCTAATACTGTATTATTCCATTTAAAACCGATCTATTTTCTTAATATAGTGCCAATAAAATCTGCTGCGATCAATAAATTTCTGTAACTTTATGATTGTTTAAATCAGGCAAAAGCCTAGAATAATTTATGACAACTCAAATGACTGCTGCACGACGTGGTGTTGCAACCGACGAGATGAAGCAAGTTGCAAAAGATGAAGATGTTTCTCTTGATTGGTTAATACCAAAAATTGCAAAAGGTTCTATTATTATTCCAAGTAATAACTGCAGACCTCAACAAATTCACAATGTTGGAATTGGTAAGGGTTTGAAAACTAAAGTAAATGTGAACATTGGAACTTCTACACTAAATGTAAATCTTGAAGAAGAGATAGAAAAAGCAAAAGTTGCAGTCAAATATCATGCAGATACTATGATGGATCTTAGTGATGGTGGTGATGTAAAACACATTAGAAAAACTTTGTTAGAAACTGCTCCAATAACTTTTGGCACTGTTCCAATCTATGAAGCCTACAATTACGGTGTTGAAGTGCACAAAAATCCTTTGAACCTCACTGAAGATGATTATCTAAACGCATTTGAAAACAACGCAAAAGATGGTGTTGATTATACAACTATCCATTGTGGAATTACAAAAGATATTGCAAAAAGAATTCTAAAGGTTCAGAGACATGGTGGAGTTGTCAGTAAAGGTGGTACCATTACTGCTGCATGGATGCTTAAACATGATAAAGAAAACCCTTACTTGACTCATTATGACTATCTTGTAGAGATGGCCAAAAAATATGATGTCACTTTTAGCCTTGGAGACGCTCTTAGACCAGGCTCAATTTTGGACTCCCATGATGAGTTACAAGTTCAAGAAATGATTAACATCTCTCAATTAACTAAACGTGCACATGAACAAGATGTTCAAGTAATGGTTGAGGGACCTGGACATGTTCCACTAAATGAGGTTGCAGCAAATGTTAGACTTGCAAAATCTTTGATTGGTGATGTTCCGTATTATGTCCTAGGTCCATTGGTAACTGATGTTGCATCTGGACATGATCATATTGCAAGTGCCATTGGTGCAGCTGTATCTGCAAGTGAAGGTGTTGATCTTTTATGTTATCTTACTCCTTCAGAACATCTTGCATTACCTAATGCTGAAGAAGTAAAGGCTGGATTGATTGCTTATAGAATTGCAGCCCATGCAGGAGATCTTGTAAAAATTCGTGATAAAGCGATCAAATGGGATATGGAGATGACTGAAGCTCGTCGTACATTGGATTGGGAAAAACAACTTGCACTATCTATTGATCCTGAAGAAGCTGCAAAAATTCACAGTAGAACTGGACAGCACCCTGGTAACAATGTCCCTTGTACTATGTGTGGGGGCGCATGTGTTTACATGATGCTGCCTCAACAAAAAAAGTACGAAAAAGAAAACGAAAATCTACAACAAATTGAATAATACTTTTTCAAGACTAGGAACTGTTTCATAATCTTTCAGTTCATCCACTTTAATCCATTTGAAATCTGAATTTTCCCAATTTAGTTTGATGGTTGGATTTTTTGCTTCAAACAAGAATGGAAAAATCTTCCATTCATGATTTTGATATTGTGGTGAGTTAACTCTCATCTCTTCAACAGATTTTACTAGAGTGATTTTGTCTTCTGTGATTCCCACCTCTTCAAAAATTTCAATTTTAGCTCTTTTTAGTGGCTCTTCATTTTTTTCAATAATTCCGCTTATGCCTGCCCATAACCCTTTCATGGTTTTGACTTTATCGCTTCGCTTTAGAATTAATAATTTATCATTATCTTTGATAAAAGAAGTAACAATCTTTGTTGAGCGCATATCCGTTATTTTTCAACGGCTTTGACCATCTTTGTTAGTTTTTTGTATGATTCATTGATGTCGGTATGTTTGGCCAATCTGTCTTGGCAGTCTTTAATGTAATTTACAACCTCTTCTGTTTTAGATTCTTGAACTGCAGTTAGTAATCTTCCAATATCTTTCCAAAGTTCTTCTGCTACTCTACGAATTTCTGGATTTGCAATTATGGTTTCAATTAATTCAGGAGATTCTGTCATGATACTCTCTGCCAATGTTTTTTGAACTCTGAAAGTTGTACCTGACATTTTTTCTGTTAGCAACATTTTTTCATCTTTTGAAACGATATTTGCAAAAACTAAATTCATCAAATGAGTCAGTCCTAAAATGACTGCAATCTTTTTGTCATGTTCTACTGCATCAATTGTAACAAAGTTTGCACCTTCAAATAATGATTTTGTTACGGTCAATTCTTTTTTTGCATCTTTGATTGGAACTGAAATTATATTTTGACCTTTTATTGTTTTTACACCTGGTCCAAACATTGGATGGATACAAATTGGATTAATTTTTGCAGGCATTTTTGATAATGATGAAACAACTTTGGATTTCTCAGATGAAATTTCAATAAGATATGTTCCTCTTTTCATCTCTTTTGCAATTAATCTAATAATCTCTGGAGTTCTTCTTGTTGGTGTACATAATACCACATAATCTGCCTTAAGAATTGCACCTACTAGAGAATCTGATTGTATAATTCCTTTGCCTGGGATTTTGTTTTCCGAATCAAAACCTGTTACTTCAAATCCTTTGCCTGCAAAATATTTGGCAAACCATTGGCCCATTTGTCCTCCCGCTCCAATAACTGTAACTTTCTTCATTGATCTTCACTCATGATATTCTTTAGTATATTCATTCCCTCAATTAGTGTCTTCTCGTCTTGACATGCAGAAATTCTTATGAAATTTTTGTAATTGCCAAATCCTTCTCCTGGTGCTACAGCTAAACCTTTTTCAAGTGTGCTATTTGCAAATTGTACTCCGTCAAATCCTTCTTTGTTGACTCTGGCAAAAATGTACATTGCGCCATCTGGAACAACAATATCTAAATTCATTTCATTTGCTTTTTGAATCAATATGTTTAGTCTATCTTGGACTGTTTTATTATTGTTGGATGTATCTGCCTCTAATGCCTTCATGGCAATGTATTGAATTGGTTCTGATACATTAGTTAGACATAATGCTTCTAATTTTGCCATTTTTTCAATTATTTTTCTATCTGCAATTGCATATCCAATTCTAAATCCTGTCATGGCATGAGATTTTGAAAATGATTGCGTCACAATACTTTTCTCATAATTATAACTCAAAACACTTTTCCAATTTGATTTTACATATTCTGAATAAATTTCATCACTTAAGACATAGAGATTATTCTTCTTTGCAATCTCAATAATTTGATCTTGTAGTTTCTCTGGAAGAATTTTCCCTGTTGGGTTATTTGGATAATTCAAAACAATCATTTTTGTATTTGTATTGATTGTATTTTGTATCTGTTCAATTGAAGGCTCCCATTTGTTTTCAAATGATGTGTTTATTGTTCTAACTTTGATTCCTGCATTTAGTGCGCAATCTTTGTAAGCAGGCCATGCAGGCTCAATTACAATCATTTCATCTCCTGGATTAAGAAGAGTGGTTATTGCTGTAAATATTGAAAATCTTGCACCAGGACTTACTATTATGTTGTCTTGAGATATGTCTACATTGAATTTCTTACTTGCATGTTTTGCTAATGCTTCTCTGAATATTGGCATTCCTTTTGCTTGTCCATATTTTAAAAATCCTTTATCAAACACTTCTTCTAGTGCATCTTTTACAATTGTTGGCGGCAAAAAGTCTGGTTCCCCTACTTCCATATGGATGATGTTTTTTCCTTGTTGCTCCAATTCTTTTGCTTTAAGAAATATTGAAAGATGTGTTTGCTTGTTTGATGATTGAACTTTGATTGATTCGTTTAATAGAAAATTCAAAAACTTTGTAGCAATTTTTTCATCTAACCCAATTTCTTGACATAATGAAATTACCTTTCCACGTAGATTTTCTTCACGTGTTTCATCTGTCACTCCTTTACCGATATTTTTTTTAACTTCCCCAATCTCTTTTGCAATATCTGTTCTTGTTTTGAGTAATTTTATCATCTGAAGAGTTACTTCGTCCATCTTGTTACGAAGGTCGTTGATATCTGACATTTTCTTACAAAACAGGCTTAATTTGACCTGAGATTAGTGCATGATCTGCAATTGTTAATGCCACAAGTGAATCTACTACTGGTGGGGCTCTTGGAACAACACATGGATCGTGTCTTCCTTTCACTTGAAGTGTAGTTTCTTTTTTAGTCTTAATGTCCACCGTACTTTGTTTTTGTGAAATTGATGATGCTGGTTTGAATGCAATTCTCATAGTAATGGGCATGCCGTTGGAAATTCCTCCTAAAATTCCCCCTGAATTGTTTGTCTTTGTTATGATTTTGCCTCTTTTTACCGTGTACAAGTCATTATTCTCTGAGCCGTAAAGCTCTGATCCTTTGAACCCTGATCCAAATTCTACTCCTTTCACTGATGGGATGGAAAACATTGCTTTGCTTAAATCTGATTCTAATGAACTAAAAATTGGTTCCCCTAAACCCACTGGAACATTTGTTGTAACTGATTCAATTATTCCTCCTAATGAATCTCCTTTCTTTCTTGCATCTAAAATACTTGTTCTCATCATCTTTGCTGTTTTAGTTTCAGGACATCTTACTTCATTTTTGTAAATTGAATTAATCATTTTTTCATTAAACTCTCTTTCCATCTTTATTTTTCCAATTTGTGATGTAAATGAATTTGTTTCAATTCCTAAAGTTACTTTGAGAAGCTTTCTTGCAATTGCACCACCCATTACATGTGTGGCAGTTAATCTTCCAGAAAATCTTCCTCCTCCTCTGTGATCATTATATTGATTGTATTTTATCATGGCTGGATAATCAGAATGTCCTGGTCTAAGCTTTGTTTTCAAATTTTCATAATCTTTTGACTTTTGATCACTGTTCCAAATTACCATTGTTATCGGTGCGCCCGTTGTATGTCCTCTGAAAACACCCGAGATGATTTCTACTACATCTCCTTCTTTTCTTTGTGTTGAGATTAGATTCTGTCCTGGCTTTCTTTGGTCTAACATTTTTTGAATATCTTTTTCGTCAATCTCTAATCCTGCAGGACAACCATCTAAAACTGCTCCAATAGACTTTCCATGACTTTCACCAAAACTTGTCAACACAAGACGCTGACCAATAGAACTTCCCGGCAACATACTATCAAAGATAAATGATGCTTATAATTCCTCATTCTGAATTTTCTCAAATTTTCATATCTCTTTAGATTATTTTTTAGGTCTGATTTAGGTATGATTATAATTTATAAAATATAGAGTTGTTTTATAAAATTATTTCAATATATTCTTAAATATAATAATTACATATAGAATATATGGAAAAACGTGCAAATTTTACTGCATAATTTGCGCGGCCTTGCGAAAAAGACATGTTATCTACGCAAAAGCGTTGAGGGTGTGGAGAATGCTTTTCACCCTATACAAGGTCGCGCCTTTTACCCCCTTTAGTTGATTTTTTTTGAAAATTATTCTGGTTGAATTATTGCCCCAATCCTGTTCATCTCTTCAACAAAATTAGGATATGAAACTTGCACTGATTCTGGGTCTGTAACGACACAATTCCCAACATACATTCCAGCAATACAAAATGCCATGAAAAGTCTATGATCGTTTTCTGAATTTAGTTCTGCACCACAAAGTTCTCCTGATGATTCTAAAACCAATCCGTCTTCTTTTTCTTGTACTTTGATTCCTAACTTTGTTAATTCTCTTGATGTAATTGCAATTCTATCTGTCTCTTTTAATCTTGCATGTTTTACATTTACAATTTCTATTGGTTTTTCTGAATTTAATGCAAGTATTGCTAGTGGTGGTAACAAATCTGGTGAGTTGCTCAAATCAAATCTTCCACCTTTTAATTTTTCAGGTGTTTTAATTTTAATTTCATTTTCATCAATACTAACTGTGACTCCCAACTGCTCTAATATGTCAATAAACACTTCATCGCCTTGTGGTAAATTACCAATATTTCCTTTGATTGTGGTTTCATCTCCGTTGAGTACAGCTGCAGATAAAAGTAATGCAAGACTAGAGAAATCAATTGGAACTATAAATGATGCAGTCTTGTAAACTTGTGGTGAAATATTATATCTCTTATATGGAATTAATGTTTGAACACTTACTCCAAATTTTCTCATTGTTGCAATTGTTGCATCAAGATATGGTTTGGATACTAGATTATCTTTTATTGAAAGATTAATTCCATTTTCAGTTAATGGAGCACTAATTAGTAATGCGGAAATAAATTGACTGGAAAAATTTCCTGGAATTGTCACATCTCCTCCTGTAATTTTCCCCTTGATTTTGATTGGTGGTTTTCCATCAGTTGATTGGCATTGTGCTCCTATGCTAGATAATGCATCTAAGAGAGGCTGCATGGGTCTTTTTTGGAGACTCTCATCTCCTGTCAAAGTAATTTCTTCTGTAAACAATCCTGCAATCCCTGAGGCTATTCTGATTGTTGTACCTGAGTTTTCAGTATTGATTTCAGGCACGATTTTATCAAATTTTATGGGATTTTTCACAATTATGGATGAATTTTCTGTTTCTATCTCTGCTCCAAATTTCTTACATGCTTCAATTGTAGCAATGGTGTCTGCTGATAACAATACATTTTCCACTTTGCTATTATTTCCTGCAAGCGATGCAAGAAAGATTGCTCTATGAGTATAACTTTTGTTTGGAGGACAAACTATCTCTCCTGAGATTTTTGATTTTTCAACTTTACACTTCATGAACTTCAGCCTTTTTGTTACTGACTTTTGAAACTATTATGTTTCCTTCTAATGTTGAAAATGCTTTTTTGATGTTTGCCTCATTCTCTTTTTTTGTAATTGCTGCAATTGCTGGACCATTTCCTGAAACTGACGCACCTAATGCACCTCTTTCAATTAACCCTGTTATTGTTTCTGGATTTGAACTAAGAATTGATGCTGTAGCTAACCCGTTAATTATCATTGCTTCCCAATAGTTTGATTTCCTTGCCAAATTCCATGCGTGATCAAAAACTGATGATAACACTTTGAGTTTCTTCAAGTTTCCACGTTTTCTGTTTTTTGGAATAAATATAACTGCAATTAAATTAGATGGACCCTTTTCATAACTAATTCTTTTTTTCTTTGCATTGTCTGTTACATTAAATCCTCCATAATAACATGAACATGCATCATCATATGCACCAGTAATGCTTACTTTTGATTCAATAGATGCATCTACACCTGCAAGTAAAATTTGCTGATCAGTAAACTTTGATTTGAAAATTTTTGCACAACCTAGTGCAACTGCTGATGATATTGCACTAGAACTTTTTAATCCATATCCTGTAGGAATTTCTGATTCTAAGGTTATTGTTATTTTGTTTTGGTCAAGATCTTTTTTTGAAACAATTTTTTCTACCGTCTTATTGATTAAACGAGAACTAAGTGTCTTGTTTTCTGATTGAATCACTATGCCTTTTCCAGGAGATGTTTCCACTGTGGCTTCTACCTTTAGGTCTATTCCTAGTGTTGCGCCCTTTTGATTTGCAATTGCATTTACTATTGAAACTGCCCCATGTACTGTTGCTTTTGCTTTTGCCATCAAAATCCTCCTAACAGTGCTTTTTTCATGGCATTATAAGGTGCTTCCATCCCATGCCAAATCTCAAATGCTCTTACTGCTTGGCCTAATAACATCTCATATCCAAAAATCACAATAGCGTTTTTTTCTTTTGCTCTTTTTAGAAAATCTGTGTGCATCGGCATGTACACTATGTCATAAACTACTGTTTTTTCATTAATTCCTTCTAGAGAAATCGGACTAGGTTCATTTTGCAATCCTACTGATGTTGCATTAACAATGATGTCATAATTTTTTGCAGATTCTTCAACTTGATCAATAGTTATGGCATTTGCATCAAGACTAATCTTTTGTGCAAATTTCACTAGATTATTTGCTTTTTCTATTGTTCTGTTTGCAATTGTGATTTTTTTTGCTTTTTCTTTTGCAAAACCTGCTACAATAGCTCTTGCAGCTCCTCCTGCTCCTAATAACAACACATTAGAATTTTTGATATCTACATTTCTTTTCTTTAATGGCTCTAGAAAACCATCCATGTCAGTATTGTATCCTTTTAGTATGCCGTCATTATTAGTAACAGTATTTACTGCACCTATCAAACTACATGATTCATCAATTTTATCCAAATATTTCATCATCTCAACTTTGTGAGGAATCGTTACATTAAACCCGTCAATTTTTATTTTTTTCAAACCCTCAATACCTTCAGCTAATTCCTCTTTGGGGATTCTATATGCAATGTATGAACAATCAAGATTCAATTCTCTAAATGCTGCACTGTGAATATTTGGAGATAAAGAATGGTTTATTGGATCTCCGATAACTGCGAATGTTTTTCCCATAATATCTTCGCGTAATATGATTGATTTAAACTCTCAATTGATGTGATGGTTATTTTTTCAAATTTGTGATTTTATTTACTTCATCAACACTAAACTGACCTGGGGCAACTGGTTTTCCCAGTGAGACATATGTGTATGGACTGCCCAAATATAGGCACAAAATCCTTGAAATTCTGCCAAAATCTCCCATGGCAAATGAGATTAGATTGTTTTTACCTCTCTTACTGTACAGTTCAAGCATTCTTGTTGAATCATCAGTTGATTTTGCTGTACTAACAATTTTTACAAAATTTGACAATTTACTCATTTGTTTCATCTTATTTTTTAGCTCAGTAGAACTTGGTGTCTTTTTAAAATCATGCCATGAAACAAGCAATTTTGTTTTTGTTGATTTTAGGTATCTTACTAATGATGAATTCTTTTTCAAAGTGTTAAACTCTACATCTAATAAAAATGGATTATACTCTGCAATTAATTTTATTATTGCAATTCTTTCTTTTTCATTTCCCGGAAATTGACCTCCCTCTGTTTTTGGTCTTAGTGTACATACTGATTTTTTCAAATCTTTTTTGATTAGTTCTAATGTTTCAGGGATTTGTTCGATTTTTAGAAAATCAAATCTTATCTCAACATAATCTGATTTTTTTAAAGCAATTTTTAATGTCTGTTTAACCTTGTTGGGTGTTTTTTCTGCAATGGATACGCAAGTTTTGTATTTCATCTTATTTTTCTAAAATATATTCATCTGAAACTTCCATACCAAAGTGTCTACCTGTTGCAGGTTTTGAATGAACCATTACTGTATCTCCTTTCTTAAGATGTGTGACTGATACTAGTTGCCCATTTGGTTTTACAAAACGAATTGTCTCTGCATCTTGTGCAATTATTCCGCCTATCTCTCCACCAGCTTTTGCTTTTATCATTAACATTGGTCTTCTTTCAATCTTTGATCTTCCTACCGTAGCTCTCCTTGCCTTTCCTTTAGAATTTAGAATTAGTACTTCTGAGCCTGTTTCGACCTCTGACAAATAGTTAGTTGTACCATCTGGTGACAATGTGTAGCAATGTACTGCACCTGCATTGACTCTAAAGGGTCTTGGTGATGTAAATGATGAACCCACTGATTCATTATGAACTAAAAACAAAAAGTTTGATCTGCTTCCAATTAGCATTCCTTCTCCTTTGTGAAGCATTGATGCAGTATCTACACAAACTCTTTCACCATCACCTACTTCTTTTATGTCGATGATTTTTGCAGGTTTCATATCGAAACTTCTAGTTCCCAAGTAGACCATGGCTTCTCTAACTTCATTTATTGATGATGTGCTGAAAATTACCCCATCTACTCCTACTTCTAAAATTGAAAACATCTTTCTAACTTCCTCAGGTGTTCTTGCAATTGCAAAAATTTTGGTATGTATCTTGTGTAATTTTGCAATAATGTTTTCTAATGGGATTATTTTCCAGTCTTTAACTTCTACAATTACAAAATCAAGACCTTTTTTTGCAATAGTTAGGATATCTTCAATATCTGTATTTGATAACACTTGGAATTTCCTTCCAACTTTTTTGCCCTTTGGTTTTGTTGTATTTTCTTTTTCAAGAACAACATAGTTGGCATTGTTGGATGGATAAACTGTTTGTAATTTTGTTTTTTTCTTACCAAGTTTTTTTGGATCAAGGTATACAATTTTGATTCCTTCTTCCTCTAACTGTGGTAAAAGTTTGGATAATTGTGCCTGTGAGCCTTTAGGGGAAATTATTAATTCTCTACTTTTACTCAATTTTCTTCATTGCTTCCTTTGCTGTACCTTTTCTGAAAATTATTTCAGCTAATGCTTCTACCATTTTTTCAGGTGCTTTGTGTGCAAAGATATTTCTTCCATATGTGACACCTTTTGCTCCTGCAGTCATGGCATCTTCAGTCATTTGAAGAATATCTAAATCTGTTTTTGCTTTTGGTCCACCTGCAATTACAATTGGAACTGGTGTACTCTTTACAACTTTTGAAAATGAATCAATGTCTCCTGTGTATAGTGTCTTAACAATGTCTGCTCCGCATTCTGCTCCAATTCTTGCAACGTGTGCAACAATTTCAGGATCATGTGGGTCTTTGATGTTCTCTCCTCTTGGATACATCATTGCTAATAGTGGCATTCCCCATCTGTGACATTGGTCTGCAGTTAATCCTAACTGTTCTAACATCTCGGGCTCTTCTTTTCCTCCAATGTTGATATGTAATGAAACTCCATCTGCTCCTAATGCAACTGCTTCTTTTACAGTTCCAGTAAGCATCTTTCGATTTGGTGATAATGATAATGCAGTACTGCTTGAAAAATGAACTAAAACTCCGACTTTGGGTGGTTTTGGTAATGATTTGATTATTCCTTTGTTAATTATTACACTTGTAAGGCCGTGACCTTCACATTTGTAAATTGTTGATGCTGGGTCTTCAAGACCCTCAATAGGACCATTTGAAATTCCATGGTCCATTGGAATACATAACATTCTTCCTTTTCTAAGAATTCGATTAAGTCTAATTTGGTTACCTGATACCATGAGTGGATCTGCTTTTTGTGCCCTACTTAAAAATAACGTGAACCATTAATCTCAAATTCATTAAGATTTAAGCACAAACCCTCAATTGTTTTTTCTATCAAGGATTAAATAGAAATTCCAAAGGATGAAAGGCAATTGAGTCAGACAACTGAACAACTACAAAAAAGTGACATTAAAGATATTCTAGAAAATTCTCTTAATGGAAAAAGACCTGGTCCTGAAGACTGCATGAGATTATTGGAATCTGATGATGTTCATCTAATGGGACTTGTATCTGGACATTTGACAAGAAAACAATTTGGAAAGAAGGCCTCTTTTGTAAATAACATAATTTTGAATTACACTAATGTCTGCATCACTGACTGTAAGTTTTGTGCATTTTACAGATCTCCTGGTGCTGATGACTCTTACACATTAACTTTGGATCAAATTGAATCTAGAGTCAAAACTGCATGGGATATGTTTAAGATCCGCCAAGTTTTGATTCAGGGTGGTCATAACCCAAATTTGAAAATTGAATATTATGAAGATGCATTCAAAATGATTAGGGAAAAATTCCCTAAAGTTGGAGTGCATGGATTGTCAACATCTGAAATTGATATGATTGCACGAGTTGAAAAATCATCCACAAAAGAAATTTTATCAAGATTAAAAGATGCTGGGCTACAATCAATGCCTGGTGCAGGAGCTGAAATTTTAACTGATTCTGTAAAAGAGATTATCAGCCCAAAGAAAATCTCCAGTGATGATTGGATTAGAATTATGGACGAAGCCCATTCACTTGGAATACCATCTTCTGCAACAATGATGTATGGACATGTAGAAAACAAGAATGACATTGTTGAGCACTTTTTCAAACTTGTAAAACTACAAGAAAAAACTAAAGGATTCATGGCATTTATCCCTTGGAACTTTGAACCAAACAACACTTTGATGCATGAAGAGGGATTGGTTGAATATGGTACCGGAGGAATTCAACTCTTGAAAATGATTGCAATCTCTAGATTGATCTTTGATGGCCTTATTCCTCACATCCAATCTTCGTGGTTAACTAACGGCATTGGCATGGCTCAATTAGCTTTGCAGTATGGTGCCGATGACTTTGGTGGAACTCTGATTGGAGAAGAAGTGGTTTCTTGTACTGGTGCACGCTCAACTGAACTTACTGATAAAATCATCATTGATGCTATTCATCAAATTGGCTATTCTGTAGAAGAGAGAGATAATTTCTATAATCCTATATCTGTATCATAATCCGTAATCAGACCATTTAGAATCAACTAGGTTCTTTGTTTCCTCATCAACTTTTACTTGTTGTTGAATTTCTCTTTCATATCCTTCCTCTTTTGTTTTCTGTGTTGCATCAATTCCCATTTTGGAACCTAAATTGACAAGTGGTGATGCTGGATCAAGTGTATCTGTTGGGGTATTGTTGATTATTGTAGTATCTCTTGCTGCATCAGCTCTTGTTGTAATTGCCCAAATCACATCATTGATGTCATGTACATTGATGTCCTCATCTACTACTACAAACATCTTAGTTAGTGATAACTGTCCCATTCCCCATAATCCCATCATTACTTTTTTTGCCTGGCCTGGGTATCTCTTTTTGATTGAAATTATTGCAAATCCTTGAAACCAACCAGCTGCTGGCATACTGAAATCAACTACTTCTGGATGGAACATCTGAATAAGTGGTAAAAATGAACGCTCGATTACTTTTCCAATATATGCATCCTCTAGTATTGGTTTTCCAACTACTGTTGTTACATAGATTGGGTTTTTCCTTCTCATTATTCCTGTTAATGTAAAAGTTGGATATGGTTCAACTGGTGTGTAGTATCCTGTATGATCACCAAATGGCCCTTCATCTCTAATATCTACTGGGTCTACATATCCTTCTAAAACAATTTCTGCATTTGCTGGAACATCTAAATCAATTGTCTTACACTTTACAGTCTTGATGCCTTCTTTTCTTGTAATTCCTGCAAACAGGTATTTGTCAAGTCCTTCTGGAACTGGAGCAATTGATGAGAATACTGTTGCAGGCTCTCCCCCAATAATTACCGCAGTTGGCATTTTCTCTCCTTTGTCTTTTGAAATATCTCCGTGATTAGCTCCTCTCTTGTGTTTTTGCCAATGCATTAGTGCATGTGTCTTATCTACAATTTGCATTCTATACACTCCTAGATTTCTAACTCCTGTTTCTGGATGTTTTGTTGCAACTAAACCTAATGTGATAAATCGCCCTGCATCATTTGGCCAAGATTTCAAAATTGGTAAATCTTCAAATGATGCATCAGTTGATGTAATCTCCGTTACTGGTCCACTTGTTTCAAATTTTGGAAATGATGCTGTCATCTTTGAAAGCTCTGGAAGTTTTTTTATTTTGTTTAACAAACCTGATGGTACATCCATCTTTGTCATGTCTGCAATACGTTGTCCTATTTCAGTAAAATCTGTCATTTCAAGTCCTATCTCTAATCTCTTCATAGAACCAAATGCATTTCCTAAAACTGGCATGTCGTAATCTTTTACATTTTCAAAAAGAATTGCAGGTCCATCTGAATACATCTCTCTTCGCATAATCTCTGCAATCTCTAAATTCGAATCAACTTGTGTTTTGACTCTCTTTAATTCTCCATTTTTTTCAAGCTCTGAAATGAATTCATGAATATCTTCTATTGGCACATTAATTCTGAATCCGGTTCAAGTATAAGCTTAACTAGATTTGATGATGAATTTTCACTTGAAAATACTGAATTTACATTGGTGGCAATTCTGTTTTTTTATCATGTCCTCCAGAACCAAATTTGCAGTAGAAACATAATTCTGATTCCATATACTTTAACTGCTCAACTTGAATTGCTCCAAGTTTTAGTGCAATTTTTGTAAGAATCTTATACTTTAATGGCATTGCAGGAATCACCTCATCCATGTATACTCTGTAATGATCGGGACAAAACTTGAGCGTAACTTTGGCAGGCTCTTTACCCTTTTCATTTACCTGCTTTGTGAAATTGATCTGCTCACGAATGTATTCATGTTTTGGACATGGGCAGTCTTTCCCACCTGGATGTTTGTATGCAGGTGTGTTTTTCCAGTCAAATTCTGGAAATTCTTTCTCAAAGTCGTCCATGTGATCTGTTAGTGAATTATGCTTATAAAACTTGATCAAACCTGTCTATGGTAATAACCCAAATGCTCATAAACCCCGGATTATCCATCCAGTTTAATGGCAGCTGCTAAAAAGCAAACTAAAAAAGATCTTGAAAACAAGATTGCCGAATTAGAAGCAA
>JOSY01000012.1 GCA_000746765.1 Marine Group I thaumarchaeote SCGC AAA799-D11
GAATGGCTTGAAAATCAAGAACTCAGTTACTTGCCAAGAGTAGCTAAATTGGATAATGGACAATATGTTGCTGATACTGAAAATGGAACTCATGTTAGAATTTGGAGATGTAATAATTGCATGTATGTTATGCAATTTTGGGAGCCAGACTAAGTTTCAATTGATTTTTTGAAATTATAATTTTTACATATTATCCATTGTTTTTACGAATTTTTTTCATCAAAGCTCCATTGTCGAACAAAATGTAAATAAACAATGTGCTATCTATTGTAAGAAATGGCAGCAAAACGAAAAGCAAGTACAAAAAAAGATCTTGAAGCAAAGATCGCCGAACTCGAAGCAAAACTATCAAAACTATCATCAGAAATTGATACCAAACCAGCAGAAACTAAACAAGCTGAAGTGAAACCAGCTGAGACAAAACCTGCTGAGACAAAACCAGCTGAAACCAAACCTGCTGAGACAGCCAAACCTAAAGCAACATTACCAAAAGGTATGGGTGAAAAACCAGCAGAAGCTCCTAAACCACAGGAAGCTCCAAAACCAGCTGAAACAACAGCACAACCTCCAGCAACAGTACAAGATGCTTTAGAGGCCGCATACTATGATGCTCCAATGTCTGACTTCCATCAGTATAGAGCAAAAGTAACAGGTTATTCTCCAGCTCCTAACAGATACTATGTTAGAAGAACTGCCCCTGTTGGTAAAGTTCCAACATCTGATTGGAATCAACAAAAAGCAACAGTCACTGGTTATACAGCATGTTCAAACCAATACTATGCAACTAGAGCAAGA
>JOSY01000013.1 GCA_000746765.1 Marine Group I thaumarchaeote SCGC AAA799-D11
AAAGCAACATTACCAAAAGGTATGGGTGAAAAACCAGCAGAAGCTCCTAAACCACAGGAAGCTCCAAAACCAGCTGAAACAACAGCATAACCTCCCGCAACTCCTAATGAAGCTCTGGAATCTGCATACTATGATGCTCCAATGTCTGACTTCCATCAGTATAGAGCAAAAGTAACAGGTTATTCTCCAGCTCCTAACAGATACTTTGTTAGAATGACTGCTCCTGTTGGTAAAGTTCCAACATCTGATTGGAATCAACAAAAAGCAACAGTCACTGGTTATACAGCATGTTCAAACCAATACTATGCAACTAGAGCAAGA
>JOSY01000014.1 GCA_000746765.1 Marine Group I thaumarchaeote SCGC AAA799-D11
CCTGTTGGTAAAGTTCCAACATCTGATTGGAATCAACAAAAAGCAACAGTCACTGGTTATACAGCATGTTCAAACCAATACTATGCAACTAGAGCAAGATTGGCATATCATCCTGCAGACAAAAGATTTGGAGGCTTTAGTGGAGTAAACATGAGTTTTGATGGTGTTGAAATTAAAGAACAAACAACACAAGCACCTCCTCCATCTGAACCACCAAAACCTTCTGGCACACTACCAAAAGGAATGGATGATGCACCTCAAACTAGTGCAAGTAGTGGGGATGGAAAATCAAGACAAGAACAACTAGAAGAGTACGAAAAAGATTACTTGCAACGAATTGAACAAGAAAAAGCAGAACGTGAACAAGCTTATCAAGAGGCACTTCAAGCTGAAGTGGAAGAAAGAGCTAAACAAACACGTGGTAGCTTACCAAAAGGTTTTGAACCCGCACCGGAATCAGAACCTGAACCTGCAAAACCAAAAGGTACACTTCCAAAAGGTTTCTGACCTTTCACCTTTTTACTTTATTTTATTCTAAATTTTTAAAATCCTCAAATACTTGTTTTGAATGTCCAGCAGGTTTTACTTTTGGATATATTTTGAAAATCTTTCCTTTTTCATTAACTAGGAAAGTACTTCTCATAACTCCCATGTATTCTCTACCCATGAATTTTTTCTTTCCCCAGACTCCAAACATTTTTGATACTTTTTTGTCTACATCTGCTAAGAGTGGATATTTGATTTTCATCTTTTCACAAAATTTTTTATGAGAATCTACATCATCAGGACTAATGCCTATGATCTCGATTTCTTCTTTTTGGAATTTCTTATAATCTTTTGAGAATTCATCTGCTTCAGTTGTACATCCCGGCGTGAAATCTTTTGGGTAAAAGTAGATGGCATGTTTTTTCCCTTTGAAATCAGAAGATTTTACTTTGTTACCATTTGCATCATTTATCTCAAATTTTGGAACTGAATCTCCTTCTGAAATCATATGTGAAAAACTCAGTGTGCCTGTAATTAATTACTTTTTGATCTTAATTGCTCACAATTCTAGTCCGAATCTTTTATATGGAAATTGGCGTGGCTTTTGCTTAATGGTTAATCCAAGAGCATACCTTGCTGAAGCAATTTCCACATATGGGTTGGTATTTTTCGGTCCGCTTTCAGTGATTTTGGCAATTGCATCATTTGGAGAAGAACTAACAACAATGTCTGTTCTATTCATTTCTCTTGGACACGGTGGTGCCATCGCTTTAATGATCTATGCATTTGGTCATGTATCTGGCGCTCACATTAATCCTGCAGTTACAATTCCTATGATGATTACCAGAAAAATTGGTATTGCAGATGGAATAGGTTACATTATTTCACAATTAATTGGTGCAGTTGCAGCTGCTGCAACACTCAAAGCAATCTTGCCCGAACTTGGTGCTAAAGTAAACTTTGCTACCCAAGGTGGACCTAGCGACTTACTAAACAACAGTATTGGTTCGGGATTTGCAGTTGAAGCTGTCTTGACTTTCTTCTTAGTTACAGTAATCTTCATGAGTGCTGTTCACAAAAAAGCATCACCTGGATGGCATGGATTTACAATTGGTGGAATGGTTTTCCTTGTACACTTGATTGGTGTTCCTTTGACTGGTGCATCAGTAAACCCTGCAAGAACATTTGGTCCTGCACTTATCTCTGGGTTCTGGGAATTCCATTGGTTATATTGGGCAGCACCAATTGTAGGTGGTATCATTGCCGGTTTGATAATGAACTATGTCTTTGTTAAACAGGCAGAAAAAGAAGCATAATACCAACATTTTTAAAAATTTGAATTCATTTTTACGTTATGAGTACTGCTGATGAAATTTCATCAATGTTTGATACAGAATCTCAAAAACTAGAAAATTTTCTCTCAAAAATCTCTGATAATATGGAAATTTCTGAAATTGTAGAAACCTATTATCAAGTCATGAATGTTACATCAATGATTTCGATGCTTAAACAACAGTTAAACTCTGAAACTCACAGTACTCTATTGGAGAAAATTGACAAAACAGAACAACTAGTTTTGGGAAAATTTAACACACACACTCATCCCAAAATTTTAGAAAATCTCTCAAACTCCATTCAAGAGATGACAAAGATATTGCAGTTAAGCGCTGGTGAAAAAACTAAGGAACAAATTGAAAACGAATCTCAAATGTTTGAAGAACTAAGAAAAAAAATGAGCACCAAAGAGTTTGTTGAACAATATGACAAAGGATTGACATGATTGAGCAACTGGCAAAAAATATTGTTTCTCTAAAAAAAGAATTTGAAAAAACATATGATGGAAAAAGTCAGATGCAAGAGATTATCCCTGTCTCTACTTCTGAATCATTCTCGATAAAACAACAAGATTTAGAATTACTCCATCAATTTGCTACAAAGAATCCCATCTATTACAATTCATATGAATCCACGATTGATAACACAAAATGTATTGTCTATGAAGGTGATATCAACAAGTATTGGTTGAATAGCATTCAACATGATGCTAGTAATGCTCCTTTTTCTCCAACTTGGATAATGTCTGCTTATGTTACAACATTAATGACAAAAAATCTTGGTTATTCTGAAGTAATTGATATTGGCTCAGGTGATGGTAGGATTGCTTTTTGTGCCAAAGTTTTGGATATGGAAGCATATAGTGTGGAACTCGATGAACAATTAGTTGATCTTCAAAAGTTACTTGTCACAACACTTGACTTTCATCCCTTTTGTTCTAATGCTACAACATTTGATTATGCGTCATTAAATCTGAACCATCCTGTATTTTTCATTGGGGGCCTTGCTCAAATGGGAGGAGTTGCTTTGGCAACCGGCGTGATTGATAAGATTCAACCGCATGACTTTTGGAAAAAAA
>JOSY01000015.1 GCA_000746765.1 Marine Group I thaumarchaeote SCGC AAA799-D11
ACTCATTCTCAAAAATATGCACCTGATCCAAAAAATGAGGCTGGTTGGGGAACTCTAATTGAAGAAAACAAACTCAAAAAAATACAACAAATTTCATTGCCAACTGTTTGGACATTTCATGAAACGGATGAAACTCCGTATATTTTTGCAGAATCTTTGTAATCGCAATCCAAATTAAGCGTAGAATAATCAAAGTTTTCGGACTCGTTGCATAGCTTGGATAGTGCGAACGCTTGCGGAGCGTTAGGTCGCCGGTTCGAATCCGGTCGGGTCCGCCTTTTTACTAAAAATTTAGGATGTGCAAGACAGTGCAGTCCTACCAGTTAAATCAAATTTTTAATCAATTCCGTTAATGTCTCAAATAGAAGCTCAATACAATGAATTCACAAATTTAATCACACAGACAATCTCAAATGTTGATGTTGATCTCTTGATCAAGATAATGTATCTTGAAAGAAAACTTCCCGATGCCCCTCCTATGGTGGAACTAACTATTGACTATAATCCTGGCACTAATATTAAAAATAAATCAGAAGCAATTAGAGCAAAATATGGATTTCCTATGAATGTAGGTGAGCATGGATTAACTCTAGTTAATCAAATGAGTGTATCTCTTATTGAAGAACTTTCCAAAGATCGAGATGTAAAATTCATCTCTGGAAAAGCAACTCCTGCATCATATTAGTGTCAGAATCTCATTTTGTTTTTTTAGGAATTGAAACGTCTCATTTTGTTGTTATAGAATATTGGCCCAGAATTGGGAAAACAAGCAGTAGAAGTTATTCGGAATTGCTATATATCATTAAATCAAATTTTTGTTATGAGGTTTTCTATGAATCTTTTCGTCATTTCAGTACTTGTTTTAGGATTACTTTCTAGTCCTATTGCCTTTGCTCAGACAAGTAATGATGAACCTGAAAATATCACTATAGAACTAGAAGAATCTATTTCAGTTACCAGTAATGACTCAGATACAGAAACTGATGAAACAGAAACTAATGACACAATCAAAAACTTAGGACAAGAAGTCTCAAGATTTGTACATGAATCAAGAGAATTATTTGAACAACAAAAAGAAGAGACCAAAGAAGTAATTGCACAATGTAGAGAAGATATGAGAAATGCTGACCCTGTTGACAGAGAATCCATTCGAGAAGAATGCAAATTAAATTTAGAAGATATTAGAGAATCTTATAAAGATCTTAGAGAAACATATCAAGAAACTTTCAAAGAATTTAGAGAAAACATGAGAGTATTCATACAGGAATCAAAAGGATTGCCTGTTAATTCTGCACAAAGAGATGCAGCAATTGAAAATATTGAATCCTTGTCTGACGGTCCTGAAAAAAGAGAATTACTACGAGAACTTAAACAAAAAATGGATGAACAACTAAGGGAAGAAAAACAAAAACTTAGGGAAGAATTAAAAAGAGAACGTGAGTTAGCTCGAGAAGAATTAAAAAGAGAACGCGAATCCATTCGAGAAGCACTAAAAGCAGAACGTGAAGCCCAAAGAGAAGCAGACAAGGCAGAACGTGAAGCCCAAAGAGAGGAATTAAAAGATGATGCTTCTGAAGATGCTTCTGAAGAACTCATAGACGCTTCTGAAGAAATTACAGAGGCTGAAATTGAAATCAACGAAGCAGAAAATGATGGAGAAGATGTCTCTGTTTCTTTAGAAAAATTGGCTGAAGCCAAAGAATTGCTTGCATTAGCAAGAGATCATTTTGATTCAGGTGATTATCATGAGGCTGAAGAACTAGCTGAAGAAGCAAAAGATTTAGCTTCCGAGTCTCATATGAAATATCTTGGAAAATCTGCCGAAGACTTGGATGATACTGAACTAGAAGTTGAAGTTGAAGTAGAAGATGGAATTGCCAAAATTAAAGTAGAAAACAATGGTGATGAGACTACTTTTGAGACTGAATGGACTAATGAGCAGGACATTATTTCTCAAATTGCGACAACAACTGGTCTTACATTAGCAGAAATTGAGGAAGTTATTGAATTTGAAATTGAAGTTATCGACGACGAAGAAGATGACGACGAAGAAGATGACGACGAAGAAGATGACGATGACGAAGAAGATGACGACGAAGAAGATGACGACGAAGAAGATGACGATGACGAAGAAGAGTAATCTGACTCTTAATTTTTCTATTTTTTCTTATTGAATATTTTTAGTACATCGTTGGCACTAGAATCATTTTTTTGATTTAATTAAAAACGATTCTGCATTTTTTATAGTATGGAGACGTACACTTCAAGGGGATCTGTATTTGCGAGGAATATTTGAATCATTAATTGTATTTGGTATAATGACTGGCTTGTTATTGCCAGCAAGACTACTCTTTGTTGAATTTGTTTCTGATGATTGGCTAGGTTCATTTGGAGTAATTACTGCCATATCATTATCTATCATAGTTTTAGCAAAGAAGAAGAAATTAGGTTTTTTTGGTCCTATGCTTGAGAGACAAATCTACAAATTCCAAAAAGGAAAACGTGGAATTGCTATTTTTGGTGAATCTGTCTTTTTACTTTTAGTTCTAGGTACGATGATTGTAGCAATTGATCAGGGCAACTCAATTCATTCTGAATACATGTTACAAAATTCTCAGAATGTACCCATGATTGATTCTCCTGAAAAGGTTTTAGAAATAACAAATGAGATGACTCCTACTGATTGGATTGTTGGATTTTTGTTAGCTCCATCTGCACTGTTGACAGAATTCCCCAAAATGAGTGCTGCAATTGCATCTATTGATCAATCTCTTGATGGGTGGCTAATGCATTTCTATACTGTAGGATTTGTAGAATATTTGGAGTTGTTAGGAATTTTGATTTTCTACAGAGTTTCATTCAAAAGAAAAATTTCTTCTGCTACAAATCAATTATATGCAAAGGCCGCAATTTAGAAATCTTACGGTGTGAATATCTTAAATATTATAACATACAAGTCATCCTAAAACCGATCATTTTGTAAAATAATTACGATCATCTTGATCTAAGAATTATCTCAATTGATACCATTCCATGAAATATCAAGAAAT
>JOSY01000016.1 GCA_000746765.1 Marine Group I thaumarchaeote SCGC AAA799-D11
AAGATGGCAATAAGATATGAGAGAATATCAGAAAATTATGAATCATTAATCAACATTGCATCATTTTTGATGTATTGTAGGGTTTTAGGATGAGTTGATAATATGACAATGGTGAGCCGAAAAGATTTCGATTATTCGTCAATTAAAGTACAAGATATTATGACACGTGCACTGATCACAGTTAACCCTAGTACAACTGCTCTTCAAGTTGCTAAAATGATGGAACAAGGTGGAATAGGAGCTGTCATTGTAAAAGATGGTGAAAATCTTGTTGGTATTGTTACTGATAGAGATTATGCAACAAAGGTTGTTGCAAACAATCTTCCATTTGATACCACTGTTGAAAAAATAATGTCCTCTCCACTAATTACAATTAATCAGGGTGAACCAA
This sequence comes from Marine Group I thaumarchaeote SCGC AAA799-D11, assembly GCA_000746765.1. Lineage (GTDB taxonomy): Archaea > Thermoproteota > Nitrososphaeria > Nitrososphaerales > Nitrosopumilaceae > Nitrosopumilus. Next base: position 392 of record JOSY01000016.1, read on the forward strand.
TTTCTGCTGCAGCAGAAACAATGGCCAACAAAAAAATTAGAAAACTTGCTGTATCTGATAATGGTAATATCACTGGAATTATTACCTCGACTGATTTAGTAAATCAACTAGCAAAGTGACTAGTACGTTTTTGTTTTTCTAAGAAATAATGTAACTGATGCCATATAACATGCAGTGGCAATTACTTCTGAAATCAATGATGCCAAAAATGGCTCTATGCTGATTTCTAAGAAATAATAAAAAGTTGGCCATCTTATTACAAGATAAACAATTTCTCCTACTCCAAAAGATGAAACTAGTGCAAGTAATTCTCTTCTGATTAACTCTTTTCTCATTGATTTGTAACGGTCTTTGTTGTCCCAGTAGAATAATCCTGAAAAAATCCCAAAATAAACAGCATATCCAAAGATAATTGTAAATGTTGTAGTAAGAAAACTATCATAATCTACTAGCATCTGGGCAAATACTGCTGAAAGTAATGCTGAAATTATAAAACAAATCAGAAAACTTCTATTAATCCTCAATAACTGTTGATTAGACTTCATAATTTTTTTAAAAATTTGATAACTAATATTTTGTTAGAGTCTGGGAAAAATATGAAAAGATGTCAATGGGCAACTGTGGAGCCAAACATAACTTATCATGATAAGGAATGGGGAAGACCTCAACATGATGACCAAAAATTATTTGAGTTCCTAATTTTAGAGGGTGCCCAGGCTGGTCTTTCATGGGTAACTATTCTCAAGCGCAGAGATGGCTACAAAAAGGCATTTTCTGATTTTGATGTTATCAAAGTTTCAAAATATTCTCAAAAACGCATATCAAAATTATTACAAGATGAAACAATAATTCGAAATAAACTCAAAATTAATTCTGCAATAAACAATGCAAAACAATTTCTCAAAATCCAAGAAGAGTTTGGTTCTTTTGACAAGTATCTGTGGGGTTTTGTAAATAACAAACCCATCAAAAATAAATTCAAAAAATTATCTGACTTGCCTGCGTCCACTGAAATATCTAAAAAACTCAGCATAGACCTTAAAAAACGTGGATTTACTTTTGTAGGACCTACCATATGCTATGCATTAATGCAGGCAATAGGAATGGTTAATGATCATACGTCTGAGTGCTTTTTACATGGAAAATAATTTTATTCTCCTATAATCTTGACAAATCATGGCAGAAGGAAAATTTGCAACATCTGTAACTTGTATGGATGGTAGAATACAACTACCTCTTGCAAAATGGATTAAAGAAAATTATTCTGTTGATTATGTTGATGCAATCACAGAACCAGGTGTTGACAAAAAAGTTGCAGACAATTCTGATCTTGAATCCATAAAGACCAAAGTTGGAATCTCAATTAATGCACACAAATCCGAACTAATTGTAGTGTCTGGTCACTATGATTGCGCTGGCAACCCTGTTTCCGATGAAGAACACAAATCACAAATCAAAAAAGGTGTTGAAGTAATTTCATCTTGGAATACTGGCGCTAAAGTTATCGGAGTTTGGGTAGACGACACTTGGAATATCAACGTGTTATAGAATAATGGATTCAAAACTCTCCCATTTTTCAAAAACAGCTGGTCCTGGAATCTTATTTGCCTGTACTGCAATAGGCGTGTCTCATCTTGTTCAATCAACTAGGGCAGGTGCAGATTATGGCCTGTTGATACTAGGATTTGTTATTGTGGTTACTTTATTGAAATATCCTTTTTTTGAATACGGGTCTCGTTATGCAAATTCTACGCAAACAAGTATTATTGATGGATACAAAAAACTTGGAACTCCTGCACTGTGGTTGTATTTCCTAATTACAATTGCATCAATGTTCTTTGTTACCGGCGCAGTTGGATTTGTTACTGCAGGATTTTTTGAAAATCTATTTGGGCTAGACTTTCTTGGGGAATGGACCATAATCATTTTGTTTGCAGTATGTGTTGGAATATTAGCTATAGGCAAATATCATGTTCTAGATAGTTTGATTAAGATTATCGCAATTGTTTTGCTTGTATCTACTGTTTCAGCATTTTTGTTGACATTGTATAATGGTCCAATTGAACCCATTGCAGGATTTGAACCAAAAGATCTTTGGGATATTTCTGGAATCTTTTTCCTGCTTGCTCTAATGGGCTGGATGCCAACTGCAGTTGATCTTTCAAGCTGGAATAGTCTCTGGACATTAGAGAGAATGAAACAAACTGATTACAAGCCTAAACTCAAAGAGACTTTGTTTGAGTTTAGATTGGCATATTTGGTTACAGGGATTCTAGCAATAATGTTTGTAACACTAGGCGCATTCATCTTTTATGGTTCAGGTGATGAACTACCAAACAATAATGCACTTTTTGCCAATGAGATTGTTTCTTTGTATACTAAAACCATTGGAGATTGGAGCTATGTCATAATTGCAGCTTCTGCCTTCACTGTGATGTTTGGAACAATTATTGCAGTACTTGATGGTTATTCCCGTTCTTTACAAAGGACAATAGAGTTGATTTTTACGAGAAAAGAAGAAAAGATACGTAAAAAATTCAGAATGCTATATGTGATTTTCTTACTTGTGATTTCTACAGGATCATTGACTGTGATATTTCAATTTGGAAATAATCTCAAAGAATTAGTTGACTTTGCAACTGTTTTGTCCTTTGTTATAGCTCCGATAATTGCAGTTTTTAATTTCAGGTTGGTTACTGGCAAATTCTTGAATAAAGAATCTCAACCATCTGTAATCTTGAAGATTTTGAGTTTTGCAGGAATTATTTTCCTTAGTGGTTTTGCAATATTCTTCTTAGTCTTGAAATTTATGTTGTAATTACCACCATAAGCTCAGCCTTAGCAAGTTTTTTTAATGTTGAAGATTGACTAATTTTGAAAATCATGCGAATTTCTACAAAAATGAAAAAAGCTCTCAATGATCAAATTGCTTTAGAGGCTGCAGCTTCTAATAGTTACTTGGCAATGGCTTCTTGGTGTGAAGTCACAGGATACCAAGGTGGTGCTGATTATTTTTATGCCCAATCTGATGAGGAAAAAACTCACATGCTAAAAATAATTCATTACCTAAATGATATTGGAGCTAATGCAACAATTCCTACAGTAAAAGCACCCACAAGTTCTTACAAATCACTTGAGGGTGTGATTAAAGCCGCTCTAAAAAATGAACAATCTGTTACAAAAGCAATTCATAAAATAGTTGAACTCTCACACAAAGAAAAAGATCATTGTACATATGCATTTTTAGAATGGTTTGTCAACGAACAAGTTCAAGAAGAAACAAAATTTGAAACTATCTTACAAAAATTTGATCTCCTTGGACGAGATAAACTAGGAATTAATGAAGTCGACAAATTCTTAGCTGCTGAAGCTGGTGATTCCTCTTCTACTGCAGCTTAGAACTTTTTCTAAAATAATTAATACTTCATTATTTACAATTCTTTCATGACAGTAACTGTTACAAGAAAACCTGGTGGAATAACACAATTATTCAACACTGATACTGGTAGAGTTACTTACAAATGCAAAGCAGAATCAGCTTACATGTTGATTGAAGCATTTGGAGGAATTGTAAAGTTTAATCAAAAAGGTGCAATTGCAACCGTTACTGGACATGTGACCTCTTTGGAATCTTGTGATGTGCTAAAGAATGGACATCCTGAATACAAGGATGCACTTATTGCAATTATTTCTGCACACAAAGAATTTGCAAAAACTGTTTCTGATTCTTATCAAAAAGAAATCACAGAACTTGAAAACAAACTATCTTCACTCTAAGATTTGTATTTTTCACACTTACAGCCTCGAACTAGGCATTTTCCATTTCCGTCCATGTGAATTGAATTGTCATGATAACATCCTACTTCCTTGTTATTGCATTTCATTTTGATTCGCCCAATTAGAAATTATTTTTTTGATTCATCATGATCTTTGCCTATGTGGGTGGCAAGGTCGATTACACTACTTCCAAAATCCTTTCCACAAAACTTGCAATGAAATGTGTAATCATTTGACAAGGCTGATCCTTGAACATAATATTATTTAAAAAATTTCTTGATTTCTGGTTTGACTTATCCATAAATCATACAATGTTCGCATTCACAAACATCTTGTTTTTTTGCTTTTTTTAAGCAATTTTTGTGCTGTCCTGCTTGACACTGGACACAAATCTCATCAAGATTGTCAACGTTGGTATATTTTTTTGATTGGTCAAATCCAAAACCCCCATCTCGTGGTCCTACCATTAATTTTACATGTATGATGTAGTATTTCTAGTTCACTGATTTGTTGCAGATTTTATTGCGTCATACAATTCGTTTTTATGTTCTTCAATAATTCCTCTTATCTCAAATGAATCTACATATCCTCCTGCTGATGCACGGGTTGCTTTTAGCAAATAATGTAATGTTCCCTCTTCAATTTTTCCGACATAATATCCATACAAAAAGTCTGTCTCGTTTTCACACTTCCAAATTTTTTTGATGTTTGGGAATGTTTGTTTTATCTCTATGTTTATTTCTAAAATTCTATTTTTTATGTACTGATCAAGTGATTTTCTTATTGTAGAGTCTTGAAGCAATTATAATTTATTTAGAATACTTGGCTTTAGTCCTTTTTCTGATCTTTGTCATCTTCTGGATTATCCCACATATGCATAGTTCCTCTTATCATAAATGAGCCTACAATAATGGCTACTAATCCTCCAGCAATGAAAACAAAAAATTTCCCTACATCTTTTATGCTTGCCAATGATGCTTAATCGTAGTCATTCTAATTATAATTGTCTAAGTAATTGGATTAGATTCAATAATGAGATTGAATAACTTATCTCATATGTCTAGAATTAAACAGATTGCTATTTGGATTGGAATTATTGGAGGGGGAATAGGATTCTTCTTCTTTTCTATAGAAGCTGCTGAATTTATGAGATAATCCTCAAAAATTAATTACGTTGTACTAATTTCTAGAAATATTGTCTGAAATTACTGATGAGATCAAAGATTTTCTAAATTTGCAAAAGTTGGGTTATGTTGCTACAGTTTCTTCTGATGGAACCCCAAACATTTCGCCCAAAGGCACCATTATTGGTTGGTCACAAAACCAACTGGCATTTGCAGATATACGTTCACCAGATACTATACAAAATCTCAAAAGTAATCCTAATGTAGAAATTAATGTAATTGATCCTTTACTAAGAAAGGGATTTTTGTTTAAAGGCCTTGCAAAAATTATACAAGATGGTACTCTTTATGATGATATTTTGAAACATTATCGAGATAATGATATCAAGAGTCCAATTGGTGTAATCGTACTAGTGGATGTAACTAAAATTTCTGAGGTAACATCACCTTTGTATGATATGGGAATTACTGAGGATGAAATAAAATCAAAATGGAAAAAACATTTTGATAGTTTATGATTCTTGATCTTTTGATTTGAGTTTGTTTAATTCTTTTTTTGTTTCTTCGTGTTCTTCTCTTTCTTTTTCTAAAAGTAACTGAATTGCTTCTAATTCTTTTTGTGTCATACTTAATTTTGATTTTAATGAGCCTACAACAGCACTTGCTGCTTCAATTACTCCTGCAGAACTCTTGTTATCTCCTTGAATGAATTCTCTTTCTTTTGGTGTAAGAATATTTGTATCTTGAAATTCGTCTTTTTTGTTTAACTCTTCTTTTGCATTATATAACCTTGAATTTGCTTCATCTAATTCTTTTTTTGCTTCTACTTGCTGTTTTCTAATCTGAGACAATGCAGATTGCTCTGTTGCAATTTTTTCTTTTATGTCTTCATATTCTTTTGTAATTTCTTCTAACTCTTGTTTTATTTTTGAGAGATTCTCTTCTGTTTTGCCAAATTCTTCAAATGATTTTGAATCTTTGATTTGTTCTGAATTTTTAATTTTCTCTTTAATTTCTTTATGTTCTCTAATAACTATGTCAAGCTCCATTCTTTTTTGATTAAGTTCTTTTTTTACCAACATCAAATTACTTACTGCAGTTTCATATTCTTCTTTGACTGAATCAATTTTTTTCTGAATGCCGTTTAATTCCTCTTGTTTTTCTCTAAACTCGTTTTGAAGACCTTCAACTTCAGTTTCTAATTCTTCTTTTAGAACATATTCGTCACTATTTTCTGATACTGTGTCTTCCTTTTTGCCAAAAAGTCCCATTTCATTTCTCACCGTCTTTCTCTAAAAGATGAATCTTTCTTTATTGTTGTTTTGTTCTATGTCTGATGAATTTGAGGTAGAATCCTAATCCTCCAATTACTAAACCTGCAACCCAAGTTGCCACACTCATGCTTTTTGGAACAATTGCTTCCTGTGGGCCTATGATGAGTAATAATGCTCCCAAAATGATTAATGCAAATCCTCCACTGTTTTTTGATTTGTTATGCTCAGAATGAACCATTTTCTACGTATACTCTGATAGTGTTTTTGCTACTTGTTTTCTTCCTATATCTGCGATGAATGGCCCTATCTTTGGTCCTCTGGATGTACCTAAAATGATTTGATATAATATCTTAAAGAAATCTTTTGGTTGTACATCATTTGATTTTGCAATTTGGTAAATTGTATTTTGAATATCTTCTGGTTCCTCGTCTGCTCCGAGTGCTTCTGATAAAATCTTTAATGCTTTTTTTGCTGTTTCGTCCAAATCAATTTGTGTTTTTTCTTGTTCATCAAATTCATCTGAATAATTTCCTGCAAGCTCAATGAGTTTTTCAATTTCTGGTTCTGGATTTTTTATTACCCCGTAATCAAGTAATTTTTTCATTACTCTTTCGCTTCTATTCTCTTTGAATATCTTTGTTAATTCAATTAACAGTCTATAGTTTACATGAGTACTAGCTTGTTTTGGAGGATTTAGAAGATTGACATATTCGTATAGTCCTTTTGATTTTATGAGTTTTGCTTGATTATCTATCTTAATTCTTCCAAAGTTAATGTCTTCTAATTCATTATATTCATTCATTAAAGATGGTATGTCTTCTACTCCAAGCTCACGTGCACCTGTAATTCTTTTGTACAGTAATAATAAAATTGATTTTGGACTGCCAAACTCTAACCACCTTTGTGCAGTTAGAACATTTCCTAATGATTTTGAAATCTTTTTTCCTCCTTTGTCTAAAAACATTTCATATTTTACATGATGTGGGTGTGGAAAATCTAAAATTTCATCAGCAACCCAATCATTTACTTTGACAGAATCCATAATGTCTTTGCCATATGCTTCAAATCTAATATCAAATGCTGCCCATCTTGCTGCAAATTCTACTTTCCATGCTAATTTTCCAAGATCTTTTCCAATGTCTGCTTCCCCTTCATGGCCGCAGCCTTTGATCATCTGTGAGCCAATTTCTGCATCATGGCATTTGTATTTGACCTTCTTTTCATCTGCAATGTACTCTGTTGCCTCTGCTGTGTAAAGGCGATTACAGTTGGCACAAACTGGAAAATATGGGAGATATTTTTGATATTTCTCTTGTCCTACTAGTTCCGATATTTTGTCTCCAATCTTGGTGCTATTTTGTAAAATGGTGTGGATGTTTTCTTTGAGTAATCCTTGTTTGTATGTGTCAATTGCTCTTCTAAATTCGTACTTTATTCCAACCTTGTCTAGTCCATCTAAAAGAATACTACTCATATGCATTCCATATGAGTCGTGACATCCATATGGATCTGGAATAAGTGATACTGGTTTTGCCAAATGTTCATCTAATCCAAATTTTTGCATTCCTTCTGGAATTTTTCGTAATCCGTCTAAATCGTCTGAATATGCAATAAGTTCAGATTTGTAACCTAAATTCTCTAATGCTAATTTTACTCCATAAGCTCTAACTGCATCTCCTAAACTTCCAATATGTGGAATTCCTGATGCTCCTAGACCACTTTCTACTCTGAGTAGATCTAGATTTCTTCCAAGTGATTTTTCACGGTCAAGTAATTCTGAAGCTAATTTGTCAATCCAAGTTCCCTTTCCAATAATTTCTTGTTCTGACATATCTTTTCTCTAATCCAATGTTTTGGACATGTATGGCCCATATAACGAATACCCTAACTTTTGATAATATTCTCTTGTTCCAACTGCACTGATTACCAGTAATTTCTTTGCATCAAATTCCTCTCTTGAAATTTTTTCTGCTTCTTTCATCAAGTTTTTTCCTAAACCCGAATGCTGTATTTCACTTTCTTCTTTTTCCCCAATTTTTAATGATTTTCCATAAACATGTAGTTCCCTTACAATGCAAGAATCATTGTTTACCTCATCTCTATGTGCATCCTTGCTTGGTTTTCTTAATCTCAAAAATCCATAAATTGATTCATTTTTGTCTTCATATGACAAGAATACTTCTTTGCCTCCTGAAGAGTCATAATTAATTCTGTTTAGTTTGATATCCTCAGTTTCTGATTTTTTGTTTAAACCTGCCTCTCTACATCTGATGCATTTGCATTTCATTCCTTGTTTTGCCAAATTTTGATGTACGATTTGTCTTAGATTTCCTGATTTTGGACCTGCAATAATCTCATTTGGGGAAATTTCCCTTTGAACACGCATAATTCTCACCCATTTTGGGATGTTTTTCTTTACTTCTGTTAGAACTTGAATCATATCTTCATCTGAATAAGGTGTGTATTTTCCATCCTTGTATTCTTGATACATTGGAGTATTTTCAATTACTAATGATGGGTATATTTTGAGCATATCTGGACGTAATTGAGAATCTGAAAACAATTTCTTAAAATCTGCAATGTCTTCTTTTGGAGTCATTGTAGGTAATCCTGGCATCATGTGTGCAACAATTTTGTATCCTGCATCTTTTGAAATTTGAAATGATTCTATGACATCATTGTAATTGTGTCCTCGATTAACAACATCGTAAACTCTTTCTTGTAATGACTGGACTCCAATCTCTATTCTTGTTACTCCGTAATCTAACATCCAATCAACATGTTCTTTTTTACAAAAATCAGGCTTTGTTTCAATTGTGAATCCCACATTTCTAATTGTAGCATGTTCATTGTTTGATTTTGCCTCCTCCAAATCTTTTGAGTTTGTTCCGTTTAGTGCATCATAACATGATTTGATAAAATTTTCTTGGTAATCTTTTGGCATAAAGAGGAATGTTCCTCCAACAATAACTATTTCCATTTTTGAAGGGTCATGTCCAAATGCAATTAATTTTTCAATTTTTGTTGTAATTTGTAATTTTGGATCATATTCATTTTCAATTGCATTAAGTGTTGATGGTTCATTACCTGTGTAACTATTTGGTGAATTAAATTCAATTCCTCCTGGACAATATGTGCATCTTCCATGTGGGCATGCATATGGTTTTGGCATCAGTGCTACTACTGCAACACCTGATGCTGTTTTTGCAGGTTTTTTTAACAAAACTTTTCTGAGCTTATCAAAATCTGATTCTTTTGCCATTGAAAGTATTTCGTGATTTCTTGGAATTCTTTCTAGTGAATATTTTGCACATATTCTCTTGATTTCTTCTTTGACTTGTTTCTTACTAGGCTCATTGATTGTTAGCAAATTCTGTGTGATTTCACTACATGCTTTGGAAAACACTGAATCTAACTTACTCATGGATACTCACACTGAATTGGACATAAATTCGTTAAATAATTTGGCTAATTTTGAGCCTATCTACGCCTAGTTTTCTTTTTTGATTTGGATACTCTTCTAGTCTTTCTCTTTGTAGTCTTTTTAGCTGGTTTTCTCTTTACTGTCTTTTTCTTTGCAGCAGTCTTTCTCTTTGTAGTCTTTTTAGCTGGTTTTCTTGCAGTTGATTTTTTTGAAATATTTACTTTGAGATTTTTTAATTCATTTAATTCATTTTGAATTCTCTTGATCTCTGCAATCATCTCTTCTTTGAATGATTGACTGTTTACATCAACTGACATGCTACTGATTTTCACGAATTTTCATAGAATTTAAGACTTGCTGGATTATTCTGGTTTTTGTTCTATGCTTTGTTCTGGTTCGTCATTTCCACTTTTCTGTTCTTTTCTGTATTCCATTTTCAACCAAATTGGTGTAATTATTGTTGTGACAGCAACCATGATTACAATTGTTGAGTAGACTTCTGATGTTAATACTCCTGCAGTAACTCCTACTCCTGCAACAATTAATCCAACTTCTCCTCTTGAAATCATTCCAATACCTACTCTCATTCCTTGGGCCTTGTTTTTCAAAAAGAACATTGCTGGAAGTCCACAACCTAATAGTTTTGTGACAATTGCAACTGCAATTATAACTCCGCTGATCATTAAGATATTCAAATCTACTGCACGAAGATCTACTTGCGCTCCAATGATTGCAAAGAACAACGGTGCAAAAATCAACCCAATCTTGCCAATGTAATTTTCAACCTTTTCAAACACTTTGGTTGTTGATAATGCCATTCCTACTGCAAATGCCCCTACAATCGGCGACAAGCCAATCGAGCCTGCAAGTGCTGCTGCACCAAAGAACGACGCTGTAGCTATTCCTTCCACACTACCCTTTGCCTTCCACAACCTTGGAGTGATAACCTTGGGAATCACTATCACTGCTACAACTAACATTATTGCAAAGAATCCTAATACCTGCAGAATCGTTATCATTACATCTGTGATGACTATGCTTTCAATTCCTGCATCTGAACCTGTAATTGAAATTACAACTGATAAAACTGCAATTGCTAAAATATCATCTACTACTGCTGCACCAATGATTAATCTAGCTTCAGGTGCCTTTAGCTTGCCAAACTCACTAAGTACTTGAATAGAAATTGCAATACTGGTAGCTGTAAGTGCAGTTGCAATTAACATAGATTCTAACGCTTCAAATCCAAATAATCCAAAAATTACAAAACCTGCAAAGAATGGGACGACCACCCCCAACGTTCCAACTGTAAATGAAGCCTTTCCTCCTTTTAGGAATTCTTTTGGCGTCATTTCTAATCCTGCCATAAACAAAATTACAATTGCGCCCATCTCCCCTAGAATCTTTATCTCTTCGTTGATGTGTAACAATTGCTTTCCATCTATAATGAAAAACTGACCTAATGCAAATGGTCCAACAATCATTCCTGCTAATAACTCACCTAAAACAATTGGAAGCTTTAATCTCAAGAAAAGTTCTGCCATTAATTTAGCTGCAAAAAGAAGTATTCCTACACCGATGATTGTTTCAATAAACTGTGCTTCTGCAGCCATCTTTCTCTTATAATTCTGGAGAAATGTGTAATATAAGGCGATACTAGGTTGAAAATTATTTTGCTATTGTTAAATTAAGCAATTTTTTGTGAATTTACAAAAACGCCTTTCTTAGAAATGATCTGACCTATTTCTTGACTTGAGATCTTGTGTTTTTTGAATATTGATTTGATTTTTGTTGCCTGCTCCTTTGGAGCTATGACACAAAATCCAACTCCCATATTGAATGTCTTGTACATTTCTTCAGGTTTTACCCCTTGCTCTTCTATTAGTCCCATGATTGGAGGTATTTTTGGCAAAGAATCTATTTCATAGCCTGTTTTTTTGAGGCGTAATAGTTTGGTAAATGACCCTCCTGTGATATGGGCAAGACCATTAATCTTACATTTTTGTACCATCTCTAAAACTGGTTTTGTGTAGATTTCAGTTGGCTTTAGTAATGCATCTCCTATGATTCCGACCCCTTTTACTTTGTCTTTAACTGAATATTTTTTCAATAATGCTTTTCTTGCAAGTGAATATCCGTTTGAATGAATACCTGTACTATTTGCTCCAATTATAACATCTCCTGATTTTATCTTGTTTCCTAACACCATCTGTTTTTTCTCTACTAGTCCGACAACCATTCCTGCTAAATCAAATGCAAAATCTTTACCTTCTATGACATCTGGCATAATTGCCGTTTCTCCTCCTACAATTGGCATTGCAGATTTCTTTGCACCTTTTACCAACCCTTCTACAATCTTTTTGAAGATTTGAACATCATTTTTGTTTGCTGCTATGTAATCTACAAATGATATTGGTGTTGCGCCAATACATATTATATCATTAACATTCATCGCAACACAATCAATTCCTATTGTGTTGTATTTTTTCATCATATTTGCAATTACCACTTTGGTTCCAACCCCGTCCGTATGTGTTGCTAAAAGTTTTCCTCCTGGAATTTCTACAATTCCTGCATAATGTCCAAAACCATGTGCTATCTTTGCTTTTTTCTGAAGTTTGTGAGTTGATGAAATTAATTTTCCAATTGCCATTTGGCTTTGTTTGATTTTAGAAATGTCTACCCCTGCTTTTTTGTATGTTAGAACCATAGTTTCATACCTCTTTGTTCTGAATAAAAGAATTTGCTCATTATTTTACTCACATGTACATTCCAGCTATCTCTTCTCTATGTTCTACATATTTTTGAGATAACTCACTAAATTCTGAGTGAATTCTATCTTTCTCCTCTTGCAGATCTGTTGTGTCTATATCTATATCGTAGAATCTATTTAGAGCATCAATTAGCGTGGCTGCAGCCCCCGAATCTGTAGTATCTCTGCTTGCTTTTGCTAATAGTGTTAATCCTTGAATCTCTCTTACTAGACATTCATTTAAAATTCCTCCTGGAATTCCTGTGATGAATCCTTGTGGAATCATACTGATGTCTTTGTCTGCCATGGTTCTGATCAAGTCTTCTTCTGCTGCACAATATGCTTTATCATCATGTTCAGTACTTGCAACTCCATCTAAAATCACAATCTCTTTTGATCCTTTTATTGCTGCCCAGTCTAAGATTGATGCAACCAATGAATACAATCCCTCCATCCTCAATGTAATTTCACAGATTATTGCACAAATTGTTCCTTCTTTATTTGCATAGAATCTAAATGGATGACGTAATCTGCCTCTCATAAATACAGTTGATGGTGGAAGATATTTTGATCTCATTACTGCAATTTCCTCCATTTTTAATTTCTCAATTATGTGGTTAATTGCAACCGGTCCCACAAGACCTGCGCCAACGAATCCTGCAAAAATTATGGGATTTTTTAATTCTGTTTTCTTTATTTCAAAGACTTCGGCTTCTGGGAATTCTTTTGGCACTGTTTACGTCGATTTGTTCTGTCTAATTACTATACTGAATAAGCATTTTGTACACTTTTTGTTAGACAGAATTTAGTAATTTCTTTGATAATTAGAAATTAAGACCAAAAACGATTAGTTACTTGGTGACATTTCCAATTATGATTTATTTTTGTAAATGTGGTATTTAGCATATCCTGATGATTTGTATGAATCATTTCTACGTGTCTTTTTTATGCAAATCATGCTTAGTAGATTTGTACAATTGATGGGAGTCATTCATCAACAGTGTGCCAGCCATAGCGTTTCTGTCAGGTCATTTTTGACCTGACTTTTTCCTTTACTTTGTGCGTAAAAATTGAAATTTTACTGATGATTTATCAGTGTCCACTAAATATCAAAATTTTAAATTTTTGTTCATGAGGGGTATGGGATACATGTTTGCTGTTGGTGTATTTTTTGCAATTTTCTTTAATTCTGCATATGCTCAAACAATGGGAGATCAAACAACATTATCTGGAGATCTTCAAAACAATCCTGTTGCCCAAGACATTCTTAAAAAAATTGAACAAAGCAAAAAATGGATTGCTCAAATAGAGAAAAGAAATTTTGAGAATTCTCAAAGACAGTTGGAATTGGAACAAAAACGTACTGAAGTACTACAAAGTCTACAAGATGATCTAAGAAAATGGGAAGAAATTTGGGGTTATTACACATTTGACAAGATGCTTGAAAGAGAACTAGAAAATCATCCTGCAAAAGATACTGATAGCATCTACGATCATCCTCTAAAATTTACTGCATCAAAGATTGATGCTGGGCGGGAAGCACTACAGAAAGTCCTTTTGGATGGAGGAAGTCCTGAACAAGCAAGAGATGCGTTTGTCAAAGCTGCAAAAATAACTCGAGCTGAAATGTTATCTGCAAATGCTCTTTACAATGTTTTGAATAACAATGCATACTATAACCAACAGGTCCTCTTTGAATCTGATGGTCGATTCAACTATGAAATATCTGGAGAAGAATTAAGAAAATATTATCAAGATTTTAGAACAAACCCTGAATATTTAGAAGCAAATCCCTTTGATTCTGTTTCTTGGGAGGATCTAAGTAAAACTAATCCTGGTACTGAATGCAGATCTGGTTATGCATTAGTGTATAGAATTCATGCTAGTGATTATGTATGTACAACAAATTATACTGCTGAGATGTGGATTAACCGCGGAATGGGAAAACTAGTGACTGAAAACTTTGTCGAAAAAGAACCAATTGATGTTGAAAAATTAGATTTTGATAGAATTACAAAGAAAGTTGAAAATCTCAATTCAAGAATTCAAAATATGCAAGAGCATTATGAGAAAAAAATACATGCAACCAAACTAGAATACAAGTCTATTTTTACTGAAATCTCTAATGAACAAAAACAAGCAGAAAAACTAGCACTCCAAAAATTCAACAATTCTCAAATAAAACAAAAACAACTCAGTCAAGAAATTACCGAGATTAGAGTAAACTATTCTAATCTTGAAGAAGATATATCAAATGACCAAACACGTATCATGAAAATTTTAGAAGAACAACATGTTCAAGATATGGATGATTTTGTTAGAAATTATGAACATGATCCAGAGTTGAAACTAGTTTGGAATCTTGGAATTCCTGTATTTGAAATGTCCTAGATTGTTTAGTTGTTTTTCTGCATAAAGAGATTCAGCATTGTATGGCCTTTGTCTGTAATTGTATAGATCATGTTTGATCCCACTGCCTCTTTTTTGACAAAGTTGTAATCAACACATAGGTGAAGATAGTTTAGAAATGACTTTTTCATTCTAATCTTTGATTTTGAATACAATTCTGAGAATGTCATTGGGTTTCCTCTTAGCTGATACAATAATTTCAACAAAGACAAAGTACTGTAATCCCTAGTTCTTGCTTTTACCGCACCTAGGATTTCTTCATCTCTTTTGATTATGAAATCTTCGAATTGTTCTGCCACTTCTAGTGGTACATATGTTAGTCTTGCTCGCATCATACCGTATGGTACGGTACATTACTTTATTAGTCTTTAACTTGATCTTTGTTGATCTTTCTAGCTGATTTTTTTACACCATACTTCATGCCTAAACCATCAACTCATCAAGTATGATTTGAATACGATCTACTATTATTTGTGATAACAGTCTAATCTCATAAATAGCCCTTTTTTTGAAAATTATTTGTGAAGAAGATAGAGGCTGTAATCAAAAGGAAGAACTTCCCTACTATCAAAAGTCAACTACATCTTGTTGGTACTTATATTATTGATAAACGAAATTTGGAAGATAGTAATATCTATGATGCGTCAAAAGGTTCTCGTGTAGGTTCTACTGGTCTCAAATCAATTCCTCTAGCAAAAATCGAAATGGTGGTTCCAGACAAAGATGCAAGAAGGGTAGTTGATATGATTTCGAAGAATTCTGGATTAACTGCAAATCATGGAGGAAAAATCTTTGTCTCTGAAATGGATGAAGTTGTAGACATGGAAACAAATGATGCTACACAAGATCTTGAACTTGTTTTAGATGAAAAACCAAAACCAATAACGTTGCCAAAACGTAGTAGGTTTGTTCCATTACAAAAATTCACTTTACATAAACTCCAAGTAATCTATGAGGAAAACAAAGATACTCTTCGAACTGATTACAGAATAAAATCATTTAGTGATTTTGTAAATCACTGTATTATGAAATACCTTCCAACATTAGAAAAACAACTAAAGAATCCTACAATTGTTTATGAAAACAATTTTGGAGATTTTTAAAAAATATAATCTGAAAACAACCACAATCCCACTAGAGTTAAACCAACACCGGCCATTATCACTTTGGCAATGAAGATTTTTCTAGAGGTTTTCATATGAAGAATAGTAAAATTGGTGGTATAACAATTATTCCAATGATTGCAGCCACTTTAGGATAGTCTCTAGGCTTTATTGACTGCATCTTTTCTCTTTTGAATAATTTGCTTTTACGAACATCCATTCAAAATCACATTATATTGTTGATTCGCCTTCGTCACCTGTTGCAATGTCTACTGCACGTAAGACTTGGGAGACAAAAATCTTACCCACTCTACCATTTTCTTTGATTATATTTACCACTTCATCTTCTTTTGAATCTGGTATGATTGCCTCAATGAAGTATTTTTCATTGAACTGAGGAACAAAAATCTCACTTCCTTTTGATGCGTGAATCTCAGGACTTGGTCTCTTACCTCTACCTCTTACCTTTGTGACAGTAAGGCCACCTATTCCTATATTTTTTAGTGCCTCACTTATTGCCATGACGTCATTTTCGCCAAGAATAGCTTCTATTTTGAGCATTTGATAATTGTAATTTCAACTTGATAAATATAATTTCTGATTTTGTATATCAAATGATAATCATTTGACAATCAAATTAGGATATTGTTATTAATTAAAAACTAATTTTTTTTTCTAATGGTACTTGATTCTGGAGATACAGCGTGGATGCTTGTAGCTGGAAGTCTTGTATTACTTATGATCCCTGCATTGGGTCTTTTCGAATCTGGTTTACTAAGAAAGAAAAACGCAGCTTCAATTTTCATGCAAATCTTTTTCGGATTGGCACTATTGAGTGTCATGTGGTTTGTCTTTGGATTTAGTTTATCATTTAGTCCTTCAGAACACGGTTTGATTGGAGATATGCAATGGGTATTCCTCAAAGGTGTGCCTTCTGATGATGCATTACCATTTGCTCCAACTATTCCTGGTGTATTATTTGTAAAATTCCAACTGATGTTTGCATGTATTACTCCATTGCTTCTTACAGGAACAATTGCTGAAAGAATGAAGTTTAGTTCCTTTATCATATTCATTTCTGCATGGTCTATGCTGATCTACTATCCTCTCGTACACTGGGTATGGGGTGGCGGTTGGTTAGCCCAACTAGGTGTTGTGGACTTTGCTGGTGGTATTGTAATTCACACTAGTGTTGGTATGGCAGCTCTATCTGCTGCAATAGTTCTAGGAAAGAGAAGAAATTACGGACCTGCCATAATGATTCCTCATAGTATTCCCCTAGCAGTACTTGGTTCTTCTTTGCTCTGGCTTGGATGGTTTGGCTTTAACGCAGGAAGTGCTCTTGCAGCATCTGGTGGTGTTGCAGGTAACACTGTAATTGTAACTCACATGGCTTCTTCTGTTTCTGCCTTAATTTGGGCAGGACTTTCATGGGTAAGAACTGGAAAACCATCTGTTGTTGCTACCATTAACGGTGCAATTGCAGGTCTTGCTGGTATTACTCCTGCATCAGGATTTGTAAGTGCCGAACATGCATTCGTCATTGGAATTGCAATCGGTGTAATCTCTTACTCTGGTGTAGTGTTATTCAAAGAGAAATTACGCATTGATGATGCCCTTGATGTCAGCTCAGTACACGGTGTTGCAGGTATTGTAGGATCTCTTGCAATCGGTATATTTGCAAGTACTATGGTTAACCCTGGTGGTGTTGATGGCTTGTTGTTTGGCAATCCTGACCAATTATGGATTCAAGCAGTAGGTGTTGCAGTTGCAGCTGCATTAGGATTTGGTGGAACGTGGATACTGATGCAGATAATCAAACATCTTATTGGAATCAGGGTTTCAGCCGAAGTTGAAGATGTCGGTCTTGATATAAGTGAACATGCCGAATCTGCATACTCTGATGAGGAAGAATTCATGTTGGATATGGATACCTACACTGATGAATTACAAGAAAAAGACGAAATCTTTAGAAAGAAAAAATAGATTTGGTGTATTTTCTTGGAAATTAATTATGATGATATTGCAAAAAAAATTCTTGATTTAGATCCTCAGGTAAGATTTGCCGGTGTTGCAAACAATAAAGGCGAACTTGTTGCAGGAGGACAAAAAGACGATGTTGAGAAATTATTGGTTGGCGATGAAGTCAAAATGTCAATTCATTATGCAATACAAAAACGAGATTTGTACACAAACTTGGCATACAAAATAGGTAATGAAACTTCTTCTATTACAGAATATCAAAAAGTCACAATGATTACTATTCCAATTAATTCTAGTGAATTATTCTTAGTCAGCACCGAACCTCGTGCAGATTATTTGAAAATTATTGATACTGTTCGCTCTGAACTTGGTTTGTCTGGTGATTAAATTAGTGCGACGAGTTACAGTTACTCTGGATGATGAACTAATAAAGAAAATCTATAATATTCAAGCCAAAGAAATCACAAAATCTCAAAAACACATTAGTTTTTCAAATGTCATTAATTTACAATTAAAACGTGCATTAAGATAATAATTTGGGCTCATTTTTGGCTTTTTCGTGCCTAGATATGTTTGACTTTTGATAATTTAGAAATTAACTCTAATTGCTTGAATTGTAAAATTATAGTAAATGGCTCCCTTTAAACCCCTAAACACTAAAACTTTCTTGTGGAAGTCGTAATCAGTGCTATTCTTACTATTGTAGGATTAGTAATGCTGTGTTTTGGTGGTAACTGGTTAGTCAGTGGTGGTGTTGCCATTGCTCGTAAGTTCCGTATTAGTAATCTTGTAATTGGAATGACTATTGTGGCTTATGGTACGTCTACTCCAGAACTTGCTGCAAGTATTGCAGCTGCAGGAGAGCACAGTGCCATCATCTTAGGAAATATCATTGGAAGCAATATTGCAAATGTCGGTATGGTGATTGGTATTGCCGCAATTCTTGTTCCGCTTGCAATCCACAAATCTGTACTCCGTAAAGAAATTCCAATTATGTTAGGTGTTTCTGTTTTGTTAATTTTGATTTCAATTGATGGGGAATTATCTACTTATGATGGAATATTGCTGCTTGTTGGATTGGGTGTTTTTGGATATTATACTTTCAAAGATGCAATGAAACAACGACAAGACAACAAAGATGAAGTTCAACAAGGTGGAAAAAATGTTTATCTAAAATCTATTGGTCTAATTGGCCTTGGCATTGGTCTTTTGTATGTTGGAGCAATTTTAACAGTTGACAATGCTGTAGTTCTTGCTAAAGAATTTGGCTTGTCTGAAAAAATTATCGGATTAACAGTAATTGCAATTGGAACTTCTCTTCCTGAATTAATTACTTCAATTATTGCAATTAGAAAAGGACACAGTGACATTGGTGTTGGAAATATCATAGGAAGTAATATTTACAATATTTTGATGATTATGGGTGTAGGTGCTACTCTTGGTGGTGTGATGATTTCAGCAGATGTCTATATTGATTATGCAATTATGATTCTGTTTAGTTTGACATTAGTGATTGGCCTCAAAACAGGTGTGATTAACAGAGTCGTGGGTATATGCCTGGCAATTGGATATGTTGCATATCTTGTGTTGGCATTTTTCAAGTGATTTACAATTAGTTTCACTTTAGATTGAAGTCACTTTGATTTTCTCTGCTTTAATTGATGGTGTTATTGATGGGAGTGATGCCCATTGTATGACATTTTGTTGATTGTTTCCAATATCTGAAATATTTTTCAACATTGTTGGAAGATTATGAATGATTCTAACTGATTTTCCAGGATTTTTAATTTCACCATTTTCAATTATTCTGACTCCACTTCTTGCAGTACATGAAAAATCTCCTTTAATTGGATTTACTGCATATGTGTACCATAGTCTTCCAATTAATATTCCATGTTTTGTGTCTTTGATCATGTCTTCTTGAGATGATTTTCCTGAATCAATTTTTAGATTGTGTGGTGCAGAGATTGTGATGGGCTCTGAACTTCTCCCCATTGGAGAGCCTATTCTGGAAGCATTTCCTGTTGATTTTTGATTTTCTTTGTAACTATCAAAGAGATTCGAATATGTATTTTTGAAAATACCATTCTCAATTAAATTATTTTTTTGCGTACTTGTTCCTTCATCATCTACTGATTTTGTTCCCACACCTTCCGCAATATGTGGGTCATCTGTTAAATTGAGATTGCTTACTGCTATTTTGTCTTTAAAATTATTTGAGAAGCAACTTTTCTTTTCTGAGAATATTTTAAAATTAAAATTTGATGCAACAACAAATGCCAATAATTCACCCACAGAATATGGTTCAAAAATTATAGAATAACTATCTGAATCAATTTTTTTAGGATTTATTGATTCAATACACATCTTTTTTGCATCTGTACCGACCTGTTCTGCCTCGAAATTTGACAAAGTTCTTCCACTGCCATACCCAATCCCTGAAACTGGCAAAACTCCTTGCTCTGATTCTGCATTAATTATTCCTGCAATGTATGTTGATTTATCCTCAAATTGAAGTCCATTTGAGTTTTCAATCTCAAACAACTCTGAAACTATGTTTAATGAACCTGTAATCGTATTAATTTTCTCAGAATTTGCTGAATTTATCATAGATTGTGCGATATCCATCATCTCTGTGCCTGAAATTTTATCTAATTTTTCATCGAACGTTCCTTCTAAATTCCTGCCTGATACAGATGTTGGCAACCCTTGCCAAAATTCCCTTGGTTTGAGATTGGGAATAGTTGAGACTGCTGAATCTATTGAATTTTCTATGTCTTCTATTTTTGTTGTCTGAGATGATGCAATTTTTTTCTCATGAATTATTCTAATACCAAAACTTTCATCAAAATTTTGTTTGATTTCTGCAATTTCTGAATCTGTAATTCTTATTGTTGTAATATTTTTTTTAACAGAAACTATTTCACATTCATCGATTTGTTTTTTCTTTGAATGCTGTAATGCCTTTTCTAAGGCAGACAATTATTTTCTCCTTGGATTTTCATAATTGAATTTATTTATTTTAATTAATTCAGTATATGATCCAAATTGTGAGGTGTTTGTAACTTTATCTAGTTTGTCTTCTGGTTCGTTGTCTCCTTCAAATTTTTTCAATATTTCATATTTTGTATTTCTTTCTGCTGGGATTCTTTTAATTTCCCTTATCATTCTTCTAATCTCTTTTGGTTTTAGTAATTGTCCGTGTTCTGAACCAGCAGAAGTTGAAATACTTTCATTGATTAATGTTCCTCCAAAATCATTGGCTCCCCACATCAATAACAACTGTGACATTTTTTGGCCTTCTTTAACCCATGACATTTGTATGTTGTCAATATGATTATTCAACATTATTCTTGCAATTGCATGTGTAAGTAAAACATCATTTCCACTACCTCCTTGTTTGATTCCCTCATGTAGTTGATGTTTGTACATTGGTGCTTCTGTGTGGATAAAATTGAGTGGAACAAATTCTGTGAATCCTCCAGTTTCTTTTTGAATATTTCTTAATTTTTCAATATGTTTTACTCTATCTTCTTGTGTTTCCAGGTGCCCAAACATCATAGTAGATGTAGTGCTTATTCCCATTTTGTGGGCATTTTTTATGACTCTCTCCCAATCTTTTACGCTTATTCTGCCTGGTGAAATTTTGTCTCTAAGTTCTTGGTTCAAAATTTCAGCTGAGGTTCCAGGTAGTGTATCTACTCCTGCTTCTTTCATTCTCTTTAGAAATTCTTCAATATCTACTCCTGAACGTGTAGATCCGTACAGAATTTCTTCAGGTGAAAAACCATGAATGTGAATATCTGGAACTTCTTTTTTGATCTCTCTGCAAATATTTTCATATACATCTCCTTCCATGTCTGGTGGAAGACCTGCTTGAACGCAGACTTCTGTTGCTCCTAATTGATGTGCTTCTTTTGCCCTACGAACAATTTCCTCAGTTGGAAGAAAATATCCTTCCTCTTCTCTAAAATCTCTACTAAATGCACAGAACCCACATTGTTTTATACAGACATTTGTAAAATTGATGTTCCTGTTTACTACATATGATACAATGTCTCCCACCCTTCTTCTTCTAAGTTCATCTGCAACTAGGCCTACTAGATGAAAGTCAATACCTGATGTATCGTACAATTCTAATCCTTCTTTTGTATTGATTTCTTTTTCTGATAATGCTCTGTTTAGGATATCTGAAATAACTGGGTCTGCATTTTTGAAAAGCGCATCTATGTTTATCGTCATCTCCAATACTCCTCTTTTACTAGTCCTTCCTCATTTTGAATCTCTTTCATTTTTGCTTGTAGTTCTTTACTAATAAAAGAAAAGAATTCTGGGTATATTGGAAATCTGCATTTTAAATCAAATCCTGCATTTTTTGAATTTTCATCAACATCTCTAATTTCTGGCCAAGAAAATTCTGGATTTACATAGTCTGGTGTTAATGGAGAAATTCCTCCCCAATCATTAATTCCTACTGACAAAAAACTCTGATACGATCTTGGAGAAAGATTTGGAGGAATCTGTATGTTCATTTCTGGCATAATTATTCTAGATAATGCTACAATTGTTTTGAAATATTTTTCATCTGCAGATGGCTCATCTCTCATTCTGGTATCTTGTTTAGGTTGAAAATTTTGCAAAATTATTTCTTGAATATTTCCATATTTCTTGTGTAATTCCTTAATTGCCAATAACGAATCAATAATTTCATCTATTGTTTCCCCAATTCCTACAAGTATGCCTGTAGTCATTGGAATGTGCAACTTTCCAGAATTTTCTAAAATCTCTAATCTATCTTTTGGTCTTTTGCTTGATGCCAAATGATGTGGCATCCCTTTCTCAGTTAATCGTTCACTAATGTTTTCAAGCATCAATCCCATCGAAACATTTGTTTTCTTTAGTTCTCTCATCTCATCAAAATTCAAGTTTCCTGCATTGGTGTGTGGGAAGAGTCCTTTTTCTAATGCTATTTCTGATGCATGAATCAGGTATTCCGATGTAGACGTGAATCCATTTTCTTTTAACCAATCTCTTGCCTCTTGATATCTCTGTTCAGGCTGTTCTCCTGTTACAAATAATGCTTCAACACATCTGTATTTTTTTGCGAGTTCTAATAATTCCGTAATTTGCTGTTTTGACATTAATGATAGCTTTTCTTCTCCTGGCTCTGCCTTGTATGTGCAATATGAACAACTGTCTTTACAGAGATTTACAATATTGAAAAATGCTTTTTTTGAAAATGTGACTATATTTCCCTTGTATTTTTCTCTTAGAATCTGTGCTGCTGAAAAAAGCTCATTTGGATCTTTTGTTGCATTGTGATAAATTTCCAAAATATTTTGTCGTGAAATTTCTTTATTATCTAAAATACTGTTTAGGCTCTCAGAATTCAATACGAGTTTGCTCAACAAAATGATTCTTGACTATGACTATTTATGCTTGTATAGAACTAATTCCCATTTGGTCTTTCTTGAAGAATAATTGAGATGTTTGTAGTTCTACCATCTCTTAAAACCTCTAGAATCATCTCATCTCCAACTGATTTTGCTCTCTGAAGATGAATCAAAATATCATCAATTTTTCTTACTTCGACTCCATCTACTGATAAAATAATGTCTCCTCCCATTGGGTAATTTACTCCATCCACATCTATTGTTTTGTCTGAACCAATCAATCCTGCTTTTGATGCTGGACTGTCTTCTACTACTGTGACAACCAAAAAGCCTACTGCATCTGGAAGCTCTAACACTTTAGCCAAATCAGGATCTATGTCTCTTCCAGAAATTCCTATCCATGGATGCTTGTATTCTCCATCTTCAATTAATGTTGGAATTATTTTTGCGACTGTTTGTGATGGTATTGCAAATCCCACACCTGTGAATTCCCCTGTTGCTGATTGGATTGCTGTGTTGATTCCAACTATTTCTCCTCTCATATTCAATAATGGTCCACCTGAGTTTCCTGGGTTAATGGCTGCATCTGTTTGGATTACGTCTGGAATTGAATATCCTGAACCTGATGGAAGTAGTCGCCCCAACTGACTTACTATTCCTGATGTCATAGAGCCTGATAATCCAAATGGATTCCCTATTGCAGCTATTGGTTCTCCTACTTTGAGATTTGAAGAATCTCCAATGGACAATGGATGTAACAATGCTAAATCTGCATTTACTTTGATTACTGCAAGGTCTGTAAATTCATCTGTTCCAATAATTTCTGCATTATATGATCTACCGTCAAGAAATGTTACGACTACTTTTCTTGCATCATCAATAACATGTTCATTTGTAATGATGTGACCTTGTTTATCAAACACAAAACCTGAACCAACACCCCCTGTATCCGAAGTTTCTCCTCTTTGGACATTAACTCTAACGACACCTGGTTCTGATTTTTCAAATATCTCAATTAATGATAAGTTTTTTGAATAAAGTGGAGTGGTTTCTCCTACTGTGCTTGGCCCATGACCGTTACTTACTATGATGTCTGGTTTTACTGATTCAGGTGGTGAAATAAACAACACTGCAAAAATTACTATTGCAATTGCAGCCCCTATGGCTCCTCCTACAAATACTCCTGATTTGTCCATGAGATTTTTTATTTCTCATTTTGCATCTAAAAGGCTTGCTATACGCTAATCGAACTTTGAGAATGATCTTTCATAGAATAACTTCTTCCTCTCCAAGTAACTGATGATGTTTTCTTTGCTTGGAGTAATCCACTCAAAAATCCTAAAACTACAACAAGACTTCCAAGTGGTGCAAATAGTGCATGAGTATATCTCAACTCTAATCCTATTTTGGCTTCAATTACTGCACCGATGTAAATCAATAACGATGCTGCAAATGCTGTTGCGCAAAGAACCTTTGATGAAATTGTATCTGCTGGAAATGAAATTGATGCTACAAAAATTGGAAATGGCACAAAAAGTAAGAACAGCACCGCAAAGAAAATACCTATTGCAATTTTTCCGCTTTGAAGATATAAGGGAATCATTAATCTTTTTAGTGCATTCCAAAGTGTGACTTTGTCTCTTGCCCAAACTGCTTCGATGAGATGTTCTCCTCTTACCATCTTCATTTTGTGACCTGATTCTTTTACTTTTTTTCCAAGTGCCCCGTCTTCGATGATTTCATGTTTTACTCCTTCATGTGTTCCGACTTGTTCGTATGTCTTTTTCTTTAAAATGAAAAAACTACCAAAAAAGTAACCTGTTTTTTTTGAAGGATTGTTAACATTTAGTGCAGAAAATCGTGTGTGCAAAAATGTTGAAATCATTGGAAGCGTAATTTTTGTCCAAAAATCAAATGTCAACATTTTTGGAATGGTTGATAATGCATCTAGATCAAATGATATGAGATGTGATGCTGCAAGTGATATTACATTTTTTTTATGGGTTGTGTCTGCATCAGTAAATAGCAAAAGTTCTCCTGTTGCTTGTTTGTATCCTTCCATACATGCCCAATTTTTCCCCATCCATCCTTCTGGTTTTGGCCTAGCAGAAACATGAATGACTTTGGAATTTTCTTTAGCATACTCTGAAATTATTTTTCCAGTGGAATCTTCAGATGAATCATCAATTACGATGATTTCGTAATTTTCATAATCTTGATCAATTAATGAATCCAAACATTTCCCCAAAAACTCTTCCTCATTTCTTGCAGGAAGAATTACTGAAACTTTGGGAGATGTTTTTGCAGTATTTTCGAACTTATCTAGATATGGTGTTAATCTAAACGAGTCTATCATTGTTTTTATGAGAAATATCCAAGCCCCGCATATGCCAATTAAAATTGCTGAAAATGAATAATTAAAAACATCAAATGCTAAGTCCATAAACTATCTCTCTATTTCATTTTTAATGCTGTTCATGGCTTGCTCTGTACCACTTTTGATATGTTTTTTTATCATTCCAGTAAACATTCCCATCATTCCTGTTAGTTTGATGTCCCATGTTGTTTGAAGTGTAGTAGTATCTCCTTTTGGAATTAGAGATACAATTTTTTCACCATTAATGATCCCTTTAGTGAACTTTGCATGAATTCTTTCTTTTGGTACTAACGTAACTTCTTGCATACATTTTTGATCTCTAAATGCAATTGTTATTTCTCTATTAATGATATTGTCATTTTTTGATATGTTTTTTACTTCTTTTGTCCCCTTCCAAAACTTTGGCTCATTATCTATGTCTGAAACAATTTCCCAAACTTTTTCTGCTGGGGCCTTAATCTGTACTTTAACTTCAATTGTAGCCATGACCTGCAGTAAATGGTTCCGCATTAAATATATTAGATTCCAACTCTGTTGTAAATAGACTGTGATGGGCAACATGCCTAAAATCCAGAACAGTAACTCCAGTTCTAATGGCATTTGCCATTCTTCCGTCACAGTCAATTAATCTTTGAAAGAAAATGAAACCCTCGAAATACATGCCAAAAATAGGAACCTTTGATGGTGTAGGCTTTTGGAAAAATGCGTATGCACATCAACGTGGAAAATTATTGAAAAAAGTTAATGTTCCTGAGGATCAAATTATTGATCTAGTCAACAAAAAGTACTTGGAACTTCCTGCACCACTACGATATGAAATTGAAACTAGTGGTGTCGATAAAAAAGATTTACAGTAATTCGAAATTCATTTAACAGGTAAAATTAGTGTCATTTCATGTCAAACATTTCGTATGATGATTTTGCAAAACTCGATATTCGAGTTGCAAAAATTATTGCAACAGAACCTATTGAAGGAAAATCCAGAATCATCAAAGGTAAAATTGATTTAGGAAACGATGATCAACGTGATGTCATTATTGGCGGTGCACAGTATTTTCAACCTGAAGATATTGTTGGAAAGACTGTGATTGTTCTTGCAAACTTAGAACCAAAAAAAATGGCGGGAGTAGAATCTAATGCAATGCTTTTAGCTGCAGATGTTGATGATAAGCCATTTTGGTTGACAGTGGAAGAAGACGTTCCACTTGGAAGTCCTATTAAATAATTTTAGAAAGGGAGCCAAGCCATCTCCCCTTCATCCAGTTTTTCAAGTAGATTCTTTGGGAACCATGTTTTTCTGAATTGGATGATTATCATTGTAAAATTTGTATAAAAATCTGATTGTCTTTATAACTAAATGTTTAGAAAATTAATGAAAATATATTTGATTTATGACTAGTCATAAATCATTAGATCTTTTTCTTCTAGTAATGCATGCAAGTTGTTTACAGATCTGTAAACATCTGGTTCTTTCTTTGCTCCTGTACAGACAAGTTTTCCTGAGGAAAATAACAAAATGACTGTTTTAGGATCTAGCATTCTGTGAATAAGTCCTGGAAATTGTTCTGGTTCGTACATGCTCCTTGGCAATGTTCTTGCAGCTTGCTCTAAGTGAATTTTTCCACCAAGATTAATTGATGCAACAATATTTTGGATTTCTACAACTGCATCTTTCTTGACTTTGATTCCTCCTTTTCGAAGTTTTTGAACAACTGTCTTTACTGCTTTTCTTGCCATCTCTTCTGATTTAGAACCAGTACACACCATTTTACCTGACGTGAAAATTAATGTTGCAGTTTTTGGACTCTTCAATCTGAAAACTAATCCTGGAAATTGATCAGGATGATATTCTACATCCGGAAACGTTCTTGTAATTTCATTCAAGTCCATCTTTTGTTCAACAGATGCTGAAGCTACTACATTTTCCACACTTACAATAGGTTTGGTTTGTGGCATATTCGATTTTTTTGTATTTTAACTATAATAAAAGCACTCGCCATATTTTTTCGCATCAATAGGCATTTTACGTAATTTTTTGGTATATTTTGTATAGACGAATGGTTTAATTGAGATCTGACGATCGGGGAATTTAGTGGATTTTACAAATTTTGACATTGATCAGTTGTTTGGGATGAAAGACGATACCAATCCTCTAATGATGCTAATTTGGATTCTACCCATTGTAATCTTCATCTTTTATGGACAACGAATTCAACTTTTTGTTACATCTGGTGAAATCAAAAAAGGAATTAAAAAACTTGATGGATTCAGAGAAGAATCAAGAAATGAACTAATCACCTACATCAACAAACATCTAAACCCAAAAAAAGATCCTGAAAAAAGAATTGATCAATTCTTAGATTATTTTACTATAATGCCAGTTGATATGGATCCAAACGGTATTGTTGAGAAAGTACAGCATACTGTTAGGTCAAGAGAAGATTATACTAGAGAACATGTAAAATCACTTTTTTCAGAAATTAATGATGTTGAATTATCCAAAGTCCAAACTTTGCTCGAAATCGCATCTTCACTACAAATGATTCACAAAATTATCAATCACATGTTTTTAACTGCAAAAAAACAAAACAACTATCCTTTAATTTTGCCACTACAAATGATTCTTCCTTTTATAATGGAGCAAGCAGAAGCAATGAAAGATGCAATTCCAGTATTTAAAACAGGACAACCTGTAGGTGATGGAATTGGCCCAATGGTTGTTGGAAAAATGATGTTAAATAGTCCTAAAGAAGTAATCTCATTTCAAACCGCACTTGCAAAAATTGAATTTGAAAATAGAAATCTGTTTTTATTAAAAGCAGAAGGTCCTGGCTCTACTGTTGGCAGACCTGCTGATGCATTACAATCAATTGTCTCTGAAAATAAAATTGATGCAGTAATCATGATTGATGCTGCATTAAAAATGGAAGGTGAAGATTCTGCATCTGTTGCACGCGGATTTGGTGCTGCTATTGGTGGTATTGGAACTGATAAATTCCACATTGAGGCAGTTGCAACTGAAAACCAAATTCCAATATTTTCTATTGTAATAAAACAATCAGTAAAAGAAGCCATTACTTTGATGACCAAAGAAATTGCAGACCAAGCTGATGATGTGCGCTCACAAGTCTATGAAATGATTAAAGAAAATACCAAAGAAGGCCAATCTGTAGTTGTTATTGGAGTTGGAAACACTGTGGGGGTGCCTCAATAATGTTTTCAAAAGAAAAGATTACTGTTGCCTATACTATAGAAAAATGTGAAAAATGTGGAATGCAAAAGAAAAGAAAGTTTTCTGAAGGTGATGTTTTGTTTGCAGAAATATCAAAATGTAATTCCTGTGATGGGGTGACTGTGATTGATAAAATCTTTGGAGAAACTATAGAACAGTAACTTATGCCTTTGTGGTTACTGTCACTCCATTCTCTGTTGGAATGAATGTGTGCTCTGCTTGTGCTACTCTTTGTTCATTCACTTCAATTAGAACTGGATATGCTTGTACTGCTTTTTTCTTTATCAAAATATTCAACAAATCTCTTGCTTCTTTTTCCTCTCTGTCTTTTGTAATCCATCTTAATGCAAATGGTAACATGTTAAAGTTCTCCCAGATAAAATCAAGTAGTTTATCTGCTTCAGGATCTTTTGTTTTCTTTCTAGAGTTTATCGCAAAAATATTTTTGATTTGTCCATTTCTGACAAATCCTCCTCCCTCTGATGTTGTTACAAAGGGCTCACATGCATATGCTGAATTTTCTGAAAGTGAGAATCCTCCAATTGACCAAATATTTGGGATGGATTTTCCAGCGTGTATTGTGTATTGCTCCAAAGAGTGACCACTAAGATTTGCAATTGGTTTGTATCCTAATTGTTTTATTGTAGTTTCTATGGTTCTTCCAATATCACTTGCTTTTACTCCTGCTTTGATCATTGACATAGCATTTGCTAATCCTTCCTCAGCTGCTTGTACTAGTCCGTCGTATTGTGGATCATAGCATACTGTTACAGCTGTATCTGCAATGTACCCGTTAATCTGTGCGCCAAGATCAATTTTTACCAAATCTGTGTCTTTAATCGTAATTGGATCATTTGGTTCTGCAGTATAATGAGCTGCCACTTCATTGATACTTGTATTAACTGGAAATGCGCATTTTGCACCACGTTTTTTAATTTCATCTTCTACCCATTCACAAATTTCATAGACTGTTTTTCCAATCCAATCTTTAACTCTGACCATCTCTCTTACTTCTGATGCAATTTTTCCTGCTTTGATGTAGTCTTCTGTTTGCACATTTTTGCTGCCTTGTGTGCCTTTAAAATGATTATCTGTTAAAACTATGAAATTTTACACTTGAACGTTTCTTATTACTATTAGTTGTATACTATAGGTATGTCCTATGTGTCTGATACCACCACAAGAGAGGAATTTCTTGCTGAAAGAAACACCCGAAGTAGGCAAGTGGCTCAAGTTGCCCTGCATCAGTTTGATATTTTTTGTAATGCTCTATACGATAAAGATGGGGATGTTTTAATCCAAGACATCAAATCTACTGGGATTTTTGAGAAATCCTATACCCTATTGAATCAATTTAGCATGTGGTTATCTGAAGACCATCTTGATATCTCTGTCCCAATGGGTAAATCATCAAGACCTATGACAAAAAGAATGCCTAGAACTATCTACAGTTACTTGGTCGTTTTAAAGTCATACTTTGAAGAATTTGGAGGAATTGAAATTAATGATAGGCGATTCAAAAAAAGAGTCAAAGTTCCAAAGAAAATCACAATTGAATTAGAACCATTTACTCATGAAGAGATTCGACTAATTTGTGATATTGCTAGTTCTGATAGAAAGACTCTCTATATGACTCTCAAGGATTCTGGAATGCGAGTTGGAGAAGCAATACAACTAGTAAAGTCTGATATTGATACTGGCAAGAACCCCATTGAAATCAAAATCAGAGCAGAAACAACAAAGACCAAACAAGCAAGAACTACATTTGTTACTTCTGAGACTAGTCATATGTTAGTCAATAGACTACATCAAATCAATGATACTGATTTTGTCTTTGCAACAAACAGTGATCCAATCAAAGCAGTAAGAAATGAAACTTTGATGTTCAAGTATTATCGAGAAAAAGCAGGATTGACTGAAAAGTATTCTCATAATGGCAGACACAAGAAAAACATTCATTCATTTCGTGCATTTGCATGCACTCAAGTAGCAGAAGTCCATGGTGAAGAATTTGCTCATGGATACATTGGACATACAAAATACTTGCCAATGTACATTAGACGAAAAGAAAAACTACCTCAAATGTTCAAACAATGTGAGAATAAACTCATGATCTATGAGAGAATTGAGGTAGTTGACCAAGATGAACGGGTAAGGCAATTAGAAGAAAAACAAGAAAAATCTAGAATAGATATGATTGCACTAGCAAACATCATGACTCAGTTAGCAGATATTAGAGCGGATAATGCACGAAAAGATTTAGAGATAAAACAATTACAAAACATGCTTGAGAATAGATAATTGTCTTAAACTGCCTCAATATCTTAAATCTCAAACGTTTCCCAAAAAAAGCTAAATATCTTGTCTGTGTTGTAATACTAAATGGAAATTAATGGAAATGATATTCCTCACATGCGAGGAAGACCAACAAAAAAAGACCAACAAAAAATTCAAGAAATCATAGAATGTTATTTTGGAATAGATAAAACATATGAAGAAATTGCAATTGAAACCGGATTCAATATCAAAACCATTTGTAGATATCTTAATCCTCTGTATGAGGAACATCGAGAAAGAATGTGTGAAGAAATTCTTTCCAGGCACAGAAATTAAATGGAATTAAATGGAAAATACTAGAGGATACTAGACATTTTTTGTAGTTTTCAGGCTAGAAATATTGTACATTATTGTACATTTTTGGCAGAAAAAGTGTCATTTTAGGCATGAGTTTTGGCAGTATTTGTGCAGGAAAACTGTAGATTTAGGCGTGAAATCTTGCGTAATTTCATAAACATGTCACTATATTGAAGGTTGAGATAAAATGGGAAGAGCATACTATTCAAAAAAATTAAAAGATTTTCTAACAGATGACAATGGTAGAATCTTAGGAGAACTAACAAACAATCATCAATTTGCCTTAGAAGAACAACAAAGAAATGCATGGATACAACAAATTGAAATTCTAAAAAATGAATTACATGGATTAGATTCAGGCCATATTATGTTTGAGTACTCTATCCCTAGAATGGGTAAAAGAGTTGATGTAATTTTGATTTATGCAGGAATTGTGTTTGTAGTAGAGTTCAAAGTTCATTCAAAAGAATATCTACGTGCAGATATTGATCAATGTCTAGATTATTCATTGGATTTGAAAAATTTTCAAGAGGGTAGTCATAATGTACAATTAGTTCCAATTCTAGTATCTACTGAAGCTCTAAACTTTGATAACAATTTTGAAAAATTTAGAGATGAGGTTTTTACACCAATAAGAGCAAACAAGAACAATCTTGGAGATATAATTAAAAAAATTAGTGAACAATACAAAGGAGAACCTATTGATGCAGATAAATGGGAAAATTCACTTTACAAACCTACTCCTACAATAATAGAAGCAGCGCAGGCATTATACCAAGGACATGATGTAAAAGAGATTTCACGTTCTGATTCTGGAGCAATAAATCTAGTAAAAACTGCTGAAGCGATAAATACTATTATTGAAAAATCCAAACAACAAAAAGAAAAGTCAATTTGTTTTGTAACGGGAGTTCCGGGTGCAGGTAAAACTCTAGCTGGATTAAATCTTGCAAATGAGAGACATAGATTTGGGGATGATGAAGAACATGCAGTTTTTTTGTCAGGTAATGGTCCACTAGTAGCTGTTTTACAAGAAGCATTAGCAAGAAACAACATTGAGAATTCGACTGAAAAAATTACAAAAGGAGATGCTTTGCAAAAAGCTAAATCATTCATACAAAATATCCATCATTTTAGAGATGATGCAATTAGTGTAGAAACTGCTCCAATTGAGAAAGTAGTTGTTTTTGATGAGGCACAACGTGCTTGGAATAGTGATAGAACAACATCATTTATGAAAATAAAGAAAGGAATTGCAGATTTTGATATGTCTGAACCTGAATTTCTAATTAGTGTAATGGATAGACATTCTGATTGGGCAGTAATTATCTGTCTAATTGGGGGAGGACAAGAAATCAATACTGGTGAAGCAGGTTTGCCTGAATGGTTTTCAGCAATAAGAAATCTTTATCCTCATTGGAATGTCTATATCTCAAATCAAATTACAGATATTGAATATACTGGGAATCAAAAATTAGAAAAACTGTTTGTAGGTTTGAAATGTTTTGCAGTACCTGATTTACATCTAAGTACATCTATTCGCTCATTTAGAAGTGAAAATGTTTCAAATTTTGTAAAATCTCTTTTAGATTGTGATAAAGAGAAAGCAAAACAATTACTATTAGAATTGAAAGGAAAATATCCAATTGTATTAACACGGAATTTTGAGAAAGCAAAACAATGGTTAAAAGATAATGCCCGTGGAAATGAAAGATATGGTATTACTGCAAGTGCTAAAGCTCATAGACTACGACCATACGGAATTTATGTTGAATCAGACATTGATGCTCCACAGTGGTTTTTGAATACTAAAGATGATGTTAGGTCATCATATTATTTAGAATATGTTGCAACAGAGTTTCACATACAAGGATTAGAATTAGATTGGACATGTGTTGGATGGGATGCTAATTTTAGATATGAAAATAACGGATGGTCATATCACCAATTTACTGGAGCAAAATGGAATCAAATTAGAAGTGAAGAAAAAATTACATATTTGAAAAATACCTATAGAGTTTTGTTAACACGAGCAAGACAAGGCACAGTTATTTTTATTCCAGAAGGAGATATTGAGGATAAAACAAGAAAACCGGAATTTTATGATGGAACATACAACTACCTTAAAGAAATAGGAATAGAAGAAATCTAATTCTTTAGATCCATATTTGGCATCAACATCTTTTGTGCAGCATCATAGCAATTTGCAATAACTGGCTGAAGATTCACCAAATCCTCTAGTATTGTACGTTTTCTTGCTGAATCAGTTTCTATTCCAAATAACTTCCAGAATTCTTGTTCTGTTCTCTCTAAAGATTTGATTCTTTGAGTGTATTGTGGCCAAATTCCTTCTCTTTGTATTTTGGATTTTATTTCGTTTGAAGACAGTTTTGATATGTCTTCAGAGTGTTTTGCTGACATGGTGTAATATTACGTTGATTTGGTATTTAGCTATTATCCAACAAATAATCATGTGTAAAAATCACTAAAATTTCATCTAAAACGCAAGAATCTGAAAGAATCACAAGTCAAATCAGACAAAAAGATTGTAGAATCTCTAAAGAATAAAGCCCTCTTTTGATTTCTCATACATTTTTAATAGTTATGAATCTGTAGGAATGTATGAAATTTATTATTCTTTTTTCATTGTTAGTAATATCTAGTGGTTTTGCATTTAGTGATGCTTTTGCCTATACTATTTCTGATGATTCAACAGGTGGGGATTGTTCTTTAATTGGAACATGGAGTTCTACAAGTAAGATTTGTACACTTTCAGATAATTTAACCGAAGGAATTGTAATTGGTAGTAATGGCATAACCTTAGATGGAAATGGAAAAAGCATTACTGGAACCTACACCAGTCTAAATCCTAGTGCTGCAACCTTTAGAGAAGGTGTAATGATAGATGGCAAAACAAGTATCACTATCAAAAATATTTTAATCAATAATGTTCCTTCAGCAATTCATCTTATCACATCTGATGGAAATACAATTCAAGACAACATCTTATCGGACAATGGATATGGTATGGAATTATATGATTCCGATAATAATCAAATAAACTCAAACACAATAACTGGAGATAATGGTTATGGAATTTGGTTTGACCGTTCAAATGGAAATACAGTTAGTAATAATATTCAATCAGGAGCTTCATATGGATTCATAACATCAAACTCTGGTTCGGGGACATTAACAGGTAATAGTTTCAAATCAAATGGAAATCAAGGAATTTATCTAGGATCAAGTGTGGGCGGATATACAATTCAAGACAACATAATTGAATCTAATACTCAAAATGGAATTCAAATTGATGGAGGCAATGTTCATATCATAAAAAATAATCTGATTAAATCAAATGGTAATATTGGAATTCAATTAAGTGGTTCTGAACATCAAGTCTATAACAATAATTTTATCAGTAATAATATTCAGATTAAATTTATTGGTTCTTCTCTTGGAACTATTTTTGACTTAGGATCTTCAATTGGTGGCAACTATTGGAATAACTTTGATGAATCTATTGAAGGATGTGAAAATGTAACTCCGTTTGATAAATACTGTGACACTCAATTTATTTTTGATGGAGGACAAGATAACTTCCCTTGGGTTTTACAAAATGGTGCACCCCCATCTCCACCACCTGATACAATTCCTCCAGTAGTCGTGGTTCCAAATGACATAGCAATTCAAGCAACAAGTAACAATCCATCCCCTGTAACATTCTCAGTATCTGCAACTGATGACACAGATGGAACGCTTTCTCCAGCATGTACTCATGCATCTGGAGATAATTTTCCAATTGGAACAACTGCAATAACTTGTACTGCAACTGATGCTGCAGGAAATACTTCTTCTGAGTCATTTACAATTACTGTAACTTATGAGGAACCAACACCTGAACCTGTGTTTGTAACTGTTCAATCTTCCACTTCTGGACAATATTGTGTAGGCTATGAAAATAGACCAACACAAAGTATGTCTGTCTGGCTTTTGGGACCTATTGGTCATGGAATTCATGAAAGTTACTATTATGATAATACTTCAGCGTGGTATGGAGGGCAGCATAATATCTCTCCTGATGTCTTATCTTCACCCACTATGAATTGTTCCTCAGCACCACTACTTCCAGGAGATTACAAATTTGCAGCACTGTCTGGAAGTGAAGGAACTCCTGCTGAAAATACAATACTTGCATGGTCTACTACATTGACAGTAGAATCTATTCCAGACACAATTCCTCCAGTAGTTGTAACTCCAAATGATATGGCAATTCAGGCAACAAGTAACAACCCATCACCTGTAACATTTTCGGTTTCAGCCTCTGATAACATAGATGGAAATCTAAGTCCAATTTGCTCCCATGTATCAGGTTCTAATTTCCCAATTGGTGTAACCACAGTTACTTGTACTGCAACTGATGCTGCTGGAAATACTGATTCTGAATCATTTACGATTACTGTAACATATGACGAACCAACTTCATTACCATTAAACATAGAATTTGATAAATTAAATTATCAAACAACTGAAACAGCAATAATTACAATTACAGGAACTTCCTCAGATGTTGTTTCTTTACTAATAATTGATCCTTCAGATAAACCAAAAGGAGACTCAATCTCTATTACTTTGGCAGGTGATGGTACTGCAGAATACGAACTCGATTTATCAGGATATGCGTCAGGAGTGTATTCAGCAGTAGTCAGTAAAGGAAGTGCACATAATTCAGAAGTGTTTACTGTAGGATTACAAACAGGCTCCGGAGAAATTCAAATTAACACTACAAAATTGGATTATGCTCCAGGTGATTCCATACTAATTCTAGGAGATACTGCAAAGAATGTCTTGCTAACTATAACGTTGTCAGATCCTGATGGAAACATCATAAAAGAAAAAGAAACATTTTCAGACAAAAATGGAAAAATTTCTGAGAGTTCATTTAGAATCCCATCAGATGCAAAGGGTGGAATGTGGTCAATTAATGCAAAGAGTGGTGCAAACTTTGACACAATAGAAGTTGAGGTAATTGCAACAGCAACAGAAGGAATTCAAATAAGTGTTGAAGAAGGTGAAGAAATTCCAGGATATGGACAAACACTTCAAATCATAGTAATTGGAGTTAGTCAAACTGTTGACATAGAGATCATATCAGAAGACGGCGAAGTCATAGAATCATTGGCATTCCAAGCATCAGGCGAAGGAGAAATAAACCAACCATGGATAATTCCTAAGGATGCTGAACCAGGAACATATACTGTTTCAGCTAGAGATGCCTTCAATTCAGATTGTATCAAATTTGATTTAGATACATTTGTCACTGATGAAAATTGTACCGTTTATCAAGTAGAACCAGAACCAGAACCCGAACTAGAAATTCCTGCACCATTTGTTGATCAAACAAAGGATCCTCAATACTACGTAGACAGATACAACAATGAACCTGCTTACAAAGATTGGTTTGATGATAATTATCCTGAATATTCTTCAATTTATCAAGCCGTAGGTCTGGAAGGGCCTACACCAGACGTTGATCCTAACACTCCATTCCGATTATCTTTTGATTTATCTGGAATGAGTATATTCCGTGTTGTGGAAGATTATGATTTTAATTCATTGATTTTGTATGTTGATGTATCTTCTTCTGAAGGTATGTTGGAAGTTTCTTTCCCAAGAGATTTCTTTGATTCCACTTATCAGAATACTGATGATGATTTTGTAGTTTTATCTGATGGAAATGAACCTCGTTTTTCAGAAACTAGAACTACCTCATCTAGTAGAACATTGACAATATACTTACCACAAGGAACTGAAGCAGTCGAAATTATTGGTTCTGACATTAATGGATATGTTTCAAACAATTTCCCAATTTTTTCAAGTGATTACAAAGAAGAATTGGAAATTGAATCACTCTCTACAAGAAAAACACAATACAGAGAAGGGGATACAATTGTAATTTCTGGTAAAGTACAAACTACTGATTTTAACACTGATGTAACACTACAAGTTTTCAAAGATGGAAATTTGATTGACATTTCTCAAGTATCTGTTTCCTCAGATGAAACATTCACTCATGCTGTTCTTGCTGAAGGTCCACTATGGAATGATAGTGGAAAGTATACTGTCAAAGCAACATATGGAAGTGATGTAGAAGACACTAGTTTTGTTTTCAGAACTGACAATTCTGATCAAGAACCAGATCCTGACTCTGATTTAGATTATGAGGTGACAATTATTCCTGCAAACGGTTCTGGAGCTCCTGGATGTGAGGAAACATCAGATGGATGCTATATTCCTCAAATACAATCTGTAGCAGTAGGTGGTGTTGTGATTATGAAAAACACAGACACTGCAGCACATACATACACTTCAGGAACTCCTGATGACGGACCTGATGGTATTTTTGATACTAGTTTACTAATGGCAGGTGGTTCATACGAATGGAGTCCAACAGAAGAAGGTGTTTACCCATACTTTTGCATGGTTCATCCTTGGATGCTAGGCACAATCTTGGTAGGTGAAGGCACATCTATTCCTCCAACTCCTGAGCCCGAATCTGAAGATCACATTGACCTAGAAATTAGTGCTGAAAATAGAATTTATGACATCAATACTATTGCAGTTTTGAATATCTCAATTGAAGATAACTCAAAATCTCAAAATGTAGCTTTAGACATTACTGATCCTCATGGAACAACAGTGGTTTCACGTTCAATCTCTATGGCGCCTAATGATTCAATATCATTCGAGTTCAAAATAGATGAGAATGCAAAGACTGGAAACTACAAAGCCACAGTTACAACTTCCGATGGAAAGAGAACTGAAAAAGACTCTGCTCACTTTAAAATAAAATCTCAATACAATTCCTTTAAGATTGATTCAGTTTCAATAACTGATCAGAAAGGAAATCCTTCTGATTTGGAAGTAGGTGAAACTGGATTTATCAAAGTCAATATATCCTCAAGTAAATCTATTGCAACATTACTAACAGTAAACATCTTTGATGCTGAACTCACAAGTATAGGAATTGGCTCTGTTCAAACAACTCTGTCCTCTGGCGATTCTGAAATAATCTTATCCTTTAACATACCTGATGATGCTGCAATTGGCCCTGCAGACATCTATGTCAATGCATTTTCTGACTGGCCTAGTGAAGGTGGTGTGCCATTAACTGGTGAAGTTTCAATAGTGGAGGATATAGAATGAAATTTGCATCATTAGCCGTATTACTAACACTTGTTATTTCTCCTGCATTTGCACAATCTGTAATTTCATTTGATGTAGACACAACAGAATTTGTTCCAGGTGAAATTGTAGAGCTCAAAGGAACTGTTGGTGCAGGGCTAGAAGGACAACCGGTAGCAGTAGAAATCAATGATTCAGATGGAAAAGTAATTTTGATTAGAACAGTAACTTCCGATATTAATGGAGAATTTGTAATTAAATTCAAAGTTCCAGATAATGTAGAACCAGGAGAACTAGACATTGTAACTAATGTGGAGCTAGATGGTCAGTCATTTTCTGAAACAAAACAAGTAGAAGCAACAGAAACACCTGAATCTTCATCTGATCCTGTATGTGGAACTGGAACTATTCTCAAAGATGGGATGTGTGTAGTTGATAAATCTCAGCAGATTCAAAAAACTACTGAAGAGAAATCCTCTAAAGGTGGCGGATGTCTAATTGCCACTGCAACATATGGCTCTGAACTAGCCCCACAAGTCCAAAAACTACGTGAATTGAGAGATAATCAACTCCTAGGCACAGAATCAGGTACGAATTTTATAAACTCGTTTAACCATGTGTACTATACATTTTCTCCACATGTTGCAGACTATGAAAGAGAGAATCCAATATTCAAGGAACTGGTAAAGGCAAGTATTACCCCAATGTTATCGACATTATCTATAATGGAATATGCAGAATCTGAATCTGAAGTTTTAGGAATTGGAATTGGTGTAATTTTGATGAATGTTGGAATGTATTTTGGCATCCCTGCAATTGTAATTATTGGAATTAAAAGAAAATTCTAATTTTTTATTCTATAATTCTTTTATCAAATGACTCATCTGATAGTTTTAATTCTTTAATTTTTTTAACAAAATCTATTGTTAATGATTCATGTTTTACATCTAATATTGCATTACAAAGAGCAGTACCATAATATGTTTCATAATCAGAGCGTTGAATAAAAATTTCTTTATGTAATAATTTGGAAAGTTCTGCATGATTTTTATTTTTTGAATTTAGATTTTGGGACCTATTGGTAATCACATCTAACATAACCTCATTTAAAACCTTGGGATTAAACTCTCTACAAAAATCAAAAAATAATCTATACAACTCATCTAAGAAAATACTATTTTGATTTCGTGATAGAAAAAACTCTTCAAGTGTTTTATTGTATTTTCCTCTTGGTGGTTTGTTTGAAATAGGAATAAAATTCGATGTCCAAAATTCTAATCCTGGGTGAGTTTGTTCTTGAAAAATTACGGTCCAAATGTATAATCCAATGTATGCTTTTTCTCTAGGTTTTAAGTCTGGAATAATTTTATCCAAACTCTTTAATAATTTTTCTAGGTTTTCAACATTCTTTACAAAATCTTTACCTGCTCTCAATTTGTATTTTCCATTTTTTGTTTTTTGAATTTTGTTTTGTGATAATAATAATTTCAAATTAATTGATACAGTATGTTTTGATAGGGTTCCTCCAAGTTCTCTATGAATTTGATTAAACCCCATTACGTCTTTGTTTTTGATTAATAGACGTAGTATTGCATTTTCAGTACTGTCAAATTTGGGAAGTCTCCCTCGTTCTCTGATTGATACTGCCATGCCTGATTTTATATATAGTGGTACTAAATAAGTACTGGTTTTATTAGATTTTGCCGTATAATATGTATGAATTTTGAAAATTCTGTTGCTCATGAAAATATTCATGAAATAACTACCATTGTCCTTAGGAAAGGCACCGAAAAAAACAACGTATTAAGAAACAACATTAGAAGATGAATGTAGGTAAAACAATAGTCCAAAAACGTCTTGATGAATTGATTCTTTTAAAATCACAAAATGATGAGAAAATTATTCAACTTGACACTGAGGCAAAAACCCTAAGAAAAAAATTATCTCTTGACTCCTATTGAGAAATTATTTACAGATTATCTTGATGAGCATATCGAAGAAATGTTCTTTGTCTTGTTAGATAGTTTCA
Source organism: Marine Group I thaumarchaeote SCGC AAA799-D11 (assembly GCA_000746765.1). Taxonomy (GTDB): domain Archaea; phylum Thermoproteota; class Nitrososphaeria; order Nitrososphaerales; family Nitrosopumilaceae; genus Nitrosopumilus. The sequence continues at coordinate 41,088 of JOSY01000016.1, forward strand.
AACACAATAAAAGGAAATGACTTGGTGTTTTAATTGCCAAACTAATCAGAACGGTGATCAATTGTCATTGTGTAAAGAATTAGGTCATGATATTGATTCAGAAGGTTTGTTTCAAATAACAAACTATGAAACAAAAGGCAATAAAACTAATGAAGCAAATGAGAGTCCTGTAAAAAATCTAGCAAAACTTGCAACATCTGAAATGACAAAAATTTGTACATCTCAATCAGATAACACTAGAGTATTTGCAGTTGTAAAAATGAATAACCATTATGAAACCATAGAATTGGATAAGAAAAACTCAAGAACTATCCATTGGTTAATGGTAACTGCATCAGATAAACTCAATGAAATGTATTCTGAAGATATCTGTGCAAACGTAATTGGATTTCTAAAAGCAAAGGCATTGATGAATGAAGAAATAGAAAGCAGAGAAATCAACCTTCGTTTAGCATTTGTAAATGATGAAATCTATTATGATTTTGGACATACAGATTGGAAGTTGCTAAAAATCTCAAAAGATAATGTGTGCTTTGTAGATTATTCAGAGAACACTCCATTATTCATTAGAACTTCAAAGACTGTCAAACAAATAGAACCAAATCTCATGCCTGATGGAGACCCTTTAGATGAATTTGTAAAACTATGTAGGATTCCAAACCCTGAACTATTCAAAGTCCATCTAATTTCGATGTTTATTGCAGGCACTCCTATGCCTATAATGGCAATACATGGCCATTCTGGAGCATCAAAAAGTACAACATCGTCTATGATCAAGAGAATTGTTGATCCTTCTGGAAGACAAAATGAAGACAATCTAAAGTCTTTTCCTCATGGAGAAGATAACTTTGTAACTTCGTTGGCTGGTTCCTACTTTTCTGCATATGAGAACATCTCTCATATTGATTTGGGAATTAGTAACATGCTTTGTCGTGCAATAACTGGTGGCTCATTTGAGAAAAGAACTCAATACACCAATAGTGATGTTTACACAATAAGTGTTAAAAGAAAAATTCTCATAAATGGAATTGATTTTACAATTAGTCAATCAGACCTTGCAGATAGAAGCATCATCTATGAGATGGAGCGAATTCCTGAAGAACATAGGAAGACTGACAAGTCTGTTGAAGAGACATTCAGAAAACTTTTGCCTAGTCTGTTAGGGCAGATTTTCTTGATTCTTCAAAAAGCAATCTCAATCAAAGATGTAGTAGAGCAAGAATGCACTAGGCTTCCAAGAATGGCAAGTTTTGGAATTTTTGGTGAGGCAATCTATCAGGCATTAGGTAACAATCAAGGAGAATTTCTAAACCTATACAACCAGAGTTTAAAGAAAAACTTGGAGATTCTATACGAAAACAATCCAATCATTCCTTGTCTGGAATATGTTTTAGGTGATAAAAAAGAGATTGATATTCAAGCAAATGATTTGTACAAGAAAATCAAGTCATTTGTTGATACTGAAGGATTCAATATCAAAAGAATACCTCAAGGTGCAAATGCATTATCTAATTGGTTTACCAAATCAAAGGCATTGCTTGATGAGAATAACATCAAAGTAACAAAATACACTAATACTCTGAGCAAAGAAATCTCAGGATTCAGTCCTAATGCAACTATCTATAGTATCAAACGGATTGAATTAGTCCAAACTACACTGAAAAATGAGTTGGATGTGTAAGGGATTTTGCAATCATTTGCAAAGTCAATACAAATTGGGTTATGCAAATGGCCAGAAATTCTGTAGGACTTGTGATATGTACTTTGTAACTGAATCATTCAGATGTTCATGTTGCAATCAAATACTTCGGCAAAGTAAACGACATCGAAAATGTATTGTTTCTTAATACACTCCTTTTCTTTTTTGTATGCTTATTTATATATAAATAGATAATTTTGTCTAAAGTATAAATATACTGCACATACTATTATTATTGTATGAATATACAAGAATCAGTAACCGTATTTGATAAAGCAAAAAGTGCATTTGGATTTGCTCAGGAGTTGCCCCCTAGCCCTGTCTATGATGTGAAGCATTTAGAAAACATTGTCCACTTGTCTACTAAGACAATTAAAAGAAAAATAGATCTGTTGAAAGAATTAGGATTGGTTGATTATAATCGTGGAAAATTTACAATAAAAAGAGAAGTAATTTCTCAACCTTACATTGTTCTAAAAACTATATTCCCTTCATTAATTGCACTCAAAAAAGCTAGAAGGTTTGGAAAGTATTACAAATCAACTGATGTTAATTTTATGAAAAAACATCTCCCAAAAGGATCCATAATAACTCTTGATCACAAAGCTCATGAATTAACAAAGTATCAAACTCCTCTTGACTTGTACGTCTATGTTGATGATGTGGAAAAGGTCTCTAAACTTTTGAAAAATCATGGGTTTAGAGAAGGAAAAAGAGGTAATGTTGTACTTCTTCCAAAGGTTGGTTCTTTTGAAAATCAAATTGAGAGAGTATTTCTTGATTGTATTGCAAATGGTGGACGAAGTTTTTTGGATGCTGCAGCAATTATGCTGACTCATAAAGATATGATAAAGACAAGAGCTAGATTTGCAGGGGATACAATCTTAAAAGTTCAGGAGGATTTACCAACTGAAACCGCTTATTAGAGAAGCTGTAAATATTTCTCAAGATTTCGGTACTGCTACATTTGTTGGGGCAATTGCAGTTATGCTGCATACTGATGAACAAAGACAATCCCAAGATTTGGATTTTGTTGTTGCTGAACAGATTACTAATGACGAATTTTTGGATAAGGGATATAAAATAGATTTACAAAGAGGCAGAAAATTCACCCCTAGAGGATACAAAATTGATGTGTATCATGAGCGTTCTCTAAATGATATTTTGTTAGAATACATCATCAAGACAGCAGATACTATTCCCGTTGACAACAAAGGAACTACCGTTAATACTATTTCTTTAGAGGGATTAATAGTTGCAAAGTTTAGAGCAGGACGTGACCAAGATATTGAGGACCTTCAAAGATTATCTATTCGTTGCGAATCGAAAATCGATTGGAATGAAATCAAAAACCTTACCAAAAATGATGTAGAGTATCACAATATAGAACAAGCAATTCGTCTTTATACATCATAATGATCAACAAATAATACAAAAAATGTTAGTGAGAATTCTTGACTCTTTTTTCGAAATTGAATTCTATTGATGATAAATCCAACCCGTTAACAAAATTTAGGTATGATTTAACTAATTTAGGACATTGAGGGTATGATTTTTTCTGAATGCCAAAAATGGCACTAACTTAACCTCAAAATTTGGTCAATTTAATATCTGTGAAGCTTAAATTGGGCAACTTTTAGGATTTACTGGGATCGTGGTCTAGCTTGGTATGATTCTGCGTTTGGGACGCAGAGGTCGCGCGTTCAAATCTCGCCGATCCCACCATTATCTTATTATCAAATTACTTACTATTACTATTGCCGAGCAATGAGGAAGAGTTAGAGTAATGACTTTGATATGAAGTAAACTAATGGCTCTGAGCTCCGGCATGTTTTTATCAATTCTTTGAGGTCTTGTTTTATTGAAATTTGAGCGAAGAGATATAATTTTGATTGTAGGCCTTTTGCTTTTCATGATTGGATTGATTCCTTTCACGAGTCCTGCATATGCTGCAATTATTGTAATTCTCATGTATTTTGGAATTAAGTTCTATGTTACAAAGAGACGCCAACTAATGGAAAGAGACGTGGGTGAAGGAATATGCCTAGAATGTGGGGCTAAAATTCATGAAAAAAAATGCCCAAATTGTGATAATTCTCTGGAATAATTCCTACGTAGTGCTTAATACTGAAAAATGAGCAAAATTTTTGATGGATTTAAGATATAGGACTTTAACAACAAACTCTGCCCAAAATGCGATACACCTACAACGTTAGAACAAGAATTCTGTAACAAGTGTGGGAATTCAGTTGATTTTGAAAAATCTACACAACATTGTGGCTCATGTGGAGGGTTGGTTCAATATCCTGAAAAATTCTGTAACAAGTGTGGGAATAAAGTAAATCTCTCAACTTTTCAATACAAAGATGATAAACAATCACCAACTTATTGGTGGTATGTATTTCCATTAGTTTTTGCAATTTTTGGTGGAGTTACTGCTTGGGCTCTATTGCGAGAGAAGCATTACAAAATGGCAACAAATTGTCTTCTAGTAAGTATTGGAGTGACTTTTGTTTATGTAATAATTTTTGTGTCCAATACGGAATTTAAGTAGATTCGTATCTATGAAAATAGAATTTACCTTTATTTTCTGTATGAACTTGCCACTAACTATATCAAATTCTGACAGTATGGAAATACTTGGTGAAATTTAATTTAAAATACTAAAGATGAATAATTCTCATAATGATTGAACAGTTTAATCAATTTTTCAACAAACAATCTCTTGCAAGCACATACAAGCCTACTTTTGTAAAATGTCTGTTAGATATTGGAGATTGTAATGATTCTGAGGGAAAGGAATGGGTAGAAGATAAGGAGGAACATTATAATGTAGATCTAAATTTTATTGTTGCAAGATTTTTGAGGTATTACCATCCTTTGAAATTCAAATACAAGCTAAAACAAGAGGCTACAAAAAATACTATTGCAATTTATGACATATTGGAAACATACAAGGATCTGGTGGGTATCAAATCTACTCCTCCATTGAAAAAATTCTGTTCCAAAAAATTTTCAGACATGAGAGAAACGACAATTAAAAATCCTGCCATACAACAACAGGTAATGCCAAAACTCCTCAATGATTGCAACATTTACGAACACGATTCCAAGAAAATCCTCATAAAAAAAGAGGTTGTAGACTATATGAAAAGAAACAGGAGTGTTTTGAAATCTGCACTAAATAATATGATTGCAATTTATCTTGAAAAATGCAACAAAAAAGTTCCAGATGTTTCGACAAAATTGTTAGAAGAAATACGTCGCAAAAAATTATCTCCAAGCAAGTTCGAAAAAATTACTTCATTAGGGGATTCATGTTGTTTTTACTGTGGAAAAAAATCAAGTTATTTTGAACAGGAACACTTTATTCCTTGGAACTTTATTCCGCAATCAGAAAATTATAACATTGTTCCAGCTTGTAAAAAATGTAATTCTTCCAAAAGTGACAAGCTCCCTGTAAAAAAGTATCTTGATGAAATTATAGAACGTAACAAGAAATTAGAGAATTTGCCTGTGGAATATTCTGAAGAATTTATGAAAACATCCTATGAGAATTGTAGGAGTGAGTATCACGGAATTAATGAGAGGTTATGGGAACCATGAATTACAATAAAGCGATACGGGACAAAATTCCTGAAATCATAGAAAAAGACGGTCACAAATGCGATGTTAGGACATTATCTGATGATGAATTTCTCTTAAAACTTGAAGAAAAACTCCTTGAAGAGTTACAAGAATATCAAGAAAGTAAGTCCATTGAAGAGTTAGCAGATATTTTAGAAGTAATTTACCGAATTTCTGAGTTAAAAGGCTCATCAAAGCAGAATCTTGAAGAAATTCGTGTGAAAAAGGCTGAAAATAGAGGGAAATTTGAAAAGAATCTCTTTCTTGTTGAATCAAGTGATTGATCTAGTTTACAAATTTTACATTTATGGATGATTCTTGGTTTGATTCTTTGATTATTTCTTTGATTTTTCGTAGTGCTAGGATTACTATTATCCCCACGCCAAAGGGAATGGTAACACCAAATGACAGAAAGATTACTCCTATGATAAAGTAAAGATATTCTCGCCTAGTGAATTTCAATATATTGGATTATTAATTTGGAATCTAAGTATTACTATTGTATCTGTGATTGTTTCTATTTGGAGTATTTTCTCTCTGCCCCCGATAATTTTGCGGGGAGAAACGTAATACCATACCTAAAGAAGAAACAAATGAATCCAATATAATACAATAAAGATTCAAAGCTAAGATAATTTCTTTGTGTATAGTGTTATGATTGTTTTCTTTGCCCACGAATGAATCTATTATAATAGATTTTTAAAAAAAAGAAAAAGGATTTTTTGAAAAATTATATTTCAATTAATCTACATATAGATACCATTGGGAGGTTCTTTAAACTCATTAATTCCATACTGTTGCATCATCAAACCTAACTGTTGATGTATTTTCTCAATATCATTTGGCATGTTCATTACTCTTTCAGTTTGAGTGATATCATCTACCTCCCAGTCAGCATTTCTTCCCTTTGACCTATTTATCACTCCATACTTTGTTCGTATCTGACTTGATTCTGTTTTATCTAGAATTATCTCTGCAATTGGATGTGGTATTGCCCACTCTGGTTTCATTGATGGTTCCAACATTCCAAGTGTAATTTTACCATCCTTCATCATTCTAAAAAGAGCATCTTCTACCTGTTTTCTTGCTTTGTAGTAAATCTCATAACGATTTACGCCTAATTTCTTCTCACAGGTAACCTCTAAGGTCTTACTTTTCTTTGAAACCAATACTTTGACACTTAGATTTTTGAGTTTTCCATTGTATTGTGTAACCCCATTGTTCAATTGGCTTATCTTTGGGTCTCTGATGTATTCCATAATCTTTTTGAATCCATCATAAATTTTACATTTGAATCTCATATTTTCAAGCTGAACCATTTTCTTTCCATCTTCTTTGACGTACGTTGCGTTACTTTTTTTACCAGCTTCAGTAAGATCATAAATCCCTTGAGAATATTTTGAAATCAATCCATTAGATATCATTTTTTTGAGATGATAATTCAATTTCTCCTTTGAAACTTCTAGATATTCATACATTGAACTAGGACTGTTATATCCTTCAGAAATTAATCTCAAGATTTCTTTTGCAATTACTGTATGTTTGCAGTTTTTTTTAGTAATTTTTTTTACCATTTTTTCACTCAATTCATTAATTCAAAATTATAGTAATAAGGAACGATGTATGTTTGAGTATTTTCTACCTCTTTTTATAACAAAAAAGAAAATAGAATGGAAAATTCTATCTGTTTGCTAATATTTCCTGTAATTCCTTAATTTCCTGTTCTTTTTTCATGTTGTCAGCTCTAATACTGGATAATTGATTCATTACGTCTGTAAGAGCAATCATATCTTGTTTTGATTTAGCTTGTTCTTCTTCAAGTTTCTTTACTCTTTCATCGGAATCAACTACCTCAATAGTGTCATAAATCATCAATTGGTTTTCTGATCTGATGAATTTCTCTAGAAATTGATCTTGATTTCTTATGTATTGACCAAGATATTTTTTGTGTCCAATGTATTCATGTCCCCATGTTTCATCTATTGCTATGGAACATTGAGTGGATGTGTAAGAGCGTATGGAGTGAATTGTCTTTTTGTGTCTGTCACTACTTTGATATTTCTCCCCAAATTCTGAATGGGTTTTAGCTATTTTATCTCTGTAATATGCAAATGACGTTTGAAATGCCCCTTTGGAAACCTCTGAATCCTCATTTGTGCCAAAAAGTAACTCATTTTCCTCCTTACTTTTGTATAATCTCAGGAAACTAGGCTCAGTTTCTCTAGTAATGTAGCAGATTCTGGCTCTTTTGGTCTTTGTGTACCTTGACTGTATACTTATTTTGACTCTCTTCCCTCCTATTTCTACATCTTTTTTTCTTATCTGACACAATTCCTGAATTCTCATTCCTGTATCTTTTAGTATCATAAACTGAAGTTTCTTTGTATTTGATATCGAATCAAGGAAAATTCTCATCTGTTCTTTTGTAAATGCTTCAGGTTCTTCTTCTTCAGGTTTTGGAATCTTTATTTTTCTGCTTATTTTATTGATGTTTACCTCAACGTTCCATACATCATCAAGCAATTGCCTAATCTTGTTTACATACAGCTTGACTGTACTAGGATTTTTCTTGCCAATTTTTCTTTTGATATGATTGTATTTTCCATGATAGTATGTAATTTCTGGATGATCATTCAAACACCATTGAACAAATTTGTTCAATACTGTGATGATTTTGTTACTGTTGCGTTCTTCCTCCCAATCTGTAGCTAAATCATCCAATACTTGATTAGCTGTTTTGTTAAATTCATCTGTACAAAAAAAATCAAATTGATGAATTATTGATGCATACTGTTCTCGCATGCTCTTTATTTGAATATTTTTTAGATATTCGTCAACTGTTATTTTGTTATCTATGTAAGACATATTGTTATTACATATTCTTATGGTTATAAGAGACGGTAAGGTTTAGACTTTCAGTTGTTTTGTGCCGTTAAAATTAAAACTTCCCAAGGAAATTCAATTATTCCGTTTCTTTTTGTGAATGGTTCCGTATTTTCCTTTACCGTTTCCTTTAGTTCTTTTTTTTGTGAACTTTCTAATTGATTTAATTTTTTTTTGATTGGTTTTGCCACATATTTGAGATAGTTTTTCCAATATTCATCAAAATTTCCTGGACTATATCTGAAGACAAAATCTTTAACTAAAATTTTAGAAAATCCTGATTTTTTTACTTCATCTCTTAGTGATTTTTTTGTTCCAAATCTGTCTAAAGATGGAGTACCTGGTGGAATATAATCTGGAATAAATTCAGTCACTGCATCTATAATATTTCCAAAAAATGGAACTCTGTCTTTATGTCCATGTACAGATATTCCTAATTTGCCTGATTTTTTGAGGCTATTTCTCATATTTTTTAGGGCTTTGACAGCATTTGGAAAGAAAAATAATGCGTATTGACATGTTATGATGTCAAATTTTTCCTTGAACGAAAAGTTTTCTGCATCAGAATTTATTAAAAGAAGGTTTGAAGCATTTTCATTCCACTTTTTTGCAATCTTTATTGCAGTAACAGATGTATCAGTACCAACAACATATCCTGTTTTACCAACTTTCTGTGTTAGTTTTTTTGTCACAGCTCCAGTCCCACATGTAGGATCACAAATTTTCATTCCTTCTTTGGGCTCTAACAGTTCTACTAAAAGTTGGACAATTTCTCTAGGGGTGAAAAATTCTCCTGCTTTTTGACCTGCAGAATCTGCAAATTGTCCTAATAGGTACTCATATGCCTGACCAAAAACATCTTCATTTTCTAAATCTTCATTTCCTAATCTTCTATCTTTTTCACTAAAGTGAGATACTAAAGAGAGTAAAACATCATCCGAATAATCATTTTTGTTATTGTATGTAATATTTGTAAGAACACCTTTTAGTTTAGAATTTGCCTTTTCAATTTCAATACATGCCTTATCTATGGTCTCCCCAATATTTTCAAATGTGTTTTCGATTTCACTCCATCTTGATTTTTCTGGAATAAAAAATGGATGTCTGTCTGGATCATTCCATGCTTCATCTTTACCATATTTCTTTTCAAGACTCGTAGCTTTGTCTTCAAATACATCACTCAATCTTTTGAGAAAAAGCATTCCAAGAATTGGTTTTCTATACTCGTTGGGATCAATTCCACCTTTTTCATCTAGAATATCTGCTGCATGCCAAAGATGTGTCTTTAATTCCTCAAATGTTAATTTTGACACATGGTAATTTTATGGACATATCATTTAGGTGTTAATGTAAATTTCATTAATGGTGTATTGAGAAAATAACACAATACCCAACATTAGATAAAGATGAACATGAATAATTACTCATGATTCAAGGAATTGTTAACAGGAAAGATTCTGTTCTTGATATTAAGTCACAATATATCAAATTAACAAGAATTAATTAACTTGAATTATTCTTTTTTCAACTAGAAATGTGATTCCTTTTATGAAGTCGCCTTCAGAAATCATTCCATCTGCCCACCATCCAGCATTGTTTCTAATCCAATCAGGAACTTGCTGTTCTGCAACCTCAGAAGCTTGTTCAGGCAAACTATCAATTCCAATTATCTTTTCTTTGATTAAGAATCCAATGCCCTGAGTAAATGTAGAATCGTCAACTTGGCCATCTGCCCACCACTTAGCATTATTTTTTACCCAATCAGGAATCTTTGTTTGTTTCAAATTTTCTTTTTCAGGAATAGATTTAGGAAATTCTAATTCGCTTATCTTAAAAGGTTCGACTACTTGTTTCCATTTTGTTTTATAGAATAATGTGAATTCAAAATCCTTATCGGCTTCTGCTTTCAATGTTTTAGACCAATCAAAATAACCTTCTTCAGTTACACCGACATTAAATTTTTCATCATCATAATTATGATCTATCCTGATAGGGATATTGTATCTTAACGGATCACTATAGGATGGTTGAATATCAAAACGCGAATTTCCTGTTTCTGGTAATTGTACGTATTTTCCTTCTAAAGTAATTTTTCCAGATTGTTGAGATTCTTTTTCAAAATACAAGACAAGACTTACTATCTCATCAGTATGATTGTATAATTCAACTGTATTTGGTGGAGATTCATATTTTACTTGAGATATTTGTTTCAAGCCTTGGCTAATCTCGACTTGTTCTCCAGTTGATGAAAGGGGAATCCATTTTACTACTTTTATTATATCACCATGTGTTACTGTAGTTTGGTAAATTACATCATATGCAAAAGGATAATCTAAAACAAAGAGATGTTTTTGATTTCCTAAATCTAGTTTGACTCTCTCTTCTCGTTCTATCTCAGTATTAGAATTTTTGAATATCCCTTTAGTCGTTACTAGGATATGTCCTTGATCTTTTAACTCTCCTTCAACAACAATTCCCAATATTGAGCCATTTCCATCATATTTTGAGAATTCTCCTCCGTCAGAAACATCAGGATTAACTTTGACAATTAATTCTGTTTCATCAGCAAATGCTGTTCCCGGAATAATCAAAAGTAAAGGAATTATTCCAAGAATCAAAAATTTATACAATAGTGAATTTCCCATTATCATAAATTTAGATGTTTAGACGATTTACAAGATACGATTTTACAATAACCATATCTTTTAGCCTCAAAAATTCCTAGTAATTTCCTTATGATTTGCAATATGCTAGGATGTGACACTTAAGATTATGCCAAGATAATGTTCTATTATTTTGAGGAAGGGATGAGAAAGCCGTTCTGTAAGGAAATTATGAGATTTTGTATTAATCATACAAAGCAAATATCAGAAGATGATGGTTATTCTGTTAGGTAGTTTTACAATTTCAGGCATGGACACTATATGGCATTGATACAAGAAATACTGAACATTGTATCAAATACCTAGTCTAATTCTGCATAATGGATCATATTATCGAATGGAAAAACCAGAACCAGATGATGACTTGATCCAAGTCATCCTAAAACCGATCATTTTGTAAAATAATTACGATCATCTTGATCTAAGAATTATCTCAATTGATACCATTCCATGAAATATCAAGAAATAA
>JOSY01000017.1 GCA_000746765.1 Marine Group I thaumarchaeote SCGC AAA799-D11
AGATGGCAATAAGATATGAGAGAATATCAGAAAATTATGAATCATTAATCAACATTGCATCATTTTTGATGTATTGTAGGGTTTTAGGATGAGTTGCTTAGAGGTTATTCTATCTTAGATCATGATTATAGAAATGATGAACAAATCAAATCAATTATTGAAAATTCAAAAAATAAAGGAATTCAAACTCATGTTTGGAAAAAGTCTGAAATTGAAAATTATCTTTTAATCCCTTCATTAGTTCATCGTCTTGTAAACGATCAGCTTAATTCCTCTGGAAAATCTGTTTCTCTGGATGAAATCAAATCTATACTTTTTGATTCTGCAGGAGAACTAAAACAAGATGTTATTGCCCAATATGCTGAAAAACTAGAACATTGGGCAAGGAAAAATAGTCAACAGATGGACACTTCTACAGCAGTTAAAACAGCATTAGGAAAAATTGATTCAATATGGGATGATTTTGATAAAAGATTATCCATAACACCTGGAAAAGATATTCTAAAAAAATTCAATCAAAATATTTTCTCAAAATATGGTGTTTCCATAGGCATAATGGCTTTATCTTCTCATGTTCAAGAAGATGAATTAGATGATGAAATTAAACAAGTTTTTGCAGAATTATCTCGACTCTGAGATCTTTTTGAACCATTAAGCACACAGACGGTTAAATTCAACTCTGAGTTTACAAATAGAAATTTGAACCAACCAAACAATTCTTCTCTAGAGACTGCATATCTGAAGTAATGATTAATGTAAAACGAGCCTAACAGATCAATTCTACGTCTTCTCTAAATACTAAAAAAATCATAAAATACGCATGAAAAAGCCCCAAAAAGTCGGATATTTGAGGTCAACTTTAACAACAAGCTCAACTTTTCCTCAATTTCATTCTAAAATGACTCTTCTAGTCAAAAAAAAGAGGAAACAGCAATGAATCGGAACCTGTCTATAGTATTTTCCATAGTTCTACTTGTAGGGGTAGTGTCCCCTGCATATGCTCAAACCGCAGAAAATGTTGTAATTAACGAAGTTGACATTAATCCTCCTGGTGATGATTCAAAATCTATTTCTGAATGGGTTGAACTTTACAATCCTACTGACTCTGAAATTGATTTAAGTGGATGGCAGATTGCATCAACTACTGTACTTAAGAAAACTATGACAATTGGTTCTGGAACCATTATCGAACCTGGACAATTCATGACTTTTTCTTATCAAAGTGTTTGGTTTACTGACATCAACGAATCTGTTGAATTACGAAATGAAAATGGAGTTGTAATAGACAAAACTCCTATACTTACAGATATTCAAAATGATTTTACATCTTGGCAAAGAATCTATGATGGTTATGATTTGGATCATTCTAACGATTGGAAATTTGTAACATCGACATCTGGTTCTACTAATGGCAAATTAATCCAAGAACAACAACAAGATGAAATTTCTATTTACATTTCTTCTGATAAACCATCCTATTTGTTTGGCGAAACCGCTGTGATTAAAGGAAGTGTTTCTGAAGCAGTATTTGTTGAAAAGCCATTCTTCCAACCTGAAGTAATTACTGTAAAAATCACTGGCCCAAATTTCGATAGAACATTAACATTGTATCCTGATTTGAATTTGAATTTTAAAACAACTTTGGGATTGCAAAAAGTTTTGGGAATTAACGAAGGTGATTATAACATAACTGCATCTTATGCTGGTTCAACTACAAACACATCATTTTCAGTAGGATATGAAATAACTGAAGAACAAACACAACAAGACAGTTTTCTAAATTTGAGTACTGACAAATCTCAATATATCCCAGGTCAGATGGTTTCAATTACTGGTACTGCTACTGATATTATTGAATTTCAAGGAATGAAATTCACTGTTACTGATTCTGCCGGGAAAATCGTATATGATGGAAATCTATTTCCTATAAATGGCCAATTTAAAACCAGCATTTTCTTGTCAACTGTAAATCCTGTTTATGGTACTTATGAGATAATTGGGGAATATTTTGACAAATCTGCAATCACAACATTTGAGGTTGTAGAAGATGTAAAGGAATCTATCCCGATATCTTTGTGGACTGATAAGGAAGTTTATGGAACTGGTGAAGTTGTAACAATTACTGGAAGATTAAATGATGTTTGGGTAGCCTCTCTTGACTTGGAGATAGTTCAAACAAAGAGTCTTGCTTTAGGTACTGGAAGTCAACTTGGTGGTGGCAATGTTCTAAAGATTTTAGATGTTGTTAGAATGGATGGTGATGGCAAATTCAAGTACTCTTTTACAATTCCTGATGCTGATGCCCGACTAGGTGATTATAAAATCAAAGTTTCAAAAGATCTTGGTTCTGCAAAAAAGACCATCATGGTGGTAGAAGATCCTGAAAACTTTGTTCCAACAACTGATCCTCTAGTTGTTACTACTAACAAACTTGTTTATGATTTTACTTTGGATAAAGAACTTGTAATTCGTGGTCAGATAAAAAACCCCGTAGATAGAACAAGTTTTGAAACTCCCACTGTGTTAATTTCATTTAAGACTGAAGATGGAAAACCCCTTTCAATTATTGGTGTTCCTGGAGGCGTTAACCAAGGAGCTGCTGGTGGTGAAGGTTCTGTCACTGCAGATTATGAATTTACAGCTATACCTGAAGTAGGAGGAACTTTTTCTGTAACTGCTGACATTAGTCGAGGAATATTTTCTGAAGGCACATATGTGATAACTGCACAATACCTAGATCTTGTTGCAAACACTTCATTTGACATTGTTGATGATTTGAAAAGTGGTACGGGCATATCTCTTGATAAAGATGTTTATGGTTTAAATGAAAAAGTAACTGCAAGTGGCATAATTCCAACTGGTGATAGTTCCGTTACCATATCTGTTACAAGACCTGACGGCACAAAGACAACCTATGGAACATCTGTTGATAATCAAAGATTCTCTTGGTCATGGACCACACCTGTTTCAGAACGATATCAAACTCTAAAATCTGATGGAGGACGTGATATCGAATTTTCAAATTTCGGTATTTATAAAATCAAAGTAGCAGGTGACACATTCAGCAAAGATTTGCTATTCAAAGTATCTGCTGATCCTGAAAATGATTCTCTATCGACTACCCCTCTTTTTGTAACTACTGACAAATCCTTGTATCAAGCAGGAGATAAGCTCAAAGTAATTGGAAACGTTATTCCTCGTGAACAAGGTGATGAGGGATTGGTAGTCCCTGATCGTGTAACTATCAAAGTTTTAGATGGAACGTTCCCATACAAGCAAATTCATGAAGCATCTGTTTATCCAAAACAAGGTGGTGAATTTTCAAGCTTGTTTGAGTTACCTGCAACTATCTTTAGTGAGGGAATGTATACTGTAAAAGCAATTTATTCTACAAAGCAAACAACTTCTACATTTAGTGTTGCTAATGATTTTGTTTTTGGTCTTGATGAGCCTGTATCTTTGTTAGTTTCTACTGATAAGTCTGAATACTATCCTGGTGATGTGGTTGTTATTTCTGGAAAACCAAACAAATTGATTTACTTGGAAGCATATGATGTAAGCATTATCAAAAAGTCTGAAACTGAAATTACTTGTGGTTCCTTTATTTGTGGAACTCATGTTGGACAAGTAAAATCAATACGTCCTAGTCCTTCTGGTTCATTTATACATGAATTCCCAATAAAAGACACACTATCTTCTATTGGAACATATGAAGTAACAATTGATGCTGACTTTGAAACAAAACATATTCGATTTACAGTTGTTGAAAAACCACCTGCTCCAAAATTAGAAACAGTAATTGAAAAAGAAAACAGAATTCCTGATACTACAATTTCTGTATCTACACAAGGAAAAACTGTAGGCGATGTAACACTATCTCCAAGAGTTGTTTCAGGCTCTCTACTTACTCCAATTAGAGATGATGTCTCTGATGTTAATCTTAAAGTCACTTCTGAGAGTGGTGTTTGTATAATAGGTCCTGATGCTGATTGCCTTGTTAGTGAATCTACTAGAAAACCAGGGCAAATCTATGATGTAGTTGAAGTAGATGGAATGAGCCTAAATGTTAGGTATAGTGGTCCTGATGTACGACTAGAAAAATTCAGCATATTGCCTGAATCCTCTGAATTATTCTTACCTGATTCTAATTGGAATGTAGAGGTACTCAAAGATGAACAAGTCTCTAGATTCTATTACAAGGTAACCTACAAAGCATTAGAGTAAGTTCAAAATACCATTCTCTTTAAAATTAATTGAAATGAAACTACAAGTTTTGATGTTTTATCAAGATGATCCAAAAAAATGCACAGCTGCTAAAATGGTAAAGTTTGGTCTTGCTCAAAATATTAAAAAAATTGGCACTAAAGGTTTGGTTTTAGATCCTTTTTCAAAAAACACTTTGATGCCAAAAGACAAATCATTAATTAATTCTATTGTTGGTATTGATTGTTCTTGGAATCTAGCTGATCAGGCATTTTCAAAAAAATTCAATGGAATAAAACGAAAACTTCCGCCACTTCTTGCAGGTAATCCTGTAAATTATGCAAAATTAAATAAATTAACTACTGTTGAAGCTTTGGCTGCCTCACTCTTCATTTTGGGACAAAAAGAACAAGGTATGGAATTACTTGAAAAATTCAAGTGGGGTCATACTTTCTATGACCTAAACCACAATCTATTTGATGAATACTTGAAATTAGAAAATGAAGAACAAATTGAATTAATTTTAAAGGATTATGGTTTGTTGTAGTGTTTCTTTAGTGCAATAATAACACCGATGATTACTGTTATTGGGATAATCCAAATCTCATGACCTACTTTGTTCTCTAAAAATTCTACATCTTCTGAAGAACTATTTGGCAATTCTGTTTTCATTTCAGTTACAATGAAACTTGTTTCATAAAAATCTGGTTTGAGAACTGAATCAGATATTGCAAAAATCTTTACATTTCCTGTTCCTACTTGCAATTTTTCTGAATCTTTTGAATCTATGTTGATGCTAATTTTGTCCTTGACTGCATCAATTGATTTTGATGATATCATGTTACCTTGACTGTTTGTTAGAAAATATAGTACTGAATCTGCATTTTTAGCCTCAATTTTTATTGAAAACTCTTCTCCTTTCTCAATTACATTTTCTATTTCTATTCCTGTAATTGTTGGAAATTCTGGATTTTCAAATTCAGACCAACTTCCAACTTTGTATGGATACAAATCGTCTTCAAAAGCACTAACTGAAATTGTTCGTGATTCTGGTGCATATGATTCTAGATAAAACGGTCCATTACTAATCACTGCGTGATTGTTCTCTTCAATCCATTTTATTGATGAATCAAATCTTTCTTGAAAATAATTTGATTCTAAATTGTTGTTCTTTAGTGAAATGGGTATGTGATTTGAATCTCTGAAATCTTGCAAATAATCTCTGATTAAATTTGCATCATTTGGAATGATTAGTGATAACCAATTCACATTCTTACTTGTTGCTCCAGATCTGGAAAATGACACTTTGCCATCTAAAACTGCTTTTTCCATTGCTGCAGAAATTTCCCATGGCATTGTATTCCAAATAACTGCCCAATCAGCTATTTCCCCTTCATCAAAATGCCAATAATCTACGTACACTTCGATGGTATTCTCATCAATTTGATTTACTCCTATTATTGTTTGAATGCTTTGAGCAGCTCTTGGGGTAAATTCTGTGTCAAAGGTTCTGTCATTTTCATCTGTTTGTGTCCCCCATTCAATTGTAAAGTATAGGGAATGCATGATATCATTCATGTCTATTTTTTGACCATTATGCCAATTCCCAAAATTAAAATCAAAAATTACTTTGCTTTTAGCTACTGTGTTTGGTTTGATGTTTTCCCATTTCTGTAAAGTTGGGTTCCACATTACTGCTTTTGTTGGAACTGTAAGATTTCCATCCGGGCCTGCAGTTTCAACTTGCCAATTTGTTCTAACTGGAAATGTCTCCCCAGTAAAAGGATGTTTGAACGTTCCAGGGTCTGATATGATTCCCCAAATATGTCTGCTATAACTATCAGTTAGCCCCATAATTGGATTCCAAGCTCCTTGATAGATTTGTTTGACACCAATTACTAGTTCGTCATTTTGACTGTGTGCATTAATTGGAGTGAATCTACTTGGTACTCCTGCCCCAAAGTCATTAACAACTCCACTTATTTTTTCATTTACAACATACTGATCAACTTTGCTTGCCAGAAAAATTCTCACAGACTCGTTAATGCCTTCTACAACTGCTTCTTGAATTAATTCTGATCTGTTTTCAGCAGTTTCAAAGTCCCCTGTGTATATTTTCTGAGTTAATTCATCTAATTTTTCATTCTCATAATTCCAATATGATGGGTCGTTAAAGCCTGGCATGTTTGAAAACCATGGAGCATACATTTGACCCAATCCTACTGAATCATATCTCACAAATGCTGAACGTGCCCATCCTTCTGTATACAAATTCCATTTCAAATCAGATGGGTTTGAACCATACACAACAACAAATGCTTTGTTTAAATCCCCAAAGTCTTTTTTGACTAAAAATCCCATCTTCTCTAATTCTATTGCCAAAATCTCGCCAATTGATTTTCTGACTGGATCATCACTTCTAATGAAAATTCTAATTTCTATTGGGTTATCGTTTACTTGCCATTTCTCATCAATTTTTACTGCGCCTTTTTCTTTTAGTGCTTTAGTTATGATCTGTTCAGCAAGTGCAGGATTGTATTTGAAATTGAATCTCTCCAATTCTTCTAGTATTGTTAGATATTCAGGATCTGATGGTCCATAATACGAAATTATTGGTGCACCATACCCTCCCATCAACTCATTTACGATTAATTTTCTGTCTACCAAATAGTTCAATGCAAATCTAACATCTTTAATTGAAAATGGATTGAATTCTTCAGCTTTTGCAGGATTTGCCAAGATACTGTATGACCCTCCAGTTGAATCAAAGACTTGCAATCCTTCTCTGTCTTTACTATTCTCCAATCTATCTGATGAAATTCTGTAATAGTAAATATCCAGATTACCGTTTCGGACTTCTTCTAGTGCTGTATTTTCATCTAGATATTGAATGAATTTTACAGAATCAAAAAATACATTTTTTTCTGCAAATGCATGTGTATTTCCAATAATAACAATTGAAAGAGCTAGTATGACAACTAGCAATTTTTTCATATCAATAATTTAAGAGGCTCATAATAAAACCTATATCATAATACCCTGTTCTTTTATTTCTTAAAACCTAAATTCCTTTCATGATTCATGAAATCCAAATGAAAACTAATCCAAAAATGATTGTTGGTCTTAAAGGAATTATTCCCGGTGGTGTTTCTGCCAAAGACTTTTCTGCTGTAACTAAAATGAGTGAAGATGAATCAAAATCAATTTTAGATGAATTTATCAAAAACCAAATTGGAACAAAACAAGATGATTTTTACTATTTTGAAGAAGGTGACAAACTAAAGATAGCAATTTCATTGTTGGAAAAAGGACTTCCAATTGATGAAATCTCTGTTGCTTTGGACTGGAAAGACTTTGAAGGATTAACTGCAGAAATTCTATCCTCAAAAAATTTTGCTGTCCTGAAGAACATGATTCTCACAAAACCCCGAATGGAGATTGATGTTGTGGGAATACGATTAGGTGTTGCAATACTAATTGACTGTAAACACTGGAAGCGTTACAGTATGTCATCACTATCATCTGTTGTCAAAAAACAAATTGAGAGAACAAAAAAATATGTTGCAAAGACAGAAGGAGCTGTTGCTGTACCTGTAATAGTTACATTATATCAAGACAAGGTGAATTTTATTGAGAATGTTCCTATAGTTCCAATATTTCAGTTCTCTTCTTTTGTTGATGAATTTTATGGAAATATTGATCAGATGAAAACTATAGAAAAAGACTAGTTATGAAGAATATTACTCCTCCAATCAAGAAACCTTTGGTGATTTTTAGTGAATTGTCTAATGCTTTAGAATAGTCTTCATAGATTCCTTGCCCCATCACTTTGACTTTTGTCTCATTTTCCAAAATCTCAAACTTTGCAGTTGTAGTGTTTGATTCAGCATTACCTGCAATCTCTAAGAACCACTTTGCAAGTTTCTCTGCACTAGTAATTAGTCCTAGTTGATAGTATCCATTTCTGTTTCTTGCTTTAACAGGTGCATAGTGAGTATCTGATGTACAAATCTCAAGTAATTGAAGGTCTTTTTTTGCAAAAATATCTATGATTTTCTCTCTGACTCCATTTTCCATATTGTTTGCATCTGCCCATCCAAGAAAATACTTTTTTTCATTTATTTTGAGACATACAATTCCTAATCCTCCCATTCCTAAATCTTCAGTCCATACATCCATGTCATCTGAATTTGCGTATCCGAATTCAATTGGGAAACTATCTTTTGTAATTAGTGTATCCAAACAAGACTTTGCAGCTTTTAACATGTCTTCACCGTCTTCGTTTGAGATTTCTTCTCCCATTGCATTGTGACAGTCAACGATTAGTGGTTTTGAGTAATTTCTGTTTTTAGCATATTGTTCAATATCATTTTTCATATAATTTGGAATGTCTTCCATTCCATGTGGGGATAGTGACAAGAATAGTAAGGGATTCTTTCCAAAGAGCAATCCAATCACTCGTGCTTTGTTAATTTGTACAGTTACAGGCTCTGTACATTGCAATCCTTCTTCTGTGACTTTGCTGTTTTCTAAATTCTTTAGATAATTCTCAACTTCATTTTTTGATGGTAAATTCAGTGCATGATCTGATATGCTGTGCATTACCATGGCTGATGATGACAAATTTTTGTAAATCAGATATGGAATATTGCTCCCTCCTACTGGATGATATGGGCCAGGATGAATCTCAGGTAGAACCATTCTGAATTCTTTACCTCCTTCATTTGCTGATAATCTAATCTGTGAAGTTGCAACTTTGGTTTCACTAGAACGCCCCTCCATGATTTCTTCGGCTTCTGTATGATCATTTTTCTGTGATGCAAGGTATGCTTGAATTGTTTTGTGAGTACTTTCCATTCCAGGTCTTCCTGCTCTGTCTGTAAGTACTGACCATACACTCGCAATTATCATAAATGACACTCCATAAAACAATGCCATTGGATCGCTAAGGGTTTGGAACCACAAATCTTGTGGAATTAGTACTGCAAACATTGCTAATGGCTGGACAAAACAGATTGCCCATGCTTTTTTGAGACTCACTCCAAGTGTCGTTGTGTAAATTCCAATTCTAAAACTTGCAAACAGGAACATTCCAAATGTTACAAAGAACAATGATGTCTCTTTACCTAACACAAAACTGGCTAACAGTCCTAACAATACAGTTGCAGCCCACAACATATTTGCAAACAATGAAGAGTGCAACGACTTTGAGTATTCTTTTTTCTTTGTGAATCTTGTATCAAGTAATTGTGTTAGAAACAAAACTACAATTACTGTAGGAATGACATACCATTTTTCTTCGATACTTGTTTCTAAATACTCCAAAATAGTGGCTGCTGAAATTATTGCTGCAACACCTAGTGATACAAATAATGAAAAGTAGTGTGATGATGGATTAACTAAAGTAAGGGAGAACCTGTTATGGATAT
>JOSY01000018.1 GCA_000746765.1 Marine Group I thaumarchaeote SCGC AAA799-D11
TGGCTGCTGAAATTATTGCTGCAACACCTAGTGATACAAATAATGAAAAGTAGTGTGATGATGGATTAACTAAAGTAAGGGAGAACCTGTTATGGATATTTGAAACGTCGTCTGGTGCGTTTTCCATTGTTTATTCAGGGAGCTAAAAAGATATCGATTACCCATGATATTGAAATTAAACTAATAGGAATTGATACAACTATTCTTGGATCCAATTTGAATCCCTTTGTCTCATCTTCAAAGAATCTCATGAGACCTCCACTTGATGCTGGAAGTGGTGCTGATTTCTTATCTGCCATTCTAATTCTGAAACTAGGATTTTGACATAAATACTTTATTGTCTATTTTTTTGTCTTCTCTATTGTCTCTAACAGTGAATTAATTGATTTTAGTATCTCTTGTTGCTTTGCATGATCTTTCTCCTCTTCGAGTTCTTTTGATAATACTGTTAGTTTTTTCTCCAAAGTCGCAGTTAGTGGAGACTCTGATTCTTGTTTGACTTGTGGGATCTCTTTTTTCTCAGGTTCTCTGCCGCAACTTGTGCATAATGCGTGACCATCTTTCATCACTCTTACGCCCTTACAATATGGACATGGTTCACTAAGTAATGTAGCACCCTGCAGTAACATCTCTGCTGCTTTTTTTGTGAGATCTTTTGACACTGTTTTTCTTGAATTTTCTATCTAAAAAATCTCATTATTTTCAAAAATATAGCATTCCAAACAAGGCTTAATAGTGCGTAAATTTGAATTCATTTCGAACGAATGGCAGTAATTTGTAATACTTGTGGTCTTCCAGAAGACTTGTGTGCATGCGGTGAACTTGCCAAAGATAGCACCAAAATTATAATTCGATTAGAAACTAGACGATTTAAGAAAAAAGGTACTATGATTGAAGGCTTGGATCCTAAACTAAATAATTTAGAGACTGTTGCAAAAGAACTCAAAAGCAAATATGCTTGTGGCGGAACTGCAAAAGAAGGTTATATTTTCTTGCAAGGTGATCATCGTGATACCATCAAAGATACCCTCACTGATCTAGGTTTTGCTGAAGAAAGTATTGAATTACACTAAAGCAAATTGCAAAACCAAAACAAATTACTCCAAGCTGTTGGAATTCCTTTTACTGCACTACTTTCAGTAATCTTTGGATTATTGTTAGTCTCTTTTCCAATAGGAATCTTTGTTGTCTTTGAAAGTGATATTGGTGATGACATCAACTATGATTTCCCTGTAACTCATCTAGAAATATTCCAAGGAACTTCGGTATACCAAACTGCATCTGAAATCAGTATTGGTGATGTCTTTGTTGGTTTGTGGATTTTTTATGTTGTATTATTTGTAATTGCAATCTTGGGTCCAAAGACAGGATTTCTAAAATCATTTACATCTATCATCTCTTTTGGGAAATACCATACTACTTCAAACTATATGGTAGGTGTAACAAAGTGGCTATCTATTCTAGTTTTAGTTTCTGTTTTGATTAATTTTGTACAAGAGCAATTTGGAATTGTCACAGTTCCACCTCTTGATGATAATGATTTAATACAATTCTTCTATGTCTCACTTGCCCCATTAATTGAAGAGATTGGGTTTCGTTTAATTCTAATTGGAATTCCATTATTTGCGCTATACTCTCATAGGTCATCTGCAAAATACTTCTTCAGATGCCTCTGGTCTCCTAGAAATCTTGACATTCATGATTCCAAAAAGGCAATACTCTTGATTATTTTTGTTGGTATTTTGTTTGGATTTGCACATATTGCGTTTGCAGAATCTTGGAGCGAAGGAAAATTTGCTCAAGCCGCAGCTGGTGGAATTATACTAGGATGGGTCTATCTTAGGTTCGGATTCGTTGCATCTTTGCTGATTCACTGGGCAACAAACTATTTCATATTCTCATATGCCACTTTTCTATCTCAGATAAATTCTATCTCTGTTGAAAATGCATTTTCTCATTCATTAATGTCTACTTTGGAGTTGTTGCTTTTGGCATCAGGAATATTATCTGTGGTAATGATATTTTTGAATAGATATTCTTCGAAAAAAGAGTCTTCACTAGAGATTTAAGGCTACTTTCAAGCCTTTGTACCTGTTTCTGATTGTCACTTCTGTAACTCCTGCAGCCTCTGCTACATCTCTTTGAGTTTTATTTTCCCCATTTGTGACACATGCAACATACAATGCTGCAGCAGCTAATCCCATTGGGTCTTTTCCTGCTGAAATTTTATTTTCTTCTGCAGTTTGTAAAATCTTTGTTGCTTTTCTTTTTGTCTTCTCTGAAAGACCAGCTTTACTTGCAATTCTTGAAATACATTTGATTGGATCCACAACTGGCATCTTCAAATTTAATTCTCTTAACAATAATCTGTAACATCTAGCAATATCTTTTCTTTTGATGTTACTTGCTTGCCCAATGTCTTTTAATGTTCTTGGTGTTTCAGTATCACGACATGCAGCATACAATGCTGATGCAATCAAAGCTGAAATGGAACGTCCTCTGACCAGTCCTTTCTCTAATGCTTTTCTGTAAATGTAAGCTGCTTTCTCAATAACTGCATCACCTACTGCAAGTTTGTCTTTGAGTCTATCTAATTCACTAAATGCTTGTCTAAAGTTTCTATCAACTGGTTCATGAACTTGACTTCTACTGTCCCATGTTCTTAATCTCTCAATGGTACTTTTCATAGAAGCTGTTAGTGGTTTACCTGTTGCATCTCTGTTTTGAGGATTGATTACAGTGGCTAATCCCATGTCATGCATGGCAAGTGATGTTGGAACTCCTGCTCTGCTTTTGTTTTCACCTTCGTTTGAAAATGATCTCCATTCAGGACCTGACTCTTCTACTTTGTCTGTAATTACAAATCCACATTTGCCACAAAAGTTCTCACCAGTGTTTGCGTCTGTTACTAGTGTACCTTTTCCACATCTTGGACACCTGTCCTTTGGATTTACTGTTTTAACCATTTTTTATATCTCCCAAAACCTTTTATGATAATATTTAACATTTTCTGAATCATTACTTATAAGTCTGTTGGTGATCGTACCTAAAAAATCACAATTTTTGGGTAATTTTTTGATTTTTTTACGTAGTTTCTAAAACCTGTTTAATTTTTTCTGCAATGTGTGGCTTTTCTTTTTGTTCTAAAAGGAATTTCAAATCTTCAGCGTTATCTACATCCCACATGATTCTTTTTACAAACACCATTGCAACATTTAACGTGTGCTCTTTTGCAGTGTTCATGTGAATTTTGTAACTGTCTTCATCATAATGGGTCTCCATCAAATCCACTGGCATTCTAACAAGTGCATTAGTTCCATCAAATCTTCTTGATGGAACAATTATTGCAAAGTTAGGATGCATTTTGTATTTTAACATAAAATCAATATCTTGAGTTTTGATGTATGGAATATCTTGAGGAAATACCATTGATGCATCAAAATTATTTTCTAATAGATACTTGTCTGCAAGTGCAACTGCTCCATTGACACTTTCTTCTTTCTCATCAATTATTGTATGAACATTGAATTTTTCTCCAATCTCAATTGCCTTTTTTTCTTTTGTTACCATCACTACTTTGTCAATTTGGGGCGAGATTGAAACTGTCTGTAGAATTTCTTCTAACATCACTTTGCACAAATCTTCTATTTTTTGTGGAGGTAAATCTAGACGTGTTTTTGCATTAGAGAAAGTCTTTACAGGAATTATTGCAGCTATTTTCAAATTATATGTGTACTTGTTTTAGGATGAAATTTGCTAATGCATCTTCGGCTAATTTATTTTTCATAGTGATTTTAGTTTCAAACACTTTCATGTCTAAACTTTGAATCTTCTTTGATAACATTCTGTCTTTAGTATCTATAATCATTTTAGAACATACGTCTGAATACATCTTTGCTAACCCATAAGCATTTGATTCTATACCTGCAGCTTGCATGTATTTTGCAGCAGGGCCACTAATTGCATTATCTCCAATTAATGGGCTTATTGCTACTACTTTTTTCTTGATTTTTGATAATTCTTTTCTGATTCCTTTAATCTGAAGCATTGGCCCAATTGATGTCAATGGATTTCCTGGAGCTAAAATTACTAGGTCTGCATCGTGGATTGCATTTACTGCTTCTGGATTTGGACGGGCTTTGTCTGCTCCGATATATTGGATTCCTTCAACAGGATCTTTTCCTCTATGTTTTACCCAATATTCTTGCAAGTGTAATTCCCCTTTGTCTGTGATAATTCTTGTTTCAATACTGTTGTCTGTAACTGGAATAATGTTTGCACTAACTGCAAATTTTTCACACATCCATTTTGTAATGTCGCTTAGATTTTTTCCGTTCTTTAACATGTTGGTTCTAATCAGATGTGTTGCAGCATCTCTGTCTCCAACTCTAAACCATGTCTC
>JOSY01000019.1 GCA_000746765.1 Marine Group I thaumarchaeote SCGC AAA799-D11
CCATTTTGTAATGTCGCTTAGATTTTTTCCGTTCTTTAACATGTTGGTTCTAATCAGATGTGTTGCAGCATCTCTGTCTCCAACTCTAAACCATGTCTCTTCTCCAAATACTTCCATTTGGCGCAAAAAATTGAATGTGTCTTTCTTGATTCCCCATCCTTTCTCTGAATCTAATAAATCTGCTAATCCGTATACGATTGTATCAATATCTGGACAAACATAGAGTCCATACAACCAATAATTGTCTCCAACATTACTAACAACATTGACTTTGGATTCTTGAGAAACTAATCCTCTGACTAGTTTGACTGAACCTGTTCCTCCTGCTAAAACTGTAATCATGCCATTTTCTCCTAAAACTGCAAAGTCTGCAGCGTTTACTCCATATTACTTTTTCAAAAAATTGCGATCTTTATGTTGGATAAGTTTATTAGTGTAAATAATCGCTCACTAGATCGTGTCTAGGGCAGTCGTATTAACCGTATTACTTGCTGGTCTTATAATAATAGGTTCATCTGGTTCTGTTTTCGGTGCCCAAATGGATGCAAGAATTAACCCAAATACAGAGACTTCGCCATTTAAGATGAATTATCAAAAGACAGTATTCATTGAATATCAAAATGGTGGACAACTCTTTGATGTCTTGAGAGGTCAAGAATGGACTGTTCAGGGAACTGCTGATTCATCAGATCCTGGTGTCCAAAAACTAATGAGCACCCTTAATAATAAAATCCAATCAGATGGAAGTCAAGCTCACATTTCTGATTTGAATGTCTCTTATGATATTCACCTTAAAGCAAGAAACATCAACACTTCAGTTGACTATAGAGTAATTCTTGAAGGAACTCTTTCAAACTATGTAATTACTAAAGACTCTCAAAAAACACTAATTGATTTAGGATGGAGAGGAATGTCTACAACTAATGAAGTGGTAATTGATGGACATGAACTCAATTTCCCAATTAACATTTTACTTGAAATGGAACCTGAAGCTGCAGCATTCTTTGTAGGAACTGAAGCAGAAGACGTTTTACACAGAAATCTTATTGATGCTGATTTTATCTTACAACAACCACTAACAAACTGGCACTTTTTGTTTGACCCAACTGGTATCAATGTTGATGCTGGAACATTTGGTTTGAGTGAAGAAATTGCTGGTTATGTTGTATCAAGTTGGACCATGGGTGAAAGTAGTATCAGAGAAGGAAGACAAGTAGAAAGAGTCTTTGAAGCCGAAGTTATGGCAGACCAACTTTATGTTGTTAGAAGTGTTCAATCATCAGACCAAGCTAACTTGTATGCAATTGGATTTGGTGCTTTAGATGTTTTTGATGGTGTAGAAATTGCAGGTGTAACTGCAACTCCTCCAGAAGATTATGCTACTACATCTACAGGTGACTTTCCTGTTATGATCATTTATGGAATGGCAGGCATTGCAGCTATTGCTGGTGGTGCATTCTTTATGTTCAGTAATCGTGCTTTGAAGAATACCAAAGAAGGCCAACAAGGAATTGATCCAAATAGACTAGTTGGCCATCAAACTAGTTCCTCATCTGGTGGTTATCAGACCAACAGAGGTGAGGCACAATTAGCAGACGATTCTGATTACCAACAAACAAGAAGTTACTATGATGACTCTTCAAATACCACTCAAAGTCCTCCACCACAACCAGAAGCAACTCCTGCAGCTGCACAAGAAGCAGCATGTGGATGTGCCGCATCTGCTGAAATGGGCTCTGAATGTGACTGTGCAATGCAAGGTGCATGCTTGTGTGATGCATCATGTCCATGTAATGCAGATATCTGTAAAGAACAAGTCAACTCTATGAGTTAGATTTTTTGCAAAATCTTTTCTAGTTTTAACTATGGGTTTTCTATCTAATTTTAGAAAAGAGTTACAATCTGCTAAAGCAAAAAAGGCATCTCAAATTAACGGCAAAACTCTCAAAGGATTGTTAAAGACATTCAAAGAAGAAAGAGATAGGATAGAAAAAGAAACTGGGTCTCGTCCTGAGATTGATGAAACAACTAGAATGTATATGCAAAAAGTCCTAAACGTTTGGATATCTGAAGGAAAAAGAATTGATGAAGAAAAGTTTTGGAGAGAAGTTGATTACAACAGACAGTTTTCTCACCCCGTTGAGTATTACGAAATTAAAAATTAAAGATGTGTGCTGGGAGTAACCCTCCTTCTGTTTTCACGATATTTCGCTTTGCAGCCTACCTGAACTTAGTACAGGAACATAAAGTTCTGTTTGGCTTTGCTCCATGTGGGTCGGCTTTTTTCATTCCTTTTATGGAAACCTCAGGCTTTCACCATCACTGTGCGCCATATTGGATTTTTTTCTGCTCCGTTGCCAATCATCTCTGATTATCTATCTCCAGATCACATATCCTGTATGGAGGGAGGAGTTTCCTCTGCCGTAGCAGCGTGTCGTGCTCCAGCTCACATGAATATACTTTTGATTTATCAAATTTGAATATTACCTATATTTTTGTGCCTATGATGAATAGAGTTCCAAACTCTCTCTTCCATTTTTTTCTGCTCTTCAAATCTTTGATGTGTTTTGTCTTTACTTGAAATCCTGCATTTTTGAAAAACTCTTTCCATTCTTTTTTTGAGTGAAGGTGCATTTGGATTTTCATAACATCTGCCCATCTTGCAGTTGCTTTGTTGTCTGTGTAAAAATCAGTTCCACAAAAAAAACTGTCCTCCTGGCTTTAACAACTTGTAAATTCTTTTGAGTGCTTTTTCTATGGAATCTGAATAGTATAATGCCTCCATTGAGAAAATAAAATCAAACTTTCCTCTATACTTCCATGATTCAATGTCTGTGTGAACAAACTCTTCTTTCTTACTATCTTTCTTTTTTTTTGCTTGAATGATCATTTTTTTGCTTTTGTCAATTCCTATTGCCTTTTTGCAATTGGATTCCTTGGCAATATTTCTTACAACCCATCCATTTCCACACCCTACATCAAGGAAACTAAATGGTTTGTCAAATGATATTGTGTTTAGAAACTTTGATACGTTTTTCCCGTGCTCTACTTCCATTAATTCTGCTCTGCCGCTTTGAGCCCAACTATCAAATGTTTTTCTGACTTTATCCATATTTTTTGCTTTTTTGTTTTACATTATAACCTTGATGTTACTGATGATTTGTATGAATAATTTCTACGTGTGCCTTATATTCAAATTTTGTAAACATTGTTTGAATAGAAAATGCCTGATGAATCATGTAGAAACTGTGGTGGAAAACTAACAGAGCACACAAAGTGTGCTTATTGTATGAAACCTAACAGTATGATTTGTCAAGATTGTGCCCTATGCACTACTGAGCAATTTCATTCAATTTGTATGTCTACTGAGACAAACCAGACCAATACCGTGCCCTATTTCGAGTCTGGCAACTACTCTAGGGTAGTTGCCATGGCTTGATTCTAGAAATCTTACCTTTGAAAAGGCAAATCGTTAATTTTAGATCGTGTTACTATAGTTATTTTTTCTAACTAAAATTCAAATACTGATATTCTCTAGTTTTGATGTGTCTAGATTTTTTCTATTTATTTTTTTGAGTAGTGTACTCTTAGTTGGTTCATTTAGCAATGGATTGGTATATGCTCATTGGGATTCTCCTCCTGAAGGTAATGCATATCATACTGTTGTTACTTTGGAGCAAATTCAGTTCAATGATGGTTCTACTACTTGGAATGATGTTTTGACTGCAGATTTAGTAATTGGTTGGAATGTAAAACTTACGGGACATTCTGATTCTGTATCTGGAGATGTGATGGCATTTACTGATGTTTCAATCTCTGATAACACCTACTTGGAAATTGGTGAAGAGGTGATTAGTCATGATGAATGTTCGCCTCTGGGCGATATCAAGATAAAATTATGGGCTGCAGAATCTGATCAAGACAACCTGTCTGATACTGCAAAACACATCAATCAAAGAGTTCATTCTGATGATTCATCATCTTATGCAGACATTACATTACAAGATACATTGTCTGAACAAGGTGACGAATGGATTGGAACTTCTTCTAAAACTGTTTTTGGTTCACAAGCTGAAGGGTTTGCAATCTATGAACATGAACTCCATGCAAAAATTGGTTCAGACGAAAGTATCTCTGGAGTCTTTGTAATAAAGAGAGTGCAGACTTATCAAAACAATGATCACTGTCTAGTTCAAGAAGATGATTCTGTTTCTTTGATTCCTGCTTGGTTCAAAAACAATGCAAGATGGTGGCAAGAAGGAATTATTTCAGATACTGAAATTGTTAATGCTTTGGAAAGTCTGTTAATTCAAGATGTCATTCCCCTTGACCAATTCATTGAATCCCATCCTGGATTAGAACATGAAGCTGGTGTTGAAAAAGGTGGGACATTTGAGATTACTCCTGAATTTCCAACTCGTTCTGGTCTAGAACATGAAGCAGGAGTGCCAAAAGGAGGAACTTTTGTCACAATTCCTGAATACCAAAAAACTGTATTTGGATATTGGAGTGAAGGATTAGTTTCTGATGGGGAGATTGTAAATTCAATTGGACATCTGATGAGTACTGGAATCGTTAGTTCTGAAAAAATTAAAGAAAAAATTGAAGAAAAAACACGTGATGAATTTGGCAGACCTGAAAGTGGTCCTGCCCGTGACACTAATGCCGGCACTTATCATATATCCGCTCCTAGAGTGTTATTCAGTATTTATGAAACTCAAAAACTCAATGAATTGTCTTTCAATCTATTACTCGACGTAAAAAATACAGAATCAACTTTACTCAAAAAAGCATCTGTGATTGCTTGGGATGGTTATGCAAAAGAACCTACTCCTGAAAAAGCAACTAGAGCACAAACTATTGAAAAACTATCTGACAAAACTACTGGTGATGCAATGTTTGTTGCAAAGAAATTATCCAAATTAAAAGATGATATGGCGCACACAAAAACTTATGCAAAAACTTTGAATTTTAATCTTGAAGAATTTGATCAAATTGATTCTAAAATTGATGCTCGAATAGAAACTTTACCAAAACTATCTTCATTGGACTCTATTGAATCTGGTGCAAAAGAATTACAAAAAATTCAAAAAGAAACTAATACTAACATGCGTGAATCTTTATCATTACTATTCACCGATTCTATATCTAACTATTTGAAAAACTCTGAAGATGCTTACAAATTAAAAAACTCACTTGATGAACAATTATCTGATGTTACTTTTTCAAACATTGATGACGTTGATGTATTAAGTGATATTATTGGACCTTCTACTGGTGAATTAATTTTTGAAGATGATATTGAATTTGTTCTAATACATCCTACTGATGATGGTGATTTTGAAATTGCTGAATCTACTGGAAGTTTATCTTCTCAATATTTCTTTGATGAGATTTTTGGCATTCGTGATTTAGCCTTTGATGGAGAATCTTTCTTCCAGAGCGAATTGTTTGAAAAAGAAAAGAATTCTTCGTATTCAGATACTCATAAACTGATTGATGAGATTAATGATGAAGTTGATAGTGTTGCAGAACAAATTCAACCAATTATTGTTCTAATTGGCGATGGATTTGCTGATGAAAATTCTGAATTCAGTACTCCTGAAGAACCTGAATATGATGAACAAGAAAATACTGAACCAAATGATTCTGATTCTGTAGAAGAATCTGACACTACATATAATTCACAAACATCTAGCAACACTGGTGATATCTCAATCAAAGTTTTGATAGTACAAGGAGTATATGCTCCAATTGTGCAATTCTCAATACAACCTGCCGGATATTGTCCTGAATCATACTC
Organism: Marine Group I thaumarchaeote SCGC AAA799-D11; assembly: GCA_000746765.1. Lineage (GTDB taxonomy): Archaea > Thermoproteota > Nitrososphaeria > Nitrososphaerales > Nitrosopumilaceae > Nitrosopumilus. The sequence goes on from JOSY01000019.1 coordinate 5,804, forward strand.
TCCTTACTTTGGAGCGATTCTGGATGTAAATGGTGATTTTGTTGACCTTGATGCTAGTCAACATGAAGGTGCCACACCAATTTGCCAAACAATCTCAACATCTTATCATTCAGTAAGTGACTATGTAACACAAGAACAAATTGACAATTTCATTTCTGAAACCAATTATTATGGAATTCCTATGGATCCACGTGATGGTCAATTCTATGGTCAATGATTATTCTTTTTTGCCTGCTTTTTTACCATGGAAAACAACTGTCTGACTGCTAGTTTTGGATGACTGGTTGCAAGTTTTAACATGTTAGATAGCCCAAAATCTGCTTTGATAAAATCCAAAAATTCTTCAGGTTTTAATTCACTGATAATGTCTAACTCTTTGTCCCAATCCTCATCAGTCAATCCAATCCATCTATCTTGCACCTTTCCTGCAGATTTTATTTTAGATTCAATTGCTTTTTTCCAGTTATCTTCATACTCTGATAGTTTCTTTTCTGATGTGTCGTTTGCTTTGATTGCTTTGGCAGCTACTTCTCCTGCAATTCTTCCAAATTTTATTGCATAACGAATTCCTTCCAAGACTAATGGGTTTGCTTGCCCTGCAGAATCTCCTACCAAAATCAAATTATCATACACTGTTTTTCTTGAAAGGCCATCATTTGGAATCAATCCCATGTGAAACTCTATTGGTTCAATCTTACCCAAATCTGCAATTGGTCCTTCTTTGTTTTTGATTAATTCTTTTAATCTGGCTATTGGGTCTACTGGAGAGTCTGGTTTTCCAATACCTACACCAATTCTTGCAATGTTGTCTCCTAATGGAAAAATCCATGCATATCCTGCAGGTGAATATTTTTGTCCTACCATCAACCACCATGTGTCTGCTTGAACATGCTCTACTTTTGCTTCGTATTCTGCACCTGCCCCAAATCTTTCCCACTGTTCTACAAAACCCATTGATTTTGCAACAGTTGATTGAAAACCACTTGCATCAATGATTACTTTACCATAAAACTCAACTTCTTTTTCATAACGTATTGCTTTTACTCCGATAATTTTTCCAGATTCGTCCTTAATTGCATCTTTAACAAAAGTATCCACAAATGTTTCTGCACCTTCTTTTTCTGCTTGAGATGCCAGCCATCGATATGTTTTTCTTACATCTAATACTGCAGAGCGAGCAATCTTGTCTCCAATACTTACTTTGTTGTTTGGTGAATAAAATACAAAATTCTTTACTGGATTGTAGCAATCATCTGGAATTCCAAATTCTTTGATATTTTGAATCCAAGTCACTCCACTGGTTCTAACTGATTCTGCAATTGATTCTTCTTTTTCAATTAGTGCTACTTTCATTCCATTCTTTGAAGCAGCAAGAGCAGCTGAAGATCCTGCAGGGCCTCCTCCTACAACAACTATATCATAATCGTATCTGTCTGACAATTGGTTTGAATCAATAACATCTAGGATATAATTTTGAGGTATGATTTGAAACTATTTTTTCAATACGGGTACACCGTTTGAATCATTCTCTCTTTCAGGATCAAAAGAATTCATGTTTGCTGGATCTCTATGCATGTAACTGTGAGTGCCTCCTTCTTTTCTACAGAATTTTGAATGAATTGTTTCCTCAACTTTGAGTGTAGTTTCATTCTCATGAAATAGTCGTTTTCCACATTCTGGACATGTGAATTCAGGCATAATTTTAGACAATATCAAATCTATTTAGATGTTTCAGAACCAAACCGCCTTCTGATCCGAAACTTTAGATGTTTAAAAATCCTTTATTCTTCATGGATGAATCTCAAATCTCATCTTTTGTAATGTGGTCTGTAGTTACTGGCATCATCATGATTGTTACAGGATTAAGTTATCGGGCATACTTGAGGAAAAAGAATCATGAGATCTCTTCATCTTGAAAAAAAGGGTTTACGTGGATTAGCAATCGCTGAGAGCTTTAAACAAAATTCTACAAAATCTATCTTTTCTGGAGTTGTGATGAGAAGAGATTTTGTTATCGATGGATTTGTTTTTGGTAGTGCTACTTTGGAAGGAGATGATGCAACTGACACAATACTAAAAATGTATGATGATTTACAGAGACCTGATATCAGTTACGTCTTGATTTCCGGATTGATTGTTTCAATGTACAACATTATTGATATCAAAAAACTATTTGATACATTACAAATCCCAATAATTGGTGTTTCTTATCATGATTCATCTGGAATTGAAGATTCACTAAAACATCACTTTCCCAATTCTTTTGAATCAAAGATAAACGAGTATGAAAAATTAGGTAAACGTGAAAAAATTACTCTAAATACCTCTCATGATGTCTACATTAGAAAAGAAGGATGTACACTAAACGAAGTAAAACATCTTCTTGATGATTTGACATTACACGGTTCTATTCCTGAACCAATTAGAGTCTCTCAACTTTTGGCAAAAACATTACTAAAGAAAGGTCTATCCTTCTGAAGCTGTCTTTCCACCATCGACATTTAGAATTGTTCCAGTAACCCAACTTGCTTCATCTGAAGCCAAATATGCTACTGCGTTTGCAACATCTTCTGGTTCTCCAACTCTTGCAAGTGGTAGTCTTTCTTCTAAGACTTTTCTTGCTTGAGGATCATCAAGATATGGTTTTATCGAGCCTGAATTGATTATTCCTGGATTAACACAGTTACATCTAATGTTTCTTCTTGCATATTCTACTGCAATTGATTTTGTAAACATGGGAATTGCTGCTTTTGTTGCAGAGTACACTGCTAAATGAACTCGTGGAATTGCTCTCTCACTAGAGATTGAACCAATGTTTACAATTGAACCGCTCTTGACATCTGCCATCTTTGTCAAAACAGCTTTTGTCATGTTGAAAACTCCTAACAAATTAACGTTGATGAGTTTTTGAATTTCTGAATTTGGCATTTCATGAAAATGAATTGGATCGTTAATTGCACCTGCATTATTTACAAGAACATCTATCTTTCCATATGTGTCCATGATTTGATTTACAGCTTGTAATGTTTGAGATTCATCTGTTAAATCACAAGTAATGGGTGCAGTTGAATCTTCGTTTCCGATCTCTTTTCTTGCTTTTTCTAATCCTTCTAAATTCCTTGCAATAAGAATAACTTTTGCCCCTTCTTCAACAAATTTCTTGGCAATGCCTTTTCCAATGTCACTTGATGCACCTGTGACAATTGCAACTTTATCATTTAATTTCATAATATGGTGTAATCCTAATTGCTTATAGAATTTTTGTTGAATTTCGTTCTTGATTATTTATGCTCGTTGATTCTTTTAATATACTCAATAATTCCAGTGTAATCAATACTGCCCAACCCTTCTTTTACTGCATTTTCATAAACTTCTTCAGCTTTTTGTATCATGGGCAATTCAATTCCTAAAGATTTTGCAGCATTAGTCATTGTGGTGATATCTTTTTTGAGATTTTCTAGTGTGAATGTTGGTTCGTATTTTCCCTCTATCATCTTGAATGCCTTGTTTTCACTCATTCCTGTTTTGAAATATGTAGAGTTTAAAATTTCAAGAAAAATTTTTGGATCAACATTTGCTTTTTTGACTAGTGTAATTCCTTCAGATAATGCAAGTGCAAGCATTGTAATTTGTAAATTCATGGCTAGTTTGACAGAATGCGCTACTCCTTTTTCTCCCAAGAAAAAAACTTTGTTTGCAATCTTTTCAAAGATGCTTTTACATTCTTCAAAACTTTCTTTGTCTCCTGATGCCATCATGACTAAATCTCCCGTTATTGCTACGTTTGGACCTCCCATAACTGGTATGTCTAATTTGTTTATGCCAAACTCTTGAAATTTGTATGAAATATTTTTTGATTCTGAAGGGTCTATGGTACTCATATCTGCAACAATCAATTCCTTATTTTCCCCTTTGGCAATTCCTTCTTCTCCAAATGATACTTCTTTTACGGCATCTGCGTCTTTTACTACTGTGATTACTAAATCTGATTTTTTTGCAACCTCTTTTGGTGAATCTACAACTATTGCACCTTTGTTTTTTGCTTGAATTGTCTTGTCTTTGTTTCTGTTAAACACTGTTACTTCAAATCCTGAATCTAACAAATGCAATGCCACTGCATTTCCTAGCATTCCTAGCCCTACAATTCCAATCTTTTTCATATCTTAATGACGCTCCTCGTCTTCAATTTCCCATTGACCATTTCCAAATCTTGGTGCTGAAAATTTTAATTGTCCTACTGTCTTATCTCCTCTTTTGACTTTTGCAAAATCAAATTTTTTCATACTTAGTACTTTTTCTTTTGGTTTGTATCCTCCTTCAATAACTTTGACTTTGAATCTCTTACTTGCTTTGATGATTAGTTTTCTTGCCACCTGAACATCCCCCATCCATGAAAACATCTCAAAATCTCCAAAATTCTTTGTAGATACAGTATATCCGTACAATCTTGCTTCAAGTTTTATCTTCTGAGTTTTAGCATGTTCATTTAACCATGCAACTACTTCTTCACCGTGGCCTTTTTCTACACCAAAAGTTTCAGAATCTTTCATCTACAAAAACCACGATATTGAACCATAATAATCATTTTCGACAATTGTTAAACTAAAATATTCATTTGACTCAAATTATTCATGCTTACAATTGACTGTACAGATGTGCTGTCCATCAAACATGAACTTGTGGTTTATGTCTCAGATCAAGTTGCAGCCATTCCTACTCTAAAAAATAACCAATTTACTTTGTCTACCCTAGATGATGATGAGAAAATTGACACCAATACTGTAATTACTGCAATCAAGGAATTTTTGGACTCTATTGGTGAGGGCCGAAATTTTGCCGTTATTGGAAATAACAATATGGTTAGTATTACTTCTGTATCTGGAAAAGTAATCGAAAGAGAGCCTGCTCAACAACAAGAAATGTTTTCATGCTCTCACTGTGGATTTGTAACTCAATATCAAGTTGAACTAGAGACTCATATGCGAATTCATTATCTATGAATCTTTTTTAAAATTCTAGGTATTGTATTCTTTTTAATTTTTGGAACTTCTATTGCCATTGCAAAATTGTACTGAGGAAATCTTTTTTTGTATTCAGAAATATAACTTTGTGCTACATTGCGTGTTTTAAAATCGACCCTTACTCCTTCTAACTTGATTTCTTTTCCAAAAACATCATACACTACTATTGAATGTCTGTCTGGTTTGATGTAGAATTTTGTACTGCAATACCAAGCAATTCCTAATATCACTACAAAAAATCCTGTTACAAATTTGTCCAGAATTTTTCTCATATGTTGATTTTCAACAGGATCTTTATAAGCACTAATTCCCGTAATTAGTCATGGATAAACCATCAAGAAATAATGTCTCAAAGGTCTATTGTGAAAAATGTGATCTAGTGTTTGAATCTAGAGAACGATTTGAAAAACATCTTGATAGTCACTCTTCTGGTGTTCAATGTGAGGTTTGTCCAATTGATACTGCAATTGCAAAGTTCACCAATTTGTTTAAACGAAAATCCTCTCATAATTTGGAATAAGTTTTTTTAACTCATCTAATTTCTTTTGAACATGAACAAAAAAGGCGTGATTATAGGCGTCGTTGCTATTGCAATTATTGCTGGTGTGGCCGCATCTTTGTCTTCTACTCCTACTGAAACTGTAAATCTAGATATGACTAGAACTCATGGAACTATCTCTACTGCTATGGGTTCTCCTATCTTAGGTGATCCTTCTGCCCCTGTAACTATTGTTGAATTTGGAGATTATCAATGCCACCAGTGTTACAATTGGTTCCATAATACAAAACCTGCAATAACTCGTGATTATATTGACACAGGAAAAGCAAACTTGGTTTTTGTTGATATGGCATTTTTGGGAAGAGATTCAGGTCCTGCAGCTCAGGCAACTTATTGTGCAGAAGATCAAGGAAAGTATTGGGAATATCATGACATGTTGTACAATGCACAAGAAGACAAAATTGATAGTGGTTGGGCTAATACTGAAAGATTAAAGGCATTTGCATTTTCAATGGGATTGGATATGGAATTGTTTGAAAGTTGTCTTGATTCTGGAAAATATTCTAAACGTGTTCAGTATAACACTCAACAAGCTAGAGACCATGGTGTAAGAGGAACTCCTGGATTCTTTATTGTAGGTCCAGATGGTCAACAACAGATTGGTGGTGCACAACCATTTTCAGTCTTTAAACAAGTTCTGGATCCAATGGTATAGATGACAAACACAATCAAACTTGTCTTTTTGAATACAAAATATGTTGCACTTTCTTTTGTAATATTCGTCCCAATGCTTATTGGATTATTGATATTATCTGAGTACATCTTCTTAGAACCTTATGTTGTAAGTCATCTTCCTCGTGGAACTGAATTAGGATTTTTACTCATTGTGATAATTTCTGCATTAGCTGCTCTAGTTCTTCCGATGAATGTTTTTAGAATCAGTGTATTGAAAGGCTCTACGCAAAAAATGGGTGGTGGTGTTATTGGATCCTTTGTTGGTGCAGCAGCTGGAGCATGTAGTTGTGGGCCAATTGGGTTTGCAGTAATCTCAACATTTGGTTCAGTTGGAGCAACGGCCACTGCATTTTTGACAAATTATGAAATCCCACTCCGAATAATTGCTATTGGAGTTTTGGTGATTACTTACTTTACAACTGTCAAATCTCTCAAAACTGAATGTAAATTCGAACCTTGACTTTAATTCACTAGAAATTACCATTTAGGCAAACGTTTTCGACCTTTGGATGTATCTTAAAGTCTGTTGCACTATCTGTGTGACATTCATTTATGTTCCAATTAGGCCAAGTAGGAGAGATCCAGAAGCCGATGAAATCGAAGATGCTGATGATTAGCATCTTTTTCCCATTTGATTATGAATAAATGAATTTAGAGAATTTTCAAAGTCGAGCTATTTATTTGCCTTTTTCAAGTTTAACGTAATGCAAAATTTGAATTTGATTGCTGGAATTTTGATAATTGCCAGTCCAATTCTATTTTCTATGATCGCATACCCTGATTCCATAGCTTGGAGTTGGAATGAGGGACGAGGAGGATATCTTTTTGCACTTGTATTTGTTGTTGCCGAACTCATTGGTCTAAAGATTGTAATTTCAAAAAAACGATTACTTGCAGTAATTCCTATCGCATTACTAACTATTGCTTATCTTGTATCTTTAGAAAATGGCTTAAGAGATTACATTATTGAATCTGCAGAACAATTTGATGTTCAATTAATCTACTCTTGGACATGGATGTGGGACTTTGTTGTTATGGCAATATTCATCGTTGTTGCATTGTCTATTTTCTTTGGAAAGCGCTGGATACGAATTGCTCCTGCCGGACCTATCTTCTTGACTGGTACTGCAATTATCTTATCTCTTGATGCATTCTTTCCATATGATACACTGGGTCCTTTACAATACATTGTTCCGTATTTTGTACAAGCTAATGTTTGGGTAATCACTGTACTTGATCTTGGCACTGCTATTGCAAGAGACAACGTCATGTTCTTACGTGGAGACCATGGTTCAATGGCACTTCAAGTATTTTGGCCATCTGCTGGTGTTCATAGCATTATCATCTTCTCATTAGTTATTGGTGCATTCATGCTAAAGATGAATATCCCTAGAGCAAGAAAATCCATGTATTTTGTTTTAGGAATTATTGGAACCATCACTGTAAACCTGATTCGTATATTCTCTCTATCTTGGTATGCCCTCAAAGTAACAACTGATCCTGTGGCTTGGGAGGAATATCACAAAATTGCAGGCGAAATCATGTTCCTGCCGTGGCTGTTTGCATTCATCTTAGTAGTCATACTGATAGAATCTAGGCGCCTCAAAAAACAAGAAGAGCGAGATGGCATTAAAAATAACTCGTAATGTCTCTTTGCCCTTGACTTTCTGAAAGTTCTGAAACCTTTACTCCTAATCGTCTAATGGTGATAGTTTGATTTTCTAGTGCCTCTTTTAGTAGCAACTCTGCTGTTTTTTCCAATTCATCTAAACTCATAGTAGGGTTTCTAAGCATTTTTGATTTTGATTTATTTGATAAATCTGATTGAACAAAACTTATTCCTACTGATTTGAACATTTGATTCTTTTTTTGAATTATTTCGTGTACTTCTTTACATAATTCTTGCAAATTTTTTAAAAGAAATTTGTAATCTTTAGAATCTTTTTTCAATGTTACAATCTTTCCATGTTGAATGCTGGGCTCTCTTTCTTTTACTGGTTCATTATCAATTCCTCTAACTGCGTTGTAGATGTAAGTTCCACTCTTTCTTCCAAACTCTTTATTCAGCGTAAACACATCAAGTTTTTTCACACCTCCAATCGTCTCTAACTTCATTTCAACAAATCTCTGTTCTGTTTTCTTTCCAATTCCTGGAATATCTCGGATTTTTAATGATTCTAAAAACTCATCAATATTTTCAGGTGATACTATTGTTAGTCCATCAGGTTTCTGAAAGTCTGATGCTATCTTTGAAATTAATTTGTTTGGAGAAATTCCAATTGAACAACTTAGTTTTGTTTTTTCTCTGATTGAATTTTTAATTTGTTGGGCTAGATGGCTGGCTTTGTGAAAATCCCCCTCTGTTCTTTTTGTTACATCCAAATATGCTTCATCTCTTCCTATATATTCAAAAATATCTGAAAACTCTTCCATGATTTTCATTGCTTTTTCAGACATTTCAGAATAGTAATCAAAATCTACAGGCAAAAAAACTGCATCTTTTCTTTCTTCTAATCTTTTTTTTGCAAAAACAATTGGAATTCCTGATTTTACACCATATTTTCGTGCAGTATAGTTTGCAGTTGCAATTGCTCCACTATCTCCACCTCTATCTGAAAAAACACATACGCAAACTGGTTTTGATTTTAATTCTGGTGACCTTATCTCTTCACACTGGGCATAAAAATAATCAAAGTCTATGTGGAAAACGATTCTTGTTTCCAATGATATGTGATGAACTTTAGATTATTACTATATTGTGGCTGTGTAGAAACCATCAATTTTCACAACATGATTAATCAAATTCCATAAGCAGATCTAAAGCTAAACTCCCAGCTCAGCATTCCATGAAATCATCA
>JOSY01000020.1 GCA_000746765.1 Marine Group I thaumarchaeote SCGC AAA799-D11
GCCACACAAAATAGGGAATTATTTTATCGTGTGATTGCGTATAATGTGTACAGAATTAATCGTGATAAGTTGTTGATTTGGTATGGTTTCTACACAGCCCTATATTGTGTATTCATCTAAATACTCAATTGTATTACTATTTTCATGGATGATTATCCTGTATCTATAGATGAAAATGGGGTGAAAATTAAACCTGAAAAAATGGAACAAGAGAAACTCTATCATTGTATATTCAAAGAAAAAGCAATGTTAGTTTTCAAAGACTCTCAAGATGTAATGAATTGTTATGAGATTGAAGAAAAAGATCTTGTTGAAAAAATCAAGCAAATCGACAGTGATGACGATCTAGAAAAATTATTCCATGACTATCTCAAAGGACAAGACCTGAAAAATTAAATAAAAGCGAGAGAGAATTTTGTTATTAAAGGAAACAACGAATTGAGTGATAACAGAAAATCAAAAGACGCAGAAGATATTTTATCAGAATTTGACTCTAGAAATAAATCGCAATCTGAATCTGAATCCCAACCAGAACCAGAACCACAACTAGAATCTCCAGAACCAGAACCACAACTAGAATCTCCAGAACCAGAACCACAACTAGAATCTCCAGAACCAGAACCACAAACCAGAACCACAACTAGAATCTCCAGAACCAGAACCACAACTAGAACCTCCTTCCAATAAGTTAGAAACTTCTAAACCTTCAGAAGAACGTGATGTAATTTTTGTTGGAACAAAACCTATCATGACTTATGTTTCTGCAACTTTGACTCAACTCTCAACAAGGCCAACTGTTACCATTAAAGCTAGAGGAAAAAGAATTACACAAGCAGTTGATGTGTCTCAAATGATAGTAAAACGAATGGACTCTGTTGGTTATGTCATTAGTGATGTGAGAATCTCATCTGATTCACTAACTTCTCAAGATGGTAAGCAACGTAATGTCTCTACCATGGAAATTGACATCTCAAAAGAATAATTTTAAAATCCTTCTGATAATTCTAAGTGGAATTTTAATCTCAGTACTTGTCATACTGTTTTCAAACTCTTCTTGTGGTGTTCAACATATGGTGATTTTAAATGAAATTAACTCATATGAAGAAACACTTGATCCAGAATTTTGTGAAGTAATTGTTGAAAAAATCGACTTGTTTAATGATAGTTGTGAACCTCAAATAGAAATTCTTGACTGTGGTTAATACTGTACTTCTTGCAAAAAAGTAATTCCAAAATAAATTAGCATTCCACTTAATCCTATCATCAATACTTTGTAATTTCTGTTTGAAAGAATTTTTTTACTCTTTGATGCTAAATATGAAACAGTTCCCAACCATGCAAAATCCATCCAAATATGTAACCCAAACATGATTAGCATGCCTGAAAATGCCCAAATTAGCATTGCATCTGAAATTAATTTGAATCCTATGGTCAACCACCAGATAATAAAAAATGGATTTAATCCACTTAACAAAACCCCTGTAATCAATGCACCTTGTTTTTGATTCTTAATTGAAAATTCATTATTTTTGAGAACCGTTCTGATTTGCAATGCTGCAAAAATGAAAAGTGTTATTGCTCCTAAAATAGAAATAATCGTTCTAAATTCTGGAAAACTTTCTAACGAGAAAACACCAATTCCTAATAATATTACTAAAGGTAACTCAACTATTGCATGACCTGTAGCCATTTTGATACCTGATTTGGTACCCTCTCTCAGTCCATATGATATGTTTGCTGCAAAAAGTGGACCTGGCGCCATAACCCCTGATGCTGAAATGACTATCACTAGTACTGCAAATTCTAAAAATTGTTCCATCTAATTCAAATTTTTATTATTTTGATAATGAAATAAACATAATCGCTAGAAATTACATGTACATGGAGTCTTTTAGATGTCTAGACTCTTCTTCAGCTTCTTTGATGACTGTTTCAGCTTTTTCTGCTTCTTTTTGTAAAACAGGAATATCACATGAAGTTCCTGGAATTAATTTTGACATTGCTACACACAACTGTGCACTTGATTTAAAATCCGGGCCTTGTCCATTTGTATGAAAAATAATTACAATGACATCTTGTCCTGTTATACTTGCTTCGTTTAACAATGTTCCAGGAATTCCTGGAACTGTCCCATGTTCCAAAACTTTTAGACCTGCATCTCTTATTTTTTTTCGTGCAGAATCTGTACTTCCAATTCCAATCAAATCTTCATCTGTGTTAGGAGATTTGACTGCAATACTACTTACAACTAATCCAATTTTGTGTTTTTGTGCCCATTTGAGCATTGTTTTAGCTGTAACTTTGTGTAATGATTGATCAAGTGTAAGATATGACAAAAATACACCCACCTTCAATTCTTCATTTACAAAAACTCTTGATGGAAAGTTTGGTTTTCCATCTTTGATTACACTGATTGGTGGAAATGTATCTGAATCAATAACTCCTGCTAACTCAAATTTTGATGTATGCACCATTGATTCTGTTGCAATTGCGCTGCTAAAACCTGCTGATGGAAATCCATCAATAAGATATCCACCTTCTAAGTTAAGTGGTTTGAATTCTTTAATTCTAATTTTTGGGTACATGTTTGTATTTTGTTTTTATTAGATAATAGGTTTTGTCTACTTTTGTAATTTTGATACTAGTGCTGCATAGATAAATGGTAGAATTGTTGTAACTTCTGCATGCAATGTGGATTGTTTTGCTTTTTGCGTAACTTTGCCCCAAGAAATTGCTTCTCTAACTAAAGCTCCGCTTAGACTACCGTCAAACTCTTGTGCAGTTGTAATGTAAAATGCATAATCTAATCCTTCTCTATACTGATTCCACCATAAAGTATGGTGTTTGGAAATCCCTCCACCAATCATAAACGCTCCTGATTTTTCAGCTTTGAAAATATATCCAGAAAGCAAATCTGCATCTCCTGCCATGTTCAACTTAAAGTCATTGTGTTTTTGTGTGAATAACCAAATTTGACTTCCTACTGCTCCGTCCATAATTCCTGGAACTACTACACTAATGTCGTTTTTGTATGCCCAATAAAGAAATGAATCTTCTCCTAAATGCTTTCCAATCATTTTACAGATTTCTGCTGTGGTCATTTCTTTTACGCCATTTTGATATTCTTCTTCTAAGAATGCCTGCATTTTCTCTTCTATTAGCGGCCCATAACTGTCCATAGGCACAAGTACATTGCCTAATCTGTGAATATTTTGATCTGCAAGTTCGTTATCATCCATTGTAAATGATCCTTCTTTGTAATGCGAAAAGTGTCTTGCAATGTCATGATCTAATGCGCCACAAGTCGTTATTGCTACATCAAACCATTTGTTTTTGAGCATATCTTTTAGAATTCCTCTTAACCCTGTTGATACTACAGCTCCGACAAATGAGATAAACCTGAGACATTCTTTGTCTGAAATCATTTCTGATAAAATCTCAACTCCTGTTGATAAATTGACTGACTCAAATCCTCCTGATTGTGACAACTCATCAAATATTTTTTCAATAGATGTGTTAGAATCAATTTTGATGTCTTTTACTGGACGACCTGGATCAACCATGTTCTAATTCGATGAAGTCAAGTATAAAATTCTGCCTTAACTTTGAATTATTTTTCAATTCTCTAAGAAAACTTTAAACCCGTCCAATATCACCACATTTCGAATGACGGGAAGAATCAAAGTCGGATTAGTAGGAATTGGAAACTGCTTTTCAGGACTTATTCAAGGAATTGAATACTATAGAAAAAATCCCTCTCAACAAGTAATTGGAATTATACACGAAAAATTAGCAGGATATGGAATTCATGATATTGACTTTGTATGTGGATTTGATGTTGGAGAAAACAAAGTTGGAAAACCAATCAATGAAGCAATTTATGAGTATCCCAACATGGTGGATTGGATTCCAAAAGACGAAATGCCAAAATCAGATGGCAAAGTATACGAAAGTCCTATTTTAGATGGCGTTGGACTGTGGGTTGAAAATAGAGTCAAACCAATTACCAGTACAAAAACAGACGAACAAATAGCTGAAGAAGCAAAAAAAATCATCAAAGAAACTGGCGCTGAAATTATTGTATCTTATTTGCCTGTAGGCTCTGACAAGGTCACTCGATTTTGGGCTCAAGTTTGCCTTGACACTAACACTGCTTTTGTAAACTGCATTCCTTCATTTATTGCATCAGACCCAGAGTGGGCAAAAAAATTCGAAGAGAAGAACATCCCTTGTATCGGTGATGATATCAAAGGACAAGTTGGTGCAACAATTGTTCATAGAACATTGGCCAAATTATGTAATGATAGAGGAACTAAAATTGAAAAAACATACCAAATCAATGTTGGCGGAAATACTGACTTCTTAAACATGAAAGAACAAGAGCGACTTGTATCAAAGAAAATTTCAAAAACTGAAAGCGTTCAAAGCCAACTTGATGAACGATTAGATGATGATCAAATCTATGTAGGCCCTTCTGATTTCATTCCATTCTTAGGTAATACAAAACTAATGTTTATGAGAATTGAGGGTCGTCAATGGGCAAACATCCCTTACAATATGGAAGTTCGTCTAGATGTTGATGATAAAGCAAATTCTGCTGGTATTGTAATTGATGCAATTAGACTTGCAAAGATTGCCCTTGATAGAGGTGTTGGAGGTCCAATCAAACCTGCTAGTGCATATTTGATGAAACATCCAATTGAACAAACTTCTGATGTGGCTGCAAAGACTGCATGTGAAAAATTTGTAGCAGGCGAATAATTATCTAAATTTTTTTGCGTCTGAAAATCTGATTTTTCTGTTTTTTTGATATTTTTCTAGTTTGAATTCTTTTGAGATAGAATCTTCCTTTTTTAATTTAGTGAGTTTGGTGTTGACTACTTTGTTATTTTCAACCAAGTCTACTAAGAGACTATTTCCCCCAAATCTTCTATTTTCTACATTTGCAGCAAGAATTGGGATTCTATTTTCTAGTGCTCTGACTTGAACATACATCTGCCATGATTCTATACCTCTTCTTACAATCCTGCTTGGAGACAACAATACCTGGGCTCCTTTTTTGGTCAATGTGTTTGCTACCTGTGGAAATACCATATCATAGCAAATTACCACTCCAAACTTACATGCAGTATTGAATATTTTCGCCTCTTTTCCAGGCTTGACTGTATTTCGCTCGTAATCAAACGGATGTATCTTCTCTTGCCTACCTATGAACTCCCCCTCTGGCCCAATTACTGGTGCAATAATTGAGGTATTCTTTTTTTTATTTTCATAAAATGCCCCTGGAATAATGGTCATTGAAAAATCTCTGGCAATCTCTTTGAATTCAGAAAATTCTGAATCAAAATCTGAGATTCTATTTTCTTTTAGCCACTGTTCAGGAAGGCAAATGATATCTGTTTCTTGCCTACCTAACTCTCTTAAAATTTGTGAGACTCTGGAGATTCCCTTTTGATTATTTTGATATGAAACGGTTTGAATCATTCCTAATTTTACCATATTTTTAGAATGAACATTTGGTAATTATAAGTAGGCACGTATCTACGATCACTGATTTCTTTATTTTGCGAACAACCGTTACGAAAAATATCATACTAAAACAAGAAAAATTATGCAATAGTGTCAACTAAACTTGTTAAACATCGATTATCTCACCATTTGAGAGAATATTGCTATTGGTTCATGTAAAAAAAGTTGAGATCTTTGGATTCAAGTCATTTGGTTTTAAGAATACCACTGTACAATTTGAACCTGGTCTTGTATCGATCTCAGGTCCTAATGGTTCTGGTAAAAGTAACATTTTGGATGCAATTATTTTTGCAATGGGTGAGAACAAACCCAAAGTTATGAGAGTTGACAAACTACGATCATTAATTCATGATATTGAGGGAAATCGACGTGGACCAAAAATGGCAAGATCTAGTGTTCACTTTGATAATTCTGATAGAAAGATACCTGTTGACACTGACACTGTTGAGATTACAAGAGAAATGGATGCCAATGGTGAAAATACCTACTATCTAAACAAAAAGAAAACTAACCGAAGTCACATTCTTGATTTGCTTGATATGGCAAATGCCGGATTGGGTCAACTTAATGCTGTCCAACAAGGAACTGTTACAAGAATTTCTGAATTCACATCTGAAGAAAAGAGAAAGACCATTGAAGATTTGATTGGACTTTCATATTTTGATGAAAAAAAGGCTGAATCCGTAAAACAACTTGATGAGGCCGATAGAAGATTAGAGATTGCTTTGGCAAAAATGGGTGAAATCAAGAAACGTATTGATGAACTTGAAGAGGAACGTAATCAGAAATTACGTCATGACATTCTTGAGCGTGAATTAAATCGATACAAAGCAATAGCTGCTGCCAATAAACTCAAGGTTATTTCAAGCCAAAAAGAGTCAAAAGAGTCCACTTTGCACTCAGTTACAGCTGAAATTACCACGTTTGATGGTGAAAGAAGTGTTTTGAGAACCGAAATCGGAACTTTGGAATCTGAAAAATCAAAACTCATGGCAGAAGCTAATGATTATACTCAAGCAAAATCTGCTCTTGACACAGAAATCGCAACTGCTATGGAACAATATGAAATTGATAATAGTGCAATTTCTGCATCAAAGAAAAGAATAGAACAAATCGAATTCAGACTTCCTGAAATCAAAAAAGAACTTGAAGAAGTTGATAGCGCACGAAGTGATATCGACACTCAGATTTTAAAAATTAAAGAATCAATTGAAGAAACTAATACTAAGAAAAACAAAATCAATTCTGATTTAGAAGTTGTTGACTCTCAACGAAATAAAATTTTAGATGAACAATCGGAAGCCGCTGCTAAAAAATCTGAAATCGATGAAAAAATCAAAACATTAACCAGTCAACTAAATGATGCAAAACTAAAACTATCTAAACTTCAACACGAAAAAGAAGAATCAAAGATCAAAGTCGAATCAAACACTGCAAAACTACAAGGTCTTGAACAAGGAATTGAAGAATTAACTTCATCAAAATCAAAATTAGAATCCATGATTAAAAATCATAACGCAACAATTACTGAATTAAAATCTAGAATACAAAAACTACAATCAAAAAAATCTAAAATTGTTTCTGAAATGGATGAATGGGGCGAAATTTTAGAAAAATCTAACAAAGCTGCAACCCGTTATGAATCAAAAATTAAAACTGTAAAAGGATTCATGCATGAAGATTATACTGTTGCAAAATTAAAAGAAGATGCAGAACAACTTGGCATTGAAGGTTTAGTTTATGAAATGATTTCTTGGGATAAAGAATACGAACGCTCTATAATGGCTGTAAGTTCTGATTGGATAAAAGCTATAGTTGTAAAAGACTTTGCAACACTTCTTGGAATTGCAGAGTTTGCTCGTTCAAGAAAATTACCAAAGCTCAAGATTATCCCAATGGATGCAATCCCAAAATTCAAACTAAAACTCCCCTCTGAATCAGGCGTGATAGGAGCACTTTCAGACTTTGTACGCTGTAAACCTGCCTATTCTGAACTCAAAACCTTCCTATTTGGCAACATTGTTTTGACCAAAACTAGAGAGTCTGCATACAATGTTTCTCAATCTGGCTACAAGGCAGTGACTGTGGATGGAGAATACTTTGAGGCAAAGGGGGGAACTGTTGTTATTGATATTAATTCCAAGATATCAAAACTTACAAAATTAATTTCAATGAGTAGTGATGTTGATGGACTTTTCCAGTCAATTAATGCTGTAAAGAAATATCTTCAACTGAAAAAGAATGCTATCAAAAAATTAGATGACTCTATCCAATCAAATTCTGAACGACTTTCAATTTCTGAACAATCCCTTGCATCTGTAAATGAACATTACTCTACACTTACACCTAGAATAGAATCTGCAATGAACATGAAAAAACAACTTACTGAAAGAATTGCTAACTTAACTTCCCGTGATCAAAGTATTGAATCTGAAGTCCTTACAAATGAATCTCATGTTGAATCTTTACTAGAACGTATTTCTATTGTGGAAGACAATTACGCAAGTGGAGAACAAGCACGTATCGCAAATGAACTATCTAGAATCAATGCAAAGAAAGCAGAAATTGAAAAACTATACACGACTATAACAAATGAATATCGTGACAAGGCTTCTCAATTAACGACATTAGAAACTCAAGACAACCGTGAAAAATCCCAATCCAATCGTCTTCATGATGAAGAACGTTCATTGACTATGGAAAAAGAAGAACTACAAACGAAAATTAATGAATTAGAAACACAAAAAGAATCAAAGAACGAAGTTCTTGTAAAATTAAGAGAAAAAGAACAAGAGCTTATCGAAACATCTGGCTCTTCTATTGGGCAACTCAAAGAATTTGATGACAAACTAAAAGTTCTATCTGACAAAGACAAAGAACTAACTAAACAAATCAATACTTTGGAACGTCAATCTGACTCTTTGAATAGAGATTTACGTGATTTGGTAGAAAATGAGACTAAATTACAGCAAATTCTTTCTGCATTTGGCTTTGATAAGGATATGGAGACATTTGATGTTGAATCAATTGTTCAAGGATTATCTGCTGAACTAGCTTCACTAAATGCCCTAAATGCAAAGGCTCCTGAAACTTATCTTGAAGTATCTTATGGATACCGCTCAATGTCTACTAGAAAGAATTCTCTTGAGGAAGAAAGAAACTCTATTGTCAAATTCATTGAAGACATTGAAAAAGACAAACGACAAACATTCTTGGATGCATTTGACAAAGTCGATAAAGAAATAAAATTAATCTTCAATAAAATGACTGGTGGAAATGCTTGGTTAGAATTACAAAATGAAGATGATATCTTTAATTCTGGAATTTCCTACTTGATACAATTCCCAAATAAGCCAAAAAGAGAATCTACTTCAATCAGTGGTGGTGAGAAAACATTAGCTGCAATTGTGTTTGTACTTGCTTTACAAAAACTCAAACCATCCCCATTTTACTTGTTTGATGAGGTTGATGCCCACCTTGATGCTCCAAACTCTGAACGATTATCAAAAATTTTAGAAGAACGAGCAAAAGAAAGCCAATTCATCATGGTTTCACTAAAAGACTCTGTAGTTCAAAAAGCAAAACTGATCTATGGTGTTTTCCCAAAGAATGGTGTATCAAATGTTGTCACTTACAAAGACAAGCGAATGCCCTCTGTTAGAACATCTTAGTTAATTTTTACATGACAAGCTGAAAAGTGCTCATCACCTACTTTCTCTAAATCTGGTTCTGATTCACATTTGTCTATGACATATGGGCATCTATTCCTGAATCTGCAGCCTTGAAGAATGTCTATTTCTGAGGGTTCGTTAATTCTGATTACTTTTTCTTTGTGTAAATTATCTGGACTTGGTTCTGATATTGCGTCAATTAATGCCTGTGTGTATGGGTGCTTTGGGTTGAGTAGAACTTGATCAATTGGTCCTATTTCTACGATTTTTCCTAAATACAAAATACCTATTCTTTGACCAAAATACCTTGCAGTTGCTAGATCATGTGTGATATAGATGAATGAAATGCCGTATTTCCTTTGTAGTTCATGCATCAACTCTAGCATTTCGGCCCTTATTGATACATCTAGCATTGAAACTGGTTCATCAGCTAAGATGACTTTTGGTTTTATTGATAATGCTCTTGCTAAGACAACCCTTTGTCTTTGCCCTCCTGATAACATATGAGGATATTTTTTCATAATTTCTTCAGCTGGTTCTAGTTTTACTTCGTGTAGTACTTCGATTACTCTTTTTCTTCTTTCATTTTTATCTCCGATATTGTGAACTTCTAATGGTTCTGAAACTATATCTCCAATCTTCATTCTGGGGTTTATCGAATCATATGGATCTTGATGAATCATTTGACAACCCATTCTAATTTTTTGTAAATTTTTTGGGTTGTTGTCAATTTCTTGATTTTCAAAAAATATTTTTCCAGAATCTGGTTGTATTGATCTTAAAATTAATTTTGCAATAGTTGATTTTCCTGAACCTGACTCTCCTGCTAATACAAACACTTCTCCTTTTTCTACGGAAAATGAAATATCATCAGTTGCTCTTACTGTGTCTGATTGTTTCCCAAACATTCCTTTTTTGATGAAATGTTTTTTCAAATGCTCAACTCTAAGAATTTTACCCACAAGTATCGTTGAATGTACGAGTATATCAAGAGATATAGTTTATGCGTAAAGAATTAGGTTAAAACTTTTAAATCCACAAATGGAGATCTCAATACTTGAATAACACATTACAGAAAAATAAAGAATACAAAAAATTTGTTATTGATTCTAGATTACAATATTTCAAACCTCATGCTACAAAAATCGAAAAAACATTTGCAGAAGAAATCTCTTCAAGCCTAGGTACAAATTCCAAATCCATTCATCCCAAGTTCTTTTATGACAAAGAAGGCTCTGAATTATTTGAACAAATTTGTTCTGTTTCTGAATATTATCCAACTAGGACTGAGATTTCTATTCTAAAAAAACTACAGACTGAATTGTCTCCATTTCTAGATGGTGATTATAGGCTAGTTGAATTAGGAAGTGGCTCCTCAATAAAGACACGATTAATTTTAGATTTTTTGACATCTTCTCAGAAAACTACCGAATATTTCACAATAGATATCTCTGAAATCCTTGCTGAAAGCTCTGAAGAACTACTAAATGATTACAAGAATATGACAATTACTGGTATAATTGATACTTATGAAGGTGGTTTAGAATTTTTAAAAACATATGGTGATAAAAATAATTTAATTATTTTTCTTGGTTCTAGTTTTGGTAATTTTTCACCAATTGATGGCTACAAATTTTTAGAGAAAATTCACTCTACAATGAAACCCGGTGATCTGTTTTTAATTGGGCTTGATCTTGTAAAAGACAAATCTATTCTTGAATCTGCTTACAATGACTCTGAGGGTGTAACTGCTAAATTCAATCTTAATGTTTTATCTAGAATTAATGATGAACTTGATGCCGATTTTAATCTCAAAAACTTTTCGCATCATGCTATTTACAATGAAAAGGATCAACGAATTGAAATGTATCTCAAATCTTTGATTAATCAATCCGTTGTTATTTCAAAATCTGATTTGGAGTTAAAATTACAAAAAGATGAATTGATTCATACTGAATACTCTCATAAATACCGCTTATCTCAAATACATGATCTTCTTGATGACGTAGGGTTTGAATTAAAACATACTTGGTTAGATGAGAAAAAGTATTTTTCATTAACTCTTGTATCTAAAAATTAGATATCTTCAGCACATCTGAAACCTGAGAATAACCATCTTTCATCTAATCTAAAGAAATTCCTATAACTTCCACGAATAGACATTTTTGGTGTTCCAAATGAACCTCCTCTCAGAACTTTTTGATTTGTAAACCACTTGTCATTATATTCATCAAATCCTGTTTTGAATCCTGGATATCCTGTAAATTCTGATGACGTCCATTCCCAAACATCTCCAATCATTTGTTGGCAGCCTGAAGGACTCTTGCCATTTGGATATGTTCCAATTTCAGTACATCCCCAATAGTATGACTCTAAAAGATTACATTTTTCTTCAGTTGGTTGATCGTTTCCCCAAGGGAAGATTGTTTTTTCTTGTTTGTTTTCATCCCAGCAAGCAGCTTTTTCCCATTCTGCTTCAGTTGGCAATCTTTTTCTTGCCCATTTACAATATGCATCAGCTTCATAGAAACTAACATGACAGACTGGTTCGTTTGGATTTATTTCTCTAATTCCTAAAAAGTCTCTAACATTCCATTTCCCATCTATTTTTTCCCAATACATTGGTGCTTTCCATTTATTCTCTTTGACTTTCTCCCATCCATCTGATAACCAATACTTGTAAGTCTCATACCCTCCATCTTCGATAAATTCCAAATACTGTTGGTTTGTAACTGGAAAAACATCTATCTTGTAATCATTTAGGTAAACTTTGTGTTCTGGAAGTTCAATGTCGTAGCAGAATTCTTTTCCATTAAAGCCCATTGTGTATAGTCCGCCTTTTATCTGAACAGAATCTCTTTCCACACTGTTTTGTTTTTGAATTTGATTTTTTCTAACTGGTCTGTATTGTTCTGCAAGAAGATGTTGTAAATCATATACTAAAAGTTCTTGATGTTGGCATTCATGATGAAATCCCATTGTGATTAATCTAACAGCATTTTCATCTAAAGACTGTGTTTCAATAAATTTCTCTACTCTTTGATTTATTGTATTGAAATATTGAAAGATCTGATCAACTGTTGGTCTGGAAATCACCCCTCGTAATCCTTTGTCGTGTGGAACTCCGAATTGCTGATAGTAAGAATTGAGGTATTCTGAAAATTCTTTTGAATAAAACTCATAATTTTTGTCTAATTTACTCATAATTGCTTCGTAAATCCAACTGACATGACCTATGTGCCATTTTGGTGGACTCATAAAAAATGCCGTTTGCACCACAAAATCGTCTTTCTCTAGAGTTTTCACCAGTTCTAAGGTTCTACTTCTCGTCTCTCTGAATTGTTCTAAGAGTGGCTTTTTTTGCTCTAGTTGTGGATTGCTAGTCACAATCATTGATCATTTTTTTCCACTATTATATTTGATCATGATATCATTAGTGAAAATTTGAAAATTCTTTTTATCATGAATTCCTTTTGAAGAAAGTATGCCTGATGAATTATCTGCAAAATGTGAACGTTTACTTAAAGAACCTGAAATTCGTTTTGCTGGATTTTTAGACATGATGGGAAATTTAGTTGTAGGATCATTTCGAGATAATGTCAAACCATTGAAAAATGAAGATGAACGTAAAAAAATGTTCATTGAAGCTGTACTGCGAATTAGAACTAGACAGGATTTTAATGATAATTTGGGACCTGTAAGTTATGCTGCTGCAAGAAGAAAAAATGTTGTCACATTCACTTTTCCATTAAAGGACAATGTTCTCTTTGTATCTGCAGAACCTATTGTAGATATTGATAAAACTGCACACAAAATAATGAATATTTGTTCTATTGAAAATAACTAGTACCCTCTAGCAAAAATTGGTACTGATTCACTTTGTTCTCCACAATACATGCATTTTAAATCAGTATTTTCACTGCCAAACGGAATAACTCGTATATCTGCACCTGTTTCTTCCTTTATCTTTTCTTCACATTCTAGTTTTCCGCACCAAGGTGCATTGAAGAATCCTCCTTCCTCGATTTTTGATTTAAACTCTGTATAATCAGAAACCTCTTTAGTATTTTCTTTTGATTGCACTCTTGCATTTTCTAACATGTTTTTTTGTATTTCATCTAAAACTGAAACAATTTTTTCCATCTCACTAAATTCCAAGTTTATTTTTTCACGATTGTATCTTTTTGCAACAACCATGCTTTGTTTTTCAATATCTTTAGGGCCGATTTCTATGCGTATTGGGACTCCTTTCATCTCCCAATCATTGAATTTGTAGCCTGGTGATAATCCCTGTCTGTCATCTATTTGAATTCGAATATCTTTTGATTCTAATTTTTCTTGGATTTCTTTTACTTTTGGTAATACTTTGTCTCTTCCTTCATCATTTCTGTAAATTGGAACGATTACTACTTGTGTTGGTGCAACTTTAGGTGGCAAAACAAGACCTTGATCATCTCCATGAGCCATTATCATTGCACCAATTAATCTCCATGACACTCCCCATGATGTTTGCCATGCAAAATGTTCTACGTTGTCTTTATCTGCAAATTTTACTTCAAATGGTTTTGAAAAATTCTGTCCTAAGAAATGTGATGTTCCCATTTGGAGTGCTTTTCCATCTGGCATGATTGATTCCATTGTAGTAGTATAAACTGCACCCACAAACTTTTCTTTTTCACTTTTTTTTCCAGTAGTAACTGGAATTGCTAATTCTTCTTCCACGGTATTTTTGTAAATATCTAAAATTTTCATCACTTCTTTTTCTGCCTCTTCTTGTGTTGTATGTACGGTGTGTCCTTCTTGCCACAAAAATTCTGATGTTCTTAGAAATGGTTTTGTTGCTTTAATCTCTGCACGTAGTGCTGTATTCCAAAAATTAATTTTTAAAGGTAAATCCCTCCAACTTTGAATCCATTTTGAATATAATGTGTATGCCAACGTTTCAGATGTTGGTCTTAATGCTAATCTGTCTCCCACTTCATTTGTTCCTGAATGTGTTACCCAAAACACTTCTGGATTAAAGCCTGCAAAATGTTTCTGCTCTTTTCCTAACAATGACTCTGGGATTAATACTGGAAGGAAACCATTTCTAATTCCATTTTTTGCAAATTTCTTATCAAATGTACTTTTCAATGATTCCCAGATGGAATATCCGTCTGGTCTGAGCACAATTAATCCTTTTACTGGTGCGTAATCTGCCAATTTGGCTTTTAGTACAACTTGAGTATACCATTCGCTAAAATCATCCTTTTTTGAAACTGTAATTCCTACGTCTTCTTTACTCAAACTAAAATTCTCAGAATAAATTAACTAATGAGCCTTTCGTGAATTTGATCTTGTTTTTGCTAAAGAGAATCGCCTTTGCATAGGACTTTGCCCGTAACTCTACTTTGGAAGTTTGGACAAACAAAGCATTGTATAAAATGAATGTCGTCCTTTAGAACTGGGCAAGCTACAAATTCTTGTTTCATTCTTTTGAGCATTTTTGGACTAACTCCTTTTAGTTTCAATTTTCCTTTATCATCCATCATTCCTGATGCTTTTAGTTCAGCTTTTACTGTATCTGGTAGTTTTTGCCGTCCTTCTCTTTCTTGAATTTCTACTTCAAATTTGTGTTCTAATTCATCCATGACTATACGACTAACTCCGGTGATTTATTACTAGCGTTTTTTGGATCTCAAGAAAGTTTAAACTTTAATACTGTTGATGGTTTCCGACATTAAATACCACAAATATCCTATATTCAAGCATGGGATTAAATACTAAATCAAGAACTATTTTGATCTTTGAAGAATATATTCAATCTAAAAAAACAATTGAACATTATTCATATCATATCAACAGATTCACCAAACATTACAATCTGAAAGATTGGGATTCGATTTTAGCCTTAGAAAATACAGATTTGAAGGAAAAAATTGAAGATTATGTCATTTTTTTTAAAAACCAAGACAAAAGTTCTAACTATATTCGAGTGATTACTTTTGCACTACAATCACTATGTGATTCCAACGACAAACTGGGAATAAATTGGAAAAAAATCCGAAAACTACTTGGAAAAAAGACGCGTCCTAAGAAAAGTCGACCTTACACAACTGAGGAAATTAAACGAATGCTGGGTGGTGTCAAAGGTCTTAGGAACAAGGCACTCATTTTGTTTCTATCTTCTAGTGGTGTAAGACGTGGTGCTATTCCTGATATGAGAATCAGAGATTTGAAACAAATGTCATATGGGTGTATTGCAGTAACTGTTTATCCTGACACTGATGATGAATATGTCACATTTGTCAACAAAGAAGCTAGTGATGCACTTTCACTATACCACAAACAAAGAACACATGATGGGGAAAAAATCACTCCAAACTCATTTGTCTTCAGGTCTATTTACAAAAATACTACAACAACACCAAAAAAGTTTGATGAAAAATCCATCTCCAATGTAATCTTTAGAGCAAAACACAATGCAGGAATTGACGCTGATGATTTGCCAAATCTTCTTGTCCATGCATTTAGACGCAGATTTAACACTGTTCTAAAGATTAGATCTGATGCGAATCCAACAATTATTGAAAGACTAATGGGACATGATCAAAAATTGGATAATTCTTACTTTCAACCCACAACAGAGCAACTATTTGAAGAATATCAAAAGGGCATGGCTGATCTTACTGTTGATGACAGTGAAAGATTGTTAGTTGAAAGACGTGAAATGCAAGATGAATTAGACAAACTTGAACAGGAAAAATCAAAAAGCAAAGAACTGGAAATTAGATTAGAAGATACTGAAATACAAATGAAAAAACTATTCAAGCTGTTAGAATCTGGCAGAGGCACTATAATCAAAAGTGACAATAATGAGTTTCATGTCAAATTGAACCAAAATTAGGCATGGCTCATACCTTGTTTTGGATGTTTTTTACTTATCCTTTTGTTAATCTCAAATGTATCTGATATGCCATATGACTCGATAAATTTTGAATCAAATATTTTTCTTGCATCTGCTAGTTCCTTGTGTATGTGAATCATGGCTTGAAATGCATTTCTCTGAATAATAAAAGGAGTTTTTTGAATGTCTTCGGGATTTTTTAATTTGTCAAACAAATGATATGATAAAATTAGATTGACTACGTCGGCAATTTGAAAATTAAATTCATCATCATCAATTTCATTGGAATTTGTTTTTAGCCAATTTGTTGTCATCGTTGGAGCCCAATGCAATGATATGCTGTCTTTATTATACAGTGCCTCTAAAAATCTTACAACTATGTTTTCTGTAAAAACCACTTCAAATCTAATGTGATTTTTCTTATCGTATAGTTTGCTGAATACGACATGTTTGATTAATTCATCCATTGCTGTTTTGATACTCTTTTCATCAAAATAACTAAAAAAACTATTATCAAATTGTTGGTTTGACTGTGTTACATAAAATTCTAAAATTTTAGTTTTTACTGTAATAGAAGGAGAATACTCCGCAGTTATGGGCTATTCAAAAATAAATCCACAAGTTATTGCAAAACAAAAAAATGCTGCCAAAAAACTTATCCGCAAGTTAGAATCCACAGCAAAATCTAACAATGTATCAATCTCTGTCAAAATAAAACAAGGAAGATCAATTATTAAAGAAATAGTTGATTTTACAAAATCTCATAAAATAGATCTTATTGTTATGGGTTCTCATGGGAGAACTGGTCTGAGTAAACTTATTCTTGGAAGTGTTGCAAATGGTGTTGTTCAACAAGCAAAATGCTCAGTAATGGTAGTAAAATAGATTGAAATGATTAAAAAAATTTTAGTAGGATTAGATGGCTCTAAAAATTCTATTCGAGCATTAAGTAATGCAATTCAACTAGCAAAACAAACCCACTCCTCTATAATTGGATTATTTGTAGTTCAGGCATTTCCCACAGATATGGGTTTAATGATAACCCTCAGAGGAGAAAGAAAGGGTAAAAATTACAAGCATTATGTCAGAATAGCAAAATCAATGTGCACTAAAAAAGGAGTCACATTTCTAGATGTTATAGAATATGGTGAAGAAGGGAGAAAGATTGTATCTTTTGCAAATAAAAACAAAATAGACGTGATTGTGATTGGTTCAAGAGGAATGGGGAAATTACGAGAAGTATTTCTTGGAAGCACTTCAAATTATGTAGTACATTCTTCAAAAATTCCCGTATTGATAATAAAATAGATTCTTTCTAAAAATTAAAAAATATGATTAAAATCCACTTTTGAGAATGCCATGTGGGATTTTTTAAGGAATGAAAGAAAAATAAATTATTGAATTCATTAGGTTTTTTGATAATTATTGCGATTATTAGTTTAGCATTTATCGTTTCAGTGGTACCTGATTTCTTTCCTCCTGTTGAAAATGAAGATACTCTTTTGCAACAAGCTGAAAATCATAAAAACCAAGCACAAATTTATGAAAAACAAGCACGAGAGTTGACAAAAAATGGCCAATACAAAGAAGCCATTAAAAAATTTGCGTTATCTGCTGAAGAATATCATGAGGCTGCAGTAAATTATGGTAAGATGCATGATTTTCTTAATGCTGCAAAATTTCATGGACGTTCATCACTTGCTTATGAGGAAGCACACTTGATACAATCTGAATCCCATGATTTCTTTGCACCATGATCTAGATAAATAACTCATAAAAAATATTAAGTTTCATGGAAAATAAAAA
>JOSY01000021.1 GCA_000746765.1 Marine Group I thaumarchaeote SCGC AAA799-D11
AATCATGTCCTCCATGACCCTCTGTTTCTTTTCCTGCACATCTAGAACATTTGTCTGAACCTGTTGGTGAGAAAAATCCTATGCCACAAGAAACGCATTTTTGATTTGCCATGTTACTCATCAAAAACTACTGTATTTATTGAATACGGGTTACTTGTACGCCTATGTCTTATTCTGACGGTCTTGCGTTACCAACTTCGCCTTTCTTTTGGAACTCTCTGTATTCTCCAATGACTCCGTTGCATTTTTTCACATACGTATTGACCTCTTTCAATTAAGATCAAATTATCTGCAACTTCTTCATTGGGACTTTCTTCTAAC
>JOSY01000022.1 GCA_000746765.1 Marine Group I thaumarchaeote SCGC AAA799-D11
GTGGTATGTCTTCTAATCTTGAATATTGTTTTATCATTTTGAGTGCTGTCTTTGGACCAACTCTTTCAAATCCATTTGGATTAAAATCTGTTCCAATTAAAATTCCAATATCAATCAGCTCTTCACGTGTTAATTCTAAAGAGTCTAATGTTTTTTGAGTTTCAATAATTTCTGGAACAATATCAATGTACGTATTTTTGTTTGGTATCTTTCGTCTGCCACTATTTGTAAAATTCCTAACTAGTCTTTTTGCACCACACAAAATTGAATCAAAGTCCTGACTTGCAGAAGCATATGCTTGACCTGTATTAGTTAGATGAGCTGCAGTTGCTTCTCCTTCTGATGGAGCTTCGATGTATGGTATCCCAAAATATGTTAAAAGCTGTTTAGATTCTTTTACCATTCCATCTTTCATGCTTGTGGTTTGCTGAGCGTATT
>JOSY01000023.1 GCA_000746765.1 Marine Group I thaumarchaeote SCGC AAA799-D11
AAAGATGGCAATAAGATATGAGAGAATATCAGAAAATTATGAATCATTAATCAACATTGCATCATTTTTGATGTATTGTAGGGTTTTAGGATGAGTTGTGGATATCCTAAACAAACAAAATTCCCAAAACCAAGACGAAACCTCAAAGATTTGGTTCATGTTACATGGTAAGCTTCTCCTAAAATTATCCATCTTTAAATAACGAATAATATTTGTTAGATTCATGACTGATGCTTACGTTATGCTAAATTGTGAGTTAGGCGCAGAGGCTGAAATTGTTGAAAAACTCAAAGAACTCGAACAAGTTGTTGATGTCTTTGAAACTATCGGAACTCATGACATGCTAGTAAAATTACAAGCAGAGAATTTTGAGAAGATTAGAGAGATTGTTTCATGGAATATTCAAAAATTAGATAAAGTTCGCTCCACTGCAACTCTGATAAAAAAAGATAATTAGATTGACGTTAATCTTATTTTAGATGGTTGACGAGAAAAACGAGATAGATAAACTCATTGATAATATGATTACTAGTGGCGATGAACTAGTCGACAATCTCAAAACAGTCTTGCCCAACTCTCTTGCTGAATCCATGGTTATGTTTCACGAATCAAATGTTGAAAATCTAAAAAAAATCAAAGAATTTCTCAACAAATAGATCTTTGATTAAAGCATGTCATTGCTACTATATCCTTTTTAATCATTAGTTGGATTTGAAATCGTGTCAAGATCTAGAACAATTACCGTTACAGTAAATAAAAAAACAGGTGATGCATTTGATGCAATTTTACAACTTCCTCCTAAAATGATGCCTGATGCAAAATTTCATGATGACGGGTGGTGGTCTTTTACTGGACCTCATGGAAAATCTAAATTGAAATTTAATGAAAACAAATCCCTTGGAATTTTAGACCATAAATACATCGATGAAGAATCTGTATGGGATGTTCCTATGAGAGTTGTTTCAAATGGAGAATATTCTGAAATTTTGATTACTTTGAACAAACCTGATGAGTTGTCTGATGAGCAATTCAATAAAAGAATGGATGAGATTGGAGAGATGGTTAACCACATGAAACAAATCATCGAATCTTCCTGAGCCTGGACAAGTAGAAATCATTCCTTAAGATTAAAAACAAATTTGGGTATACTGTATTGATAAAAATGCCCTATGAAGAAGTATATTTTCAAAGATTGGAAGAAGATGATCCTAAGGCATATGCAAAGATAAAATCTAAAAAAGATTCTTAATCTTGTTTTCCTTCGGAATCTTCATTTCGTGAATTTCCAGGACCTACAACGTCTTCAGGTTTTATTTTACTGTCCCAATCCCCTCTTGCACCTTTAATCAATGCAATTACTCCTGCCCCAAGTAACCCAATTACTAGTGCAAAAAACACTGTCTGGTCCATTACCTTAAATGAACAATTAATCTCCTGTGGGGGCTTGTCTTCAAAATATTCGTAACATGTCCCAAACTCATTTTCTTCAAATGTTGCAGCTTGGTATTGTCCTCCCATCACTCCCAAAACCAAAAATCCTACAAAAGTCAGACCTATCCCAATGAGAATAAATCGCATATCTGTCATGTTATTTTTTGCCGATTCACAGTATTTACATTTTAACCTAAAAACATTCTAGTGTTATTTTTCTAACAAGACTTTTAGATTTTCAAGTGATGCTTCATAAAATGATCCCATAAACACAAGGAAATCTGTAAACTGTTTTTCTGACATTTTTTTACTATTGATATATGATTGCCATGTCAATTCTACAAGATTTCTTGATTTTGGTTTGATGGATATTGTTGCAACATATGCTCTTAATGGCAACCCTTCAGTTGCAACATATGTGAAATATTTTCCTGTCTCCCATGCAACTACATGTTCTTCTATTTGATTCTCGTCTGCAAATGTAATTAGTCTGATTGCACCTACTCCCTTTTTCTTTTTAGATAAATACACTGTCTTTTTTACATCTACTAACCATGTTGGAAGACCTACAATGTTACTGACTTTTCTCCAGACTTTGTCTTTTGATGCTTTGATCTTTATTGTTTTTTTGACTGTGCCTGTATGAAATGATTTTCTTGAGGTTTTTGCCATAAGAGCCCTCAAATCTTGTGAGTTTTAAATTTTGTACAACCATTTTTAATCCCCTTTAGCGAATATTATCAAATGGTCTTTGGATGGGGAAAAAAGAAACAAGAAGAAAAACCTGTAGAGACAGCTCCTCAAACAAAAGAAATCTCTCTAAATGAGGTCAAAAATATTGTGGCTGAACTTGAAAAATTACGCGAATCTCAGACAGTTTCTGAGGTAAAACATCTCAGAAATAGTACTGCTCCACTAATTGATGAGTTGATCAAGGTTGGGAAAATGCTTGAAAAAGATACCCTAAATGTTGATGATATTGATAAACACCTTGCAATAATCGTTGTCAGAGGCAAGAAACAGGTAATTGATGTAATTAAGAAAGGCGTTGTTTCTCTGCCCGAAGTATCCAATATTGAAAATGCAAAAAAACTTGATACTTCACTAAACCAAATTCTCAAAAAAGTTGGAGATGTTCTAGGACGTCAAACTAGGGTCATTCATATTTTTGCAAAAAAATATGCTACTCAATTAAAAGACAATTTGGAAGTTATGAATCAAAACCATTCTGAAATTCATGACATACTTCAAAACTATGATAACACAAAATCATCTTCAAGCGAAATCCTTGATACGTTAAAAAAAATTGATACTCTCAAATCTAAAAAAATAGAAAAAACTCAAAAAATTGCTGATACTAACAATGAATTGGAATCTGTTAAAGAACATCTTTCTTCTTTAGAAAAATCAATTGATGAAATCAAATCTTCTGATGAATATAAAAAATATGTTGAATCAAAAAAATCTCTTGAATCATTTGAAACCCAAAAATCAAAAATCAAAGATGAAATAAACTCTCAATTCACAAAAATTTCTCGACCTCTTGGGCGATATGAATATGCATCATCTTTGGACAAAGAACAAAAAAGCATTCTCGCAACATTATCTGAAAATCCTTTTGATGTATTGACCCCTCAAAACAAAGACTCTATAATTGTGATTTTAGAAAATGTCAGGAAAGGTATCACTTCTGGTTCTATATCTGTAAAAGATGTTGATAAGACATTATCTCAAATCACTGAAACTGAAGAGACATTAGATGGCTTTATCTCTAAGGTTTCAGAATATTTCCAAAAACATCAACAAATGTCTGCTGTTTTAAATTCACTACGTTCTGAAAAGTTAATCTCATTGGAATCTGAATTAACCAAAACATCTGAAAATAGAGATGATTTACAACTAAAATCTGAAACATTTCAAGGTGAAGTAGACGAAATCGACTCTAGTATTCCTCAACTTGTGTCTAAAATTGAGAAAAAATTGCGTCTGTTCTCAAATACAAAATATACTCTTTTGATGTCTTAAAATTAAATTAGTTCAAATTCTGATAATCTTCATGTTGTTCAAAAAGAAAAAATTTGAACGCAAGGTTGTACTTCAAAAAGAAGTTCTAGATAGCATTCTCTCATACTGTCAAATGAAACATCCAAACGAAGGAATCTTGATTCTTAAAGGAAAATCAAAAAATGGTGAAATTAACATAGATGGACTTGTAATTCCTCCGTTTAATTATACTGGACCTACTTTTGCCGGATTTCCACATTCCTTTTTGCCTTTTGATATGAGTTATGTTGGAATTGTTCACTCTCATCCTAGCGGTTCAGCAGAACCTTCTGTTACTGATTTGAATAATTTCTTTGGACTAGTTTCAATAATTGTGAAGTCTCCTTACTCTGATGATTCTATTTTTGCCTGGGATAGTGGAGGTAATGCTATCCCTCTATCCATAAAATAATCATTCTAAATTCTAGTGGAATTTCAAAAAAACTGACAAAACTTTATAACCCTTTTGAAGGTACTTTCTATGAATTGTTTAATTACAAAACTTATTTGATATTCTTATTTGCTTCACTAGCTATCAGCATTGGATTGCAAATGGTGTTGCCATTTCCATATGGATTGGGCGCTGCACTTGCAATATTTATCGCATTTCCACTAATCTTGAGAAGACGATACATGAACCGCATGAGAGGTGGTTATGGTGGCAGTGACTCTGGTACTGGAGGTGGTGGATTCTTTGGAATGGGTTCACAAGGTGGCTCTGGTGGTGTACGTTACGTATGTCTAGTATGTAACAACAAACACAAAGGTGGCTCTTGTCCACGATGTGGTTCAAAGATGCAACGTGCTGACTTCTAACAAAATGTCTCTTGATGAAATTCGCCAAAAGGTAATCTTCCATAATTCAGTTGATGTTTGGATTTCTGCATGTGGTGAAAAAAACAAAGATTGGACAAATCCTGAAGATTACAAACAATTCATAGCACATTTGTTAAAAAATAACCTTAATCTCAAAGCATTCAATCTTTGTACTCATGAAGCAGGAACCACTGAAGAAGAAAAAACAAAGTTTACTGAAATCCTAGCTGAAACAAAAGCAACTGATCCAAATTCTCAAACTTATACTATAAAACTAAATGATTCTGCAATAGATATAATTCGAAGTTATTTCTGATCATCGTTTAAGTTTCGGATTAACTATTGCATCTAGCGCATTTCCTATAAACACAAATGCAAGTCCTGCAATTGCAATCATCACTCCTGGCGGCATAATCCACCACCATAGTCCTCTTGCGGCTGCTCCAAATGTATTTGCATCATGAAGTATGTGGCCCCATGTTGGAAATGACGGATCTCCTAATCCTAAGAAACTCAAACCTGCTTCTGTTGTGATTGCAGCTGGAACTGATATTGCAATGCTTGCAAATGCATATGGAAGTAATTGTGGTAAGATGTGTTTGAGCACAATTTTAGAATTTTTTTGCCCCATCATGTTTGCAGCATCTACGTATCCTCTGGTCTTGATTTGAAGCGACATACTTCTGGCAACCTTTGCAATGCCTACCCAACCAAAAATCATCAAAAATCCTACTAAAACGAATATGCTGTTGCTGATTGTAACTGATAAAATAATAAGAAATGGTAATGCTGGCAATGCATAGATTACATCATTGAATCTCATCATTACCTCGTCTGTTTTTTTACCTTTGAATCCTGCATATACCCCGTACAACAATCCCATGATTACTGATGCAATGGATACTACTAGACCGATAAACAAAGCAAGTGGAGTTCCCCATAACAGACCTACTGCAAGATCTCGTCTTAGTTCATCTGTTCCCATCATTCCAAATGCTTTTCCACCTATGATCAATTTTGATTCATGAGTTTTAATTTCAGAATTAACAGAGTACATGTCAATTGAAAAAATGTAATTACCTTTGAGTGGTTCATTTGCATTGGTTTTTGAAAATACAATGTCTTCGGCAGACAGTCTTTTTAGATCAAAATCAAATACTTCTGATTGTAATAACAAATTTTTCTTTATTGCCTCATCAGTTGAAAAAACTCTTTCACTATGAATTGTTTTAGTGTTTGAATATGGTAATGATGTTGACAGTAAATCTAACTTTATTCCATCTGGTCTAGTTACTGACATTTGCAGCAAAACTGATTCAGAATATTCTGATGAGAATACATAGATGAAATCATTTGGGAAAAACCCATAATCAAAATTTACTCCAAATTTATGAGATGATAACATGATTTCACCTTCTGAATTTGTCTGGATGTTGGGAACGTCTAGAATTTTGTGTTCAGGAATTTTTTCAGTCATGAAAAGATTTACCCAAATAGGAATCGCTACTTTGGGATATAGAATCCAATTCCCAGGGTTATTCCATTCTTGAAATGTTTCTACTGGAATTGCAATGATTGCAATTATTGATGTTGCAATAAGAATTCCTAGAATTGTAATTCCTGCAATTCCTATTTTGCTTTTAACAAATTCCTGTTTGATTTCTTGTGGGGTTATACTGCTCATTGACCTGTTCTCACCCTTGGGTCAAAGTAACCATAAAGCAAATCTGCAATGAATATGCTGACTAAGAAGAATACTGTTAGAATGTATGTTGCCCCAATAATTACTGGCAAATCCATGACTGTGATTGCTTCAAAGTACAATCTTCCCATTCCTGGCCAATCAAATACTGCTTCTGTGATGATTGCTCCTCCTAGTGATCCTGATAAACTCAGAGCTAAAATTGTAACAATTGGAGGTGCTGCATTTTTTAATGCATGAGTATAGATTATCTTTTTTTGCTTTATTCCAATTGTTCTTTTTGCCATTATGAAATCTTCTTGCATAATTCCTACCATGAAATTTCTTACCAAATATGCCCATGATCCAAAACCAATCATTACAATTGTGATTAATGGTAATGCCATGTGGTACAATAGTGAACCAATGTATCTTGGATCTGATGATGGAATGTCTGGTGTTGCTCTTGCTGGAAATATTTGATATGTAAATGCAAATAAGAATATCATCAACATTCCAATCCACCAAACTGGGAAACTAGAACTGATAATTGCAAAACTTGATGTTATTCTATCTATAACTGATCCTGCCTTACTTGCAGATAATGCTCCTAAGAAGATACCAATTATTGAAATAATTATTGTTGCTGTTGTAAATAGAAGAATAGTTCTTGGTAGTTTTTCAAAAATTATGTCTTTTACATCTGATGACCCTGCATCACTAGTAAGAAAAGTTGCATGACCAAAATCTAACAATAAAATTTTGTACATAGTGAGACCGATTCTTTGAGGCGAATACCACGGTTCATCTAAGCCTAAGACCTTGGTTCTTTGATCAATCTGACTTTGTATGAATCCCTCAAACTCTTCTACTGATGAAAAACTTTCTGCAATAGCTGGATTCTCTGTTATTTCAGAACGAACTTGGAATACTATTCCTTGTTTTAGAATCGTATCCATATTTGAGCCTACTAGAGAAATTGTGATTAGTAGTGTAATCATTAAAACTCCAAACATTGTTGCAGCCCTTGTTGCAACATATCTTTTCATACTCAATAACCCCAAATATGAAAATCAGTTATTAATCATTTGAAAATAGGCACAAAATAATTTTGACGAGAGTGAAACGAACTCTAGGCATAATCTGGGCAGAAAAGCAGGTCTCTCGTCACTATATTATAGTGGTAAAGTTATTTAAGAATATATGAAAATATTATTCTAAAAAATTATAATTCCATTTGTCGTTGGTAAAATATGGTAAAAAATGGTAAATTAAATACCAAAAACTTGTTTGATCCTGATGAATTAGTCTTAACCAAAAGTGAAATCCTTGAATTTTGTGATAGGGTGATAAAAAAATGGAACAAAAATCCAACAAAAAATGCAAAAAATATTCTTGCAATGAATGCTGTTAAAACCAGTGTTTTGTGGACTGATGATGAATCCCTCAAAGCAATCTGGAGTGAAATTATTGCATGGACATTTGAACTTCTTTATGAAAATGCCATGGCAAAAGATGAGGAATGGGCAAACATGTTAAAAAAATTAAAGAATAAAAAATAAGACATTATTTGTAATATCATGAGTGCAAATACAATTAGAAAAGCCAAGAAACTCGTTGAAAGTGGAGGTGTTTCTAAAATTGATGATGATTTATTTCAGATAAAATCTTCCTCTGATCCTGAAAAATCTTATTTTGTAACATCTGATACATGTGAGTGTCCTGGTTTCAAAAATTTTTACAAATTTCATCATGGCAAGGGATTAAAAGCAAATTGTTCTCACTTGGAAGCAATTCGTATATTTAAAAAAGAAAACTCTTAAAATTATTTTATTTTTGCAGCATCTACTTTTCCAACATATGCTTTGTTTTTTGATATTATTATTGGTCTTAGAATTAGACCTGGATATTTTACCATCAATTTGATTATTTGAGTATCTGTTTTTTTGGCATTCTCTAAATCTAACTCTTTGTACATTTTGTCACGTTTTCTCAATAATTCTGATGGTTTCTTACCTGTCATTTTTATAATTTTTTTCAATTCTGTTTCTGAAAACGGATCTTTGAAAAAGTCTCTTTTTTCAATATCTTTATTCATTCTTTTAATTTCTGAAATTGTCTTCTTACATGTGATACACGTAGGCTTGTGAAATACCTTCAATCTAGGATTTGTTCCTAAGTATGGTTAAAAATTGTTTAGAAAAAAGATGTGCTGTTATGCACAGCAAATTGATTTTTTGAAATCCTCAGAGTTTCTTTCAAAATTGCATTCTTTGCATACTTGCCAACTTCTTTTCTTTAGAATTGAAAATGCTGATTCATAACAAACTGAATACATTTTTCCACCGCAACTTGGGCAGGGTATTGGAATATCTATTTTCATAATTAATTTAGGTGAATTTTGAATATAAGGCGCACGTAGAATTTATCAATCGTTCTTTTCTTCAGAACTGTCTTCTGACTCTTCAGAACTGTCTTCTGACTCTTCAGAACTGTCTTCTGACTCTTGAGAATTTTCTAACTCTTCAAGTTTTTGATCATTGAATTCCTCTAATTTTTCTTTTGGAATTGACAACATTTCTAGATATGCTTGTTGAGCTTCTTCATATGTGCCACCCTCTGCAATAATCTGTGCTCTTACTATTTGGGCTTCTTCAAACAAGTTCTTTGTAAAGTTCAACTGGCTTGATACAATATCTTGTATTTCAGGGTCCAAACTATTCACATAATCTTCATAGTTTAATCCTTCAAATACTCCGTTACCCGGATTATACTCTTCAATTGCTTGCTCTGTAAGTTCATCTGCAATCTCTCTTTGCTCTTCTACAAACAATTCATCTTCATTTGGTTGCATTGCTTCTTTATTTTCTAAGATTAATTCTTGTAGTAATCCATGATAATATTTGAAGAGTGTTTGACCTATTGGATCTTTTTCAAAATCACTCTCCTCTGAACTAAGATATTTTCTAGCTTCCTCAGTATCTAATTTTTGTTGTAATAATGAAACTGGTGACGCATCACCTTTCACTTGGACTTGTGTTGTTTCCAAGCCTGTCATGCCATACCATGTTGCAATTACATTAATTGTATAAGTTCCTGGAACTCTGTCAAAATTTTTGAATTCCCCTTTGAATGTTCCTTCAGGAGTTGTAAATGCTTTTGTTGTTTCAGAACCTGTTCTGATCAATACCTCTGCGCCACGAATAGGCTTGTATGCATGGTCTACGACTTTGCCTGTTACAACTAGTGTCTCACCTGAAACTATTGCCCCTTTCTCTACATTGAGGTCTATGATTAATTCCCATAATTCAGCATCAGATGTTTGAATTGCTGAAAACAGCATCAAAAATGAAAATATTCCTACTATTCCTACCTTTTTGTACACTTGATGTTGTGTTGATTTCTGTTGTTAAGACAAAGTATGAAGAAAAATTCGCTAATTTGCAATTTTATTTGATTAATCTTGACAATTTCTGTGCTTGAAACCTACGTATGATTTCAGATTGTTCTTAAACCCCCAAATTTATCTAATCTTGAATTATGGATTTAGAAAAATTCCGAAATGATGTTTACATTATGACTAAGAAATTATCTGTAAATTTGCAAGAAAAAGACATTCCAAAACTAAACTATGTACGACAACAATTAATTGAAATGTATCAAAAAAACTTGGTAAAAATCAACCATTCAATTTTAGAGTTAATTTGTGCAAGTAATTTGATTTCTAGAGGATATGCAGTAGATGTTGAAAAAGAGATTTCAGAAATCCTAGTTTGTGATATTTTTGCAAAGAAAGGTGGGGGAAATACCATTATTGAAATTGAAACAGGTTTTACTCCTCCTGAACATGCAATGGATACAATAGATTATTTTACTGCAAGGATAATGAGTAAGATTGCAAGATATAGTCAACACTGCTCAAAGTTTTCATTAGCCAGTCCTGCTACTGGACTTTTACCAATTCCAAAAATTTTCTTACTTCCTCCAAATGCAAGAAAAAAAGAAGATGTTCAAAAAGTAAAAAATCTCTGTGATCGATACTACAAAAATCCTCCAATAGAATATGATGATATTTTGAATGCGCACTTGCATTCTATCTATCTGATTAACATTGATGGTGGATTTGTAAAAGAACTAGATCCACAAGGATATGTTGATTTGACTAATGATCTACTTAGTAGAAGTGAAATCGAGTATTAAAATACAAAAACTACGAAAAAATTCAAATTCATCTAATAAAATACTAATAATAAGATGATCTGCGCTGCTTGTGAAACTCGAAAGCATTTTGAATGCATTGATTGCATGAATAATCACAAAACCCATCTATGTTCTTGCGATTGTCATGATGAAAATACAGAACCTCACCCAGTTGGAAAATCTCACTAGACATTAGTTTTTGAATTTTCTTTCAATTTCTTGAGCCATTATTTCCAATCTGCTAGTATCTCCAAATTTTCTATATGTTAATTTTTCAAGAGTTTTGATTATGCTTATTGCCGCACGATATTGAGGTATTTCGGGCTCATTTAGTTCTCCATACATGCCAATCCCGTGGATTTCATTCTTTTTTGCAAACCCTAAGATTAATCCATTAAATCCTGTAATGATTGATTTTTGCGGGGTGATGTCTACTCCCAACCCTTCCATTTGTTTTGTTAATTCTCTTGATGTTGTAGTGATGTATGTTTTGGGATTGTTTTTGAACTGTCTGTTTGTATGAAATCCTCCTAATGTGTAAATGAATTTTGCAGAATATTTTTTTGCAACATCTATGACGTCTTGACACAGTGCATTTAATTCACTAGTATTTTGTGGCTGTCCTTTACCTCCTCCAAAAATGATTAAATCTTCTGTGTATTTGTATTCCCAACTTTCATCTGGAAGATCAATGTATCCTCCTCTGTCTACAACATATGTGGGAAATGGAGTTTTTGAAACTCTAAATGTTTTTGTTTTTAATGATTCGTTGATAAAATTTATCACAATACTTCCAACATTCCCCATATCTTGCATCGCTGCAATAATAATTGGCTTTTCAACATCTGGTTCTTGTTCTTGTTTGAAATCCATGTTTGATTAAAAATTTAATGAACTTTAAACATATGCTGATTTATTCAATGATAATCTATTTTTGAAAATTAGATTATCTTAAATTTTGAGCCTAGCAAGAAAATTGGAATTTTTCTAATACGTAAAAACATTATCATATTTTAACTCTTGGAGATTTTTGATTCATTTTTTAATGATCGAGTAAAACATGAAGATTCATAAGGCAAAAAAACATTCTATCGACAAATTATGGAAACATCCATGGAAAATATTGGTACCCTAGAGTATGTCCTTGACAAATACTCCAAAATCTGGTGCTGGAAGATAACTGGTGAGCGTGCTGTAAGCATGATCTCTAGATTGGTACCTGAGGCATGGTATGGTGAGAATGTCAATGAAGTAATCATTCCTGATAGTACTGAAAGTGTAAAACAAATCAAATTGATCCTTGATAGATACCCACTAGATATTCTATCTAAAACCACTTGGCAAAGAAAAATTGTAAAAACATATGCTCCAAAACCTACTTTGCCTCCTGTTAAGCACAAACTAAAACGAGCAAAATCAGGGGATCAGTTCCGAGGAAAATTACTAAATTTCCAAAAAGAAGGGCTGGATTTTCTGATGAAGTCTTCGGGTAATGCATTATTGGCCGATGAAATGGGGCTTGGAAAAACTGTCCAGACATTATCTTATGTTGCTACTGAAAAACAAACATTTCCAGTTTTAGTTGTTGCACCATTAGTTACATTAAACAATTGGGAAAGAGAAATTGCAAAATTCTTAAAGAAGAAAAGTAGGAACGGTAGATTACTAGAATCTGAATCTCCTAGTGTCACTTTGATTCGAACAGGGAAGAAAAAAGAACTTCCTAAAACTGACATTTATGTAATAAATTACGAATTACTTTTCAAGCGATATGATGATTTGGCAAAAGTCGGAATCAAAACTGTTGTATGTGATGAAGTACATAATCTAAGATCAAAAACTACCCAGAAGTACAAATCAATTAAAAAATTAGCCGCGTTACCTTCAGTCTCTTATAGAATTGGTCTATCTGGAACTCCCATCTATAACCGTGGTTCTGAAATTTGGCCTATAATTGATATCTTGAAACCTGGGCTTCTTGGAAGTTTCAAAGAATTCTGCGAATATTTTTGTTATGTAAATGAAAAAGGCAAAGCAATTGTCTTAGAAAATAAACGAGCATCCTTGAGAAACGAATTACAAAAACATGTCATGCTTAGACGAAAGAAATCTGATGTGCTGAAAGAACTCAAGGATAAAGTACGCTACAAAGAAGTAATTGCTGCAGATACTGATTATTATCTTGAAGAACTAGATAAAATATGGAAACGCTTGGAAGAAGAACAAAAAGATGCTGAATCTGAATTCTCAAAATCTGCTTCATATCATAGAGCTATTCAAAGTGAAAGACAAATAGCTGGATTGGCAAAACTTCCACATGTTATCAACTTTGTAAAAAATATAATGGAAATTGAAGAAAGTGTTGTAGTTTTCTGTCATCATAAAGTGATTCACAAATTACTTCATGAGAGTCTTCAAGAATTTTCACCTGTCTCAATTATTGGTGGACAATCTGATTTTGTTAGACAAGATCAGATAGACAAATTCCAAAAAGGCGAGTCAAAATTAATGATTGCAGGAATTCGTGCAGGAAATGTGGGTATTAATTTGACTAGAGCAAAATATGTTATTTTTGCAGAGCTTGATTGGAGCCCTGCAATTCATAGACAGGCTGAGGATAGATTGCATAGAATTGGGCAAAAGAACACCGTATTTGCATATTATCTGATTGGTAATGGAACCCTTGATGATCATGTTGCAAATGTTCTTGTAGACAAAAGTTATGAAATTGACGAAATTATGGATGACAATGTTGAGAACTTTGAAAACAAGGACAAAGCAAAACTAATTCTTGCACAAATTCAAGATAAAATCCGTTCAAAATAACTAAACATTCAATTTTGTTTTGAGTTTAGATAATTTATCTATGATTTTGGTTTTATTTTCTAGTTCGATTTGAGAATCTTGAATATCTTTTACAACATCGTCAATTAAACTCAAAATTTCAACTTCAGGTTTTATTTCGCCAAATTTTATTTTATCAAATCCTTCTGTCTCTGTTTTATCAATTTCTTCTACTCCTTCAGGCAATATTTCATATACCTTGATAATTTTTTCATCTTGTCTTTGTGGA
This sequence comes from Marine Group I thaumarchaeote SCGC AAA799-D11, assembly GCA_000746765.1. Lineage (GTDB taxonomy): Archaea > Thermoproteota > Nitrososphaeria > Nitrososphaerales > Nitrosopumilaceae > Nitrosopumilus. Next base: position 13,245 of record JOSY01000023.1, read on the forward strand.
GACATTAGAATAAATTGATTTTGTCTTAACTTTTCTACTTCTTGTTGAATTTCAACTTCAGGTATTCTTAGTATGTCCATAATTTGCTCCATACTGCATGATTTTATTTGAAGTAAACGTAAAATTTTAGCCCAAGTTGGAATTTCTTTTCCCCATAGAATTTCTCTTGCAACTGGAGTAATTGAAAATGAACCATTGCTATTAAGAGAAATGAATTTTCTATCTTTTAAAGATCCTAATGTATCTAAAATTTTTCCTACGCCTAGTCTTTTTAATTCTGAATTTTCAATATGTGTACTTTCTCTTATTTTTTTCATCTTTTCAACTCTTATCATCTTTTCTACTTTGAAATTTCTTTTTCAATATGTTGTAATGTATCTTTTACTTTTTTTAGATTTGAATAATTTTCTTCAACCCATTTTTGGTATTTATCAATTGAGCCTAGTTTAAAATCTGAATTTGTAATCTGATTTGCTACAAACCAAATTTCTCTATACGAAAAAATGATTTTCCCGACAAGTAATTCCTCTTTATTAAGAAACACTTGCATTGCATCCTTTGATTCTTTTTCAAATTTATTTTCTTTTGAAATAATTTCATTAAATTCTATTTTTAATTCATGAAACCTTTCAAATATTTGGTTACTAGCATATCTCATTTTTCTTATTTTTTTGTCGTAGTTTTTTAAAAACTCAAT
>JOSY01000024.1 GCA_000746765.1 Marine Group I thaumarchaeote SCGC AAA799-D11
CTTCTATTTCGTTAATTACTTCTGAAATCACTTCTAAATGCCATCTGAAAAACTCTTCTAGACTCTTTTTTTCTTTGACTCTATTTGAAATCCACAAGAAAAATGAATCTACATTTTTATCATTTGAAAAAATTTCTGTAATGACTGGATGTACCAATAATCATTTCAATATAATTTTGAATAAAAACTTGATTCTTTCTTGAAGATTATATGTGGATCATACTGATTATTTTCATGGTTCAATATGAACTCCCAAGATTACCTTATGGTTATGATGAATTGGAGCCTTACATTGATACTGAAACAATGACTATTCATCACCAAAAGCATCATCAATCATATGTTGATGGGTTAAACAAATCCCTTGCAGAAATAGGAAGTGCATCTCATCCTCAATACATTACATCCATTCTGTCTGATCTAAAAGCAATTCCTGAATCTGGACGAAGTAAAATCAATTTCTTTGGTGGTGGCTTTGAAAACCATAGATTGTTTTGGGAAACTATGACTCCTAATGGTGATGGCTCCCCTGGGGGAAAGATAGAAGATGCAATTGATGTTTATT
>JOSY01000025.1 GCA_000746765.1 Marine Group I thaumarchaeote SCGC AAA799-D11
ATAATTTTGAAAATTTTAAACAAATTTTTTCAAATAAAGCAATTGCCATACAAGGAAGTGGGTGGTGTTGGATGGTTTTCAATTCTACATATAATAAAATAGAAATCATTTCAACTGAAAACCAAACTAGTCCTTGGACTTCGCAAAAAATACCTTTGTTAGGATTAGATGTTTGGGAGCATGCATACTATCTGAAACACCAAAACCGTAGACCTGATTATGTTAAAGATTGGTGGAATGTGGTTAATTGGGATTATGTTGAAAACCGTTTTTCAGAACTTTCTGGATAAAAATGTCTGATTTGGACAAATTCTTTTAAACAAAAATCCGATTTTTCACTTAATGAACAAGAGTCTAAAGTACATTGCATTACTTGCAATTCTCCCCTTGTTTACAGTTGGAATAACCACTGGTTCATTCACAGATGCTGAAGCCCTCAAAGGCAAAGGTGTTAGTTCCTCAAAATATGGTTCTAGCACCAATATCTGTGGATTGCAACTGTGTTCTGAAATCCCA
>JOSY01000026.1 GCA_000746765.1 Marine Group I thaumarchaeote SCGC AAA799-D11
AACCTGTGACTCCAGTTAGTGAACCTTCTGAAATGATGGAAAAAGAATCAATGAAGGAAGAAATAACTGAAGCAGACTTGGGGTCTGTACTTAGATTATCAAGAGCAAATGTTCCTGCGACTATTCCAATGCACCAGGGATACTATGGCGGTGGTGATGTATATTATATCATCACCGATTCAAGTGACCCAACACATGCAGATTTGATTACAAAAAATCAAAGTTGGAAAGTAGAGCTTGCCCCATTGTTGAAGAATGCTCCTGAAGATGCACTTTCAAAAACTTACATGTTTATGAACGGAATAGAAGGTGACGGCGTACATGGTTTCCAAGGTGAAGTTTTCACTAGCACTCCTGCACAACCAGATGTATACAGTGCACTAACTTCTCATGTCCATGTAACATGGAATGAAGGTACAACTCCAAGAGTATTAACTTCTGATGCAATGGTGATGGAGGCTGCAGATAACGGTGAAATTACATTGGCATCTGTTGATGTAGTTTTGAATATGCCTCAAATTGTTTGGCCTGATGGTCAAATGATTGTCAAAGAAGACAAAACTTTGACTGATGAAACACCATATAGTGGCGGACAAGTTCTTGATATCGATACAGAAGAGATGGAAGTCACTTTCATAGCTCATCGTGGATGGGGTCCTGACGGTAGAACAATCTATTACATTGTAACAGATGTTACTCCAAGTGGTCCTGCAAATATGATGGGTGTTGTTAGTTCTCCAACATCTGCAAGTCTAATTGCAAATTCAGCAGCAGTTGATCTATTTCAATTCAAGAATGGTTTGACTGGTTCTGGTCCATTAGGATTCCAAGCGGGAATTGCTGCCGGAGCTCCTGGTGATGAAAATTATTCTCCTATGTGGCGAATTTTCATGACAAGTTGGGCTAGTCCAGAAAATGCACAATTGTTAGAAACCATTGGTGATTTGAACGCCTATAGAGAAGCTGGCTTGATCGATATTGGTATTGCACGTCCAATGGATAGTGATCATATTGTCAACTGTCCATTTATTGACCCATTCCAATAAGATCCTCTTTTTTTCTAACATTTGTTTAATTTTATTCAAAAATCCTAACAAATTTTTAGAGAATCAACTTCACTATTTATTTTGAATTATGTGAATAAAATGGTATGAGTATAGCAGGAATGTACATGCTAAATGTACCACAATATACAGAAGAAAAAATCAAACAAGCTTTGGACATGTTATACATTGATAGAAAAAATGAGTTTAGAGAACTGTCTCATGTTTTGTTAACAGAAAAAGCTCTCAACGCAATGCCTAACTGGAAAGAATTTGTTTTGAACTTTAGTCTAGATGTTGAAGAGGCCTTTAAGACTTGGTCTGGACAAAACCCATTATTGTCTAGTTCTCCTCAAAAAGCATTAACCATTCTAAGGCAACTTGGACATGATAAAACATCCATGAATCAACTTGTTCATTTACTTAACATGTCAT
>JOSY01000027.1 GCA_000746765.1 Marine Group I thaumarchaeote SCGC AAA799-D11
ACTTAACATGTCATACAATCTATCCCTAGAATTCAAAGAGATTTACAGACGCCTAAAATAATCTCTTTTTCTTTTTTACTAAAACCTAAATTTGATCAAAATTATGAAAATTTTGTATGGATTTCATGCTTGAAGAAGAATTGATTGATTTGATGACATTTTGTTTACAAAATCCTAATTCATCTGAAATACCTGAAAAACATAAACGAATTTCTGAGATTGGCCGTGAATTATATGATGATGGTGGTGTTGATGCCCTTGAAAACTTCTTTTTTGTACTAAAAAATAGAATTACTGAAGAAATAGAAAAAGATCCATCCCCTATGCGTTCGCTATGGAATGGCCTTACTGACGAATGGCAGTATTAAATTTCTGAATTAGAAATTTATCCTCTACCAATTCTGAAAATGGCAGTACTACATGTTGGGCATGTGCCTTTGATTGCAGGTTTACCATTTTTCATTGTGTATGGTTTAGCGCCACCGATTTCTCGTTTATCTCGGCATTTTACGCAATATCCTATTGTCATAAGTTCACTAGGCTCAAGGTTCTATTAGCAAGAACTTGTTGAACTTTTTTCACAAATAGGCAAACCTCCGATCTTAATTATTGTGTTTTAGAACTATTTTTTTCGTATTGGATGCTATTTTGACTAAATTAGGAACAAATTCTACGTATTTTTTAAATAATTATTATTTTTCATTTGTTTTTTCATTTCATGTTTGATCAGTATTTGCAAATCCAAACAGTTTGTAATGTTTTTTAATTATAATTTTTCAAAATTTCTGATTATTGTACTTTTGTTACTAATTATTTTTCCAGGATTCAAAATATTTTTTGGATCAAATAGTTTCTTTATTTCTTGAAATGTTTGATAATTTGTTTTTCCATATTGTTTTTTGATAAATTCTGAACGCGCTAAACCATCTCCGTGTTCTGCAGTTATCGTTCCTCCAATTTTGATGATCTCCTCAAAATAATATCTTGCAATATTTTTGATTAATGATGGTTTTTTCCTTTCTCCAATTAACCTAACATGCAAATTCCCATTTCCAATATGTCCATATACAATTGATTTTGTTTTGAATTTTTTAGAAATTTTTTCTAA
>JOSY01000028.1 GCA_000746765.1 Marine Group I thaumarchaeote SCGC AAA799-D11
ATTACGTGTGGAATTCTATTGTCTTTTTTTTATGCTTTTGAGGCTGTAAAACAGTGATAAATCTCGATATTTCCACCATTGTTCAATATCTTGTTTTTTTGTTAATTTTTTAACAATTTTTCCTGAAATTAATAATTTTATTTTTTTATCATTTTGATTGGTTTTTTCATCATATTCAACAAAAAGCAAACATTTTGTATTTTTTTGAAATCTGTGATTAATTTGTTGTAATGTTATTTTGTCAACAAATTCAATTGCTGAAGGATTTGTGTCGTTTACAAATATGCAATCTTTAATTGCATTTTTTATAGAATTATACTCTATAACAAATAGAGTTCTTTTTTTTGGAATATTTTTTATTTTTAATTTTGCTGATGTGACAATTCCTAATGTTCCTTCTGAACCAATGATAATTTTATGACTGTCATTTTTTGATAGAATTTTATCTATTCTATAACCTGATGAGTTTTTAGAAACATTTGGAATTTTTTTACTATTGATTTTTATTTTCTTTTGAATTTTATTTGAAAAATTCTTGTTTTTTGGAAGAATAATCTTGTTGCCATTTCCATCAATGATTGTTACTTCTATTACATTGTCAATCATACTTCCATATTTTAAACTCCTACTTCCACTAGAATTGTTTCCAAGCATTCCTCCAATTGAACAAAATGATCCTATTGATGGATTTGGTGGAAAAATTTTTTATTTTTTTCTAATGCTTTGTCTAATTTCCCTTTGATTGCTCCTGAGCCCACTATTACATAATTCTTTTTAATTTTAATTGAATCAAAATTTTTCATATCTAAAATAACTCCATAGTTTAATGCACTACCTACTAACCCTGTGCCTGCTCCACC
>JOSY01000029.1 GCA_000746765.1 Marine Group I thaumarchaeote SCGC AAA799-D11
AAGATGGCAATAAGATATGAGAGAATATCAGAAAATTATGAATCATTAATCAACATTGCATCATTTTTGATGTATTGTAGGGTTTTAGGATGAGTTGATTATGAGTTATTCCTTAACTATTACAGACATTGAAAAGATCATTTCTAAAATTCCTAAAAATTCAGAATTTGAAGAAATATTGCAGAATCTAAATGAAATTAGGAATGGTATGTTCTTGACAAATAGAGATATAATCTATCTGAGAACTAGAGACTGACCCACTATTAGACATTGAAAAGGCAGTTGCAAAGGAAATAATGAGATATTGTGATAAAATGAAAACTATTGAATTTAGTAATAACCTGTTAATGAAATTTTTTTGTCTGAGTTCTTTCTGATAATTGGGGTGTTTCTTATGCCATTCCCTTTGATATTTCAGTTTATCAAACATATTCTGATATTTTGTTGTTTAATCAGTTAAATCTCTATTGTAAGTGATTATAGGAAAACTTGGTATTTTGGTTTTGAAAATACAATTTTAGGGATTTCTATAACATGAAAAAAGAAAGTTTTAGGATTATTCTTTCTAATTAAAAAAATGAAGTTTAGATATTTTACTTCAATAAAGAAGATAATCTAAGCAGGTGTAAATCCGTGGTATCCACCAGTTTGCTCAGCTTTGTCTGAGAAACTTGGCTCGAACAAGGAAATCAAATAATCATCAGGGTCAGAAATTACAGCATTTTTTCCTGCATCTTTTTCGACAATGTCGCGATGAATTTTAACTCCTTTCTCTCGTAGTTCTTCAACTGCAGATTTTACATCTCCAACTAGAAAACCGATTGTGATTCCACTCTCAAGAGCATTTCCATGCTGTTCAGTTAATGAAGCAGGATGAAGACTCAATAAAGCTCCAGAAGTGCCCAAATCTACCCATGTTCTTCTTTGATTTTTTATTGGAAGTCCAATAATTTCATTATAGAACTTGATTGATTTGTCTAGGTCTTTTACGGCCAAAATCACATTTCCAACTTTTTTGATATTCACAAGAGGTCTACCTCGAAGTTGTTTAAATTAATTGTCATTGAACTTCAACCATGGTTTCAGTTCGTTCAACACCATTGATTTTTTGAATCTGATTAGCAACCTCTTTAATTTCAGATAATTGCTCAACGTCAATTATTGCTACGGCATCAAACTGGCCACTAGTAGGAAAAGAGTCTGATACTGAAGTAACCTTGCGTAATCTTGCGGCAATTAATTTTTTTGGAGATTTAACTAAGATTATGGCTCTTACCATCCCAGATTTACCTCCACTTCAATTAGAGTTTCAGTAGTTACGATATCTTTGATTTTTTTAAAATCAATCACCATGTTATTGATATCTTCAATACCTCCTTGCAAAATTACACTAATGTCTGCTCTGCCAGTAACTACCATAACTTGTTTGACTACTTTACGTTTCTTTTTTAAAATTTGAACAACAGAGTCAACCTTGCCGGGTTTTACAGTAATTAGACATAATGCACGCATACTAGTACTATGTTATCGAATCGGATAAAGATTCCTAGTCAAATGCTTCCTGAGACCTTGCCTCTTCAAGATAAGCACGTCTTTCTTCATTGACTTTTTCTTGATCAATCTCAATATCATCATCTACTATGACTATTCCCATATCTCCAACAGGCTCTTCTTTCTTTTTCTTTGATTTGGTTGCTTTGGCCTTTGATTTTGTGGTTTTGGCCTTTGTAGATGTCTTTGATTTGGTTACTTTGGCCTTTGATTTTGTGGTTTTGGCCTTTGTAGATGTCTTTGATTTGGTTGCTTTAGCCTTGGTATCTTTTGATTTTGTTGCTTTCTTTGTAGATTTTTTTTCAGCCATGAAAGTCGAAAATCTAGAGGTTGCCTTATTTTTAAAGATTTTGTAGAATTGGTTTTTTAGGAAATTTACACTGAATTATCCGATCAAATAATTATTTTTTGACAACAGATCAAAGTAGCCATCTAAGTCAAAAATTTACTCAACGTTGAATTTATCAAAAAACAAGTTTCTGATAATCTGTTGGGAGGTGAAACAAAATAGCAACACTAGCAGATTATGCAACTGTAGGCGATTCAGTCAGCTTGGCAAAAATTGGTGATAAAGCATTTACAATCACATTCATTGAGGATTCAGATTATACTCAAGGAGATCAAATAACAAAAGGAGTCAAAATTACTACAAAAGAAACTTTTGAGATCGATGGAAATTTTGTAAATAAATTTCATACAACCAGAGTAGCAATTGTAAAGAAATTCAGTAATGAAAAATTACGTTCTGATGTCAATAATGGCAATTCTTTAGGGCCAGTAAAATGTGTCTCTGAGAAATCAGCCTCTGGGAAAAGCTTCTATAATTTAGTAGATGCGTAATGAGTTTAATGAAATCAAACTCAAAAACATCCTATATTTTTTAAAATTATTAAAGTGCCGCGGGCGGGATTTGAACGCGCGACAGCCCGGTCTTCAGCCGAGTGCTCTCCCAGGCTGAGCTACCACGGCACTTGAAAAAAATTATTTTATTGAGGAATTAAAGTGTGTCTTTTTGACACGATTCTTACAATAATTTTTTTAGTGTTTCAAGAATTATTTTTTGGAAGAGTAATTGTGAATTTAGTAGGATTATTTTGTACCTCTATTATTCCTCCATGACTTTCAATTATTCTCTTAGCACTTGAAAGTCCAAGACCGGTTCCACTTTGTTTTGTAGTGTAAAGTGGTTCAAAAATATTATTTATCTTATCCTTTGATATTCCTGGCCCTGAGTCAATAAATTCTATCTGAATACCATCTTCAGTTTCTTTTGCAATAATTGAAATTTTTCCTTTTTTTGTGGCATCTATTGCATTTAAAATTATGTTTGAAAACACCGTTTGAATTTGTTTTTCATCCACATACAGCATAATGTCTGGAATTGTGGTTTCCAAGTCAATCTCTTTTGGAACAGTAATCTCATCAAACGTCGCTTGAAAAATCTTTTTTAATCCTGTTTTCTGAATTTCTAATGGATAATCTCTAACAAAATTCAACATTGTGTTAATGTGATAAGACATTCTATCAACTCCGTTTTTAGCTCTGTCAAGATACTCTTTTCGTTTTTGTGAAGAAAGTTCACTTTTATCTAACATGTCTAGACTTAACTTGATTACGCTCAAAGGATTTCTTAAATTGTGAGAAATACTTGCAGTGGTATTTCCAATCAATACCATCTTTTCTTGTTTTTCTGATTCTTTTTGTAGTTTTTTAAGATGTGTCCATAAAACCCATATGATTCCAAAACTAAAAATTGCAATTAAAATAAAAATAGGTAGAACATAATTTTGGAATTGAATTGTTTCAATTTTATTTTTGGCAAAATCAACTAGAATTAATTCTGTAAAATCAGTAGTATTTTTTCCACCTATCTGTATTGTATTTACTCGCTGTCCATCTTCTACCAAATAATTATCCCAAATCTTTTCAAATTTTACTAATTGTCCAGTAATTGGTTCAATCCATAACCATGAAGTTGTGTCTGTGTGAATTACATGGGGTGCAAATTGAGGAAATGCTTTTGAGGTATCTGCCCCTTTTGTTACTGTCTCAAAAACATATGTCTCTATACCATGAACCATTTCAGTCTTTTTGAAAATCATCGGATCATCATAAAAAACAGCTGGGTGGAAAAAATCATAATCTTTTTTCTCAACACCTGGCAAAAATCCCCATCTTTTACCAGGTTTATCTACATGTAACAGGGTTTTAGAATCTACATTGTAGATGTTTTCAACTTGGAACATTATTTCTCCTGTTCTTATTTTTTTACCTACGACCGACGATTTTATGGTTAAAATATCTCCGTCTTTTTTTATCACCTCTTCGGATAAAATATTCGTTTGATAATAGGGTCCTTTCAACTCTCCATACACATCATCAACATGTGTTGTTTGGGCAGAATATTCTACAACCAGATTATAATTTTCATCTAATTTGTTTAGTTCTGGTAAAAGGACTCCATACCACGTGAATAAAACAAAAAATGTAATGCAAAAAATTGCTATGAATTGAGAAAATAATTTCCTTTTTATGCGCATCTGATAATCCCAGTTAATCTATCTATAATAAATTCATATTTTATCAACAAAACCCGATTATAGATTAATCCTCATTTCACAATCAATAATTGTTTTTTCTTGTAATTTTTACAGTTTTTTCTGGAATGTTATGTTAAGTTGTAAATTCTTGGTTAAAAAATATCTTCTACAATGCATTTTTTTAGATTTTCCAAGGAATATCCTCATTACCATATCTTTTATTGATTAAACGACCCATTACAAAAAATAGATCAGATAATCGGTTAAGATAGATTATGCAATTTGAATTAATTTCATCTTTTTCGGCTAGTTGTACAGTCAATGTTTCGGCTCTACGTACAACTGTTCTTGTAAAATGTAGTTGAGATGCAGGAACTGAACCCCCTGGAAGTATGAAATTAGTTAATGGATGGAGTTCTGATTCAAATTTATCAATATTTTTTTCCAATTCTTGAACCATTTCCAAGGTAACTCTATTTTTTACATCATTAAGATTAGGATTTGATAAAT
>JOSY01000030.1 GCA_000746765.1 Marine Group I thaumarchaeote SCGC AAA799-D11
AGTCAGTTTCAACTATTATGTTGTTCGAAATCTCAAAACTCTTTAGGAGAATATTTTGAACATTATATTATGACAGAAGATTTTTTGAAAACTGCTGCAAATCTTAAAAAGATTTCACGTCAAGGATGGATTGACAAATTATCTATCAAAAATCCTGAATCTGTTGCAGATCATACATTTTCAATGGCAGTAATAGGCATGATAATTTCTGATTTAGAGAATTTGAATTCAGAAAAAATTCTAAAGATGGTGTTACTGCATGACTTGGCAGAGTCAGAGATTGGAGATATTGTTCCAGAAAAAATGAGTGTTGAAGAAAAACAACGATTAGAAAACTCTGCGTTTGAAAAAATTAGTAAAAGTTTGCCAGAACAATTAGTAATAAAATATACTAAAATTTGGAAAGAATACCAAGAGAATAGTTCCTTTGAAAGTCAAATTGTACACCAAATTGACAAGTTAGAGATGGTACTTCAAGCAAAAATTTACCAATCACAAGGATATCCTAAAGAAAAATTAGAAACGTTCTTGGACGCGGCAAAAGAAACTATCACTCATCCAAGATTAAAAGAATTATTTACAAAGATAACTACTGAGGAATGATGTCTGAAACTGAAAAAGATGAACTAATTGATGCACAAAAGCAAGTAATAGGAATCTTGTTTGAAGTCATTAAGAGATTACAAGCTAATAGTGACTTGGATGAAGAATATTTTGAGATTATTACAAAAGAAGAAAAAGATGAATCTAGATTAAATGAAATTTTAACTCAAAGAAAGGAAAATGCAAAGATTGTAGGTCGGTTGTTAGAACAATTAGAGACCTAATGACCACAGCTGCAATCATCATCAGAGATTACTCTTAGATGAGCTGTTTGTTGATGTTTGTCTTGAATGTAACTGGATAAATTGGCAATTCTTATTCGAGGTGCTCTAGTTTTCCAACTACCTTCGTTTTCAAACCAGAACTCTATTTCATCAACATCATATCTTTCGCCACTCTCTACTAATTCTTTGAATATTGATTTTATTTCCTCTATTTCTGATTCAGATAGTTTTGATTTATCCTCAACCATTGTAGTAATTTCATTTAATTTGATTATCACATTATTTGTAAGAGGCATGAAATTTTTAGAACAATATTGTATAACTATCTTTTGAGGCAATATTGTTTTTATAACAATCAGATAATCTGTCATACATGCAATATTTTCAAGCATTAAAACTTGGTCAAAAAAGAGTAGCAGATGCCAGAGAATATCTCAATAAATTAACTGATGGTAAAGCAATGCCTGCATTAGCATTAACCGATACAAAATCTAATGTTTGGAAACCTGTTGGGGAGGAGAATCTTTATGCATTTGTTGATGAATCTGCAGGCTTTGTTTTGACAGATAACAGCGGATACATTCTTGCTTTAGTAGATAACAGTGGTGCATCAAAGACGATTGTTCAAGGTGTAACAAAAGAACAAAAAGAAAGATTGGAAAAAGCATTTGAATCAGACAACATACCAAAATTTGAAGGAAAGGTAATTCTTCCAGTATAATTCTAGCCTCAAATAAAACGTAAAGCTTTAGTTATGATTAAGTGAAGAGTAGTAAAATGAGCAAATTTTCTCAAGAGATCGAAGTTAGTGGCCACTTAATTGACTCTTTGATTTTGACTAAAATATTTGATAAAATTATGGATTTACAAGGAGAGTTTCAAGTACAAGAAATCAATATCGGTAAAAGAAAAAAAGATCAATCATATGCCAGACTATTAGTTAAAGGAAAAAATCAAAAACACTTAGATGAGATTTTACAAACAATTTACAGAGAAGGGGCAGTATCCAAAGTTCAAAAAGAGATTACATTAAAGAAATCTCCAAAGAACTATGTAATGCCAGATAATTTTTACAGTACAACAAACAATCACACACAGGTTTTCCATAAAGGGAAATGGATTCAAGTTGAAAACATGATGATGGACAAGTGTATTGTAGTAAAGGGAAATAGAGCGTTTTGTGTTCCTGTAAGAGATGTAAAAAAAGGTGACCAAATTATTGTTGGAGAAGGAGGAGTTAAGATTAATCCTCCTGAGAGGCCAAGAGAAGGCTCTAATGTCTTTGAATTTATGGGAAGTTCAAGTTCTAGTGAGAGACCAACTCAACACATTGCAAAAAAAGTTGCAGATGACATTTACAATACAAAAAAGAAAGGCGGAAAGATTGTCATCGTTGGAGGTCCTGCAATAGTTCACACGGGAGCATCAGATTCAGTATCAGAATTAATTAGATCAGGATACATTGATGGGGTTTTAGCTGGAAATGCATTAGCAGTACATGATATTGAGTATGCCACTATAGGAACATCTCTAGGAATGAATGTGCATGATGCAACATTGGCATATCATGGTCACAGAAATCATATGGATGCAATCAATTCTGTCTTCAAAGCAGGCTCTATTGCAAATATGGTAAAAACAAAAAAGCTTACCAAAGGAATCATGTATGAATGTGTAAAAAACAAAGTCCCATTCGTTCTGGCAGGCTCTATTAGAGATGATGGTCCATTACCAGATGTAATTACTGATGTTGCTCAAGCTCAAAGAGAGTACAAAAAAGTTCTAAAGGATGCAAATATGGTAATCATGATTTCAACTATGCTTCACTCTATTGCTACGGGAAATATGCTTCCTGCAAATGTCAAAGTAATCGTTGTAGATATCAATCAACCAACAGTTACAAAACTTATGGATAGAGGTACATGGCAGGCATTAGGAATTGTTTCAGATGTAGGTGCATTCTTGCCAATGGTTGCACAACAAATTAGAAAAAAGAAGTAATCAGGGCATCAATCTAGGATGCATTACCTTTATTCCATCATCCCCTAATTCAATAGGGTGAATCTGTTCACTGTGAGCAACTCCTCTGAGTTTTGTTACTTGAATTGATCTTTCCATAGTATCATGATGTCTAGAATGTCGTAATTGAATTACACCTGAAGATACAAACCATTCAGGAGGAATGTTATCATCATTAATGGATTCAGATAACAGAATTGATGTCACGCCATAATTTTCTAATGCTTGAACTAATCCTTGTAACCCTTGTCTTTTATTGAATTCATCAGAATACTGCATCTCCAAAATTGTAATAGAGTCAATTACTACTCTTTTTGCTTCAATTCGTTTAATGCTACTAAGAATTAATTTTGTCAAATGCTCAAATGGGATTTGTTCTCCTCTATACAATGAATCATCTTTTCCAATAGATTGTTCAGTTAGTTGGAATGGTCTTGCATCAATCATCAAAATTTTATCTTTTGAAATTAAATCATCAAAGTCCCAACCATGTGCCTTTGAGTCATTTTTTATCTCTTCAATATTTTGTGCGAGGCTAATGTATACCCCTGGTTCATCAAAGTCTTTAGCGCCACCATGTAAGAACTGTAATCCAAAAGTAGTCTTACCAGAACCAGGAGGGCCTGAAACAACAACAGATCTGCCTTGTTTTAATCCTCCAGACATAATAGAATCTAACCCCGAAATCCCTGTCTTTACTTTGGTGTATGTTGTGCTCATATACAAAAATAAAGTTAATTTTTGTATATAAAGAGGGAGACTAGTTGTATTCTAACATGTATGATCTTAGTAAAATTATAAATGAATATTTTTTGAAGAGCCCCACATTGACTCAAACAATAATTTCATGGAATAAACTAATGCAGGAGAATCAGTCCACATTGCAAAAGGTTCTGCAGAATTATTTGCATTCTTTGTAAAGAACAATAATTCAGAGTTATCCTGAGGCTTGGGCATAATTCATTTCAAAAAAAACCGACTGAATTTAATTGCACAGCATACGCTTTACGATTCTTGGATTTTCCATGCCAGTCACACAAT
>JOSY01000031.1 GCA_000746765.1 Marine Group I thaumarchaeote SCGC AAA799-D11
ATGTCGCAATGAACATCTCATGTGATGATCCTTAGCTTTTTTCATCAAGTTATTTTCAGAAACGGATCAAAATTTGAAATAATTATGCCCAAGCCTCAAATATCTTGAAAATTTTCATAAGGTCAGTTTTCATGATCGGTATTAAAATTTTGAGAGGGATAGAAAATTTGCATGCAAACAGTGAAAATTTTTTAATTTTTTACAGAATATACGCAAGAAATCTCAATAATTTGAAGGTAAACTAGAATGGAGACCGTCCCAGAACTATTTCTGATCCGAATTGGACTAGCATTAGGAATGCTTGCAATTGGAGGATTTTTTGATATCTGGAAAAGAGAGGTTCACGATTATCTTTGGATAATTTTCGGAGTTGCAGGTGCTGCGTTGTTAATCTTTGAACCATCTCAAACAGAGATGATTTTTACAACATTGTTTGCATTAATTATTGCGCCAATTTCAGTAATAATTTGGAGGATGGGGTTATTTGGAGGAGCAGATGCATTTGCATTAATTGCACTAGCAGTAATTGCACCACAAATTACAGTTAGTGGAAATACAGTAACTCCATTTACAACATTATCAAATGCTGCTGTATTGTTTGTCATTCCTCTATTAATTAATGCAATAAGAAATACAATATCCAAAATTAAAGGTGAGAATATCTTTGAAGGATTTGAAGAGTCAACCTCAAAAAAGATTTTGGCATCCTTTATCGGATACAGGGCAAAAAACCCAAAACATGGATTCTCAATTGAAAAAATAGAAGGTTCTGTTAAAAAAATTGCATTATCTTTTCACCATGCAGAAAAAGAAGAGTTTTCAACAAAACCCAACACATGGGTAACCCCTGGGATTCCATATCTGTTGTTAATTATTGGAGGATTTTTGATTCAATTGATACACGGAGATATGATCCTAATTTGGATGGGAATAAACTCTTGATTTGTAAGATTGATCTGTAATATCGTAATACAGACACTGGCTTAAGACCACTATAGTGTATTAAAAAAATATGACAATGGAAGAAGCACTGGTAGAAGGATATGTGTTTGATGCTAAACATTCTGAATCAATTGATAAAATCAATAAAATCCTGTTACAGTATGGCTTGACACCCAATCAATCCAAAGTATACCTTCACTTGACCAAAGCAGGCGAAAAAACCGCCTCAGAACTATCTAAAAATTTGAAGATACCTCGAACAGAGACATATCATCTGTTAAATTCTTTAGAACAAAAGGGAATAATTTACTCAATCTTTGGAAAACCATCAAGATTCAACTCCATTCCAATAAATGAAGCAATGAATATTCTAATTGATAATGAAAAAAAGAGAGTTGAGGATTTAGAATCAAAAAAGAAGACAATAGTATCACTATGGGAAACATTGCCTGAATTTCATAGTGAAAAGACAGTGTTGCCAGAGAACAGATTCCAAAGTTTGCAGGGAAGAAATTCAATTCTAGTCAAAATAGAACAGATGACAAAAACTGCAACAAAATCCATTCATGTTTTGGGAACTGAAGCCAATTTCATAAAATTCTACCACACAGACTTTGTAGATTATCTCAAAAATACAAAATCAGAATTAGAAATAGTCACAACATTTTCAGAGAAGGGAAACTATGTCTTTGAAGGAATTGATTTAGAAAATATCAAAAAACTAGATGACAATCATCAAGATAACTTTTCATTTATAATTAAAGATGAATCAGAAGTCTTGTTTTTTGTAAATAATTTAGATACTGAATTTAGTGCAATGTGGACTGATTCAAAATCTTTTGTATCAACATTAGAATCATTATTCAAGATGATTTGGAGGAAATCCAAACACATCTTAGAAAAAGAATCTGCTGAACTTGATGAAAAACAATACGAGCACAGACTACGAGAGATAGAACAAGAAAAGATAATTTTAGATTATCTTCACAAAAACGTTCTTGCTAAAAAGAGGGAGAGGAATTGAGTAACACTACAACCATCAAAAAAGAGTTCAACATATTGATGATTGATGATAATGAACAAATCACAAAGATGGTATCGACATTTTTGAGCCTAAATAATCACAAATGCACCATTGCAAATCATGCTCAAGATGGATTAGAATTTATGATAAAAAACGAGTATGATGCAGTTATTCTTGATTTGACCATGCCTGATATGGACGGATATGATATTTTAGAGAAGATCAATGAATCAGATATCAGATACAAAGTGATTGTTTTGACTGCTTCAAATATATCCCAAGAGAATATGGAGAAAATTAAACAGTCTGAAACAAAGATAATTTTACAAAAACCTGTTGATATTGATGTATTACTAGAAAAAATCTCTCAAGTAGCAAATTTGTAGGAGGACCAACATGTTAAAAATTAAACATGTGTTGTTTTTGATGTTTGGAGTCACTAGCTTTATAATTTTCTATATGGGATTTTTGAACTATATCACAACTGAAGACCAAACTATGGGATTGATAATGTTAACATTTTCAGGAATAGTGTCAATTGGTGCATTAATTGGTACATTTTATGTCTCTAGAAAAATTACAACCCCTATAGAGTCAGTGATTGATAAGATGAACAAGTTTTCAACAACAACAAATGTTGATGAGGATTTTTTGCCACACAATGGCATTAAGGAATTGCATTTCCTTCATGAAAACTTCAAAAACATGACAGGAATTGTTTCAGACACCATTAAAAAAGAAAGAAAGGTAAACAAGCAACTTCAAGACATGGATAAACGTAAAGTAGAATTCATGTCAATGGTATCACATGAACTAAAGACACCACTAATGCCAATTTTAGGATATATTCAATTATTAAAAAAGGAAGAATTGTTAGGAAAATTAAATCCCCAACAACTTGATGCAATAAATGAGATTGATTTGGCAATAACTAGATTGCAAAAACTTGTTCAAGACGTACTAATTGTTCAAAAAATAGATTTGGAGAAGCTCACAGTTACAAACTCTAACATTGATTCAGAAAAGATTGTCAATACTGCATACAATGCATTTTTGCCAATATGCAACCTAAAAGGAGTCAAACTAGGAAAAAATCTAGATGCAAACCACAACCTAGTATCAGATCCAGACAGAATTAATCAGGTATTTTCGAATTTAATATCAAATGCCATAGAGTTTGTTCCAAAAAATAACCCAGAAATAGAGATTGGAGCATATGATGAAGAAAACCAGATAGTGTTTTTCGTAAAAGATAACGGTGCAGGAATATCAAACGAGGAGCAAAAAAACATCTTCAAAAAATTCTATCAAATTGATGCAACATCAAAGAGGAAAAAAGAAGGTAGTGGACTTGGTTTGGCAATATGTGAAGGTATTGTAAAGAAACTAGGTGGAAAGATTGGAGTAAAAAGTGAGATCGGTAAAGGAACTATGTTTTACTTTGCCCTATCAAAAGAAAAAATTCAGGTACAAAATTTCTAATTGTAATAAAACTTGCTATTTTTTTCTATGAAAAAATGGTACGCGTGTTTTAAATGAAAAAATGACAAATTAATATCGTTGGAAAAGGCAATAAAAACTGCATTTGTACTGGGAATTTTTTCAATAATTTTAATTTCAATACCAAATGATGTGTTTGCAGAAGGGCGGTTAGCAGATTTTGTGGATCCAAATAAAGACAAACAATACTATTTGGATAGATACTATAATGAACCAACATACAAGTCATGGTTTGATAGAAATTATCCAAATTTCACTATAGAACAAGCAGTAGGAATAACTTCTGAAGATTCCATGATTGATTCAATTCTTAACAAAGAAATCATACAAGAAGCTGATGCCTCCCTAGTTAATCAAGAAACACCTCAGAAAAACAATTCAGAAGTGGCACAAATGATATTGGCAATTGGAGGACTAGGAATATTATTTGGAGCAGTGTATGGTGTTAAAAGAAAAGTAAATGACAACACAAGACAAATTTCGATTAACAAAGAGACTATTAAAAACAAAATTATCAAACCAATTACTAGAACAAATCCTCTAGAGATTCTTCAAATCAGATTAGCAAAAGGAGAAATTACAATTGAAGAGTTTGAAAGTTTAGAAAAGAAACTAAAACCCTAGTTTGGAATCTTTACGCTATTTTTTAATAACAATAATTCATCGACTGCATCTTTTTTTAGTGCCCCAAAGAATTTCTCAATCATGCCTAGACCTGCTACGATTTTTGGGGCATTTTGAGTAACAAATTCTGTTCTTTCTGAATGAGTTTTGGGTTTGCAGTCTCGATATTTTTGATAAACCATAGCACCATCATAATCAACATATGCAATTCTTGCGCTAAAGTCTGTTCTTTCAAGAACTAGACTATCTCCACCAACTATTGCAGTATGATATGGATGAACAATGAATGCTTCAGATAATTTTTGTGAAGTGGTAATCTTTGCTTTTTGTAATTCAGGTGCATATGCATTAAAATCTGCTAACAAGTAAAATGTTGCTTCAGGTTTTGTTGCTTTGATTCCATCAATTGCAGTTAATTGATGATAAGTGTATTCACCCATAATTTTATGAATATTTCTTGTGATTTCAAAATATTCATCCATTTCATGACTTATTTCAAATCCTGGGATTGCAGCATGTTGAATGGGGGTAGATACTGCAGTGTATTCTGTTGCAAGAATCTTTTTGAATTGGGCTCGTAAATCAGTTGCATGTTGTGGGAAGATCACATATCCTAATCGGTATCCGCCTGCTGCATGTGATTTTGATAATCCATTTGTAACAAATGTTCCCTCGGGGTAAATTTTTCCCATACTAGTAAACTTTGTAAAATCATATGTGGTCTGAGCATAAATCTCATCAGAGATTACAGTTATGTTTAAGTCTCTACAGACATCTGCAATCTCTTCTAGTTCTAATCTATTATAGAGTAACCCAGTAGGATTGTGAGGGTTGTTTAAAATTAGTATTTTTTGTCTGTCTTGCAGTCTTAATGCAAGACGTCTAAGATCATTTGGTGCAATTTTCTTGTTTGCACGAGTTGGCAACATGTGATAATTTTTCTTCAAGAATCTAATTTGTGGAAGATAACCTAACCATGCAGGAGTAGGTAAAATTACTGTTCCGTGTAAAATTTCTAAAAGATTAAAGATTAACTCCTTTGTTCCAGGACCAACATAGATTCTATCAGGGGATACATCCATTCCAAAATAATGTTTGTTGTATTTTGAAATTGCATTTCTTAATTCAGGAATACCGGGAACTGCGGCATATTCGCCCTTGTTTGCATTTTTAATTAATGCCTCTTGGATTAATCTAGGCACAGGAAATGGGGATTGGCCAAATGCAAAGCCATAGAAGCCAAAACCACACTCAGGATGGGTACAATCAGAGTGAAATTCTTGCAAAAATGTGTTTAATTTGAGATTTTCAGGCATCTCAATGTCTTCAACTTGTTGATCAACTACAAATTTCAATGCTCAGTATCTGTCGTTTTGATTATTACATAAAACGTGAAATAGAAAGTATCAAAAAGTTAGTAATTCTTAACCAATTTTTGGAACTTCATCTAAAATATGAGGATTTTCAAGAGAAGACAAATCACCCAACTCTTTTCCCAATAGTTTGGATTTGAGCAATCGCCTCATAATTTTTCCAGTCCTAGTCTTTGGCAAATCAGACAATTGGAAAACAAATTTTGGTTTTGCAACTTTGCCAATTTTTTCACCTATGAAATCAGATACTGTGGATTCCAAGCCAGAATCATTTTTGTTATCTGCAACAAAGAAAACAACAATTGCCTCACCAGTCAAATCATCAGGAATTGCAATAGATGCTGCATCAGAAATCTTTTCATGAGAAATTACTGTGTGTTCTATTTCAGCAGTACTCATTCTATGGCCAGATACGTTTATCACATCATCTGTTCTTCCTCGCATATACCAAAGGTCATCTTCATCAACAAAAACATAATCACCATGAAACCAGACATCATGAAATCTAGACCAATACGTTTCAAGGAATCGTTTGTTATCGTTTAGTAATCCGCGAGTCATACCGGGCCAAGGTGATCTTATTATCAGATATCCATTTTCATTTTTGACAGAATTACAATCATCATCAACTACATCAAGATTCATTCCAGGAACTGGAATTCCCACAGTAGATGGTTTGAGTTTCATTCCTGGAAAAACAGACAACATTGCACCACCAATTTCAGTTCCACCAGACAAATTCATTATTGGAATTTTTTTATTTCCAACTTTTTCAAACAACCACCACCAAGAATCCTCATCAAGGGGTTCACCAGTAGTTGGGATGTTTTTGATTTTATTTAGGGAGAAATTTTTTAGTGGCTCTTCATTATTTTTTTTAAACAATCTTGTAGCAGTAGGAGAGATTCCAAATATTGTCGCATTATATTCAGATAGAATTTTCCATACTCTATCAGAACTTGGATAATCTAATGCGCCATCATATATCACAGAACTTGCACCCATGATTAGCAATCCATAGACATTCCAGACAAGACCAGTTATCCAACCAATATCTGCAGGCCAAAATAGCACATCTTGTGCCTGCAAATCAATCAGATATGCGGCCTGATGCCCAGCAAATACAGAAAATCCCCCATGAACATGCACAACTCCTTTAGGTTTTCCAGTAGTGCCCGAGGTATACAAGATAAAGAGAGGATCTTCGGAATCCATTATCTCAGTTGGGCAATCAGAGTTTTGAGATTCGGTCAATTCATCATAAAATACAATGTTTTCAGATGAGTCATACTTGTCAACTCCTTTGTATTTTACAACAATTGTTTTTTCAACTTTGGTTTGATGGATGGCTTTTTGCATTGTTTCTTTTTGTGAAACTGATTTTCCTTTTCTCAAAAAACCATCAGAGACAAAAAGAACTTTTGCATTACAATCTTGCAACCTTACATGAAGTGATTCTGTACTATACCCTGAAAAAATTACAGTCTGAATTGCACCAATTTTTGCTGATGCCAAAATTGCCAAAATTGCTTCTTGAATCATTGGAAGATAAATTGCTACAACATCTCCTTTTTTAACACCCAATGATTTTAGTCCATTTGCAAGTTTTGATACTTTATCATCTAATTCTGCATAAGTGAGTTTAGAAGTTGTCCCATCTTCAGAGACAAAATGATATGCTGTTTTGTTTGAAGAGAGTTTTACAAATTTTTCAACCGTTGATTTGTAGATATTTGTTTTGCCATTAACAAACCATTTTGATTGAGCAATTCCTTTTGATGAATCCAATATTTTGGAATATGGAGAATCCCAAACTACTCCGATATCAGCATCCACTTCTTTCCAAAACCATTCTAATTCATCTTTTGCCTTTTTTGATAATTCTGCCAGTGATGATATTCCATGTTTTTTCATAAAACGAAAAATATTAGACTCTTCAACTTGTTTTTGTGTGGGAACAAATTCAAAATTAGACAATATTCAATTTTTAAAATCAGATAGAGTGTAAAAAGATTTTAGATTACGAAATGTCAATTCCAAGACGTCGAGCACATGCAATTGCTGCTTTGCCATGGTCTTCAGTAATTCCTGCTTTTTGAAATTCTTCTGTTCTTTTTGTGCCAGAAAATGTTGTATTTTCATGATAATATTCACGCAAAATCACGCCTATTTGTTCATCTAGTCTCTTATGAGTGGCCTCATTCATGCCTGCTTGGAGTATAGTGGCATCAGAAGTGGCTAAAATTTTGATAAACTCTATATCTTCAAGTGTGAGTTCAGGCATGTTTTACTCTATCTGTTTTTTTAGCAAATCTAAGGTAAGTTTAGGATCTGCCTTGCCCTTTGTTTTTTGCATGACTTTACCTACAAGATAGTTTATTGTTTGAGGATTTGATTTTGCTTGTTCTACTGCTTGAGGCTCTTCTGTGATTACATCTTTGACAATTGAAAGTAACTCTGATTCATCTGAAACATTTCCCAAATCCAGATCAGATATTACTTGAGATAATTCCTTACCAGTCTTTACAATTTCATACAATGCATTTTTTGCAGAAGTTCTAGAGATTTTTCCTGTTTGTATTGCATCAGCCAAATCACGTAGATGATTTGCAGTGATTTTTGAGGATTCACGTTTTTCTCGTGTATCGACTAATCCCATCAAATCAGTTGTGATAATATTTGCAATCTCTTTTGCATTTGATTCTGTGTGAGAATCTTCAAACAAATCTGAGTAAAACTTGTCTGAAGATAAAACATCTGCAACCTGATTTGGAATATTGTATTTCGAAACATATCTTTCTTTTTTTGAACTTATACTTTCAGGCATTTCAGATTTTAGTTTCTCTTTAATTTCAGGTTCAATTCTAATCCAAGGAATGGATGAATATTTTGAAATCACAAGAAATATTCATAAAATTATGGGTGAATACACTTATCATCAATTAACTGCAATTGATGGAAT
>JOSY01000032.1 GCA_000746765.1 Marine Group I thaumarchaeote SCGC AAA799-D11
GCCACACAAAATAGGGAATTATTTTATCGTGTGATTGCGTATAATGTGTACAGAATTAATCGTGATAAGTTGTTGATTTGGTATGGTTTCTACACAGCCGCCTTAAAGTTCATAGTTAAATATCAATTTTTACAAACAAATTTTCAGTATTTCTATAATGCATCATAAATTTCATTAAACCAATACTAGAATGAAAATGGAGATATTTTGGTTTCAAATAGGCTTTGGTTTGTTCATAATTTTGATTTTGATGGTATTATCGATAAAATTTTCAAAAGACAAAATATCGATAAATGATGAACAGGCATTAAAAATAGTTCGTGATGAACTAGAGCAAGATGGATACTATAATTTTGAACTAGAATCAGTCATTTCATTGGAAGAGCCAAAAATAACAACTGTTGTGATAAGAGTTGGACATCAAGAGATTGGACTAGAAATAGATAAGAATACAGGTAAAATCATCAGCAAAGAGAAAATTGCACGGTAATGATGAAAAGCAGTTTTCTTAAATGAGACGATCGTCTTCTTTTATTGTATTTAACACAATATGGGTTACAGTGTTTTCGATATTTGGGACGGTGGAGAGTTTCTTGACAAAACTACTCAGTGATTTTCTGTCTTTAAATTTTGCAATAACTAGGGTATCTGCATTACCTGTGATATCATAGACTGCAATGACATTGTCTTGTTTTGCGATGTAGTTTTCAATTTCTAGCATTTTCCCTTGGGTTGTTTTAATTTCAATCACTGCTGTTAATTCATACCCAAGTTGCTCATGATCAAGGCGTACTGAATATCCTTGAATCATTTTTTCATCCTCTAGTCTTTTGATCCTTGATAATACGGTTACAGTTGACAACCCCATTCTAAGTGATAATTGTCTTGCAGACTGCCTAGAATCGGCCAGTAGGAGTTTTAGGATTTGCCTGTCTTTTTCATCCATTTTCATATAATTTCTTGTCTTTACAAATATTTAAGAATATAAGTTATAACTTAATGAGTTTAAGGATTTTAGTCAATATTCTTTATAATCATCTAATTATCATTAGAGTTAATGTCAATGCTACTGCGTGTTGATCCAGAGTTAGAAAAACTGAAAAAGCACCTAAATGGTTTTGGAGTAAAATCATCTCTTTGTGATCAGCATTTAGATTTTGAGTCAGACTACATTGATGCAATATTTCTTGGAACAAATGATGGTATTGGAAATGCGGGTTCTCTAAAAGTAGAAAATTCTCCAATTGACTTTATTCAAGTCATAAGAAAACAAGAATATGCAAAATGTGATTATGTGATGGGAGGACGCATTGGTATGGGAGTTCACAAACACTCATGGTGGAAACTTAGATTCTTTTTGTCATTTCCACAGTCAATTCAGTTAGGACCACTTGATATTGGCACCATTACTACAATCAAGAAGGGGTTACTCCATTCACAGGTTGAAGATTTTGTATGGAATGGATATCAAAAACTTACCACACTTCCTCCAGGATTAATACGTGATAATGTTGCAGATGCATTATACCAAGATCAAAGATTGCGGATCTTAATGACAGAGTGTTTGCTTAAAGAGCGAACCATTCTAGTTTCCAAATATTCCCCAAAACAGACTACAGATATCAAAACAAATTCTAAAGTAGTAATAGAGTCTCAGTGGAAATTTCTCAAAGACATTTTCATTGATTCAGATACACTAGAAATGTATGAAATAATTGCAACTATTATCAAAAACAAAATCAATGAATTAAAGTATCATTTGACATATTAAAAGACGATAGTAACCTTCTGAAATCTTTCGCAAGAATCTAGTCCTTGTCCGTTGACCTTTTTCATCGCACCAACGTTTCTCTTCAGTTGATTACTACCGTTTCAGGTTAATATCTATAAAATAAAAAATGCTTCATCAAAAAAATGAAAAGATGTTTGAAATTATTTGAAATTTTTATGATGCATTTAATTGGATCTGGCACAGATACGTTTAATCGAAGATTTTGAAATAACAGTCGATAGTTTTTTGCCACAGCACTCCTTTTCACTTGGAGTTTGTTTGAAATATCCAAAATGGTACGAGATACGTCAAATTCTCGACATGCCATATAGACACATGCTGCAGACATGTCTTTGACACTGCGACCACGGATTAGTCCGTATTTGGCAGCTTTTCTGTAAATATATGCTGATCTTTCTGCAACCGTGTCAGTTAGCGTTAGTTTCTCTTTTAGTTTTTCAATTTCCACCAGGGCATTCTTCAAGTTTCGTCCAGAGGAGTTTTTCGTTTTGCTTCTAGAATCCCACAACCTCATTCTCTTCATGTTGTTCTTCATTTTGTAATCTACAGGTTTTCCTGTTGAATCATGATTGAGATTGCCAACATTTGTGGACAGCCCCATATCATAAAGTCTGAGTGATGTTTTGCTGCCATTACGCAAAGCAAAATCATCATTTGAGAACAGTGCAGAATTTTTCCTATCTTGAGAGTTATTTTGTACAATTCCACATTTTTGGCAAAAAACTTCTCCTGTTTCTAAATCAGTAATCACAATACCCTCTGAGCACGGAAACTTTTCTTTGCACATGTCCAGTTTTTGAACTATATTTTCTATAACCATAAGCATAATCAAGGCAATAATCAGTCAAGCAACAGTATCGATCCTACTACAATACTGTTTATCACCATTTGTGATGTTTTAACGGATTATTGCTTGAAATTGTTACTCATAATGAAATAAAAGTCATCTTTTTGAAAAATGAAAATTTGTTTAAATTTTTTTGTTTTTCTTTATGTTTAGATTCAATTTCTATAAAATTTGAACGGGTTTGATGGTGTTTAATGGTATCAAAGGGACCATAACTTTTGGTTCATGACTTCAAATACAAAATATGTTATTTTCGACAAATGGGAATACTTCATGCCAAAAAATTTTAGATAGATCAATAAACAAAATACATAGAAGTTCCATTACTAAATATGTCAACTCCAGATGAAATTATTGCATCATGGAAATCAATGCCGAAAAAAGATGCCTTGTCAACAATAGTCAATTCAATTAGTGAAACCAATGATCTAATTGGTCAGATTATACGAACTCATCTTTGAGAGGAAGGATTATTCAATGGTATTTTGTATCAGATATCTGAAGATTATACAAAAGGTGGATTTGCATCAAAACAGAAACGTTTGTTTGAATTAGGATTAATTGACAAAACACATAATCAAGAATTAAAAATCTTAAATGAGGTTAGAAATCTCATTGCACATAATCTATATCCTAATGATCAAATTTTGGAAGCTGTAAAAAAATTTCCAACATATGATCAAGTCAAAATGCCTCCAGAATTAGAATATCTAGGTGCAGGGGCATCAGAAATGGGAAAATTTGGTTTAATATCATTTATCTTATTGTTGTATCTTTTTTTATTTTTTGGGATCCAAAAACAGATAATTAAAAGATATTTGTCGAAGTATAAAGTTTTGAGATTAGTCAGAAAATATTGTCCTAAATTTTTCATAAATTGTTGGTTTGCACGCCAAATACTGTTTAGCAAGTATGGTTTTGATGTTAGAGATTTTAACTGATTCAATAATCCCCTTCAGGACATCATACTCTTGCAGCCGAGAGTATGGAATTTAGCAATTACATTTGCGTCCTTTTCCAAATTTTAGATTACAAATCTCACAATCTAGCAAACATTTGTCTTCAGGGCAATAACCACAAAATTGCTTCTTTGACAATAGTATCAATCAGATTTTGAGGTATTTGAAGAATGATCCAATTTTATTGATTTTTTGCCAGTGTGATTTCAGAATCAGGTCGGAATTTGTGCCAAAGTGAACCTAAAACCACGGCGACTGAGACCCAAAACACAGATACAGCAACAGCTGACATTGCTCTGAATCCATCAACCAAATCCATTGGAGCAGTTACCTCATCAGGATTTGGAGGCATTAGTGCAAACACAATTCCAATGAATACGGCATAACCTACAAAGGCCAAAACTTTGGTGTTTTGTTTTAGACGTTTGTATAGTTGATAGAGTCCTACTGCACCAAATCCAGAGATTGCAATAAAGGATAAATACAAGACGGCTCTCAACACTACAGTTTCTCCATCCCCAACTGTGGGAGGATTTGCAGGATATTTCAAAAAGGGAATAAGGTAGATTGTTAGCCACATGATTCCAGCTAAAACAAGTGTCTTTCTTAGATCATTTTTTCCGGGTAATGCATGTCTTGATAAAGCATACACAATTCCAAACAATGCACCAACAGATGTTCCCAAAATTGCACCAGCCAGAACCTGACCACCTTTTTGCCAATCACGATAACTATTGTATTCTACCCAAAACTGGGGAGTGTCCTCTTCCTCACCTGATGCAAAGAGATTCTGATTTTCAATTCCTATTGCTTCATCAAGATATGGCTCTACCATAACCAAGTTTGTCATACCATGAATGGTTCCTGCAATTGCACCAGATACCAAGACGATTGCCAAAAAGATTACAGTTTTCATCATAATTCACCTAGTGGCATGGAAATCCTGCTGCATGTCGCATATCATGTGTAAGTTCATGTATGTACAGATCTTCGTATGCTTGCTCCCCTAACACAACACTGAAGATATGTCCTTGATCGTAACCTACAACAAAAAGTCCTACCGCAAAGATTATAGCTAAAAGTGCAATTGCAAAGATTGGAACCTTTGATTTTGAAACTGTAATCTCAGTCGGATATGACAACAAAATGACATAGAATGTCACATACTTAAACCATAGGATGGTTAATCCAATTTATATACTCTAGGCACTAAATAAAATCAGTGCAACAACAAGTCAAGATATTACAAAAAATTGTTTCAAGGAAAAGAACAAGCAAAGCCTTGACATTTAGTATTCCACATGTTCTAAAGTCAATCTTGTTGTTATCAAAACAAAAGTATGTTAGCAGAACTACATTTTGTGATGAGCTGCATATAGGAGAAGGCGCAGTAAGAACATTAATTTCACATCTCAAAGAACACGAGTTTGCAGATTCGATAAAAGCCGGAACGTTTCTTACAACTAGAGGTAAAAACTTTGCAAAAAAGTTTCAAGAGGCAATGCCGTACCAGACTTTTTTGAAAAAGTGTTGTCTGACTAATGGAAATTACAATTGTGCAATAATTTTGAGAAAAGAACAAGTACAAAACATTGGAAATGGAATGCAGCAAAGAGACTATGCTATTCTCTATGGTGCAAGCGACTCACTTACATTAAGATTCAAGAAAGGTGAATTTGTGTTTGTAGGAGACGAGGTTGTTTGTTTTTCAGACGAACCAGAGATTAAGGAAAATCTCACAGAATATCTACATCCAAAAAATAACGATGTTGTGATTATTACCTCATCTAATGACAAATTTGTAGCAGAGCTTTCTGCAATTAATACTGCCTTGTGGACATTAGGTGCTCAAAAACACTGAAGCCTAATTTTCAAAAAAAGCAGAAATAGACCTGT
This sequence comes from Marine Group I thaumarchaeote SCGC AAA799-D11, assembly GCA_000746765.1. Taxonomy (GTDB): domain Archaea; phylum Thermoproteota; class Nitrososphaeria; order Nitrososphaerales; family Nitrosopumilaceae; genus Nitrosopumilus. The sequence goes on from JOSY01000032.1 coordinate 5,495, forward strand.
AATTAATAAAAAATATGAAATCTAGGATAATCAGAGTTTTTTAACAGTGTAAAAGAGTAGCAGATGATCAAGTCTTAACCATACCAAGATTTGTATTTAAAAAAATAAAAAGAAAAAACATCACACTAATTTTTTGGTTGTGTGAACGTTGAAATCCAGGATTGTAGAATATTTTTATTCAAATCAGTAAAAGCACCTGCACTATTGTTCCATGTCTGAATGTTTTTTTGGATTGCACTAGCAGTTGCTTGAACAATCTGATTTTGTACAGATTTTGCTTTGATAATTTGCTTGTTGGCATCTACAATAGCAGTTTTTGCTGCCTCTGGAATGTCAGTGTTAATTCCAGTCTTTGCTGCAAATTCTTTTTGCAAAGAGATTACAGAGATAACTGTAGTTTTCCAAGCATTATACCATTCCAATTGAATACTTGCAAATGACTGCAGATTTTGTGGAACAGAATCTACTGCATTTTCAAAATATTTTTCTACGTTTTGCTTGTAGACATCATAGAAATTCTCAGATGTTTGAGTTTGTTTCTGTAATGTTTGAGTTTGTTTGCTCATGGGAAACGATGTTAAATCCATTTTATAATTCAATCACATTATAATAACTTAAGATGTTTAGAATTATTCTAAAAAAATATTAATTGTTTAAACAAAATAGTTTACGAATGTTTTGAAATATCAAAAAATACTTTTTCATAGTTGTTAAAAATTTGTTTGAAAGTATATACTAACTTTAAAACAACTTAGAGTTTTAGTTAAGGACTTCGTTTTATAATCTAACCGGACAAGGCCTATAAGTTGTCTCAAAAAAAGTCCCAGATATGCTCAAAATTTTTGGGAATAATATAGATCATATAATACAGATTTAGATGAAATGATTTGAGAAATTATTACTTGTTAACCATTTAATATTGCTAAAATTTTGATAAATTTCATGATATCTTACATGTTACTAAATTGTGGTCCAGGTACAGAATCAGAAGTTATTTCTGAAATAAGTTCCATCTCAGGAGTTGACGAGGTGAATGGTATTTTGGGAAAATATGACGTATTTGTAAAAATATCTGCAGATACACCTGATGTAATGGAATTGATCATATCACAAATTAGAAGGGTTCGTGCAGAAAACAGTCATACTCTTCCAGTGGTTTACGGTCAAGGCGGAACAGTTGATAAGGAAATTCAAAACTAGTCATACAAAGGGTTGCTTTCTCTAAAGTTTTGAATGATGTTATATGTGAGGGTTTGAACAAAGTCTAAAAGCACAAATTCGATTATTTGGTAATAAAAATGATGGAAAAAATTTGTTGGGCAAATACTGATGATTTTGAGCAATCAGAATTCGTGATAATCGGCATTCCTGATGAATCACAATCACATGCAATAAGGAAAGGAACTGAAGAAGCGCCATCAAAAATACGTCAAATATCTAATCTGCGTGATTCTTTTGAGAGAGACGGAAAACTATCACTTGGACGTCCGTTTCAAGGTTCTGAAAAAAAAGTTCATGATTTTGGAGACATCAATAGATCTCAAATTGAAGACGTATATGATAAAATATCTAAATCCTCAAAAATTCCTATTTCGATTGGAGGGGATCATTCAATTACAAGACAAATAATTAATCAAATGACAAAAAAATACGGAAAGATTTCTTTGGTGTATTTTGATGCACATCCAGATTTTGTAAGCTCGACTACAAATTATTACGGTTCTGTAGTAAATGATATTCTTTCAAACATTGAAGTTACATCTAGTGTTCAAATAGGAATTAGAACTCCTGAACAGGAGGAATTAGACAATATTAAGAAATTCAATCTAAAAGTAATTACTCCGTTTGATATTAGAGAACAAGGAATCAAGCAAGTGGCAAATTCAATCATGGAAAAACTAGGAGATAAGGCATACATCTCATTTGATATGGACTGTATTGATCCTGCATATGCTCCAGGAGTTTCAGTTCCTGTCCCCATGGGTTTGAGCAGTACAGATGCAGTTTATCTACTAAAAGAAATAGCAAAGAAAGGGATTATAGGCATGGATATCATGGAAGTATGCCCCAGTTTTGATGTAAAAGACAGAACGTCTCATTTGGCTTCTAGAATAATCTCAGAAGTACTTTATTCTTCAGGAGGAATATAATTGTCTGAATTTGAAAATGAGTATACATGGGGAAAGGCAGTAGATAATAATTCTACGGATGAGTTTCATGCAGATTTTGATAAAGCAATTGATGAAGTAAAAAAAGAACTTGGCAAAAAATATCCAATTATCATTAATGGAAAAGAAATAACATCAAATGATTGTTTTGTTGTAAATTCTCCTTCTGATACTCGTATCAGAGTTGCTGAATTTCCAAAAGCAACTGTTGAGGATACAAAAAATGCAGTGTCTAGTGCAAAAAATGCATTTGAAAAGTGGTGTTATACCCCATACCAGAAAAGAGTTGAGATATTTCGAGACTGTGCAAATGTGTTTTCGAGTAGAAAATTCTTTTTAGCAGCAATTATGACATTTGAGAATGGGAAAAATCGTATTGAATCAATGGGCGATGTAGATGAAACAATTGATTTTATGAGATTTTATGCGTTGCAACTAGAAAAAAATGAAGGATTCTGCAAGCAAACATCTCATCCAAATCCTCATGAAAAAACACAAACAATCATGAAGCCATATGGGGTTTGGGGAATAATTGCTCCATTTAATTTTCCTTCTGCAATTGCAATAGGAATGACAACGGGTGCATTGATTACTGGAAACACTACGGTTCTAAAACCTGCAAGTGATGCACCACTATCATCATTTCAGTTTGCAAAAGTATTGTATCCTAAACTTCCTGATGGTGCAATTAATTTTGTGACAGGTTCTGGAAGTGTTGTAGGTAAAACCCTGATTGAAAGCTCAGACATTGACGGTATTGCTTTTACTGGTTCTCAAGAGGTAGGTATGAGAGGATTTCATGAATTTACAAAAACTTCTTCAAAACCATTCATTTCTGAAATGGGGGGCAAAAATCCCGTAATTGTTACAAAGCATGCAGATTTAGAAAAGGCAACAGAGGGCGTGATGAATGCGGCTTTTGGATTTGGAGGGCAAAAATGCAGTGCATGTTCCAGAGTTTATGTTCAAGATGAGATAGCAGAACAATTTATTTCAAAACTTGTTAAAAAAACAAAAGAACTTGAAATCGGAATGCCTTGGAAAAAGGAAGTATTTTTGGGTCCTGTAATCAATAAAGATGCAAAAATGAAATTTGAAAGTGCTGCAGATATTGCAAGAAAAGATGGTGAAATTTTGACAGGAGGTACAGTATTAAAATCACCAGAATTTGAGAATGGTTATTTTGTAGAGCCAACAATAGTTACAAAATTACCTGAGGAACACAAACTTGTAAAAGAAGAATTATTTTTACCATTTTTATGCATTCAAAAATATGATGATTTTGATGATGCAATCAAACTTGCAAATCAGACAGAGTATGGTCTAACTGCAGGCATCTTTAGCAATGATCAAAAACAATTGAATGAGTTCTTTTCAAAAATTCAAGCAGGAGTAGTTTATACAAACCGTTCAGCTAGTGCAACTACTGCAGCACTAGTATCTAGTCAGCCTTTTGTGGGATGGAAACAGTCAGGTTCTACTGGAAAGGGATCTGGGGGCGAAAACTATTTACAACAATTCATGAGAACTCAAACTCAAACACGTTGTGATTGAATCAACGAACTTCCAAGCAATAGTATGTTTCTTTTTCTTTCTTTGATTCTTCTAACTGAATATGCCAACCATCTAGTTCCATATGGAATATAATCTGAAACCACAAACTTTTGTTTGATTAATTCAGATTTTATTTCTTCTCGTATTCCCTTTAGGAATTGGAATTCAAACTTTCTGGGATATTTTTTTGATAATGTTTTTGCTTTATGAATAATTTTTTCATCATGAGTTGCAAGAGCAAATTCATTGCCATTTTTGAACAACATCTTCATTAGTTTCAGATAATTGTCATCTACACCTTTTCTTGATTTGAAGGCAATCCTTGTGTTTT
>JOSY01000033.1 GCA_000746765.1 Marine Group I thaumarchaeote SCGC AAA799-D11
TGATTGAAGAAACAACAGATGTACTTTACATTGTTACAACATTAGATGATGTTTCAAGAATGTATCATAGTACAATACCTGAAAAAATTACCATATGTGAGAAGAATGGAGGAAGTGTAAGATTACTAGTTGATATGAATGATACAAAACTCACACCATTTGTAAAGAGGTTTAATGCAACTGAAACTAAAATTGGAGAATTACCTTCCAAAGGAAGATTGATTGTTCAAAAAGACAAAAAAATGATAATGTCTGACTCTGCATCATCATTTCAGCATTCTAGTGCAGATTCTGATTTTTCACTATGTACAAACTCTACTGAAATGGTAGACAACATCTTTACTCTATGTAAATTCTTGTGGGAAACATCCAATCCATTAAAGACAATTGATGTAAAGAATTTTGTTAGAAATTAAACTAGAGATTCATCACTAACTTCTATAGGTTTTCTACCCATAAATCCAGAGTCTTTCTCGTGCCAGAATTTTATTTCAGTCTCACCATATTTCCAGCATAACCATACTTCTTCATCAAATCGTTTGGAAGGAAAATCAAGCAATCCCTGCTTAATGCTTTTAACAACAACCCCCGTATTTTCAAGAATTTCAACTGCCTCATAGAATTTTGTAACTGCAGAGTTTAGTTGTTGTTTTAGAGTAACATATTCTTCAAAAGAATTAGTTGTAGATATGCTCATTTGCAATTGCTGTTCAAGTTTTTTTACTTCGTTTTGTTTTGCTAATGCGTATTCAAATTTTTTAATTACATCAGGAAGTGCTTCATTTGCTTCATTTGTAGTGAAAAATGAGAACATGTAAACTCTCAATATTTCTGGATTAAAAATCTTAGGCGCAAATTTATTAGTAAAACTTTATGAAGAAAGTTATGAGTGAAGAGCAATTAGAGGAATTAATAGTTCAAACAATCAATGGATCTGTAGCAACAATTCCAGCATATCTTGATGAGATAAAAGAAAACAAAGAAGTTCTAAAAGTTGAAGACCCAAAAGAGTTTGTTTATGGAATTGTAATGGGAATGGCATTAGGAATGAGTGGTGCAATACTTAGTGCACAAAAAGAAATGCCAACACCTGAAGATCAAATCAAAGTCAGAGATATTGTCTACAAACACATACCAGAGATTAGAGAACGGATTTTCAATTGATAGAATTTAATGAAAAAGAGACAAAGTTTCTCAATTCATTAGAAGAGGCAAGGATAGCGACATCACATGATGATATTCCGCATGTAAAACCAGTCTCTTTTGTATTAGATGAAAATGCAATTATTATTGCAACAGATTATGAAACAAGAACATACAAGAATCTAAAAACAAATCCAAACTCCAGTGTAGTAATTGACATTTACAAATCAGGAGGACATAAAGCAGTACTAATTCAAGGCAAAACAAAGATAATAGAAAACGGAGAAGAGTTCAAAAAATTATACGACATATTCTTTGAGAAATTTGAATGGGTTAGAAGAGATTCTTGGAAAGAAAACGAAGCGCCATTTCTAAAAGTTATTCCTAAAAATAAAACTAGTTGGGGCCTAGATACTAGATAAAGAACATTGTTGAGTTACACCAATTTTTTCAACGGTAGATATTGAAATCAAAATTGCTTGCTCGTCACATATCCCATCATGATCAAAGTCAACAGAGACATAGATCTTACCTTCAGGGGCCATAGAATCTGAAACTATCTTAATGGGAAATGATTCAGCTATTACTGGAAAAACCATTCCCATACCAAACAACAAGGCAATACTGGCAATACCCAGTAAAGGCAATACTACATTTCCCATAAAGAATGATAGTGATTTTTTATCTTAAAATGACTGGAATTTTTAACCGATCAAGAGTTCCAAAAAGGATCCTATTTAGTCAATTATGCAAAATTATTACTTACTTCGATGTTTTGATTTTTTAGCTCTAGGTTTTGTCCGTAGTAAACGTCCGCAACAAGGACACCATAATCCTTCCCATACAATAAACAATTCACATTCAGGGCATCTTTTTTGCCCCAATTCATATCTGCCACCACCTGTGCTAGTACTTGTTGCCTTGTATTTTTTACAAGACCCATTACAGTGCATAATGGATTATGAATATGGATGTAGAAAAATAGTTTCATTGTTTTCAAATATTTGAACCAAGCATACCCCAACAAATAAAGAACACAAAAAAAGAAAAAAATCATGTCAAATAAAATCAAATGTTCACATATTCTTGTTGCAAAGCAAAGTGAAGCACTTGCAATAATGGAGAAATTAAAGAGTGGCGAAAAATTTGGAAAGTTGGCAAAGGAATTATCAATCGATTCAGGCAGTGCAAAAAGAGATGGAAATCTTAGGTATTTTACAAAAGGCATAATGGTAAAACCATTTGAGGATGCTGCATTCAAACTTCAAGTTGGAGAAACATCTGAACCAATAAAATCAGAATTTGGTTATCATATTATCAAAAGATTTGGATAATTATTTTTCAGGTTTTAAATGAAGAGCTTTTTCAAAATCATCATTAATTTTTTGACTAATTTTCTTAAAATCAGCACGAATTTCTTTGTGTAAGAGTTTCTCTTTTTTCATCAACTCGTCCATCTCTTTTGTTTGATCAGGTTTCATTACGAGGGAATTACAGATAATATTTTAGAGTAAGAGTATCAATTTTGACTCCTATAAAACCAAAATAAATTAAACATGAATTTCATCCCAGGTATAAGCATGGCAGTACTTACTGAAAAAACAATGGAGGGTATTTTGGCATACTTGGAAAAATCAATTAGAAATCTAGCAAAAGACGCATTTGAAAATTTAGAGGTGGAAGGAGGATTTGATGGAACAATAAACTTTCTAGAGAATCAATTTGAAATCAGATTAGAGAATCTGCTTGTAGCAAAAGGTTCCAGCACACATCATTTAGAATCAGGAATGAAAAATAAAATTATTCAGAAAAAACAATTAATTTTTGAAAACATTACTAAACAATACAAAAATTAGATAAATGCATCAAGGCCTGTTTTCTTTGAGATAATTTCTTGGTTTTTTTCCAAAACTTTAGTCATTTTATCACCCATTCCTTTTGAGGCAGACATTTTTCGTTTTCCAATCCAATAATATGTTTCATCAATAGTATTTTTTGCAATTAATACCACCAATTTTCCAGTATCTTTTCTTCCAGTCCTACCTCTTCGTTGAATAAATCTAACAGAACTAGGAACATTATCATAAAAGATAACCTGATTTACTTCAGCAATATCCAATCCTTCTTCACCAACACGTGTTGCAATTAATACATCAAAGATCCCATCTCTAAACTTTTGAACAGTTTCAATCTGTTTTTTTTGTTTTAGTCCTGTTTCACCTGCTTTCCCAATCAAGATTCCTGCAGAAACTCCCAGTTCAGTTAATTTACTGTGGATTAAATCAACAGAGTCACGATAACTAGTAAAGATTAGAGCCTTACCTGGAACAGATTCTATGATGTCTTTTAATTTAGAGATTTTAGAATGTTCAATTCCTTTTGATTGAGCTTCTTTTGCAAGATGTACTGCACGAGTAAAATTTGGATCAACTTCAAAGAGTTCTTTTACTCCTGCGCCTTTTTTTGCCTTAGCACGGTCACAGAATTTCAAAAAGGGTGTAATTCCATGTGCCTCCAATATGTTTAGAGCATAATGAATTCGAATTGCAGTAAATAGTGGCTTTGCCGAACGCCTATTTTGATTTAAGACAAATTGTCTAATTCTTAACAATGCAGAAAGGGATTGTTGCTCAGCAAGTTTGATTCCATTATCACGTAATGTTTCATATCGTTGATCAAGAGCAGATTTTAGTAGTGTTTGAATAGTTTTTAATTCAGGAGGAAGTTCAACGTTTATCCATTCTGTGTTTGTCTCTTGGGTGTATGGTTTAACATCAGGACTGTTTTCCGTTCTCTCAGCAACACTAGCAATTTTTAATTTGGTTAGAATTTCAGTTGCTTTGTCTTTTTCACTAGGCAATGTAGCAGTCATTCCAACAATTCTTGCATCAGAATTAACGAACCGTTCTGCAATTCCAGAATATGCATAATCTCCAACAGTTCGGTGTACCTCATCAAAGATTACAAGATTGAATTGATTAGAAGAAACAATACCTCGATCTAAATCATTTTTTGCAATTTCAGGAGTAGCACAAATTACACTATTATTCCATAGTTTGGTTCTTTTTTGAATTGAGTCTTCTCCAGTTATCAAAGACACATCATCTAACGTTAGATTTTCTTTAAGAAATTCATAATGTTGATTTACAAGAACCCTTGTTGGAGCTAAAAATAGGGCACCGCCAGTACCTTTTGAGAGAAACTCTGCAATAACTTGTAATGCGATTGCAGTTTTTCCAAGCCCAGTTGGCAAAACAACTATACAGTTTTCAGATATAGCTTGATTTGAAAGATTTACCTGATAATCTCGTTTTTCAATAGAGTCTTTTTTAACATATTTTTTTTCAATAAATTCTGTCATCGTATAAAGAAAATTTGTAATTTATCGATTTTATGCTTTCGTGTAGTTAACCATTGACAAACGTATACTTTCTAATTTCAAATCAATGAGAATTTGTGCCTGAGCAATCATTTTTTGACATCAAAAATGAAAAAACAAGTCAATTTTTATCCCATTATTGTTTGAGGATAGATATGAGCAACCAAAACTCCAATGAAGAGTATTTTCAAGCATTACTAGAATCTTTGAACAAGGATCCTAATTGGAGAGCAGTAGAAGAGCAATTAGAAAAATATGAATCAATTAAAAAAGATCTAACACAAGAACAACAGACAATAATTTCTGAGATGGGAAGGGCAATGCTGGCATTAGCAGATTCACAACCAAAAATCATAATTGATAAGTTCTTAGAATTGGCTCAAAATCTCAATAAAAAATAAAAGACAGGAAGAACTATTCTAGTTTCTTCTTTGCTTTGTTTATCATAGCAATCTCCTCACGGAGATGTTTTTTCAATAAGCGCTCATGTGCTTTTTTGTGAACACTGTATGCTTTGTTCAAAGATTTTTTTGTCTTTGCTCTTTTTACAGCGATATTGAATTTTTTATGAATTGCGCTTACTTCAGCTGTATAGCTTGCCATTAAATCATTAGTTTTAAAGATGCTAAAGAAGTTTGTGGAGATATCATTCAAAGGTAAATTGATCGCAAAAATATCATCACTAACGCGATCCATATATTGAACAGACAGACAAAATTGGTGTTGAGTACTTTTGAGAGACCAAATTGGGATGAGTATTTTATGCTTCAAGCAGAGCTTGCAAAACTTCGTTCAAATTGTGTTACAAGACAAGTAGGGGCAGTTATTGTTAGAAACCATAGACAATTGGCAACAGGGTACAACGGTACACCTCCTGGAATCAAAAATTGTTTTGATGGAGGTTGCAAGAGATGCCAATTAAGAATGGAAGGAAAGATAGAATCAGGGGCATCATTGGATAGATGTCTTTGTAATCATGCAGAAGCAAATGCAATAATGCACTGTGCAATATTAGGAATAGAGGCAGGTGTAGAAGGTGCTGTGCTATACACTACGTTTGTCCCATGCCTAGAGTGCACCAAAATGGCAATTACAATTGGAATTAGAAAATTTGTGTGTCTTGACTCTTATCCAGAAACTGATTTTGACTTGCTAAAAGAAGCAGGGGTAGAAGTTGTTCAATTAGATAAAACAAAGATTGCAAAATGGGCTCAAGAACTAGTTAACAAATACAATTCTGGATGATAAAATGCAAGTTAACATAGAAGAAACCAAAAAAATTGAATCAATGCCACCTGCCATGTTAGTGTCAGCTACATATGACAATAATTCAAAATCAGCAGTTTTAAAATTCTACGAACCAGAATCCCAAAAATTATTTTTATGGAAAGATGAGATTGGTCACAAACCATATTGTTATTCACGATTAGCCCCTGACGAATTAGAGTTCCTTCAAGAAAGAGATGACGTTCTAGAAATCAAAACAACTCAGCGTTATGATTTGATAAAAGACAAAGAAATAGACATGTCAAAGATTACAGTTGCAGACCCGCTAGCAATTGGGGGAACTGCAGGAGACAAGAGTATCAGAAATGTAATTGAGACATGGGAATCAGACATAAAATATTATGAAAATTATCTATATGATAGAAAACTAATAGTTGGAAAATATTATGAAATCAAAAATGGAAAGATACAATCACATGATCTAGAAATTTCAGACGAAGTAAAAATTGCTCTAAAGAGTTTGTTGTGGGACAAAGTTGATAGTGAAAGCATGGTAGATGCAGAAGGATTCAAAAAATTTGTCTCTGAATGGGCAGACTTGCTTAATCAACCGATTCCAAAAATCAAAAGACTCAGTGTAGACATAGAGGTGGAAGCTGAGATTGGAAGGATTCCAGACCCAAAAATAGCTGAAAAGAAAGTTACTGCAATTGGAATGAAAGGAACCGATGGATTTGACCAGATTTTCGTGCTCAAAACAGAAGGAACAGAGGAAGGAACAAACGAATTAGACCAAAACATCAAAGTGACATTTTATGATTTAGATAAGGAAAAAGACATGATACACGACGCATTTAAGATAATCAAAGAATTTCCATTTGTTGTAACATACAACGGTGATGAATTCGATTTACCATATCTATACAACAGAGCAGAAAGATTAGGAATCAAGAACTCTGAAAATCCATTTTACATGATGAGAGATTCTGCAACACTAAAACAAGGAGTTCATCTTGATTTGTATAGAACATTTTCAAATAGATCATTTCAAATCTACGCCTTTAGTCAAAAATATACAAATTTTTCACTAAACGAAGTCTCAAAAGCATTACTCGGAAAAGAGAAAATAGATTATGGGTTAGAATTTGATGAATTAACGCTCTATCAAACTGCAAACTATTGTTACAATGATGCCTTGCTAACGTATGAACTGACCAGTTTTAACAGTGAATTGTTAATGCAGTTACTTGTAATTATTTCAAGAATTGGAAGAATGCCAATTGATGACATTGCAAGGATGGGAGTGTCTCAATGGATTCGTAGTTTATTGTATTATGAACACAGAAAAAGAAATTGTCTAATTCCAAAAAGACAGGAGTTAGAAAGAAGATCAGAAGGAGTTATGTCAGATGCAGTTATCAAAGATAAAAAATACAGAGGTGGACTAGTTGTTGAACCAAAAGAAGGAATTCATTTTGATGTAGTTGTAATGGACTTTGCAAGTCTATACCCAAGCATAATCAAAGTCAAAAACTTGTCATATGAAACTGTTAGATGTCCACATGAGGAATGCAAGAAAAATAAAATTCCCGGAACAAATCATTGGACATGCTCAAAGAAGAACGGGTTAACTTCGATGATCATAGGCTCACTAAGAGATTTGAGGGTAAATTACTACAAGAGTTTATCAAAAAAAGAGACACTAACTGATGAGCAAAGACAACAGTACACAGTGGTAAGCCAAGCACTCAAAGTAATTCTAAATGCAAGTTATGGAGTAATGGGTGCTGAAATATTCCCATTGTATTTTCTACCAGCAGCAGAAGCCACTACTGCAATTGGAAGACATACAATTTTAGAGACAATCAAAAAATGCGAAGCGACAGGAATTGAGGTGTTATATGGAGATACAGATTCATTATTTATCAAAAATCCAACTAAAGAGCAAATTCAAACAGTAATTGAGCAAGCAAAAAAAGATCACGGGGTTGATTTAGAGATTGATAAAACATACAGATACTGTGTACTCAGTAACAGAAAGAAAAACTACCTTGGAGTCACCAAAGAAGGAAAAGTAGATGTTAAAGGATTAACAGGAAAAAAATCACACACACCACCATTTATCAAAAAATTATTTTACGAATTACTTGACGTATTATCAAATGTTCAAACAATAGAAGATTTCAAGAAGGCCAAAAAAGAGATTTCAGAGAAAATTGCCACATGTGGTAAAAAGGTCGAAGCTAAAGAAATCCCATTAGAAGATTTGACATTTAATGTAATGCTTAGTAAAGCACCATCAGAATACACAAAAACAATTCCACAACATATACGAGCAGCAAAACAACTTGAAACTATACGAGAGATAAAGAAAGGAGACAGAATTTCATATATTAAAATTCTAAACAAACCAGGAGTAAAACCTGTAGAAATGGCAAAGAAAGAAGAGATAGACTCTAAAAAATACATGGAATTTATGGAGTCTACACTTGAACAAATTACATCATCAATGGATTTAGATTTTGATACAATTTTAGGAAAGCCAAAACAAACAGGATTAGACGAATTTTTCTGGAACTAGTGATTACAATGGAAGTTGATGGAACACTACTAACAATTCTAGGAGTAGCTGCAGGTATTTTGATTCTTTCAGGATGGGTTGAGCAAATCTACAAAGGATACAAGACAAAAAGACTCAAAGATGTCTCAAAATTTTTGATGATATTCATAGCATCAGGTTCAATTTTATGGTTAATTTATGGCGTCATAGTAGAAGATGTTTTCATCATTGGGACAAATGCATCAGGAATTGCATTAATGATGATTGTATTAGTAATGAAGAAGATATACGATAAAAGATTAAGAAGTTAAATTAAAGATTAAGAAGTTAAATTAAAGATTAAATACAATACAAGAAGGTTCAAAGAAAGATGTTTGTAATTAATTGTAAAAATTATGAAGAAATTTCAGGTGAGAAAATTATCAAATTTGTAAAAACTGCTGAAAAAATTTCTAAAAAATTCAAAGTAAAAATTGCAGTTTGTCCACCACAACATTTGATTGGAGTTGTAACAAATAGTTCAATTCCTATTTTTGCGCAACATGTTGATGACTCCAAAGTTGGCAGTACGACAGGTTTTATGGTTCCAGAATTATTAAAGAAATCTAAAGTAAATGGATCACTAATCAACCATAGCGAACACAGAATATCATCAATTGAGATCAAAAAATTAGTTTTGAAATTAAGAGAATTAAAAATGACATCAATTGTTTGTGTCAAAGATGTTGCAGAGGCAAGAAAATATGCAAAATTAAATCCAAATTATATTGCAATAGAGCCTCCAGAGTTGATTGGCTCAGGAAAAGCAGTGTCAACAGAAAGACCAGAATTGATAACAAAAGCAGCAAGTGCTGTAAAAAGTGCAAAAAACAACACTAAACTTCTTTGTGGAGCAGGAATTGTTTCAGGACAAGATGTTTCAAAGGCAGTAGAATTAGGATCAAAAGGGATCCTTGTAGCAAGTGGCATAATCAAAGCAAAAAATTGGGACAAAATAATTTCTGAATTTGCCAAGGCATTAGTTTAAAAAGCCAAAAAATTTACGCATTTTTGCATGGCAAAAACAAAACCAGTTTACGCGTTTGAAGAAGCAGACAGCAAAAATAGAATGCTTCTAGGAGGAAAAGGTGCCGGATTAAGCGAGATGACTCGACTAAAACTCCCAGTACCACCAGGGTTTACAATCACAACTGAGGTATGTAACAAGTATTATGAAAACAACAGAAAACTTCCAAAAGAAGTCATGCCATTAGTGATGAAAAATATCGAAAAAATTGAAAAGAAAACAGGAAAGAAATGGAATTCAACAAAGAGTCCATTACTAGTTTCAGTACGTTCAGGTGCAGCAATATCAATGCCAGGAATGATGGACACGATTTTAAATTTAGGGTTAAATGAAAAAACTGTAGAAGGATTAGCAGCACAAACACAGAACCCACGTTTTGCATGGGATTCATATCGTAGATTTATTCAGTTATTTGGCAAAGTTGTGTTTGGAGTAAATGATGAAAAATTTGATCATGTGTTAGAATCTGCAAAAACAAAACAAAAAGTTAAAGATGACAGCCAACTAAATGTACAATCATTAAAGAAAATTGTATCAGAATATAAAAAAATCTGTGAAAAACATACTAAAAGAAAATTCCCAGACTCACCAAATGAGCAACTAGGATTAGCAATTGAAGCAGTTTTCAAAAGTTGGATGGGAGAAAGAGCCATAGTTTATCGTGAGAAGAACAACATTACAAAGGATATCGCAAATGGAACTGCAGTAAATGTTGTGACCATGGTGTTTGGAAATATGGGAGATGATAGTGCAACAGGAGTAGTATTTACAAGAAATGGTCACAATGGTAAAAAAGAGATTGAAGGTGAATACCTAATCAATGCACAAGGCGAAGATGTTGTTGCAGGTGTAAGAACTGGAAAAAATGTTGCATTGTTAAAAAAAGAGATGCCTAAATCCCATAAAGAGCTCAGCAACGCATGTGCAAAACTAGAGAAACACTTCAGAGAGCCACAAGATATTGAATTTACAATTGAACAAGGTAAATTCTATTTGTTACAAACAAGAACTGCAAAGATGAGTGCAGCAGCACTAGTCAAGACATCAGTTGACATGGTAAAAGAAAAATTAATTGATAAAAACAAAGCACTTACAAGAATTCCTGCCCAACAACTAGAAGCATTACTTCATAGAACAATGGATGAGTCAAAATTAAAGAACTACAAACAATTAGCAAAAGGAATTGCAGCATCACCAGGAGCAGCAAACGGAATTGCAGTCTTTGATGTTAAAAAAGCAATAGAGTTGGGGGAAGCAGGAAAAAAAGTAATTCTGATTAGAAAAGAAACAAAACCTGAAGACGTTCCAGCATTCTTTTCATCAGAAGGTGTTTTGACAAGTTTAGGAGGAAAATCATCACATGCGGCAATTGTATCAAGAGGAATGGGAAAACCATGTATTGTAGGATGTTCAGAATTAAAAATTGATTATGACAAGAACACATGTACTGCAAATGGTAAAACAGTAAGAGAGGGAGAAACAATTTCAATTAATGGAAGTGTAGGAACTGTTTTCATTGGAGACGTTCCAACTGTTGAACCAAAAGTTACAAAAGACTTTGAACAAATTTTAGAATGGGCACAAAAAACTAAGGTTCTAGGAATCAGAGCAAATGCAGATACACCAGAGGCTGCAAAACTTGCAAGAAAATTTGGTGGTCAGGGTATCGGATTGTGCAGAACAGAAAGAATGTTCAATGCAAATGACAGAATTGGGTTGTTTGTAGACATGATTATGGCTGAAAATATAGAACAAAGGGCAAAAGTGCTAAAGAAATTAGGGAAATTACAAAAAAGTGACTTTATTCAAATTCTAAAAGCAATGGAAGGTTATGAAGTCACAATTAGACTATTAGATCCACCATTACATGAATTCTTACCCAATCCTGAAGAGTTGTCAGAGAAAATTCAGAAATTAAAAGCAAAGAAAGCAACTAAGGAGATCAAAAAAGCAGAAATTGTTCTAAAAAGAGCAAGAGAACTTGCAGAAGTAAACCCAATGATGGGCCACAGGGGGGTAAGAGTCGGAGTAACATATCCAGAAATATATGAGATGCAAATTCAAGCAGTCTTTGATGCACTAGTTGAATTAACAAAAAGAAAAGTAAAGGCACATCCTCAAATTATGATTCCACAAATCAGCAGTATTGCAGAATTAAATCACATAAAGAAAATTTATGATTCGATAAAGAAAGAAACTGAGAAAAAACACAAAATGAAGCTAAATATCAACTTTGGAACAATGATTGAAGTAGTAAGAGCTGCACTAACAGCAAACGAACTTGCAACTACTGCAGAATTCTTTAGTTTTGGTACCAATGATCTCACTCAAGGAACATTTAGTTTTAGTAGAGAAGATGTAGAAGGTAAATTTCTTCCAGAATATATGGAAAAAGAATTACTTGAACGAAGTCCATTCCAATCAATTGATGTAAACGGTGTCGGAAGTCTAATTAAAATTGGAATTGCCAATGGCCGCAGAATAAGAAAGAATATGGAGATTGGTATTTGTGGAGAACATGGAGGAGATCCGGATTCAATAAAATTCTGTCATAGTGCAAAACTAAGCTATGTCAGTGCATCACCACATAGAATTCCTATTGCAATAATAGCAGCTGCTCAGGCTGCAATTGAGCAACCAAAGAGGAAATAATCCAGTATAGTTTAATAGAGATTTAGCTTTACTAAACCCAAAATGCTTCCAAATGTAGAATCAATCAAACAAATGAGACAGAAATTAGGAATTACTCAGAAAAAACTTGCTGGAATGACAGGAGTTAGTACTTCTATGATTAATCAAATAGAATCAGGAAGAAGTCAGCCAAGTTATGAGACTGCAAAAAAAATTTTTGAAAATTTATCAAATCTAGAAAGTAGATCATCATCTCACAAGGCAGGAGATTTTTGCAGTAAAGACATTGTAAAATTAAAACCATCCAATACATTACATGATGCAATCAAGAAGATGCACGAGTTATCAATTAGTCAGATTCCAGTATTTGATGGGAAAGAGATAGTAGGAGTCGTATCAGAAGACGGGATTGTTAAACATCTTGCAGATGTAGGAGAAGCAGAATTAAAAAATGCAAAGCTTGCAGATACTATGGATCCTGTCCCACCAATAGTGGATTTTGAGACACCTGCAAATGTCCTAGTTCCATTAATTCGGTATTCAAAATGTATTCTAGTAACAAAGAAATCAAAAATTGTAGGAATTATTACTGCGTCAGACACACTAAAGATGATGGAATAGTTATTTCCAAACTACTTTGGATGAGCACAGAGTTCAGCCAAAACACCATGAAGTGATTTTGGATGAATAAAAGTGACTTTGGTACCTGCAGAACCAGGTCTAATCTGTCCTAAGAATTGAACACCACATCCTTCCATTCTCTCTACTTCACCTTCAATATTGTCAGTTTCAAGTGCCATGTGATGCAGTCCCTGACCTTTTTTCTCCAAGAACTTTTTGATAGGGCTGTTATCATTTGTTGGTTGCATTAGCTCCACACGACCATTTTCTAAATGAATAATTGCAACTTTGACACCTTCAGATTCTACTGTTTCAAACTCTACAGAATCAACACCTAAAGCTTGTTGGTAAACTTTGGCAGACTCTTCAACATCATTTACTGCAATTGCAATATGATCAATCTTCATTTAAAATACCTCCTTTGGACGGTACTCGCCAAAGACTTCACGAAATGCATTACTTATCTCACCAGTAGTGGCATAAGATTTTGCTGCAGTAATAATGTAAGGCATAAGATTCTCATCAGTTTCAGCTGCACTCTGCATTGCAGATAATGCTTTTTCCCATTTCTTTTTGTCACGAGATGCACGTAATTTCTTTAATGCTTTTTTCTGTTGAATCTCAACTTTGCCACCAATTCTAAGTAGTTCTGGTTGTTCTTCTTCTTCAACATACTTGTTAACGCCAACAATAATTCTTTCACCATCGTCAGTCTCTTTCTTCAAACGATATGCATTTTGTCTAATTTCAGACTGGAAGAATCCTTTCTCTATTGCTTTTACAGAACCTCCCATTTTCTGTATTTTTTTGAGATATTTCCACACTCCTTCTTCAATTTGGTCGGTTAATTCCTCAAGATAGTAAGAACCACCAAGTGGGTCAGCAGTCTTTGTAATTCCACTCTCATGGGCAACAATTTGTTGTGTTCTCAAGGCTATTTTTGCAGAGTCTTGTGTTGGAAGTGCCAATGCCTCATCTCTAGAGTTTGTGTGTAATGATTGAGTACCACCTGCAACAGCAGCCATTGTCTGAATTGCTACACGAATGATATTGTTATCAGGTTGTTGTGCAGTTAATGATTCACCACTAGTCTGAGTATGGAATTTTAGCTGTAATGATTTTGGATTTTTTGCATGAAACATCTCTTTGAGAATTTTTGCATAGACTTTTCTTGCAACTCTAAACTTTGCAACCTCTTCAAAGAATTCTATAGTACAACAAAAGAAGAATGACAAACGTGGTGCAAAGTCATCAATCTTTAGTCCTTTATCTAGACATGTTTGAATGTAAGCAATTGCATTTGCCAAAGTAAATGCAACTTCTTGTGTTGCAGTACACCCTGCTTCTCTCATGTGATAACCAGAAATCGATACAGGATACCATGAAGGAACTTTTTCTGCACAATATCCAATCATATCACCAATTAATCTCATTGATGGTTGTGGGGGATAGATGTAGGTATTTCTTGCAATGTATTCTTTAAGAATATCATTTTGAGTAGTTCCACGTAGATCATGACTTTTGAATCCTTGAGATTCTCCTACTGCAATATAGTATGCAAGAAGTGTGGATGCTGTAGAGTTGATAGTCATTGAAGAACTAACTTTACCTAAAGGAATGCCATCAAAAGCAGTCATCATATCTTTGATTGACGTAATAGAAACTCCAACTTTACCAACTTCACCTTCTGCTTGAGGAGAATCTGAATCATATCCGATTTGAGTAGGAAGATCAAAAGCCATTGAAAGCCCAGTTTGACCTTTTTCAAGCATAAACTTGAATCGCTCATTGGTAAGCTTGGCATCACCAAATCCAGAGTATTGCCTCATAGTCCAGAATCTATCACGGAACATTCCAGGATGAATTCCACGAGTAAATGGATATTTTCCTGAATCTTCTTTTGCTCTTTTCTTTAAAGATTTTTGATAGATTCGTTTTACTGGAAAATTAGAATCAGTAAAGACTTTCTTTTCAGGTCGTTTTGGTTTTGATTTTTTTGCAGCCATTATTTCATCACTTTAACATTGATTTTGTAATTTTATCTCCTGCATCAAATGGGTCAATATCCTTTGATTGTAATTTCTTCAGGTATTTTGTAAATGTTTTATCAGAATCTAACATGTCATCAATCTTTTCACGTATGTTATTTAAAACAATATCTTTTAGCTCTGCCTCTAATCGCTCTTGGTCTTTTTGTTTCTTTAATTTCTTCTTTAATACCATCATGTTTTTGAGAGTCTTTGCAAATTCAGCGATTCCAGTATTCTTTTTTACCGAAGTCTTGAGAATTACTGGATTTTTATCAGAATCACCAATAAAATCACGTACTGCGTCAAATAGTTGGTTTGTCCCACTAAGGTCACTCTTGTTTACAAGATAGATATCACCAATTTCAGTAAGACCAGCTTTGATTGTTTGTATACTATCACCAGTGTTTGGATTAAAGACTACAACAGTAATGTCAGCAATGTTAGAAATTTCAACTTCAGTTTGTCCAGCTCCAACGCTTTCAATAATTATTGGATTAAATCCTGCATATTCTAAAACTCGAATACTATTTCGAAGGGAACGAGAAACTGCACCTGTTGCACCGCGAGATGCAATGCTTCTGATATAAGTTCCCGAATCAGTTGATTCAGTCATTCTAACTCTGTCACCCAAAATTGCACCACCTGTAACATGACTAGTTGGATCTACTGCCAAAACAGCAGGTTTTGTGCCTAGTTTTTTCATTACAACTGCAGTTTTGTTTATCAGAGAACTCTTGCCAGCACCAGCTGGACCAGTAATTCCAATAATGATTGATGTTCCAGTGTTTTTGAAAATTTTCTTTAATAATTTTTTTGATTCTTTTTGATCATTTTCAACTATAGTAATGGCTTTAGCAATTGCGCCACGTTTTCCTTTCTTTAAATCAACAAGCAAATCCAATACAAAATAGTCTTTAGAGGTGCAATAAAATCTTGTATGTGATCTAAGGTCTTGAATATATTACTGGAGGGGCAGGTTCATCAAGTAGATGTATCTCTGTTTTTAGTTGAACATGTCCTAATTCAGGATGTTCTATTTCTAAAACAACAGGATGAATTTCCCAACCATATTTTGGTTCATTTGGAAATGGAATTATTTCGATGAATTCATAACCAAAAAATGTTTTTTGAAACGTTTCTTCCATTCCAAGAATTTCCATTACTACAGAGTCAGTTTTTTCAGATTTGTCAAAGAATGCAACTTCTACATGCCCTGTATCATAGTATACTGCATCAACTTGAAAGGTCTGACGAAGTTCATCCTTATCATCAGAGCCCCCACCAGTCAAAAGTACTATTGCAAGAACAGTAAATACTCCAAGAAATATTGGTGAAAGAAGTTTTCTTGCCATATTATCTGAATTCTTTTCTCATTTGGCGCAAGAATTTTGAGTGAATTCTAATTTTTTCAATTGTCTGGGCCTGAGTTCTTTCAGTTCCAGGAGTTGGATGAGACCTAAAAAATGATTTGATGTCTTTTTCCATAGAATCATCTGCAACTAAGGCAATGCTTGCAACAATTCTATTAAACAAAGGATTGCCATATCCTACTTTCTTGCTCAATTTGTCCCAATTCTTTTTAAGCCAAGGCCAGAGAATTTTCTTACCGTAAGGATTTGCCGCAATCTTCATGATAGGTAACTGCATGTTTTGAGATCGGACTTCGGATGTTTGAGAGAATTGTAGTGTTTTGATTAGTAGTTTTTCATTTTGGAAACTACACATTGCGCCCAAGAATCGTAATTTTTCTTCAGTGGTTTTTGCTTTTTTGTATAGTGTTACTAATTGGGAATGAGTCTTTGCATTACCAGCCCATGCAACTAGTGAGAAAATAGGTTCTCGAATATCAGGGTGTAGTGATGAAGGGTTTTTCAAAAATTCTTTAAATTTAATTTGTGCTTGTTCTAATACATATTCATCTCCAAATTTACCTAATGCAAATATTGCAAATCCTCTCAAGAATGCATCAGTGTGTTTATCTGTTTTTTGAGGAACCCAACCTAGATTAGACAAAATCTTTCTAAAGTAATTGATTGTGTAACTTCTAATTTGTTCTGAATAATCTTCAAAGAAAGTCAATGATGCTAAAGAGTTTAGATTGGTTGCAACATTTGTTTGTGGAAGATAAGAATCTTCATCAAAATAAGCATCAGAGAAATCCAAGTAATTCTCAACTTCTTCTTTTCCTGCAACACACAATGAAAACAAATCATTTTGAATTGCCCATCTATCAACAGGAGGGATTTGTTTTTGATCAACTAACATTTTAAGATCAAGTAAGATACCATCATCATATTTTACACGATAAAATCCAGTACGGCCAATATTTGCTACAAATCCAGGCCCTTTAGGAGCTTTGACAGTCATAGATTTTTTTGTTAATAGTTTTGTTTTGGTTTCTTTCCCCAAACCATAGGTAATTGGAACATGCCACAATCCCTTCTGTGTTTTTTTAGTAGGTTCCATCAAAAAGCGATTTTGTCGCAAAACCAAATCATTGTTCTTTTGAGAAATATCGATTTGAGGAAATCCAGGCTGTTTTAGCCACGTATTTACCATGGAACTAACTGGCATTTTAGATGCTCTACCAATTGCATCCCACAAATCTTGACCTTTAGCATTTCCATACTTGAATGTAGAGAGGTATTTCTTGAGGCCTGCTCTAAAGTTTTTCTCGCCAACATAATTTTCAAGCATTCTCAAAACACATCCACCTTTATCATAGGAAATGGCATCAAAAATCTCTCTAATTTCAGCAGGAGAATTTACTTTAACGTCAATTGGATGTGTTGTTTTAAGAGCATCTAATCCCATTGCAGTGTTCATTGCATCTTCGATGAATTGGTCCCAGAGATTCCATTCAGGGTAAAATTTGTCAACAAACTTTGTTGCCATAAATGTTGCAAAACTCTCGTTTAACCACAAGTCATTCCACCACTTCATGGTAACAAGATTTCCAAACCACTGATGTGCAATCTCATGAGAAATTACTTCAGCAATGAATTGTTTTGTTCTAGTTGAAGATGTTTTAGGATCATAAAGTAAAATTGTCTCTCTAAATGTGATTGCACCCCAGTTCTCCATTGCACCTGCTGCAAAATCAGGAATTGCAATCAAATCTAATTTAGGTAATGGATATTTTATTCCAAAATATTTTTCATAGGAATTTAGTAATTTCTTACCAAGTTCTAAAGAGTATTTTCCTTTTGATTTGTTGCCCTTTGTAGTTACAACTCTAATCTGAACTTTACCAGTCTTTCCAGTTAGATACTCAAATTCGCCAACTCCAAGATAAATCAAATAAGTTGAGACAACAGGTGTTTTTCCAAATTTGTATAGTGTTTTGTTTTTAATTTTTTTCTTTGATTGAACTGGCATGTTAGAAATTGCGCTAAACTTGTTTTCAGCAATAATTGAAATCTCAAATGTAGCCTTTGCCTCAGGCTCATCCCAGCAAGGAAATGCACGTCTTGCATCAGCTGCCTCAAATTGAGTAGTTGCAAGATACTTTGTTTTGCCACCTTGTTTGTATTGGCTGCGATAAAATCCTAGTAACCTGTCATTTAAAATTCCTTGAAACTCTAGATGAATTGTTGCTTTTCCCTTTATTTTCTCACCTAATCGAATCGATAGTCTCTCTTTTTTCTCATCAGACTTTGGTGTTGATTTTATTATTTTAGAGCCAGACTTTACAGTGCAAGATTTGATTTTGATTTCTGCACAATCCATTGAGATTAGATTCGTTGCCTTTTTACATGAAACTGTAATTATTTCAGTTCCCAAGAATGTGAATTTTTTAAGGTCTGGTTCAAATGTTAATTCATAATTTATGGGATTAACGTCCACGATTCAGATCATTTTGATACTCTTTAAGTAGATTTTCTATTAAAAAGCACATTTTAGAAAATCAAATAAAGCCTTTAAAATAACAAAATATCGAATAACATCATGAAGCAAAAGGCACAAACAAGAAACATCAAGATTCTAGTTGCAAAATTAGGTCTAGACGGACACGATAGAGGGGCACTTGTTTTGTGTAGGGCATTTAGAGACGCAGGAATGGAGGTAATCTATTCAGGATTATTTGCAACCCCAGAGAGAGTAGCCCAGATAGCAGAAGACGAAGATGTTGATGCAATTGCAATGAGCTTGCTTAATGGAGCACATGGAACACTGTTCCCAAGAGTAGTCAAAGCCCTCAAAAAGAAAAAGATCAATGACGTCTTAGTAGTTGGAGGAGGAGTAATTCCAGAAATTGATCATAAAGATTTGATTAAAGCAGGAGTTGACCACGTATTTGGACCAGGCACACCATTACCTACAATTATTGATCACATCAATACGGGTGTTGCTAAATTAAGAAAAATATAAGAAAAAAGAATTATTCTGTGGAATCAGGCCACATCATTTTACGCATTTCTTTACCAACTTTTTCAATTTGGTGTTCGTCATATTGTTTCATGTATTTGTCAAATGCATCTTTGCCGTTTTTCTGATATTCAGAAATCCACTCGTCGTTGAATGTACCATCTTGAATCATGGTTAGAACTTTTTTCATGTTCTCTTTGTTTGCAGTATCCATTACCATTGGACCACGTGTCAAACCACCATATCTTGCCGTTTCACTTACACGTCTCCACATTCCATTGATACCATATCTTTGAATCATGTCTACAATGAGTTTTAGTTCATGTAAGACTTCAAAGTATGCAATTTCTGGTTGATATCCTGCTTCAACTAGAGTTTCAAATGCATTTGTCACCATAGAAGCTGCACCACCACAAAGGTCTGCTTGCTCACCAAACCAATCAGTTTCTACTTCTTCTTTGAAAGCAGTCTTGATTAATCCAGCTCTTGCACTTCCAATTGCTTTTGCAATTCCCAATGTTCTATCCCAAGCTTTTCCTGTAAAGTCTTGTTCGACTGCAACAATAGCTGGAGTTCCAAAATTATCAAGATATGTCTCTCTTACTTTGGAGCCAGGTCCTTTTGGTGCAATCATGATTAAATCAACATTGTTTGGGGCTTCAATCCATTTCCAATAGATTGCAGCTGCATGAGAAAATGACAATGCTTTTCCTTCAGAAAGATTTGGTCCGATTTCATCTTTGTACACTTGACCTTGAATCATATCTGGAATCAATATGTGAATAATGTCTGCCTGTTTTGTAGCATCTGCTACTGACATTACTTTATGACCATCAGCTTCGGCTTTTTTCCAGCTATTACCGCCTTCCTTAAGACCAATTATAACATTAAGACCAGAGTCCTTCATGTTGTTTGCTTGTGCGTCACCTTGGATTCCGTAACCAATTACAGCAATGGTTTGATCTTTTATTGGATCAAGACTGATATCGGTATCTTTCCATGTTTGTGCCATGATTTTGGCAGAGTTTATTGCAAATATTAACTATGAAAAACATTTGACGAACAAAATGACTACAAACGAATGCTATTATTTTATTATCCTCATACTTGCTTAATCTGATGAGATGGGCATAAATTTCATAGACACAATAGTAGTGCGCCATACCAAAGAGAGAGGAACTGCAACTGAAGAGAAGCCAGTTTTACCATCTGAATTCATTGGAGAGAATACAAACAGAGTCAATGATGAAAGACTAAAACTTGCAGGAGACCTCATGATTATGAGTGCCAAAGGCACAAAGAAGATCAAACTCTCTGAATTGGAAAAACCAACACTCCCAGCCGACTTTAAAGGTCATTACATCAGCACAGGAAAGGGAACAAATAGGATTAAGGTTTAATCCTCATTTTTATTTTTTATACTGCCAAAAAAGATAAGCAGTTTATTGTGCTAGTATATACATGGCAAAATGTTGTCATTGTGAAGAATTTATTGAAAGTGGAATGTTATTTGGTTTTTGGGGGCCAGAAGAAAATACAAAACCAATTTGCATAAAATGTCTTAAAAAAATTCTTGATTCAGAGGGTAAAGATATTGGAATAAAAAATAGAATCAAAAAATGGTTAAGTGAAGAAAACATTTCATTTAACGAAGTCAAAGAACCAAAAAATGTGTTTCATTTTGCACTTGAAGATATTGGTCCATTAAAAATGAGAATTGAAGTATTTCAAGACAAAAATAATTTAGATGTAATTACAGGATTTATGACATTTCTAAGCAAAGAATTGACATTTAATCTCTATAGATTTACAGAAGAGCAAAAAGAAGATTTCAAAAGAAAGGTAGATGATTTTCTCTCAACGCTAAGAGTTGATTATAGAACAGGCATAAGAGTAGGCTATGAAATTATTTCAGAGAGAGGACATTACGGTGCAAAATACTTCATAAGAGCAAAACAATATGATTTAGACAAGGAGAAATTTTTGAGAATTTTAGATATGACAAAAGAAACAGGTCTAAGATCAGATGAGTTTTTGAATCAAACATTAAAACCTAATCAATGATTGGTTTTTCAATGTTTAGACATAGCATGTTTTTATCAGAATTTGTAATGTGCATCTTTAGAGACAAGTCATCTGCCATCTTTTGATGAGCACATGCAAGAAAATGAGAAAATTCATTACTAATACCATGATGAATGTTCAAGACATGGATTCCATTATCTTGAGTATGTTTTACAGACCCAAACCGCATTGCGTTAATTTCAAGTATCTGCATGAAATTTTCAAAGTCCATGTTATCATAAGTCATGAATAGCAATTCTCTAGGAACAGTTCCACCTAGATCGTGTGCAATTGATTCAATTGTTTTTTGATCCAAATTTTTAAAAATTTTCCCAATTAATCGTTTTGTAACAGGAACAAAACCCATCTCATCGGCATATCTCTTCCAAGTTACATGGTGTTTTGCAATACTTGATATCAAAGAGTTGAGACTGATACCTTTTTTCTCTGCATCCAAAAGCAATTCATCATAAATTGTTTTATCGATTCTACAAGAAACATTTGTAGAATTTTTTTTAGAATTTGATGTCAAATTTGCCTCCTAAAAAATAACTTGAGTATGTTATATTAGATACAACAATCACCACTCAACTCACCAAAGATATATGATCGCCATGATATTTATTATTATTTTATTATTTTAGGATTATATGTTAATAACATGATTACAACTACGACATTTAACCTTAACAGAGTCATCAGGAATACGAATGAATTTTTTTGAGCCACATTCAGGGCAAATGGGGCAGGCACGTACAGGTTCCATCAGTGTTTTGTAGGATTGGTGTCAGATTTAGAAATTACGGATAGTCTGGTTTTTGCATCAATCTTTGTCAGAAATTCGTAAACTGCATTAGGGACACATTCCTTCCAGTTTTCATCAGAAATAATCATAGAACGAATTCTAGTTGCATTGTATTGGTTTCTGTCTAGAAAATCGGGTTTTACAACTGTTATTCCAGAGTCAGCTAAAAGCATAGCGACATAATCATTACCACTATAGACTTTATCAAAATGTGGTAATGCAGATTTCAAGTATGATGCCCATGTTGCAATGTTAAATTGATTCTCTATGGGCATAACAAAACATTTTTTCAAATCCAAGTTTGCTTCCTTCAGGGAGTTGTGAATCATTTCAATTCTTTCACCAGCTGTAAAAGGATCTTTTTCTAAATAATTGAATTGAGCACTAGTAATAGCAATTATTACTTCATCGCATTGTTCTAAGATTTGTTTTACTAATTCCAAATGACCTAAATGAAAAGGTTGAAACCTCCCCATCATCAATCCGCGCATAATGAACCAATAAATTTGATTTTATTAAATTAGACTATTTTATTTGACCACTGCCAAGTATTCTAATTGTAGGAGATTCTGGTTTTAAGATAGTTACAATTTGTCCAGATTTACATATAATTGGTTTTTCAAAAACAAGTTTGAGTGGAGATATTGAAGTAAATTTTGCTGCTTTGATTTGTAGGCCTATGCTAACTAGACACCCCTGATTTTCTGCAATTTCACTTTTGTAAAAAGGGCTTTTCTGAAAATCAATTTCAAGTTCAGTTTTGATACCTACAATACCTTCTTCACAAATGACATCTCCACGTCCAACTTCATCGGGTTTTGCCCCTTTTACTGCTAAACCAACTCTTGCAGGACACACAGACTCTTCAACTGGATCATCATGCATTTGAATTGATTTTATGAGAACATCGATTCCAGCAGGATAGAGTTTCAGATTATCATATTGTTTTACTTTGCCATTAGTGACTTTACCCAAGATCACAGTTCCAACACCCTTGACATCAAAACAATGGTCTATGACCATTTCAGAAGCACCCTCATTTGAAATAGGTTCAAGCTTATCCATCTCTTCTTTGATTTTATCTTGATCAACTTTGACATACTTTTCAACAACAGTACCTTTGATCATTGCATCAAGTTTTGATTCATCAACATCAAATGTATGAGATAAGATGCCTTTTTCTTTTTTCAAGGAATCAAGGGCAATGATTTGTTCGCCTGTGAATTTATCTAATTTATCAACATAAAGTATCACATATTCTGCCAGATTGATTGCTTGAAACAATGGTTGTATTTTATCAGGAAATCCATTAGGAGTAACCCATGTTTTGATTACGTCAGATTCTTTTCTATCATAAAGAGTTAGATCAGTTTCAGTTCCTTTTTTACCAAATTCAGATGCAATGTCTTGTTTGCCCAAAACTACAAAATTAATTGATTTTACCACAGTGAAATTTTAGAATTAGGCACTAAAAACCATACGAAATGATCCTATGGAAATGTGTTCAGCACAGCAGCATAACTTGCAAATCTATGATTTTTTGGTTTGACTAATTTTTGATGATATTTTTTGATGGGTTTTCCAATTGCACCATTCAGACCCAAAGGTCCTAAAACATATTTTTTGTCATCGGCCCAACTTAGAACTTCATCAGAAGGAGCATAATGATTCATAATTTTTTTGCGGACAATAGTTTGGAGGGATTTGCCATACTTCTTTGAAGAAGGAACATCTTCTGTTATCGATGCCCCAAAGAAGTAGATACTTTCTAAAATCCCAGAATTTTGTTTCTTTTTAGCAAGATACTCAATGGTACTCAATATTACTTGAGAGCCTAGAGAGTGCCCCATTAATCGTATCTTTGTTTTTGGACTAGATGCTTTGAAATCTTCAATAAATTTTCCTAGATGTCGCCCATTCTTTTTTGCAATGTTTTGCCCAACAGCCAAAGCATGTTTTGCATGTTTGATTAAATGTGCACCAGTGGTGTTTGAATCGTAACTAAATCCAATGACAGGGTGAGAGTATCCTAATTTGCGCAATCTATTGCGTGCCAAAACTGCTTTTGCAATAGCACCTGCATTATCATTTCTCAAACCATGAATCATTATGGTTAATTCTTTAGAGTCAATTAATTTCTGAAAATCCTTTTTCGGGTAAAGATAATAGTTATTTTTCTTTAGAGTTTTCCCAGTTTTTAGATCATAGTATCCCCTAGTTGAAATTCTTGGAACAGGTTTCATTTTATTCTGAAGGCCCTAGTTGTTTTTTGTATTTTTCAATGTCAGATTCCTCAACTCTGGCAAACAATGGAGATGCATCACCAAGTATGTGACCAGAAGATATTCCCAAATCAGACATACTATTCCAACTTTGTTCGTTTATTTTTCCATCCAATGCAAGCTGAGTCCAGATGTTTTTAGCAGACTCTGGGATAAATGGAAATGCTGCAATTGCCAAACTTCTAACTGCATTAACTGAAAGATAAACACAAGTTGCAGTGCCAGGACCCTTCTTCCAAGGTTCCTTATGTTGGAAATATTGGTTAAAGTAAGATGAAAATTCCATTATCTTCTTTAGTGCCCTATCAAGATGGTTTTGCTCCATTAGAGCACCAACATCAGATGCAAGAGATTTTATTTTTTGTTCTACTTCAGAATCTTTTTCATCAAAATCACCAGGATCTGGAATCTTTCCATCAAATGCTTTTTTAGTAAACCCCAATGCACGATTAACAAAGTTTCCAAGATTTCCAATTAATTCTGAATTAATTCTTGTTGTAAAATCATCCCAGTCAAAATTCAAGTCATCTTGAGAGTATGGGTTAATTGATACAAGATAGAATCGCAGATAATCTGCAGGATAGTATTCTAAGAATTGTTTTAGTCCAATGTACCAATTTCTGCTCTTTGAGATTTTTTTTGCTTGTAGTGTCAGATGTCCTCTTGTAGGAATGTAATCAGGAAGTTTGTATTCACTGTTGATTCCCAATCGCATTGCAGGCAAGAATAGATAGTGATGGTATACAATGTCTTTTCCAATAAAGTGGTAGATATCAGCTGAATTCCAAAATTCTTTTCCATTAATGCCTTTGTCATTTAGAAATTTTAGGGCAGTAGAGATGTATGCCAAGTGATTATCAAACCAACCATAGAACACCTTGTCTTTTACACCATCAATGGGAACCGGAACACCCCAAGTAATGTCTCTAGTGATATCCCAATCAATTAATCCTGATTTTATCCAATTTTGTACGTACTTTTTTACATCTTTTTGAAGATGTTCATTTTCATCTAACCATTTGGATAATTGCTCTCCAAAATTTTTAAGTTTAAAAAAATAGTGAGTTGTCTTTTCTTTTGTTGGAGGTTGATTACATAAAGAACATTTTGGGTCTATAATCTCTTCAGGAACTCTGCCACAACTCTCACAAAGATCAGAGTATTGATCTTCAGCTTTACAATAAGGGCAAGACCCTTTTACATATCTATCAGGTAGAAATTTTTTGTCATTATTACAATAGAATTGAATGATTTCTTGTTCGTAAATGTGACCTGCGTCATTGAGTTTTTTGAATACATCTTGAACAAATTCAATATTTTCAGGAGAACTGGTCTTGTAAAAATAATCAAAATCAATGTTAAAGGCACTAAAATCCTCATAATCACGTTTATTCCAATGAGCAACATATTCTGCAGGTGTTTTCCCTTCTTTTTCAGATTGAATTAGAATTGGAGTTCCAAAATCATCAGATGCACAAACATAGTATGCTTCAACTCCATTTTGTTTTAGAAATCTAGTTGTTACATCTGCAGGCAAATATGTAGATGCAACATGGCCCAGATGAATCTCACCATTTGCATAAGGCAATGCACTAGTAATGATAGCTTTTTTGTTCATTAGATATTCTAAAAAGCAGTGTTGGGGTTAAGAAGTTTTACCAGCTGTTTGCATATTTTACTTGCTCAGGAGTAAGTTTGTCAATTTTTACATCCATTGCCTTTAATGCATCAACTGCAACTTGAGTATCAATCTCTTGTGGAACATTGATAATTTTATTTTCCATCTTTTTGTGGTTTTTAAGAATATACATTACAGATAGAATTTGATTTGAAAATGATTGTGCCATAACTTCTGGAGGATGTCCTTCAGCTGCAACCAAGTTTGCAAGACGACCTTGTCCAATAAGATAAACTTTCTTTCCATTCTTTAGAACACATTCATCTAATGCAGGCCTTACTTCTTTGACAGATTTTGATTTCTTTAGTAAGAATTCACTATCAATTTCGACATCAAAGTGACCAACATTTCCCATGATTGCGCCATCTTTCATCTTTAGGATGTGTTCTTTTCTAATTACACTAGTCATTCCAGTACATGTGATAAAGATGTCACCTAACTTTGCAGCTTGTGACATTGGCATTACTTCAAATCCATCCATGTGAGCTTCAAGAGCTTTTACAGGATCAATCTCAGTTACAATTACTTTGGAACCCATTCCATGACATCTTGATGCGACACCACGTCCAACCCAACCATAACCTACAACTACAACACGTTTTGATGCCATTAGCAAGTTCATGGCACGAAGATAACCATCAATTGTACTTTGACCAGTACCATATCGATTATCAAACATGTGTTTTGTATATGCCTCATTTACTAAGATTACAGGATATCGTAATTTTCCTTGATTTTCAACGGCTCTAATTCTAGTTACACCAGCAGTAGTTTCTTCAGTTGCTCCCAAAATTTTCATGTTCTTGAATCGTTTATCAAAGTGAGCTTTGACATTCATGTCTGCGCCATCATCAGTGATAATTGTGGGTTTGTGTTTTAAGACTTGGTCAATACACCAATCATACTCTTTTACAGATTGGCCATGCCATGCATAAACATGAATTCCTTGAGATGCCAAAAATGCTGCAATATTGTCTTGTGTTGTAAGTGGATTTCCACCACAACAGGCAACAGTTGCTCCTAGCTCTTTTGCACCCATTAGTAATACTGAAGTCTCTTTTGTAATATGGAGGCAAAATCCAAGGGTGATTCCTTTGAGAGGTTTTGATTTTTTTAATCGATTAATTGTATTGTCTAAAATTTGCATGTGTGATCTTGCCCATTCATAGGATAGTTTTCCTTCTTTGATCAGTTTTGTGCTGGACTTTACTTTGCTCACGAATAGCCTCATGATTGACTGTATAAAATTCTATCATGCGAATGTAAATAAATGACAAAATAAACAAAAAATCATGGCTTGGAAGAAGATTGCAGAAAAAGGAGATATTGGTGCAGGCAAAGGTAAAGCCTTTAAGATTGATGGAAAACAGATTGCAATTTTTAATCAAGATGGATATCATGCAATAGATGATCTCTGTGTTCATCAAGACGGTTCAATTGCACCAGGTAAACTTGATGGAGACATTGTAGAGTGTCCATTACATTTCTGGCATTACAACATCAAAACAGGGGAATTGACGGATTATCTCAAAGATGTAAAATTAGAAACATATCCTGTTGAAGCAAGAGATGACGGCATTTATGTAGATATTTAGAAATTTTTAGGCACAATTTTTATTCTCAGTTTTTGCAAACGAATCATTGAATCAAGAAATCATTGATGAGATAAAAAATCAAGATTATCCTTCCATTACAAATATGATTGAAGATTTTCTTGAAGAGCAAATGGAGAAAAATCATGCTAAAGGACTCATACTAGGATTGAGTGGAGGAATTGATTCAGCAGTACTTGCATACATTTGCAAGAGAAAGTTTGCAGACAAAACAATAGCTATAGTCATGCCAGATACAGCAATTACACCAAAAACTGAAACTGAAGATGCTCTAAAGATGATTTCACTAACTGGAATCCAGTACAAGTTAATTGACATCAATCCAATTGTTGATGAATACTCTATGTATCTAGAGC
Organism: Marine Group I thaumarchaeote SCGC AAA799-D11; assembly: GCA_000746765.1. Taxonomy (GTDB): domain Archaea; phylum Thermoproteota; class Nitrososphaeria; order Nitrososphaerales; family Nitrosopumilaceae; genus Nitrosopumilus. The sequence continues at coordinate 27,824 of JOSY01000033.1, forward strand.
CAAATGAAAGAGCAAAGGGAAATCTTCGAGCAAGAGTTAGAACAAACATTTTGTATTATTATGCAAACGCCAAAAACTATCTAGTGTTAGGATCTAGTGACAAAAGCGAATATCTTATTGGATATTTTACAAAATTTGGGGATGGGGCATCAGACATCACACCAATTGTGTCACTATACAAACTTCAAGTAAGAGAGATTGCAAATTATTTGGGCGTTCCAGAAAATGTGATTTCAAAAAAGAGCAGCCCACACTTGTGGAAAAACCATGAAGCAGAAAGTGAACTGGGAATATCATATGAAGAAGTAGATTCTATTCTCTATTGCCTATTTGATAAAAAACTCTCAGTTGAAAAAACTCAAGAATTAACAGGAATTGAGATATCTACAATTGAGAAGATTCAAGAATTAAACAAAAACAGTGAACATAAAAGATTGCCAGCACAAAAGCCAGATAGAGAATGAGATGAAACTACAAGACACATTATCAAATGCAGAACAAGAGTTAGACGTATCAAAAAAGGTGAAAATTTACCTTTGTGGAGTTACAGTTTATGACGAATCCCATATTGGGCATGCAAGAACAATCATTGTATTTGATGTGCTTCGGAAATACCTTGAAGACAAAGGAATAGAGATAGAGTTTATCCAAAATTTTACTGACGTTGATGATAAAATAATCAACAGGGCCCAAACAGAGAACACTAATGCTGAGACAATCAGTACAAGATACATTGAGAATTATTTCAAAGACTTTGATGGGTTAAATGTAAAGCATGCAACAAATTATCCAAAAGCAACTGAACACATTGATGATATTATCAAGTTTATTGAGAAATTAATTGAAAAAGAGATTGCGTACGTATCAAAAAATGGGGTATACTTTGCAGTCTCTAAATTTCCTGAATACGGTAAATTATCAAAAAAGAAGATTGATGAACTAGAGTCAGGTGCAAGAATCGAAGTCGATGAGGCAAAAAACAACCCACTAGACTTTGCAGTATGGAAATTCTCTGACGTTGAACCTGTATGGGATAGCCCATGGGGAAAAGGTAGACCTGGATGGCACATTGAATGTTCTGCGATGAGTACAAAGTATCTTGGGGAAAACTTTGACATTCATGGAGGAGGAAGGGATTTGATATTCCCTCATCATGAAAACGAGATTGCTCAATCTGAATCATTTACAGGCAACCAGTTTGCAAAAATCTGGATGCATGTAGGAATGGTTACAATTGATGGTGAAAAAATGTCAAAATCAATTGGAAACATCAAATCAATAAAACACGTTCTAGAGAACTGGGGGCCAAACATCATCAGATTGTTCTGCTTGTCAGGACACTATTCAAAGCCTATTGACTATTCAGAGGAATTACTAAAAGAGAATCTGACCAAATGGAGACAAGTTGAGACTTGCTACTATGAGTTAATTCATGCAAATAACCAAAATAATGAAAATGTATCTGAGATTGTTCAAAAACTAGGCTCAGAATTTGACAAAGCACTGGAAGATGACTTTAACACACACATGGCACTATCGGCATTCTTCCAACTAGTAAAAGAAACAAACAGGCTAGCTGCTGAAGAAAAATTGGGAACAGAAGATGCAAAAATTATCAAGCAAGAATTTCAAAGAATGTTGAAAATTTTAGGACTTGACATTCCAGAGATGACAGATAGCATGAAGCAAGAAATCGACACCATGATTGCAAATAGAGAAAAATTCAGACAAGAAAAACAATTCCAAGAAGCAGATCAGATTCGTGACAAGCTCAATGAGATGAATGTGGAGTTAATTGATCACAAAGGAAAGACAATCTGGATGAAAAAAGAGAACATCAAAGCTGAGAAATAAAAAAAGAAAAGAATTAAGGATTAACCATTGTTAATTTTGCCTCAATTCTGTCATAGTATCCGTTTTGGTCCATAGCAGGAACATAAAATGTTGCAGAAATTACATCTCCAACACCTGCATCACAATTTGCCACAACGACAGAATGACCTAAAACAGATTCACCAACACAGCCATAATCAGTAACAGCGATGACCGATACATCTTCAGTAACTAGTGTTGGAACTATATTCCAAGGAGTTAATGTGAAAACTAGTATTACTGAAGTTGCTGCAGCCAAAATCAACATGAATTTTAGCTGTGGTGTTTTTGTTTGTGTGGTTTGTTGCATTTCTCCTCACTATGATTTACATTTTACAAGATATAAGCAAGGAGTAATTTAGAATTCTAGTGCCAATTATTCAAATTTTACAATCACAGTTTTTTTGTCTTAAAATTTGAATTTGTTTTTTTGGGCTATCTACAAAAATGTCTTGTTTTGAAAATCCAGTAGCTTTTCTCTTATCAAGAGGACTATTGTGAGAATACCCCCTACAAATCATCTCAGATACCAATTCTTCGTGCCTAGAATAGAGAGCTTTTAGCTTTCCTTTCCAACGGATAGTCTCAGGATGCAAGGAATAACCTTTCTTATTCTCAGTAATTACAACCCACATTGCATGGAGTTCTCTATGTTCACCTAACAAATGATTTCTACATAATTTCCTTGGAGAAACATCCCAAATTCTCATTTTTGTGAACTCCAAAATTTTTTACAATGATAACATTGATTTTTCCAAATTAGAATATTGGAATTTTTTCTAATCTCTATTGTTCCATAGTCATTAGAGCCACAAGTAGGACAACCCTCATCTCTCATCTAAGATACATCCTTCATTCTAGAAGAATAATCATAATAAAACAAATTTTTAGGAGTGATTTCGATAGCCACTTCATTGTGAGAATTATTTTTCAAAAATTTTGATAGACCAGATTCTTTTTCTCCCAAATATTTTTTCATTAAAAGTTGAAGAATGTTTTTTCCCATATCATCGATAATTTTTGCAGAACCGTTTCCACGTACTCCTTTATACGGTGGTTTGTCAGCTGCAATCTCAAATCCACAGACAGGGTTTTTTTTCAAATATGAGATAATTTTTGCAGATTTTTGTGTTGCGCAATAAATTTTATCATCAATTTTCATGAACCAAAGTGATATCACATTAGGGACATCAACGTTATTTGTGTATGCAAGTCTAATTGGGATTTTTGCATCATAAATCATTTGATCAGAATTTCTTTTTTCAATCTTTTGCAAGATTATCCCCCAGTTTGTTAATTACAGATTTTGTGTAACAAAAATCACAGGACCAATCTTGATATTTTTTTCCACAGTTAAAACAAGATGTTACAATTTGACTCATAACCAAAAATTGATTTTAGAGTATATAATATGAGAAAGAAAATTTATCTAGTGCCAACATTAGCACTAGAAAGAACTATGGTCACTAGTTAAATATAAGATTTGGAAAAAGAAGATGAAATAAAAGATGACAGACATAATATGGGGAAATGGGGGAAATGTGCTATCAAATGACATTTTTGTTCTAAATGTAACACATAGAAAAAATGGCAATAAAGGGGATTATTCAGATACAGAAAAAATCAAAATATCCAAAGCAGACATTCCAGGCTTACCACATGCAAGAGCAGATTGGAGTGAAGATTCTCTAAAATCATGCATAAAGGATGCCTTTCTAAAATGTGAAATTGAGCAAAGGGAAGATTCAGGCATTCTGTCAGCTAAAGTATCACATTCAGGAGTTGGAGGATACTAATGTGGATACCAAAGCAGGGACACGTCAATGAAATTAAAAGAGTAGATTTCCAATCACTCATTCAAGGTAAAATACCAGCTATTATTATCAAAAATTTTTACAAAAAAAGTCAGTGTATAGAAATTTCCCTAAAAATTAATTCAATACAAAAATCAAGGTTTCAAAAGAACAAACTTGATCATATCGGGCCATTTTTAATGGCACATACTACAAGAAAAAAAGAATATTTTGACAGTGCAAGAAAAGACAAGAAAAAAAGACAGATGATTTTTTCAACCGAAACAGAGCCTACTGCCAAAATTTTTAGTTTATTTCAAAAATTGTTTTCAGAATATATGATTTCCACAGCAAAAGAATCAAAAAATGAATACTCCCCATACATCATTAGAATTCACAAAAAAGGAAAATTCATTCCAATACACAAAGATAATGTGAAATATGAAGGAAAAGAATATGAACTATCAAAAATTGACAGTCAGTTATCCTGCATTCTACATCTTCAAGAATCAGAAAAAGGAGGAGAACTAGTAATTTATGACAAAAATTGGAGAAAAGAAGACGAAAGATTCAGGAAGATAGATTTTGGATATTATCCCAAAATTATTTCAAAATCAAATTTTTGTAGAATATCAAATCTAAAAGCCGGAGATTTAGTAATAATTAATCCAAATTATTTTCATCAAGTAACAAAAATTGAAGGAGAATCACCAAGAATTTCTCTAGGAATGTTTGTAGGGATTTTCAAAAAACAACAACAAATTGTGGGGTGGGCATAATGAAAAAAATTATTTTAATTATTTTTGTACTTGCAATGATTTCAACAAATTATGCATCAGCCCACAAACCCATCAGTCACGATGATAGTCATAGAAGTTTTGACTCAGCCCTAGTAATCCCTGATCACAAGATTTCATGGGCAATTTATGAGAATCTAGGCACAAATGAGACCAAATTCTATACATTTGAGGCTAAAAATGGCGATTCATTTTATGCAAGTATCGTAATTCCAAAAATCCAAGGACTGGAAAACTATGCACCAACAATGCTATTGGTTGGAGAAGATAATTTTATCATAGAGAAAGCAATCTATGAAAAAGAATTTCCAGGAAATGAATTCTATGAACCATTTGGTCAAGTGACATATTGGGAGAGGCAAGAATTAAGAGTAGAGATACCACAAGATGGAACCTATTTCATAGTTGTAACTGATGAAAAAAATCAAAGCGGGAAATATAGTTTGGCAGTTGGGGAAATAGAAGATTTTTCAGGAGAAAACATGTTTACGTTATTGCCTAAAGCATGGTTAGACACAAAATTATTTGTAAATGATTACTTGTCAATAGTAATTGTTTTAGGAATTTTTATTGCAATATGCAGCATTCCAGTAATTGTTATTTTCAAAAAAAGAAAAACAAAATTGAAAAGCTTTAGCTAATTTTACAAAAACTTACGCACAAAAAAATTAGTTCAGTCTAATTAGTTTCATCTAATTTTCGAGTTGTTTAATAGAATTAAAAAAGAAAGTAGACTATGAATGCATGGAATAAATTTTGGAAATGGTATGAAAACAAAATACTTGGAAGTGTAATTGTAATTGCAATTATTCAATTCATCCAAGTTCCTCACATGGTGTGGAATGCAGACATTATGTTAGAAGCAGGATTTGTTTCAAGAGTTCATCCAGTAATTGATTGGTTCTTGTATGGAGTAGACCTAATTGAGATAGTTTCAATTGTTAATGTTGGAATGATTATGTACAGTCTACTTAAGAAAAGACAATCACAAAGAAAACTTTCTGCAAAAGCAGCATAACTAATCTTTTCCTTGCCAAATTACTCTTTGTGGGAAAGGAATTTCAATTCCTGCCTCATCCAAAGCATTTTTTGCAATTTTGAGCAATTTAGGTTGAACTTCTCCCCAATCTTCACGTGGATGCCAAACCAAGATTTCAATATTTACACTACTGTCACCTAATTCATTAATACGAAATTCAGGGGCAGGTTCAACTAATACAAAGGGCATTAATTGTGCAATAGCTTTCTGAAGAACCAAAATCGCACCATCAATATCTTCTTTATATGCAATTCCCACGACACCTTGAGAACGTCTTACAGGAGAAGAAGTAAGTGAACGGATGTTAGAGGTAAAGAATTTCTCATTAGGGATACGAATGATTGTTCCATCAAACTGTCTAACACGAACAGAGAAGGTGCTAATATCTATCAAAGTACCAGAAATATTTTCTGCGGGAATTTCAACAGAATCACCTTGTCTAACAGGTTTTTCAATCATTAAGAAAATTCCAGATATTAAATTGGAAACCACAGATTGTGTTGCAAATCCTATCACAACACCAAAAATACCTCCAGCTACAAGCATTCCAGAGAAATCAACACCAGTAGTAGATACAAAGATTAGAAAAGCAATAATGATAATTCCAAAATAAATTAATTTTCCAAGATTGTTTGCACTATCTTTGGAAAGCTTTGGAGCATAATATTTTTTAAAAAAGATTCTAACAGTTCTTGCAACAATCACACCAATAGTCATGATTATTCCGCCAATCAAAAGACCGAGCAGATTAAGAGTTTCAGTTATTTCAATTTGAGCAAGGGAATCAAAAAACTCTATCAAATCAATCGACCCCCATCTGTGAATGTTTTACTGTGGAAGTTACTTCATAGGTTGTTGATTTTTGCCAATCAGTTTGAATTTTTTCTGGAGAAACATCAATCAATTCTAAAGCTAATTTCTTTTTTAATATAGCAGAAGCATTGTCAAATTTTGCTTTATTGTCTTTATAGTATAATGAAAATGCAGTTGCAGGAAAAACAATACGTCTTACAGAACGACCATCAGAAAGTTCATTTTTAATTGTGATTTGGATGGATGCGTTTTCATATGGATCAGAATCAATATCAGAAGACACTATAGGTGATTTTGAATACTTGCACAGTACGCCAGAATCAGGTGGACCATACAAGGCAAATCTAGAATCACTCAGATTACAATCAAACCAATCAAGAGAATCCTTTGTAGAATCATGAATTACAAATATGCCAACTTCAATTTGACATAAAGCATTTAGAACCACAGAAGAACCACTTGGTAGAAAAACAGGGGTAGTGAAATCAAGATAAACATAATCGGTTCGTTTAGCAGGATAATTTAATGGTCGAATAGGACAAATTTCAATCTGGATTGATCCAGATGCTGAAGGGACATTTTTTTCAACAATTTTTTCAGTTAGATCATTTTTTTGATACAAAAATGCATTTTCTGAAAGTTTTTTAAATTTTATTTCTGTACCAGGAAAATTAAATTCAACATCATCAGTGATGGTGTAGATTCCATAATTCAAAAAATTTTGTTCTTGGTTAGAACTCATATCAAAACATGGAATTTCACACATTTATACTTGACAAGAAAAATAAATAAAAAATGGAGACACTACTCTAGATTTAGAGGAATGTTTGCGCTACCAAAATCTTCACTGATTCTAAAGACATAGTCTTTTGAGGAATCATATTCAAATTCGGTTCCACCATATCCAATATTTGGTCCAAAGAGAATATTGAATTCTCTTGCATCACCAGGATTTAGCACAATTTGTCCACTGGTAAAGTCCATGCCAGAATATTTGAAGGCCTTTGAGCCATCCCATACATCATATGCACATATTTGAGGACTAGTACAGTTTAGTGCAGCAATTTCAGAACTGGTGTTTTCAGCAAGCATTCGAATTGACAAGAGAGGTTGGCCAGTAGCAGTAATCTCAAATTCATTTCCTTCAGAGCCAAGCCCAGTCCAATAATAGGTGATTGGCCCTAAATCAAATTGTTGAGCTCCAGATTTGTATTCGTGTATTTTGATTGCTTGTTTGATAGGTTTTTCACAATCCAATCTTTTGTATGCTTTGGTAATTTCAGAACATTTTTCAAGTTCAGCTTCTAATTCTGCTAATTTTGAATCGGTGTTATTTGGAACATCAGATGCCATTGGTTTCTCAGAATGTGCAGATACAGAAATCAAACCAGATTTTATCAAATGTTGAATGGCATTAACAAATTCACCATCAGAAATTGTTCCATCTGCCCACCAACCGGCATTATTCTTAACCCAAGATGGAACACCATCAGCAGATTCAGAAGATACCGTAGTAGCAGGTACAGTGATCACCCCATCAGAAATCAAAAATTCAATTCCCGTAAGGAATTCAGATTCAGAAATTGTTCCATCTGCCCACCAACCGGCATTATTCTTAACCCAAGCTGGAACTTCAGCATATGCCGAAGAAACAGATGTTGCAACCAGTAAAATTGCGGCAATTGCAGTTATTGCGGTTTTCATTAATGCATTTTTACATTCATTGTATATAAGCTAGTGGTAACCGATTTTTCTAGTGCTAAGAAATAGTAATTCTGGGAATCAAAACTAGTGGTAAATGAATTTCAGATTGTTCCTCTTTATATGCAAACAGAATCGATCTTCAAGAGTGAGTGAAAAACAAGAGATAGCAAGCACACCAAGACTATCAGAACAAGACATCAAAGAATACGTCCTAGAAAGATTTGAAGATGTAAAACAAGGAAAAATAAAAAATCTTGTTTCATTTCAAGCCATGAACAAATACATGATTATGGCACATAATCAGGATGAATTAAAAATTCTAGGAAATATTGTTGCAAGTTACAAAAAAATCTCATTATTAGACATAATGTCAGAATACGAAAAACATCTAAAGAGTGCATTAGAAAAACCACCAACTATCAAATCACATTCAAATGTAATAATGCATATTTTTGGATATTTTTCAAAAAATTTCAGTCAACCAGAAAAAGAACAGTTTTTCAAATTGCTAAATGATTTCAAAAAAGAAGAAATAACAATTGGTAAAATATTGTCTGAGATAAATCCCATCATTTATCGATTCAACAACACATATCTTGCAAGTCAAACCTATTTTCTGTTATATTCAGATCCACAACCAGGAAATTTGTTTCAGATATTATCCCAAAAATGAGATTAGAAAAAATCTGAAAGAGTTTTTTGTCTTATTAATTTTGAAATGTTTCCATGAGAAAGCCATTCATTCTTGCTAATGCTCATTTTCTCAGATGCCAAATTTAATGCATGTTCAAAATCATTTGCAATGACAGGAGGTTGTTTCATTGCTTCACGTATTCCTTCACGAACCTGCCACACACCAACAGGAATAGCATATTCAGGTCGAATTTCTCTTAAAATTACAACCCCGGATTGAATCTTTTTCTCGTTTAGATACTCTAACACGCCTAATTTGGCAGCAAAATAAGCACCAGCTATGGCCGGAGGGTGATCCATACCTCTAGCATCCTCAAAATCAGAGCCAAATCCCAAAACACCATTAGAATACCAAGCTTCCACCATTTCGTATATCCACCTATGAGGAAATAAAACTACAGAGAAATGATTACCCAAGTGCTCATATGAAAAAATTTTACAGGAATCGATCAATCCATAATCCAATACTTCATCAACAAGAGATTTAGAAATAATATCATCGGTTGCAGTTATACTCCATTTAGTTGGAACAAGTTTTCTTTTTTGACCAAACATTCCAATGCTAAAACATTTTTGGATTTTTGAAATATCAATTCCAGAATTATATAAATTCATGACCGCGTCCTCTGCTTTCAAATCTTTGTCATAATATGCTTTTTCAATTGATTTTACAGAAGATGTTCCAGAGAATTTGGCAGATTTTATTTCTCCAACAGGTCCAAATGGAGCACTTTCACCATCAAGAGAGATATTAGAAGATATAGATTTTTGAAAAATTAAATCAGAGTCAGTCGGTTTTGAAGACATCGTAACTTCTTGTAGATTTTCAATGTACCGTCCATCAGTTTTATCAATGGATAGTTTTTGGGTCCCACGAACTAAATTCAATCTAAAGTTTACAATATCTTCTAAAGATTTTCCTTTCCATTTTTCAGGACTGTCAAGTAAGCTTGTATCACCGTGAATTGGAGGAACCGTTGGTCCGACAAAGACTTTGGGATAATTATACGATCCAACAAATACAGATGGAGGACTAGTTCCACTGATTGAATCAGATGAAAACAAATTTCCATATTTTGATAATGTCTCATGCCATTTTGTTAAAATTGAACGACGAATATCTTGAGAATCAGACGACATTAAAATTTCTGCCTAATTTGTGTCTAATAACTTGACTAATTATAGAAATTGACGAGAGGTAAACACTTGTTATTCCCAATTTTCTAGAATACATATGACAGTAAACAGGATAGTTTCATTCTTACCTAGTGCAACAGAATTACTTTACGAATTTGGAGTCGAAGATAAAATATACGGAGTTACACATGAATGTAGATTCCCAGAAGAAGCAATTTCAAAACCACAAGTAATTAGTTCAGTGATAGATTCCGATAAATTGTCCAGCAATGAAATCAATACACAAACATGTCAGCTGCTTAACGAAGGAAAAGATATTTTCATTTTAAATGAAAAAAACCTAAAAGATGCCAACCCAGATCTAATTATTTCTCAAGAAACTTGCGAGGTTTGTGCAGCATATACAAATCAGGTAAACAAAGCACTGCAAATTATTGATAGAAAGCCAATAATTCATTCAATGGATCCACACAACATATCAGAAATCTTAGATACAGTAATCAAATTAGGAAAAATCTTAGAAGAAGAAGACAAGGCAAAGGAAATTTCAGAGTCATTAGAAAAAAGAATTCAAAAGATAAAAAATACAGAACATACCAACATACCAAAAATTCTGGCAATTGAATGGATAGAGCCATTTTTTACTGCAGGTCATTGGGTTCCAGAAATGATAGAAATTGCAGGAGGAAGAAATACAATTAGCAAAACAGGGGAACATTCAAGACGTATGGATTTTGAAGAAATATCAAATTCTGATGCAGACATCATAATTCTCATGCCATGCGGGTTTGACACAAAACGGATAATTTCAGAATACAATGACATACTAGAAAAAAACGAGAGATGGAATAGACTCAAGGCAGTACAAAACAAGGCTGTTTTTGCAGTAGATGCTAATTCTTTTTTCAGTAAACCAAGTATCAGAACAATTGAAGGGATAGAAATTCTTGCAAAAATTATCCATCCAGAAAAATTCAAAGATGTTAATGTTTCAAAAAATTCTTTTGCAAGGGTTTACAAATAAATTCAATCATATCGGGGTTCCTTTGTATTGATAATCAATCACTTTGTGGAACAAGTTGTGCGATGCAATAACGGTTAATACAACTACAAACATACCAACAAAATTCCTTATCATCATTAATTCATTTGGAGGATTTGCAATCAATGATGTTTCAAACACCACATAATAGTTATCGAATAACCAAAATGCCAAGGTAATCCAAGACAATACGCCGGCAATCAAATAACCCAAACGAGTTTTGTTGTGAATGAATATGATTGCAGATACAATTGCAATATACCAAATTGCAGAACCAATCAACCATAGGGGTTGATAAACATCAGGTCTATCATCTAACCAATAGTAACTCGAACCAATCACAGCTAATGCAAATAGAGAAATTTGAATTAATTTTTGATTAATTTTGAAACCTGTTTTTTCCTCTCTTTGTTCCATTTGAGGAGGATCGGATTTCATTTCTTTTGTTGCAATATCAATTGCTTCACGAACGGATTTCAAGTGTATAGGGATAATTTTTGTGATAGAATCATCTGTCACGACAGTATCATGAACCAAACTATCTATCAGAGGCCTTGCAAGTGATGCCTTTACAGGAGTAATAAGATCAACCCAATACGAGGATAACCTAGTAGTCAAAAATGGAATTTGAATTACAAACAAATTCTTGTTCAGATATGCAGAATATACACGCATTAATTCCTCATAAGTCATTTTATCAGGACCGCCAATCTCAAAGATTTTACCTATAGTTTCATGTTTTGAGAGGGACTTAGCAAGGTATTCTACCACATCATCTACTGCAATTGGTTGAGCTAAGGACTTTACCCAAGATGGGCAAACCATAACTCTCAATCTTTCAACAAGATAACGAAGCATTGCATAAGAACCACCTTTTGCACCAATAATTATAGAAGCTCTAAATTCAGTCACAGGGATATTACCAGATGCAAGAATTTCCCCAACTTCTTTCCTACTACGCATATGTGGGGAGAGGTCTAAACTATCATTAACTAAACCACCAAGATAGATAATTCGTTTTACACCAGACTCTGTTGCGGCTCTAAGAAAGTTTTGAGCTTGAATTTTTTCTCTTGCAGCAAATTCTTGCCAATCTCCTTTATCACCTTCCATAGAATGAAGTAAATAGAATGCAGTTTCAATACCAGACATTGCATTTTTTAATTCATCAAAATTGAAAACATCTGCTTTAACGTATTTTACTTTGTCATTACCAGGTAATTGTTTTCTACTCAAACCTTTTACTGTGTAACCGGAAGAAGTAAGGAATGAAATTAATTTTGAGCCAATAAAACCAGTGGCACCAGTAACCAAAATTGAAAAAGGTTTAGGATGAGAGATATCAGATTGTGAAACCACTTGTTCCATTTATCTTAGTGCTCCCATCATTTGTTGTTTTTGTTTCTCTTTTTTGACTTTGAGACCTAAGCCAATTGTTATACCGCCCATAGCTAGCCAGAGATATCCTCCAGTAGCAAATGCTGAATGCAATGACGCATCAAAATTTTGTGCAGTCAAAAATCCACCACCTAGACCAACCAAGGCAATACCTGCAAAAAGAATTGTTTTGTCCATCAGACATGTCTCCTTTTTTGATGTATTTTGTACATGAATGGTTTTTGGTTTCAAATTATATAAACTAGTGATAATTTCTATTACTAGTGCTAAATTATATTAATTCTGGAAATAACACAGAAACAAATAAGCAAAAAATCTTAATTTTGATAATAATTTGGCACTAGAAAACGGGGTTAGCATTAGTTATATAATATACCATTAAAGAAAATCATGGTCTACTTACGAGCAAAAAAAGTAAAATCAGATCAATATCTGTATTTAGTCAAAAGCGTATGGGATTCAAAAAAGAGTACCTCAAAGCAGGAAATTATCAAATATCTTGGAAAGGCATCTGAAGTTGTCAAAGACGACATTCCAATAGATTACAGAAATGATCCTAAAGTGTTGTCAGCTTTATCAGCATACAATCCAAAAGATATCAAGAAAAGAGAAGATGCAACAAAAAAATCAAAACAACAATTATACAAAAAATTAACTGAGGGGAGTATTCAGGATTGTGTAAAAATCTATGAAGAATATATCAAAATTTTTAATGCCTCGGATTTTTTTGATAAAATTCTAAAGCCAACAATGTACAAAATTGGTGATGATTGGGCCACAGGTAAAATCAGTATAGCCACAGAACATGTTGCAAGTAATGTTGCACAAACACTTGTCAAAATAATAATGGATCAAGTGTCAGCTGTGGGAAATAAAAAAACAGTTCTCATATGTGTTCCATTAGGGGAAGAACATCATTTGGGATGTGATGTATTAGAGACATATTTGTCAATTAAGGGTTTTAAAATTTTCAACATGGGAACGTCAATGCCAACAGAATCAATCCTTAGTTTCATTGACAATAATAAACCAGATGTAGTGTTGGTATCAATTACATTAGAAGATAACCTCGGAGCAGGACAAAGATTAGTTAAAAAAATAAAAGATCATGTAGACATGCCTGTGTTAATCGGAGGATATGCACTTCAAGCAAAAAAGATTCCAAAATTTGCAGGCCAAATAATCCCAGATTGCGGTCTTGAAGAAGTTCCCAAAATTTTGAGAAAACTTTAACCTATTTTTTGACTCGCAAAAAATGTTCAATCAGAGGATGGTAGAATCAAACTATACGCGGCAGAATCAGACCAAATTCCATAACTAACAGTAGAGCCATCTACAAAAACAGCCACCTCACACCTGGAATTTGATGAGGCATGCAGTTCTACCTCATAATTTGTAAGATTTTTCAAGAATTTTTACTGAATGTCCTTCCTTGTCAAGCAATGCACCAGGGGTCAATCCACTCACATCTACACACATTACGAAGATATCATTGGGTATGATTTTTCAGTACAACGGACAAATTCATCCATAGTCTTGCTCATTTTTTTGACAACAAGATTTTGTAGAAAGGGAAATAATTTAAAAAAATTATTGAAATGTAGTGTGACGTCAATAGTAATCATAGTGCCATTATCTTTTTCAACATAAGATTCGATAAAAGATGTTCCTTTCAATGGACCGGCAAGAATATGAATTCCATGTATGTTAGGATGAATAATTATATGCTTTGTTTTAATTTGAGTTGGAATTCCTAAGAAATGAATTTTTTCATTAACAATCATTCCATATTTGTTTTCTTCCAGCACATCTAAAGATTTAAAATAATCAGGCATGATATTATGAAAGTTTTCTACATCAATACTAATTTGAAAAATATCTGGTTGAGAAAGTTTTGAAAATCTTTCTAGTGTAAATTGTTTCATTATGCAGCAATCATCTCCAAATAGTTTGATAAATTTGTCTTTGTGATTTTAAAGTCAGGATATGTGTTCATGATTTGTTTTGCAAGTAATGCCATTGCTATTTTTACGCCATCAGTTTTTTCAGGATCAGTGTTAGGATAAAGACGAATAGTTGTTTTCTCTTTTCGGGTAGAAAGTTCGATTAAAAATTCCTGATGGTTCTCATCAATAACTACTGTTGGAAGTAAGGCAGTAAAATTATCTTTGTCAACAAAGATGGTTTGAATTTTAATGAGTGCTGAATCTCTTTGGAAGATAGGTGAGAATTTCTGTAAGAAATCATTTAGATCAATTTTATTTTCAAACACAATATGAGGCATGGAGTTTTTTGGGGTTTTTAGTATTTAATAAAAATCAAAAAATTATCATAGTGCTAACATTTTAAGTCTGCATTATTAAATAGTCATAAATTGGCACTAGAATCACATTTTTTGGACACTAAAATATCATAATCACAAAACATGAAACATGATGGAAGCAAATGAATTAGAATTAACATATGCAGCAATTGTAGAAACAAAAGAAGAACTGTTGAAAATGATATCAAAGAAATTATCGATGAGTAAAGATTCAGAATATACAGTGGCAACGATAGTAGCAGTTTCATAAAAATTGTTTAAACCAAATCATACAAACCAAACTTGAATAAATTGGCACTAGAAAAAATAATCTCTTTCTCTTAAATAATTTCAGAACAAAATTACAGTATGAAACAAGAATTGATTCAAAAAAATAAACCAGAATTAAAAATTAAAAATAAAAATATAAAAATTTGCATCAATTGTGGAAATTCAAAAGTTGATTCACATGAGTTTGGTATTTCATGTGAAGATTGTGGCATTCTTTTGTGGAGAGTATGAAATGATTACAGAACTGGTGCATCAAAAAACGTGTAAAAAAAACAAAATTGTAACTGATCTAAATACAGGTGAGGTTGCATGTACAAATTGTGGTGCAGTGTTATCTGAAAGAGTTGTGGATAATGGTCCTGAAAGTTTAGGGATGTCAGGAGAAGAATACCAAGCCAACAGCAGAGTAGGAAGAAAAATTTCATTAAAAATGATAGATATGGGTTTGTCTACAATCATTGAATCAAAAGATAAAGATGCAACTGGAAAGGGGTTATCCAATGAAAACAAGAGAATGTTTTATCGCCTAAGAATGTGGGACAGAAATAGTCGTTCTGCAAACAGTATCAAGTCATTTCAAAAAGCTTTCACCATGCTTGATGGAATTAGTGCAAAATTGGGGCTCCCAGAGCCAGTTATAGAGCAAACAGCATATCTATTTAGAAAAATTGCCGCAAAAAAGATACTTGCAGGAAGGTCTACTGCAGGCATACTCTGTGCTGCAATTTACATCACATGTAGAATGACAAACACTCCTAGAACTTTACAAGACGTAGCAAATGCCGGTAATGTGAACAAGAAAAACATTCAGAGAACATACAGATTCCTTGCCAGAGAGTTAAACATTACACCTGAAATTTATCATCCAACAGAATTTGTGACACGAATTGCAAAGGCAGTGAATATTTCTGAAAAGACAGAAAGACTAGCATTTAGAATTCTGGATCTATCTGCAAGAAACGGAGTATTGGAAAGCAAAAACCCAATGGCAATGGCAGCTGCTGCAACATATCTTGCATCAGTAAAAAATGATGAAAAGATTTCTCAATTAAAAATTTCCAAAGTTTCTAGAATTAGTGCAGTCACAATTAGAGACAGAACAAAAGAGATTTTGAAAAAAGTAGGAGATGAAATTAATGGATAGAACATGCAGAGGTATTTGTGAGATGCACAAAGCAGGACCAGCACCAAACAAAATCAGATACGAGATTGGACAAAAAAGATGTACATTCTGTGGGATATTCTTAGCGATTGATGATCCCAGATGTATATGTTGTAAAGCAGTGCTTAGAACAAAACCAAGAAGTAAGAAAAAGTAGTTATTTTTTTGCAGCACTAACTAGAGATACAACATCTCTATCTCTTAGTTGGTAATCCACAGGCAATCGAAGATTATATCTCAAATCTTTTCCATAAAGTAGTCCTTTAGTCAAGTCAGTATGAATTTCTCTTGCAAGATCATTAATTGTTGCACCATCTTTTAGTAAAATCAAGTCAGGAAGAATTCTTCCCTTTTTATCAGCAAGTTTTGTTTCATCAGCTACAGGGTATATTGAATTCATTTTGAGTAATTTGAACACTGCAACATTGATGGCAAATTGTACCCCTGTACGCATATATTCTCCCATTATTCCTTTTTTGATAAAGTCCAATGCTTTGATTTGTTTTTCATTTAGTTCTTCAGATTTTAGTATCTCAAATTGCTCAGAACCAGGAGAATATTTTATCAGCCCTTTTTGTTCAGCACGTCGTAGACTAAACTCACTGTCACCACTTACAGGAATTACAATGGAGTCATTGTAACGCTCTCTTAACCTGGCAAAATTTTTGTCTGCACCATCTACATCTATTTTGTTTGCAACGATAAGTGTGGGTTTTGAAATTTTTCTCAAATAAGATGCAAACTTTTTACTGTCTACCATATCAAAATCATCAAAGTTTTTTTCTTCAAGACCAATGGCAACAAGAGATTCTTTCACATGAGATTTGTTTACGCCAATTCCACGATAAAGATCAGTTACTGCATCAACAAATTCTGAACCAGAATTGATTAACTTGGATACTTTTTCACGATTCCCTTCAAGAATTTTGTGATACCACATGATCAACTCTTCTTCAATGTCAGCAAAATCAGATATAGGATCACCAGTTCCAACTTCAGTAATTTTTCCGGTAGAATCAATACCACCAGATGCATCAACTACATGTAATAATGCATCAGATTGTGCAGCAATAGAAAGAAATTGATTTCCCAATCCTTTCCCTTTCCATGCATCTTTGATCAAACCAGGAAGATCAATTAATTCAATTGGAATGTATCTCCAACCATCAACGCATTTAGAATTATTTGGATTGTCTTGGATTTTGAATTCAGGATGTACACAAAGAGTGATTGCATTTGCAATCCCAGACACAGGGGATTTTGTAGTAAATGGATAAGATGAAATTTCTTCAGAAGATAAAGTTGCAGAATTAAAGAAAGTTGTTTTTCCAGTATTGGTTTTACCAATTAATCCAAGTTTGATTGGCATGTACTAATGTTCATCTCAGAATATTTATCTCTGCCTAGGAATCAACATTACTTTTGATTTTTTCAAGAGATTGGGTTAATTCTTTGATGGCCCATTCTATATCAGACAAATCTTCATTTGAAAGAGAGTCTTTCCATTTTTCTAAAACACTCGTAGCAATTTCTGAGCAATTATACAATAAATTCCAGTAAGGATGATGTTCTGCAACAGTATAGGATAATTCAGTCACATCATTTAGACCATTCTTTGCTCTTGCCAAGGAAGTAATTTTTTCTCCAAATATCTTGATAATATCATTTTCAAGATCTTTTTCAATTTTTAATGGAATGTTTTTTGTTTCATATTTTTTTGCCAAATCAATCAGGTCATGATAAAAATTTTCAAAGTTTTCCATATCAACACAATCTCTGGTGTTCAGCTAACATACACCTATTGAAGACAACATCAATGCCTGCGTTTCTAGCAAGTTTTTCTGCCTCAGGGTTATGGATTCCCTCTTGAAGCCAAATAACTTTGGGTTTTTTCTTTATTGCTTCCTCAACAAATGGCAAAACCTCATCAGAGGGTCTAAAAACATCTACAATGTCAACGTCTTCATCAATATCAGAAACAGAATCATAACATTTCTTCCCTAAAATTTCATCAACAGTAGGATTTACAGGAGTTATATCAAATCCATTTTCAGAAAGGTATCTAGGGACGTAATGAGCAGCCTTTGAAGGATTTTTTGACATTCCAATAACTGCTACTTTTTTTAGAGATAGGATATCTTGAATTTGTTTATCAGAATGATCGTCTTGTTCCATAATGAACCTGTAATAATCATGAATATAATTTTTGAAAAACCACAGAAAGAATTTTTTAGTGAGAAATAAGAACAAAAACTATGGAAGAAGAGGCAAAAGACATCATAGTCTTAGGCGCAATCAGACGCGGAGATAAAAAATTCGATAAAATTCAGAGATCAACTCAAATCAAACCTGA
Source organism: Marine Group I thaumarchaeote SCGC AAA799-D11 (assembly GCA_000746765.1). Lineage (GTDB taxonomy): Archaea > Thermoproteota > Nitrososphaeria > Nitrososphaerales > Nitrosopumilaceae > Nitrosopumilus. The sequence continues at coordinate 46,220 of JOSY01000033.1, forward strand.
AGAACTTAATTCAATTTTAGAAAAATTAGAAGAAAGAGGCCTAATCGCTGTAGAAGAGAAGAAAGGATGGCTAGGTAAAAAAATTGAACTGAAAGTTACTGAAAAAGGTTCAAATGAATTAGATCACAGATTACATGAAGTTAAAGAAAAATGGAATCAAATGCAAGCACTCTACCAAAGCGGGGATAAGAAAAAGCTTCAAGGATTCATGGACGACAACAGATCATTTTTCCCAATGATGATGTTTTTTGGAGTCATGGATATCATGATGTTTAGTATGATGTTTAGTATGATTGGAGCCAGCATGGGAGATTATGTTCCAGCTGAAAGCATGCCAGATGGTGCAGATGGAGCCATGGATGATGGCAGCATGGATGGCGGAGGCATGGATGATGGCGGCTTTGATATTGACATTGGTTTCTAGTGTAAATTTTATACTTGAAACAAAAACAAATTACAATTGATTTACAATTCATTTGACAATCCAGGACTCGTCAAAGTTCTAACATTTTTGCAAACCCACAATACAGAATATCTGTCAGGACAAGACTTGAGTGACGTTTTACATATCAGCAGGGTTGCAGTGTGGAAGCATATTAAAAAAATTCAAGAATTAGGATACACTGTAGAATCAAAACAAAAACTAGGATACAAACTAACAAAAAATTCTGATGCGTTGCTTCCTTGGGAAATTACATCGGGCCTGAAGACAAAAACGATTGGGCAGCAGGCATTTTACTTTGATTCGACTGATTCAACACAAAATCAGGCATTAAAAATGGCAGAAGAGTCAGAAAACAATGGTGCAATTATCGTTGCAGAGAAACAAACAGGAGGAAGAGGAAGATCTGGAAGAAAATGGATTTCACCAAAAGGAGGAATATGGTTTTCAGTCATTTTACATCCAAAATTTGACATATCAATAACAACATTATTTCCAATTGCATCAGCATTAGCATTATCAATAGCATTAGAAAAAACATTCAACATTTCTCCAGAATTAAAGTGGCCAAATGACATAACAATCAAAGGCAAAAAACTTGCAGGGATGTTAGTAGATGTGTCATTAGAATCAAATAAAATTGAAAATTTGGTGTTGGGTGTGGGAATAAATTTTGATGTAGATGTAAAACAAATTGAGAAAAATCTCAAAGGTACTCCAAACTTTTACGGAGTGGCATCACTTAATGAACAAAAAACAAAGATTAAACCAATAGAATTAGTTCAATCATTTTTGACAGAATTAGAAAAAATATACAAATCACTAGAAGCAAAACAAACAAGAAAGATTATTTCAGAATGGACAAAACGATCATCTACAATTGGAAAAAATGTAAAACTAAACACAGTTGATGGTGAAATTAAAGGAAAAGCACTCAGAATAGATGAAGATGGGGCACTTGTAGTTTCCAACAACAAGAATTCAAATCGAGTGATAGCAGGAGATATTATTCATATAACAAAATAATTATTTTTTTGTATTTTTTGTTTTTCTTTTTGTAGATGTACGTTTTGGTTTTGAAATTAAGGAAGATTGCTCCTTTACAATTTCTTTGAGATCATTTTGTATTTCAAACACAGTAGAAAGTAATTCTTCAAGAGCCTCAGAATACTTTTCATAAGTAGCAAGCAACTCATTTTGTTTTAGATTTGCCTTCTGAAGGTATTCATTAGATCTTATCAGATTTGCAGTTTCAACTAATTCAGGAATATCAGATACAGGTTCGCCTAATGCTGTCAATTCGGCTTGTGCCTGTTGTATTTTTTTACGCAATTCATAGATAATGTTACCTGCCCCAACTTTTTCCAATATCAAAACACATACTCCGAATAAATTAAAGATTTTCTAAGATTAGAAAATACAACAGACCAGTGTGCGTATAAATTAGCAGAAAATAGAAATAAACCACGCAATAGTTACTAATCGTGTTAAATCATTTCAAAAAAATTTCTTGTCTTTTAGTTATCAGCATACTTAGCACACAAAGCGTAACAGGAATTTCATTTGCTCAAACAAGTGAAGAACCTGAAATGATGTTCAATCAAGCAATGGAGTTTTTCTCTAACGGGAATTACAATCAAGCTATAACAATTTATGATGAAATATTAGAAATTGCACCAAACAACATCTCCACATTAAAGATGAAAGGAATTGCACATAGTAATATGGGAGATCACAAAAAATCTTTAGAACAATTCTTCACTGTGTTACAACATAGGCCAAATGATGTTATATCATTAGCTGGAATGGGAGTGGGTTTTGGCAATCTAGGAGAATATCAAGAAGCTACATCATACTTTGAAAAAGCTCTCAAAGAAAGGCCAAATAGTACAGTCATAAAAAATTACAAAGAATTCATAGACAAAGTAGTTGCAAAATACCCCTACACACCTACAGAAAAACCTCAAGGATTGGATAAACAACCAGTATCATCCATACCAGATTGGGTGAAACCAATAGCAAAGTGGTGGGCAACAGATGGAATTGATGATTCAGAATTTGTTTCAGCATTGATATTCATGATTAATAACAAAATTATTCAGATTCCACCAGTAGAAGCTCAAAGTAATTCTGAAGAAAAAATACCGGATTGGATAAAAAATTATGCTGGTTGGTGGGCAGAAGATCAAATTGACGATGATACATTTGTACAAGGAATACAATACATGATAGAAAATGGACTAATTGTAATCAAAGTTGAAGATACGCCACAAACACAAGAAGAATTAGACCACGAATTTTATTTATTTACAAAATATCTCAGAGACATTTCAAATAACATATCAAAAGAAAAGCGATACATAGAATACCCAAATCCTAGTCAAGATGTAATTAAAAAATTTCTAAGAGATTATGTAAAATGGAATTTTGAAGAAGAGGCAAAAAAAGCATCTACTAGTTTTCCAGATCCCACATATGAAATCATAGATGATACGTATATTATCTATTACAAAGTTTACATCAATGAGCAACCATCAGGTCTACCATTAGATCATGTAAGTACACTAAGTAATTCATTTACATTTTGGGAAGAACAAGAACTATCAACAAATAATCAAAAAGCAAAAATGAAATTTGAGATAACAGATTTGAAACATGAAGCAAATGTTTGGGTAACATGGGTAGTTCGAAGCATAGGAGAGGGGGTTTTAGGACATGCACATCTTGGTAAAGGAGTTGTAGAAGTCACATTAGGAGATTACAATTGTGATGGAAGTTTTCAATTGTATGATGTAGAAAGTGTAGAAACGATCATGACACATGAATTGGGTCATTCAATTGGATTGAAACACGTTAATGATAAAACAAGTATAATGTATCCGTCATTCACACCCTCATATGCATATTGTTTGTTGAGTTAAATTCCTAAAAAAAATTAAAAAAAGCATAGTTAGCTTGACCTACACACAAATAACCGGTAGAAATTATGTAAAATGGATAATAAGGGAATTGTGCAAATTCAGGTAATTATGCTTAGAAATCAAATGGTCACGGGTTCAAAATGTCCAGCCTGTGGCGATAAAAAAATGATTACAGATGAGAACACAGGTGAATTATTTTGTGGAAAATGTGGCTTTGTAGTATCTGATAAAATTGCAGACACAGGTGCTGAATGGCGTTCTTTTTCAAATGATGAAGGGAACAAAGCAAGAACAGGTGCAGGAACATCACTTACAATGCACGACATGGGATTATCAACAGTAATTGGTGCAGCTAACAAAGATTCAACAGGAAAACCACTATCTGCAAGTGTCAAGAGCTCAATTGAAAGATTAAGAACATGGGATAGTAGAAGCCAAGCACATTCTTCAGCAGACAGAAATCTAAGACAAGCACTTAATGAAATGGATAAACTAAAAGACAAACTTGCATTAACTGACGCAGTTATCGAGAAAGCAGCTTACATTTACAGAAAGGCAATGGAGAAGAAACTAGTTCGCGGTCGTTCAATTCAAGGATTAGTAGCAGCATGTCTTTATGCATCATGTAGAAACACAGAGACTCCAAGAACATTGGATGATGTTGCAAAAGGAATCAACATTAGAAGAAAAGATGTTGCAAGATGTTACAGATTGATTTTCAGAGAATTAGAACTAAAAATGCCAGTAGTAGATCCTGTAAAAGGAGTTTCAAGAATTGCAAGTATTGCAGAACTCAGTGAGAAAAGTAAACGTAAAGCAATTGCAATACTAAATGAAGCAAAGAAAATGGGGGTGGTTGCAGGAAAAGACCCAATGGGAATAGCTGCTGCAGCGCTATATCTTGCATGTATTAGTACTGGAGAAGTAAAATCTCAAAAAGACATATCCATAGCATCAGGAGTAACTGAAGTCACTATTAGAAATCGATGTGCAGGATTAAGAAAGATAATTAATGATTAGAAATCATTTTTGAGAACGTTCAAACTCTAATTTATCCCAAGGAAACACCACATATGCATTATTATTTGTCTTTTTTCCATACAGTAATTGTTTAGGATATTTTTTCCCACGTCGTGCAAATAATGTTGCATAAACAAATTTTGAAGGAACATCAACCCGTTTTATAATTTCATCAAACGTATCACCAGAATCAAAAATATCATCAACAAACAATGAATCAGAAGATATTTTCTTTTTATCTACAAAAATTTTTTTTATTCCTAGATGATCAGCAACCAAACGTGCAGGAACAAGTCCACCTCTACTAAGAGTAGTAATACTTGAAAAAGTTCTAGGAAGTTTTGAAATTTTATTTGAGAGTTTTTTTACAAGAAATTCAATTTCATACCAATCAACATTTTGAGACAACATAAAGAAATCATAAAGAGTTGAATTAAGTTGTTATGTTTAGAATGTCTTCATAGGGGCGTTTTTTAAAGGTTCAATTAGTTTGAGAATCTTAAATGGAATTTTTCCAAAATTGATATCTTTTTCACAGGAAACCAATAATACATCATCATTTGATAATGGAAAACTCATGACAATTACTTTGTCACGATAAGACATTGAAAAGTGAACCATGCCAAATTCTTTATCAAATTCGTGTCTCATTCGAACACGTAATGCCAATTCCATAAACATCATTTCATCTTGTTTTTGAGCCTCAAGTGAGAGTAGACCCTCCTTCATCCCACCAGCCATCAAATGACCTCTGCTGTTGATGAACCTAGCAGAACGCATCTTAGGATCCAATTTTGTTATTTTTTTACAGAGTTTTTCAAGTTCTTCGATGTTTTCCATTTGTCTAATTATACAAGCGAACTATTTATTGCGATCTGTTTCAATAGATGTCTATGCAATCAGAATCAACTAAAGATATTACCGATTATTACAAGCATCTTTCACTATTCTGGACAGATATCATACATTTAATGTCAAGTAAACCACAAGCATTAGCATCAATTGGCCCAATGAGAGCATTTGCCGCTAACTCTAAGAAGATATCAACTGAACTAATTGAAATTAACGAAGATTTAATGGAGTTTAACAAGCACCTAACTGAATACTATAAACAACTCGCAGATACTTGGGCAGATGCACAAAAGAAAGTCAATCTGAAAGCACCAGAAATTCCTCAAGACGTTGAACAAATAGAAGCAGTCAAAAGAATTTGGATTGATATTTTTGATAATGACTTTACAGAACTATTTGATTCAGGGAAATTTGGAGACAATTATGGAAAACTAGTTTCAAAAGAATTAGAATTAACAAAACATTGGAATAACATTACAAATGTAATATTACAATCAGTAAATCTTCCAAGTAAAGAAGAGATTGACGAAGTATACAAAGAGATACATTCATTGAAAAAAAGAGTTGCAAAACTAGAATTAGAATTAAAGAAAAAGGAGATGAAGAAAAATGCAAAGTGAATCAAAAATAGATCCAAAAATTATTGAAGAGATTTTAAAATTCGGTAAAAATGTAATTGAAGCTCCAAAACTAGTATCTGCTCCAGATGAAATTAGTTTGGAAGTTACTCCACATGAGTTAGTACAACAAATGGACAAAACACGTCTGTTACATTACAAACCAATTACAGAAAAACAACACAAAACACCATTACTAATTTCATATGCATTGATTAACAGATTTCATATTCTAGACATACAACCAGAAAAGAGTTGGGTAAGAAATCTACTCCAACAAGGATTTGACATATACATGCTTGATTGGGGAACACCAACTAGTATGGACAAGTATTTGGATTTTGATGATTATGTAAATGGATATCTAGATGCATATGTAGAATATATCAAAAATGAAACATCTACTGACAAAATTTCACTGCAAGGATATTGTACTGGGGCAACTATTGCTACAGCATATGCATCATTGCATCCTGAAAGTGTTAAAAATTACATAGCAACCGCGCCCGTAATTGACGGCTGGAGAGACACCACTGTGATTAGCAATCTAGCAAAGCACATGGATGTAGATAAAATGGTGGAAATTATTGGAAATATGCCTCCAGAGTTCATGTATTATGCTTTTTCAGTTCTCAAACCATTTGAACAAGGTATTGAAAAATATGTCAATTTCTTCAAAAATATTGAAAACAAGAAATTTGTTGATAGTTTCCTTAGAGTTGAAAAATGGTTAGGAGACACACCACCAATACCTGGAGAGTTATTTAGACAATGGATCAAAGATATCTACCAAGAGAATTTGCTTATTCAAAACAAAATGCATATTGAAGGTCAACTAGTAGATTTGAAAAAAATTGACATGCCTATTTTCACACAAGTGGCAGTTGGAGATCATTTGGTTTCACCTGAATGCAGTATGCCGCTTCATTATGCAGTAGGCAGTGAAGATAAGACATTGAGGATGTATCCTACAGGTCACGTAGGTATGATTGCAAGTTCACTATCTCAGAAGAAGGTATTACCTGAGCTGGGACAATGGTTAGCTGAAAGATCATAAAATAAAAGAAGAAAAAATTAAAAAAATTGATTCGCCACTAGTTGTTCTTTGTGGTGAATGCAGAAATCCAAGATTGAAGAATGTTTCTGTTTAACTCAGCAAATGATTTTGCGTTGTCGTTAAAGGTTTTGATGTTTTGTTGTGTTGCATCAATTGTTGCAAGTGTTACTTGGTTTTGAATTGATGTGGCCTTTACGACTTCTTCTGTTGTATCTTGCATTACTTTGATTGTAGCTTCAGGAATGTTTGCTGCAATACCTGCTTTCTTTGCAAATTCTTTTTGTAATGTTAAGGTTGAATCTGCAATGTTTTCATAAGCTTGTATGAATTCCTGTTGTACGTTTGTAATTGCTTGATGATACTGTGGTACTGATGTTCTAATACCATTGAAGAATTTATCTACGTTTTGTTGATATACAGAAAATAGATCTTTTGGATTTGATTGTGTCTGTTCGTTCTTACTCAATTTTTCACCTCCCTAGCTTTTGATTTTTTTGCTATTGGAAGAACAATGACTTGAACCAAGTCACCTTCACCTAATCCAAGGGCGTTACGTTCTGCCTCTGGAATTGAAATTCTACCATTACTACTGATGGTAGTTTTGTATGCACCCCAATTCATAAAAGATGGAAGCATTTGTCCAATGCTAAACATAGTATCCATGCTTTTATTTTGCATAGAAGACATGTTCTCCATCATACTTGATTGAGCTTGTCTAGTGTTATCTGAAACTTCTTTGAGTGTGTCTAGTGGATTGAATGTTTTGCTGGTTTGATTAGTCATCAATGCGCCAAAATTTTTCATAAACTCTGCTTGAGCACGCCCACTTTTTTGGATCCAATCTTTGAACATAGTTGTTGGATCATATTGGTTTTCGTTACCAGTCATCGGTAACTGTTGGAGTTAACAGGTATTTAAGTGCACCTAATAGACACCAAGAAAGTCCAATACTTTTTCAGAGAATTCCCGAGGAGCTTGAACATAAGGAGTGTGACCGCAGCCATCCATACGAACGAAACGACAGTCCTTGATAGATGAGACAAAATCATCAGCATGATGAATCGGAATTACAGGATCATCACTACCCCAAATTAACATAGTTTGTGTTAGGATCGATGGTAATTTTTTTGTGATAATTTCAGCATTTTTCAAACCAAGGATAGTAGACATAAAGGCAAGTTTTGCATTAGGTAATTGCATTCTTTTAATAAAACTAGAAACAATCCTGTGATCAACACTCTCACCAGAACCTTCCATCAATTCAAATGCATTTTTTGCGTTTTGCTCATTAGGATATAATGCAGCCATGATGTATGCATCAAGTGCAGGAGTAGATTGTTTCATCACTCCAGAGGGAGAGACTAAAATGAGTTTATCAACATCATTTTGATGTGTTGCAGTGTATTCAGCAGATATTTGACCGCCTAAAGAAGAACCAATAAGATATGGGGATCTGATATTTGCAGTTTGAAGGAACTTTTCAAGAAAGTCTGAAAAAAAGTCTATAGTGTAATCGGCAAGAGGTTTATCACTATATCCAAATCCAATTAGATCAGGAATCACAACACGGAATTTTTCTGCAAAAATAGGCATTACTTGTTCCCATCTTTCAGCAGAAGCTCCAAGTCCATGAACCAATACTAGTGTCTTTTCAAAATTCCCAGATTCCAAATAACGAATCTTGTGACCGTCAACTTGGAGAAATTTTTCATTCACTGTTTTAGCTTGAATTGTCATCAGTAGATAAGTTTTAGTTAATTTTGCGATCATTGAAATTTATGATTTTTTAGAAATAGTGGTAATGAATTTCAGCAAGTATGTTTTTTAGGATCATAATTATCGTAAATGTGTGATAAAGAAAAAAATCTTAAAAATATTGGTCCCGCTAGACGGTTCTAAAAACTCCCAAAGAGGTTTAGAGACGGCCATAACACTAGCCAGGCAATGTGGGGCAATTATTACAGGCGTATTCTCAATTCATGCACCCCCACACTCAGAATTCAGAGGTGTCGGATCTGTTGAAAAATCCCTTAACAGAGAAGTGAAAAAAATTATGGAAGAGTCCAAGGTTTTAGCTGCAAAAAACGGCATAGTGTTCAAAGAGAAAATAATGCGAGGAGATATTGGATATAACATAGTCAAGCTTGCACAAGGTAAAGAAAAATTCGATATGATAGTTATTGGTTCACGTGGAAGAAGTTCTACCAAGGAGTTATTCTTTGGAAGTGTATCAAATTATGTCATACACACAGCAAAGATTCCAGTTCTTGTTGTAAAATAAGTCAAAACCCATTCTTTTTGAAATATTTTTGATGATATTCTTCTGCTTTGTAAAATTTAGGGGCAGGGGTAATTTCAGTAACAATCGGATCATCATATTTTCCAGAAGCAGCAAGTTGGGATTTTGATTTTTCTGCAATCTCTTTTTGTTTTTCATCATGATAAAAAATTGCAGAACGGTATTGGATACCAATATCAGGGCCTTGACGATTTAATGTTGTGGGGTTATGATTATTCCAAAAAACATCTAAAAGTTCTTCATATGAAATTTCATCAGGATCATATTCCACTTCGACTGCTTCAGCATGTCCAGTTCTATCAGTACAAACTTCTTCATAAGTAGGATCAGGAAGGTTGCCTCCAATGTAACCTACTTGAGTGGATTTCACCCCCTTTGTTTTACTAAGTAAATCTTCAACATGCCAAAAACATCCTGCACCAAATGTTGCTTTCAATTCTAAAATTCTAAAACATAAACAGAATTAAAACTATTTGCCAGAAAATCCTATCAGGACTTAAGGTTTTGATAGTCTTTTAGTAACATCAGTAAAAATTTCAACCACTTTTTTAGCTAAATTTTCAATGTTAGCAGTAGGTTCTGCAGAAATCAACAAGAGAATTTGAGTTATAGGAAATGGGAAACTAACAAGAACTGCCTTGTCTCTTCTAGCAGCCAAATAGTTGATAGGGCCTAAACTTTCATCATATTCTTTTCTTATAGATGCCTTTGAGACAAATTCTAAGAATGATTGTAATCGGGTTTCATCGCCTTCATAAGGAGTGAGTCCTTCTTTGAAGCCACCTGAAATCAATTGACCATCTTTATCAACAATTCCAGCAAATCTAATCTCTGATTCTTCTAGCAATTTTTTGCATTTTTCAGCATATAGATTCAATGCACCTTCAGAATTAGCCATGATAAAGTAATTCAGAATATCAAAAATAAAAACCTAGTCAATGTTATCAATGAAAAAATTCCAAATTGGTCACAAAGTTGAACAAGTTTTTACATGAAATTAATAAGTAAAAACTGAAAACTATCTGTGTTGAGAATTGCAGTAATTCTAATTATTTCAGTTATAGCATTAGGAAGTTTTAGTACTCAGAGCATATTTGCACACCAGCCTGATTTTCCAGTACAGACCCCTGAAGATATCTTAAAGTTCTGTGAATTTTTCTATGAAGAATACGAATTATTTGGTCTAGACGGATTAGTTGATCTTCATCCTCAATATCCAAATCTAAGAGCATGTGCTATTTTGTATAATCACATTGCATGGAGCAGTACACATCAAGCAAGAGACATTGTATTGATTGCAGAAATTGAAAAGTATCTAGGAGATTCTAGTTTCCTCAAAGAAAGACACATCAAGAAATTCACTACAATGCCAGCATGGGTAATTCAAGATACAGAAAGATGGACAGATGGACAATACAAAGATAGTCTATATGCATACGGAATAAGAGCACTAATAGAAAACAACATAATTTCTCCAAAGATAGTGGACAATGTTAGTCAGAGGTTATGCATTGATGGATTGTGTGCCAAAGAGACAGACTATGTAACTTATTCTCACACTAGTAAATATGGAAATACGATTACAGAAAAATTCGAAGTAGAAAAAATTGATGATGACGGAATTATGATTAATTCAAAAATTGTTTCAGAAGAAGGAATAAAAAATCATCGGTTTTTGCTTGATGAGGATTCACGTATCCCAGTAGATGACAAATGTTGCAAGACAGAAAAATTTCTCTACAAAACCCCCATCAAAATAGGAGATGTGATTGATGAAAAATATCAAGTGTATGGAACTGTAACATATCCCATAGGCAATCTATTGAGAGAAGGAATGGTTGCAGAAAATCAAGACAAAACCAAGGTGATAGTAATTGATAAGCAGACAGGACTGTTACTAAATGAGAAATTTGAGAAAACTGAAATCACAACAAATTGGGAAAAGACATCAGTGCTTCAAACCAATGTGTTTGAAGAATCAGAAGGAATACAATATCATGATTTGAAGATTCCTGCATGGTGGAAGACAAGTGCCATGTGGTTTACAGAAGGATTAACATCAGAAGATGAATACGTTCAAGCCCTAGAGTACATGATTGAGAAAAGAATTCTCATCGTCTAGTTTCTGGAATGCATTTTAGAAGGACATAATCAATAATTCCATTTTGAGAGGCAGTTTTCATTTTAATGATTGATTTGTACAATATGTTTTCAACATAGTTTGGGTATTTTTCTAAAATAGATTTTTTTAGATGTTCTCTATTCTCCACATAATAATCTGCAAGAGGATCATATACAAAATTTCCAATTAGTTGTTCATGTTTAATTTCAAAACCATGGGACTGAACAGTATTTTTTACATCATCCAAAGAATAGTGTTCAGAAGACCAAGTAAATTTTAACATGCCTAAATCTTTGAGTGAAGAATTTCCCAGAGTTACAGGGATGGCCATTACAAGTAATCCAGAATTTGTCAACACTCTTTTAGATTCAGAGATGAAATCTGAAAGAGGTTTGAAATGTTGTGCAGATTCTAATGCCAAAACACGATCTACAGAATTATTTGTAAAAGGTAATTTTGTAGAAGATGAATTTAGAAATTCAATTTTCTGTTTTTTTCCAAAAGACAGTTGAGAGTAATTGATGTTTACATCATACAAAGAAATGTCAGGAAATTTTTGTTGCCAAAGATGTGAAGGGGCAGATAATCCACTACCCACATCAACTACATGTTTTGCAGAAGATAGTTCAGCAAGATTTGCAAAAACCACACATAGATTTTCCTGAGCAGGTATTGGTTCAGAGTGGTCTGATGACCAATATCCAAAATTTAGCATGGACCCGCCAGTTGCAAGTTGCATCACAGGAGACAAAGTATTGTAAAGATTTACAGTGTCTTTCTCGTTTCTTCTAAAAGTCCACAAGAATACATCAAGAGGGTTAATCGATATCAAAAATAAATTCAAAATTAATTGAACAGAGTCATATTAATTTCTAGGGTAGTCCTTCAGAGTCCTCAGCACAATGTTTATGAACCCATTTTTCATCTTTGTTTTTGGATATCTCTTTTCCAGGTTGAATTTTATCACCACAAGAGACGCAAGATGTTGCAAATTTTGCTTTCATAGAATTTGATGGATTTAGAGTGATAAATCAAATGTGTTGTAACTGGTGTTAGCTAATGATTAACATGTTTTATAAATTTGAATTAATTAATTAGTTCGTGAGTGATTCAAACACACCAAAAATTCTTCTTGCAAAATGGTCTGACAGATTTATTGCTTGGTTAATTGATTTTATTATAATTTCATCAATTTCAACTGCAATAATTTTTGTTTCATTTGGCAGCATAGATTATGAATTTAAGGAAAATATGTTTTGGGCAGAGAACAGTCAGTATATTCCAACTAGTGTAATATTTTTTGTTTATTGGACTGTTCTAGAATACAAAACAGGTCAAACAATTGGGAAGAAAATTCTTAATTTGAAAAGTACAAACATGCATGGTAAAGCCCCAAGCTTGAAAGGAATTTTGATTAGCAGTTTTGGAAAATCCTTTTTATTACCATTTGATGTGGTATTGGGATGGATTTTAACAAATCAAAACAGACAAAGAATCTTCAACAAGTTAGGAGGCACCATTGTTGTTAAAATCAAAGATGTTCAAGACGTATCAGATGTCACATATTTGAAGGACTGATATTGTCAGATTTTCTTTAACCATTACTCTGAAGATTTTACCAACAGATCTATTAGCAACCTTCGATCTGTTCTCTTGATGTCAGAAAACCAAAAGGAATGGTGGATTGGATTACCAAAAGAACTTCAAAATGACATTGAATTAGAAGAGTAAATTACCAAACCACAGTCTAAGACAAAGGCAAAGTAATCGTAAACGTTGTAGGTTTGTTACTTACAGAAATTGTGCCACCATGTTGCTCAACAATACTCTTACAGATGACCAATCCCAGGCCAGTACCTGTGGTTTTTGTCGTGTACATAGGCTCAAAAATTTTGTCTAAATCTTTTTCAGAGATTCCAGGTCCAGAGTCCTTTATTTTGATTGTGAGGTTTTTAGAATCTGAGGCAAATTCCACATCAACTTCACCTTGACCATCAACTGCATGAACTGCATTATTGAGTAAGTTGGACATGACACCTTCCATCTTTCTTGCATCACATTTTATCGAGACATCATTTTCAGGCAAATTAATGACAATACCGTAACTAGGCTTTACATGATTCATCGCCAGTCTCAAGACACTCAAGAAAGAAGTTTTTTTCTTTTTGATTTCAGTGGTTCTTGCAAAATCCAATACATCTTCAATAATTCTATTCATATCCAAAACAGATGTCTGTAATCTAAACCATTTTTCTCTGTCTTGAGGATCCAGTTTTGCAAGAATCTCAGGGGTCAACATATCTGCATAAGTGTGAATAATTGTCAAAGGGTTTTTCAAATCATGTGCAATTCTACTTGCCATAGTACCAATAGTTGCAAGTCTTTCAGATTTTAACAGTGCACCACTTTTCTTTTCAACTTCTGAAAGCAATGTTACATTTTGTTTAAGAAGTTCATCTTCCATTCTCAACAATCTTTCTTGAATTTCTTTTTCCTTAGTAATATCATTTCTAATTGCAACATAGTTTTTGATTCCTTTCTCATCAGTGATTGGAATGATTATTGTTTTTACCCAATAAAATGAACCATCTTTTGCTTTGTTTTTAATTTCACCTTCCCAAACTTTTCCACCAACAATAGTATCCCACATATCTGCAAAAAATTCTGGAGAATGTTCATCAGATTTTAGTATTCGATGATCAGTTCCAATCAATTCATCAGCATCATATTTTGAAATTTTACAAAAATTTTTGTTTGCATAAATTATGACACCTTCTTCATCAGTGATTTCCACAATAGAATGATCAAATAGACGTTCTTCAAATTCAGAAATTTCTAAATTAATTTTCTTTAATGCCGTAGAAGTTTTCATGTACAGTATACGATCTCATTTGATATAATACAAACGGTTGTGTGTTATTTTCGATAACAAAGTAAATAGTCGTGTATAGTTTCCACTAAGGAGTTTCAAATTAAAAAAATTACATAGCATCCGCTAAGCATGATTAAAAATGAAATCATCGTACAAGTCGTGTATATTCCACTTTGATGAATGAAAATGATTCATCGCGCATAGTCTCTATGTAAGTGGCTGAACCGATGTGTTGGTCTATTAGTAAAGGCTGGCTCACCACTCGCCGAAGCTTGTGATCTACACCACCTTCCTATCAACGCAGTCTTCTGCTGCCGACCTTCATCTTACGAAAGAATAACTTGTCTCGGGATAGGATTCGTGCTTAGATGCTTTCAGCACTTAGCCTAAACGGCTTAGCTGCCCGGCCTGCCTTGTCAGACAACCGGTAAACCAGTGGCCACGCTGCTCTGTTCCTCTCGTACTCGGAGCAACTTCCCCTCAGTTATTCACGCTTCCATCAGGCAGAGACCGACCTGTCTCACGACGGTCTAAACCCAGCTCATGTTCCCTTTTAATAGGCGAGCAGCCTCACCCTTGGCCCCTGCTGCAGGACCAGGATAGGAAAAGCCGACATCGAGGTACCAAACCGCGGGGTCGATAGGAGCTCTCGCCCGCGACGAGCCTGTTATCCCTGGGGTAATTTTTCTGTCACCTCCGGGCCCCAATAGTGGGCACACGAAGGATCGCTAAGCCAGACTTTCGTCTATGAATTCCGTGCGTTTGGAAATCCATTCAGTCGAGTTTTTGGCTTTGCCCTCTTCAACGGATTTCTGCCCCGTTTGAACTCAACTTTGGGCCCCTTTGATATCTTTTCAAAGGGGTGCCGCCCCAGCCGAACTGCCCACCTGCACGTGTCTCCGGTCTTCACTGGATAAGTGGTACTGCAAAAAGAGTCTGGTGTTACATCGTTGCTTCTCAACACCCCGGAGAGTGTTAAGCATGGCTCCCAGATACCCTGTGCAATTCTTACTATACCACAAGCACAAGCTGCAGTAAAACTCCACGGGGTCTTCTCTCCCCGATGGAAGGCGATGGACTGTTCGTCCACCTTATGTGGCTTCACCGGGTTGTAGGCGGGGACAGTGGGGCTCTCGTTGTTCCATTCATGCGCGTCGGAACTTACCCGACAAGGCATTTGGCTACCTTAAGAGAGTCAGAGTTACTCCCGGCGTTAACCGGCCCTTAGCTCGGTTGAACCCAAGTTTTAGGTACCGGCACCGGCCAGGATTCAGCGACTATACAAATCCTTTCGGACTAGCAGTCGCCTGTGTTTTTATTAAACAGTCGAAACCCCCTTGTCATTGCAACCTGCGGTCCCCATTCCTCATGAAGATCGCAGGCATCCCTTCTACCTAAGCTCCAGGACTAATTTGCCGAATTCCCTCGCCATACGGTATACCCGTAGCACCTTAGCTTACTAAGCCAGCGCACCTGTGTCGGTTCTGGGTACGATCTTGCACTTTGCTAACTACACAGTCTTTCATGGTCTCCTGGAGTTGAGAAAACTCCGCTAACGCGGAGCCATTCCTACCTCGAACTAGTTCTCGTCATTACGACACTCCCCAATTCTCGAATAGTTAGATACAACGACGATTGTACAATCCCTATCCGGAAGCGAACTATATAGCTCAAACGCTCCATGCAAGGTACTAGAATATTAACTAGTTTCCCATTCGGTGTACTCTGTTGAGGTACATCTTAGGATCGACTACCTCCAGGCTGATAACGCATTGCCTGGAAACCCTTGCGCTTACGGTGGTATGGATTCTCACCATACTATGCTGTTACTGCCGCCAGGATCTGCAATAGAAACCGGTCCACAGGACGTTACCGCCCTGCTTCGACCCAATCACTACGCCAACCTACCACGAAACATCCATTGATGTTTATCTAAAGTATCGGTACTTTGCTTTAGCCCCGTCCGTTTTTGAGGCATCCCCCCTCGGCAGGTAAGTTGTTACACACTTTTTAAAGGATAGCTGCTTCTGAGCTTACCTCCCTGCTGTCTTGGCGAGAACACGCTCTTTAGCTTGACACTTAGCAAAAATTTGGGGACCTTAACTTCAGTCTGGGTTAAACCCCTTTCGGTCATGAGCCTTACGCCACATGAACCCGTGTCCCTGCTTCTACGATGTATATCCGTTCGGAGTTTGAATGAGCGGTGAGGGATTTCTCCCCCGCGCCGCTCTATCAGTGCTCTACCGGAAACACTATCTCCACAGAGCACGCCCTGCGAGACGCTTCGGTTGGAACTAGCGAGCGCCAGTCTAGATTGGTTTTTGACCCCTATTCCCAGGTCACAACAACGATTTGCACGTCAGAACGTCTTAAGACCTCCAGCGGGCTTTCGCCCGCCTTCATCTAGCCCAGGAATAGATCGACTGGCTTCTAGCCTAGCCGCCATGACTCTACGCACTTTCACACGCTTCTCCTCACAATGCTGCGAGAACTCGGTTTCCCTTCGCCTACATCTTTACAGATTTAAGCTTGCCATGACAGTTAGCTCCCTGGCCCGTGTTTCGAGACGGAACGCATGACACTGATGACTTGAACATCAAATCTTCAACTCTATTGCTAGAATCTCCAAAATGAAAAAATCACCTTCCATGCCATGCACGTCTGTAAGTAATAGGTTTCATGCACTTTTCGCCCCCCTTCCGGGGTACTTTTCAGCTTTCCCTCACGGTACTAGTCCACTATCGGTCTTGAGAGATATTTAGCCTCAGATGCTACTTTCACCTGTATTCATTGCCCACTACCAAGGACAACTACTCGGGTATGAATAGGACTCTTCCCATTTCGCTTACGGGGATATCACCCTCTATGTCAGTACTTTTCAGAACATTTCAGCTGTGTTTCAAGATTCCATATTATCATACCAAAACACCACATCTCCCGAAGGATTCAGTTTGGGCTATTTCCTTTTCGATCGCCTCTACTTGGGAAATCTCAATTGATTTCTTTTCCACGTGGTACTAAGATGCTTCAATTCCCACGGTTCGACTTCCAATACTAGTGTACTGGAATGCACAAAAGTGCAAGATTCTCATTCGGACATCTCGGGATCATAGGATGCGTGCGCCTACCCCGAGCTTATCGCAGCTTGCCACGTCCTTCATCTCTCCTCAAGCCTAGCAATCCACCTATTACCGTCTTTACACCGGCAAATTCAGCCACATATTACACGACTATGCACGACGATCATTGCAAGTCCCCTGGCAGGGACCCACTACATCCTTCATACACCACTTTCGTGATGCATTGCATCGATGATTTGATGTGAAGATTAGTGCATCCGAACACTTTCCTTATCTAAGGAGGTGATCCGACCGCAGGTTCCCCTACGGTCACCTTGTTACGACTTTTCCCTTGTCACGAACCTCAAGTTCGATAACGCCAATCAGACGTCACCTCGCTAAAAGCTCACTTCAATGAAACGACGGGCGGTGTGTGCAAGGAGCAGGGACGTATTCACCGCGCGATAATGACACGCAGTTACTAGGGATTCCATATTCGTGAGGGCGAGTTGCAGCCCTCAGTCATAACTGTGGTAACGTTTGAGGATTACCTCATCCTTTCGGATTCGAAACCCATTGTCGTTACCATTGCAGCCCGCGTGTGGCCCCAGAGTTTCGGGGCATACTGACCTGCCGTGGCCCCTTCCTTCCTCCGTATTAACTACGGCGGTCCCGCTAATTCGCCCCACTACTCCTGAGAGTAATGGTGGCAACTAGAGGCAGGGATCTCGCTCGTTACCTGACTTAACAGGACATCTCACGGCACGAGCTGGCGACGGCCATGCACCACCTCTCAGCTTGTCTGGTAAAGTCTTCAGCTTGACCTTCATTCTGCTGTCTCTCCGGGTAAGATTTCTGGCGTTGACTCCAATTGAACCGCAGGCTTCACCCCTTGTGGTGCTCCCCCGCCAATTCCTTTAAGTTTCATACTTGCGTACGTACTTCCCAGGCGGCAAACTTAACGGCTTCCCTGCAGCACTGCATTGGCCACAAGCCAATGCATCACTGAGTTTGCATAGTTTACAGCTGGGACTACCCGGGTATCTAATCCGGTTTGCTCCCCCAGCTTTCATCCCTCACCGTCGGACGTGTTCTGGTAGACCGCCTTCGCCACAGGTGGTCATCAATAGATCAAAGGATTTTACCCCTTCCTACCGAGTACCGTCTACCTCTCCCACTCCCTAGCTCTGCAGTATTCCCGGCAGCCTGTACGTTGAGCGTACAGATTTAACCGAAAACTTACAGAGCCGGCTACGGATGCTTTAGGCCCAATAATCATCCTGACCACTTGAGGTGCTGGTTTTACCGCGGCGGCTGACACCAGAACTTGCCCACCCCTTATTCAACAGTGTTTCTAGGACTGTCAAAAGGTTCGTTTAGCACAAACCACTCGGATTAACCTTGTCGTGCTTTCGCACATTGCAAAGTTTTCTCGCCTGCTGCGCCCCATAGGGCCTGGGTCCGTGTCTCAGTACCCATCTCCGGGCTACTCCTCTCAGAGCCCGTACCTGTAATAGTCTTGGTGGGCCATTACCTCACCAACAAACTGATAGGCCGCAGTCCCATCCTACGGCGATAAATCATTTGGAACACAAACCATTCCAGGAATAGTGTTCTATCGGGCATTATACTCAGTTTCCCGAGGTTATTCCCGTCCATAGGGTAGGTTGACTACGCGTTACTGAGCCGTCTGCCTTGTATTACTACAATGACTCGCATGGCTTAGTATCAATCCGATAGCAGTCAGGTCCGGCAGGATCAACCGGATTCTGAATTTTTGATTTTGATTATTGAAGTACATTTGTACTTTAATTGGAATTGACGGATGCACATAATCTTCACATCTCAGATATTGATCACTTGATCAAATCCTCATTTTTGTATGCGTAACTGGAGGCCCACGAATCACAAAATGGTACAATACCATACTTCATCGCAAGCGCCGCCTATTGCGTTACGTATGCAAAAGGTAACCATGGCAGAATCCATATAAACCATGCGAGAAATTATGCCTGATCGACCCCATTTCTTGTAAAAATTACAATTTTACTACTATGCAAAACTATGCAGTTTTGAATAATCATGCCTGAAACTATGCCAAACTATGCCACTTTCAATAGTTAAAATGATAGAAGTAATTTTGTGAATTTGCTTTTGGATTACATCAAAGAATACAAAAAGAAAACACCAACATCAGCAAAGCTGTTTGCAAAGTCTGCCAAACTTCACATAAATGGTGTTTCTCATAACATAAGATTTTATGAACCATATCCATTTGTTGTAAAAAAATCTGCAGGAAAAAATCTTGTTGATGTAGATGGCAACAAGTATACAGATTATTGGATGGGTCACTGGGCTTTGATTCTAGGACATGGTCCAAATTCAGTAAAGAAAAATTTGCAAAAACAGATTGAAAAATCTTGGATGTATGGAACTGTAAATGAGCAGACCATTTTATTATCAGAATTAATTTCTAAAGTAGTTCCAGTAGCTGAAAAGATTCGTTATGTCACATCTGGGACAGAAGCAACAATGTATGCAGTTAGATTAGCACGTTCTGTAACTGGCAAAAAAATAATTGCAAAGATTGACGGAGGGTGGCACGGATATACTTCTGATTTACTAAAGTCAGTGAATTGGCCATTTTCAGAATCAGAGAGTTCAGGCATAGTAAATGAAGAGCAGATTGTCTCAATTCCTTACAATGATTTAGAAAAGTCATTACCCATTTTGAAAAAATATTCTAAAGATTTGGCAGGGGTAATTATTGAACCAGTGCTAGGCGGAGGAGGATGCATTCCAGCTGAATCTGATTATCTTAAAGGGGTTCAGGAATTTTGTAAGAAGAATAATTCACTATTCATTTTAGATGAAATTGTTACAGGATTTCGATTCAGGTTTGGGTGTCTATACCCTACAATGAAACTAGATCCAGACATTGTAACTTTGGGTAAAATTGTTGGAGGGGGAATGGCAATTGGAGTAATGTGCGGTAAAAAGGAAATCATGGAATTTGCAGATACTACTGACAAAAAGAAATCAGAAAGAAGTTATGTTGGAGGAGGAACATTTTCTGCAAATCCAGCATCAATGGTTGCAGGACATGCTACACTAAATCATCTAAAATCAAAAAAAGCAATTTACTCAAAAATTAACGATTTAGGTAAATTTGCAAGAAAAGAGATTGGCAAGGCATTTGATGGCAAAGTGGCAGTTACTGGAAAGGGCTCTCTATTCATGACTCATTTTCTAAAAGACGGAATCACAGAAATTAGTAATTCAACTCAGGCCGCAAAATGTGACGAGACATTACTGTCAAAATATCATTTCAAGATGATATCTCATGATGGAATCTTCTTTTTACCAGGAAAACTTGGAGCAATATCAGATGCACATAGTAAATCAGACATCAAAAATATGGTAAAGGCATCAGAAGAATTTACTTGTTAGAATCATTTGGGAAAAATTTGGATTTCCAAGATTTGAGTTTTGCAAAGATTTCCATGTATTCAGATGATTTTACAGTAATGTGAATATGAGCATACAATTCTCCAAATTGGGATTCAAATATCATCCTACATTCATCTTTGAAAAATGGAACAGAGATGCCAATTTTTTTGAGATGAGAGAATTCAAAATCCTGAATTTTAATTGATTTTTCAAAAACAGTGATCTTCTTTGAATCAGGGTTTTTTGAGATAGTTTCATCTAGTTTCTGTTTTACCGAATCATCCCACAGCGGAGTATCATGAGGCCATCTGTGGACAAAGACTTTTTCAGCTAGAAAGGAGATTTCAGGATCTTGCAATACAGGAAAAAAGTACAGATTCAAAATAAGCCTATCTTAGAAAAACTAGTGTAAATTGAAAATTTTCTCAACTAGTTGTTGCAGATTGTAGATTCGTTTCTGAGAAATTCCAGTCATTTTGGAAATCTGATAGGAATCATATCTTAGCAAATCTTGTGCAATCATGATATTACTTTCTGAAAAGATATCTAGTTCTTTTTGAGATAGGTTTAGGATTGTTATTGGGTATAGGTTATGCCTTTCAATCATTTTTTCAAGACTGTTTTTTGCAGGATATCTCCAAGAGATAATTTCTTGACCAACACATTTTGCGTATTTTTTAGCATTGCCAGAAACTTTGGTGTTACAAAAAATCATTTCTCCTGAAAACTTTGATCTCATGTCAAGAAATCTAGCATGAGTATACATTGATTCTTTAAGGCCAGTATAAACACCATGTTTTGAGTGATACTTGCATTCAATAAGGAATTTTTTGTTTTGTTTTAATCCAATCAAATCAATTTCATGAGTGATGCATTCGCCCTTAATTTTGGAGCGAATTCCAGTTACTTGAAAATCATAGTATTCTAAAATGGCTGCAACATAATTCTCAAATGTAAATCCAGCAGGCCCCATTTTCATAATTGCATTTTTTAGTTGATATCTTTGATGGAGTGCTCTTAATCCTTTTTCTTCAGAGATTGCACGGAGGACTTTTTTGTAGATATCATTTGAAGTCATATCACGATACACTTCAGATTTTACTTTTTTCAAAATACGTTTTGCAGTTTTTTTGCTTGCACCGGCTCTAATACAGGTGCTGAGAATCTTGTTTTCATTAAATGGGACACGGCTTCCGTCTGCCTTGTAGATGAAAAATTTTCTTGGAGTTATATCGTTACTAGTCACACCTTCAATTTAAAATTGAATACAAGAATCAAATTTTTATAAAATTACAAACTCATCATTACCATGGAAAAGAAGAAAGACGAAAAAGAAGCATATGTTACAGATGACCCAACCAAGGCAGATGCAAAATCTCAAGAAGACCTAGCAAGAGAAGCCATCAAGAAATTCAAATCATTGAATAATTAGCAAGGTTTGATTATAGAAGAAAGGTTGTAGAAAATTATGGGATTGTTTGGAAAAAAAGAAGACCCAGAGGATTTGATGTATGAAGGAATGAGGATGCTAGAAAAGAATCAGCCAAAGGCAGCGATTTCAATTTTCAACAAGGTCCTAAAACAAGAGCCAGAAAATACAGAGGCATTGCTGCAAAAAGGACTGGCATTAAACTTGGTAAAAAAATATCAAGATGCGATAACTTGTTTTGACAAACTTATAGCGGTGGATCCTAAAGATGCCCAGGCCCTAAACAACAGAGGAATATCTATGGCAGAAACTGGCAACATCCAAGGAGCTGCTGAATATTATGACAAAGCAATAGAGGCTGATCCGAAATACGCTTCAGCTTATTTTAACAAGGGAGTTCTACTAGACAAACTCCAAGAGCATGAAGAGGCTCTGACAGTACTAGAAAAAGCAATAACAATTGATCCAAGAAAGCCAAATGCTATGATCTACAAGGGAATTGTTTTGGGAAAATTGAAAAGAAATGAAGAAGCTCTGAATTGTTTTTCTAATGTTTGTAAGAAATATCCAAATAATCTTGATGCATTTTTCCAAAAAGGAGTGCAGTTAGCTGAATTAGGCCAACACAAAAAAGCATTAGATGTCTTTGAGGATCTTTCAAAAAAATACAAAGATAACGTAAATGTCATTTATGCAAAATCACGTAGTTTAGCAGCACTTGAAAAGTATCCTGAGTCATTAGAGTTGTTAAAAAAAGCAGTTTCTACAAGTCCCAAAGTCATTCGAGCATGGGCAAAAGAAGAGCCAATTTTTACTAAATTACACAGCAATGATGAGTTTAGAAAGATTGTAAAATTATAGAATCTTTTTACGAACTGCATCTATTCTAATTATTCCAACTTTCTTTTTTGGGCCAATTAGTCTTGCTTCAAAGACTGGGACATAAAGTTCAGAAATATCACGTAACACAAATTCTTCAGAAAGTTCCCGGACATCTGCCTCAAGTGGTTTTTTTAGACGAGATTGAAGTTTTTCTAAAGCAGCATCATATGTCATTTCAGGTCTTTTGACATTAGGTTCATTTTTTTGCAGTAATCTTTTTGGATAGTTCTCTACAGTTTTGGAATTAACCTTGAAGGGGAATTTTATCTCTCGTCCATGATGATCAAATGCAATCTCATCTTCCTCTTCAACAAATACGTGTTCTTCTAATTTCATGTCAATCTTGTTTTTGCCTCTCTTGCCAACAAATGCCTTTTTCAGTCCAGATTTTGATCGAATTTGAAATACCCCATCGCCTAGTTCAACTTCTTTTACATTTGATGGAACAGAAATGGTATGGGTTGCCTTTCGGTAATAGTCAGCTATGTATTTTCCAGAAACCATCAAAATGCATTCATAGTATAGTTTGACCGAATGGATGTGAACCTGTTCTTTTTTTGGTCTAGACAATAATGATTTGAAGGGTTTTGTTTTTTTTGATTCTACAATTTCAATTGCATCCTCTAATTCAATATTTTTTCTAAGGACTACAGTCTTTACATCATATGTCTTGCTCAAAACTATACAAAGTACACAATTCCATCTATTAAACCAATTCTGCTAGGAAAAGAATAATAGATTTGAGATTAATGAAAAAGTATGGCTGTAAAAAAAGCAGGATATATTGAAAAATTTCTAAAAAAAGCAGACAAAGCACTTCAAGAAGGGGTAAAAAGAGCAGATGAAGCACTAGAAGATGCAGTAGAGTTTGGAACAATGACTGCAAAACAAGCAGCACAAGCAAGTAAAGAACTTCGCAGTCAGGCAAAAAAAGAAAGAGCAGAGTTGAAGAAGAGAGGAGTCAAAAAAATTACCGAAGGCATTACTGCTGCAAAAAATGTCACATCAAGTACAGAGGAGGATTTGGCAACACTTGAAAAATTAGGAAAACTCAGAAAGTCAGGAGTAATCACAGAAAAAGAGTTCCAAGCAAAGAAAAAGAAAATTTTAGGAAAAATCTAACAATGAAAAAAACAAACATTAGTGGAACAAATGATAAAAGGAATGTAAATCCAAATTGGTTTACATCTAAAACATGGATGAAAGTTTTATCTGAAAAAATTAAATCAGAAGATCAAGACATCTATCACGTTCATTTTGAAAAGGGTTCTAGAACTAAACTTCATGCACATAATGGAAATCAAGTATTAATTGCAACAAAAGGCAAAGGTAGTTTAGAGATTTTTAGAAAGTATGGCACAAGTAAAAATAATTTCAAGATAAAAAAGATTCAAAAAATTAATCTAAATGAAGGAGATATTGTGCACATACCAGCAAAGACGCTTCATACTCATGGTTCAGTCGATAAGAAAAAAACATTTTCCCATATTGCAATAAACATATTGCCACGAAAAAATGCAGAATACAAAACAGTTTGGTGGAAATCAGATTTTAAAACTAAAGCCACTACAATAATCTAAAGATGTCACTGATAAGAAATTCAGAAATAGAGTCAATTCAAGGAAACGAAGGAACTAGTATCAAACAATTTTTTCATCCTCATAATACTTTAGAGGGAATAGGATACAGTCTTGCCCAATTCACATTAGAGCCAGAAAAAAAATCAAAACTACACAAAATGAAATCATCAGAGATTTACTACATATTGGAAGGCAAAGCAAATTTGAGAATTGATGACAGTACCATGGAACTCGGAAAGGATGATTCAGCGTATGTTCCACCAAATGCCAAGCAAAGTATTGAGAATATAGGGGACGATAATTTGAGATTTTTGTGTATTGTAGAGCCAGCATGGAAAGCAGAAGATGAGATCATACTAGAATAAACTACTCCTACGCAAAACAATATGAAATTATTTTTAAAATATGATGGGTTCCTAAAGATATAGTGAATACATATCAGGCGCTTAAAGTATTAGATATAGATTCCAACTCATCTCAAGAAGAGATAAAATCAGCATTTAGAAAAAAAGCATTGGAGCACCATCCAGACAAAAACAAGAACAAAAATGAAGATTTAGAATTTAAAAAAATTACAGAAGCATACGAGTTCCTTAAGAAAAACCATCATCAAAGAGATGATGTTTATCACAAACCACAATCAAAACCAAAATCAAATTTCAAAAGAAAACCATGGGGAGCACCAGATGATGAGAGAATTCCCGAGCAAGACTGGGGAAAATATACAAAAGAGTTTGAAGAAGGAGATCCCGATTTTTGGAAAGAATATGAGAAAAATTTCTGGGAAGAGTATAATGCAAGAGTTCGCCCAGATGGCAGAAATGGCGAGTACGAAAAGGCAAAGGAGCCTAAAAAGCAGCCTAATCTCTTTATAGACGTAGACAAGAGTTTGTGTATTGGATGTTGTAGTTGTGAGATAATTGCTCCAGATGTTTTTCAGATAAATAAAGAGAGAATGATGAATCCAAAATCATCAGTTATTGATCCAAAAGGTGCAGGAGTAAACAAGATTATGGATGCAGCAATGACATGCCCTACAAAAGCAATAATTGTTGAAGACACAGACACAAAAGAACGAATGTATCCTTACTAAAATTAGATTTTCAGTTTTTCATAGAGTTTGTTAATTTCAGATTCAGTTAATTTCAAGGCATCATCAAACATACTGTGTATTGCAGATGCAGAATCATCAGAAGATCTTGGAACCAAGTGAACATGGACGTGAGGTACTTCTTGTCCTGCTTCTTTCCCATTGTGAACTGCAACTAGTGTTGCACCAGTAATTGAATCAACTTTTGAAATCATCTTATGTACAAGTGAAAATAAATCGGCATTTTCATCATTTGACATGTCTTGAATTTTTTGATGATGATTCTTTGGAATGACTAAAACATGTCCTTTTGCCAAAGGAAAAGCATCAAGAAACGAAATAGACGAGGATGTTTCTCCAAGAATTTTACACGGAATTTCCTTTGCGATGATTTTACAAAAGATGCAATCCATGGTATTTCATAGTTTTTTTAATATTAAATCATTAATCATGGTTCAGTAATTGTAGCCCAGGCCAAACCTTCACCATACGTAATAGTTACCACATCACCAGGTTCAAGTGTACAGTCTTCAATTATTTTTGGAATATTATCACTAGTTTCAACATAACACATTCCATCATCATTACTCAAAATTTTTACTTCTTCAGAGATGTCTTCCCTAATTAAATTCCAAAATGGGAAAACTAGAGTAGACAGTACCAATCCTGCCACTACTAAAGCACCACCAAAAGCTAATCCGCCTTTTTGACCTGAACTAAGTTCCATTCTACCAAGTACCGCCATCACCTGCGTTAGGATCTAATTTCTTTGCAGGGACATTTCCATGTGCTTTTTTCATGTGTCTTTTCAGACGTTCAGGATCATGAAGTTCTGTACCACATGTATCACATTTTGTTTTACTTTCCTTGTCTTTGTTACGTTTGAACAAACCCATATTTTGTTAAAATTTTGAAATACATTATAAAGGATACGTGATTTTTGGAAGAATATGACGATAAAAAACATCACAGTTTTGGGTTCAGGAGTAATGGGACACGGTATTGCACAAGTATCAGCTACAGCAGGATACAATATTGTTCTAAGAGATATTGAGCAAGGATTTTTGGATAAAGCAATGGAGAAGATTAGATGGAGTTTAGATAAACTAGTTTCAAAAGAAAAAATTTCAAAAGAAGAAGGAGATGCAATTTTTGGCAGAATCAAACCAGTTGTAGACTTGAAAGAAGCAGTAAAAGATGCAGAATTGGTAATTGAAGTAGTTCCAGAAATTATGGATTTAAAGAAAAAAGTTTATGCAGAGCTTGATGAGGCAGCAGCACCAGAAGTAATCTTTGCATCAAATACGAGTACATTACCAATTACAGAGATTGCAAATACAACATCAAGACCAGATAAATTCATTGGAATTCATTTCTTTAACCCCCCACAACTAATGAAACTAGTAGAAGTAATTCCAGGGGAGAAAACATCTCAAGAGGTTACAGAGTTAACTAAAGATTATGTAAAGTCAGTCAACAAACAAGCAGTTCTATGTAGAAAAGATGTTCCAGGGTTTATCATAAACAGACTATTCATTCCAATGGTTCATGAAGCATGTTTTGTCAAAGACAGAACAGGTGCAACCCTTGAGGAAATTGATTCTGCAGTAAAATTCAAACTAGGATTCCCAATGGGCATCTTTGAATTAGCAGATTTTACAGGCATGGATGTTATTCACAAAGCAACAGTTGAGATGCATTTGAGAGACAAAAAAGTAATCAACCCACATCCACTGGTTGAAAAAATGTTTGATGAGAAGAAATTGGGACAAAAATCTGGAGAAGGATATTACAAATATTCTGATGACAAATATGAAAGAGTGACATTGTCTGAAGAGTTAGCAGAGAAATGCAATCCAATTCAACTTGTGGCAAATATTCTAAATAATGCAGCATGGCTTGTGACAAACGGAGCAAGCGACATTGAAGAAATTGAAAAAGCAGCTCAGTTAGGATTAGGACTAAGAAAGCCCCTATTTGAGACTGCAAAAGAGATAGGAATCAAAAACATTGTAGATGAATTAAACAAACTTGCTGAAGAGCATGGCGAATTCTACAAACCAGACCCACTGCTTGTGTCTATGCAATAATCAAACATCTAAACGTTTTTTGATTTCAGTAATATCTTCGCCAAGCATAGAAATCTGACTGCTCAATGCCAGTAAAGAATTTCTTGATTGAATGTTTTGATTGTTAAGATATTTGATTAGAGTCATAGTAAATTCAGAATTTTTTGTTTTCTCAAGATAAGATATGAGTTCATCAATCATTTGAGGAGGTAAGCCTTTGTCCAATTTATCAATGAGTTCTTTGCATTCTTGGTCGTTTTCAATTGGCATTGTCTAATGTATGGTGCTTTTGATTAAAGAGTATTATGCAGATACTAATTCTAGAATTTTTTTAACTGCTTCCTGCGGAGTGTCTACACCGACTATCTTGACATTTTCTCTATGATCAATATATCCATCAATGAATGGATCAACTGAGCTATCCAAATTTCTTATTGCAACCATTGGTTTTTTGTGCATGTATGCAGCACAAGTCTCAGATAAAGTTCCAGAGCCGCCACCTACAATGATAACGCCATCAGCTGACAAGGCATTTAGAAAGTCACGAGCCAACCCCATGCCAGTTGGAATAACAACATCACAAAACTCATTTGCTTCAGAGGGGTCATTTTGAGGAATGATTCCAATAGTCAAACCATTTGCATCTTTTGCGCCATGAGCTGCTGCAGTCATCACGCCACCTAACCCACCACAAATTAGTACAGAATCAGATTTTGCAATCTCTGTTCCAACGTCATAAGCAATTTTTTCATGTTCAGGCAAACATCCTTTGGTATTATGACCAATTACCAGGATCTGTCTTCTCTTAACCATACTCCAAAATAGAAAATTGGTTTGAAATATCTTCCGAGAGAAAAGGATATTAGTAAAAAATACCACTGTTATTCATGGAAAGACGTTCAATGCCAGTATGTTTTACTGAAAAACAATACAAAATGATCGAAGAATATGCCAAGAGAAACGGCATGCTTAATGCAAGTCAGGCTCTTGAGAAAATCCTAAGCGAATAAACGCTTTTTTGTTATTTTTATTTTGTTTACATTTATAGAATAAGCTGTACTAAGGAGATTTGAAATGGGATTATTTAGTAGGAAACCATCATTTTGTACCATTTGCAATAAAGAGCTAACTCACAAACATAAACCAAAAAGAGAGTGGAACATCAAAGGTCCACTTTGCGGAGATTGTCATTTTGAAAAACAAAAAGAGTACTATGAAGGAAAAGTAAGACAACCATGTGTTGAATGTGGTAAAACACAAAAAATTACAGACTTGTGGGAACCAAGATGGCAGTGGGACATGGAAGGGCTTCTATGCAAACCATGTTTTGATAAAAAAGAAGAATCCCACGGGAAAAAGAAAAACTTCTGTGCGTTATGTGGCGGCAAGATGGGATTAATCAGATACAACCCAAAAGGAAAATGGAAGATCGAAGGTCAGTTGTGTAGAAAGTGTTGGGATGAGAAAAAAGCAGAGTTAGGATAAGAATTGGGATTTTTTAAAAAAATCAAATGTGATATTTGCGATAGTAAATTTTCAAAACAAGAAGAGTTGATGAATCACGAACAGATAGTTCATGGAAAGGACTTACAATATGATTGCAAAGAATGCAACAAGTTTTTTTCAAACATGGAAGATATGAGAACCCATTTGCAAAGAGAACACAGCTACAAAAAAGACAGATAACTAAATTGCTTTTACTGTTTTAACTACAGGAGGTCTAACTTTGGTAAATACTCTGAAACCACAAATACATTTGATTTCAGGGAGTCTAGATAATTCGGTGTTTGAGACCATGGTTCCACATCTGAGGCAAGAATAGTTTACATCAAATGTTTCAACAGGTGTTTCTTCTACTTCATCAAAGTTTTCTTCAGCCATGTTTATCATCAAAATTTCTGTAATTTAGAGATTATGTTAATGAGAGTTCAATGTAGACGTCATCAGGGATTTTTAGTCTCATTAATTGTCGGATTGCTTTATCATCAGCATTAATGTTAATAATTCTTCTATGCATCTTCATCTCCCATTTTTCATAGGTTTCAGTTCCATTACCACATGGAGATTTTCTAGTAGCAACATGTAGTCTTTTTACAGGTAGTGGAGTTGGACCCTTTACCTTAACACCGGTTTTTTTACCGATACCCATGATTTCCCCACATACTCCATCTAGTTTTGGTAGACTGGTTGATGTGAGTTTTACACGGGCGGTTTGGGTCATAAAAAATCCGCCTATGGTTTGTACTCTTCGGTAATTTCCTTAACGATTCCTGCTGCGATAGTTGCGCCCATATCTCTAAGAGCAAATCTACCCATTTCAGGGAAATCTTGGAATGTTTCAATACAAGTTGGTCTTACCGGTCTAATTTTTACAATTGCGGAATCACCAACTTTGAGGAATTTTGGATTTTCTTCCTCAACTGCACCAGATGCTGGGTTGATCTTTTGCAAGAACTCAGTAACTGTTGCTGCAACTTGTGCAGTATGTGCGTGCATAACTGGAGTATAACCAGGTGCGATTGCTGTTGGGTGATGAATTACAATAATTTGTGCTTTGAATTCTTTTGCAACTGCTGGAGGTGAATCAGGACTTCCGAGAACATCTCCTCTCTTGATATCTTTCTTTTCAACACCTCTAAGGTTGAAGCCAATGTTATCACCTGCTTCTGCAGATGGCATCTCTTGGTGGTGAGTCTCAATAGATTTGATTTCACCAGGAGCACCTGAAGGCATTACAACAATTTTGTCTCCTGCTTTCATAGTTCCTGTCTCAACTCTACCTACTGGAACAGTACCAACACCAGTGATGGTATAAACATCTTGAATTGGAACACGTAGTGGTTTTCCAACTGGTTTTTCTGCGACAGTAAAGTCATCAAATGCTTCAAGTAGTGTTTTACCATTGTACCATGGCATATTCTCAGATTTTTTAACCAAGTTGTCGCCTTTCCATCCAGAAACTGGAATGAATGGTACGTTTTCTAGTTTGTAACCTACAGATTTAACTAATTTTTCACCTTTTTCTTTGGCTACTTTGAATGCTTCTTCAGAATAGTTGCTATCATCCATCTTGTTGATTGCAACGATTAGTTGGTTTACACCTAAAGTCTTGAGCAAGAATGCGTGCTCTCTTGCTTGACCACCTGCTGCGATTGCAGTGTCGGTTTCACCTTCTTTTGCTGAAAGTACTAAGACTGCTGCGTCGGCTTCAGAAGCACCAGTAATCATGTTTTTAATAAAGTCCCTGTGACCAGGAGCGTCAATCAAAGTAAAGAAGTACTTTGGAGACTCAAACTTTTGGAATGCAAGATCGATTGTAATACCTCTCTCTCTTTCATCCTTAATGTTATCCATAACCCATGCATACTTGAAAGTATCACCTTTTCCGGTCTTCTCGGATTCGGATGCATGTGCTGCAATTGTTCTTTCATCTACAACACCAAGATCCATCAAGAAATGACCCATAGTTGTTGATTTTCCATTATCAATATGACCTGTAACAATCAGGTTCAAGTGTGGTTTATCTGCCATGTAGAGTGCGTATCTGAGGGCATTTATTACTGTTATGAATTTTTGAAAAAAAATCTAAAATTTTTCAATTAATTTCAGATCAGAAGACTTTGCTAAAAGCACATAAATCAAAGGTGCAAAAATGGTAGATATGAAAATTACAGTTTCAGTTATCAAAGCCGATGTTGGCGGTGTCGGAGGACATACAAAACCTAGTGACGGATTACTAGACGCAATTAGAAATACCGTTAAAAATTCAGCAGATTTGCTTATCGATTATTACATAGGATATTGTGGAGACGATACCCACATCGTAATGTCTCATACTCATGGAGTAGACAATCAACAGATTCACAAATTAGCATGGGATGCATTCATGGCAGGAACTCAAGTTGCAAAAGATGAGGGATTGTATGGAGCAGGACAAGACTTGCTCAAAGATTCATTTTCTGGAAACGTAAAAGGCATGGGTCCAGGAGTTGCAGAGATGGAATTTGAAGAAAGACCAAACGAAGCATTTACAGTATTTGCAGCTGATAAAACAGAACCAGGTGCATTCAACTATCCAATCTACAGAATGTTTGTAGATGCTCTAAGTAACACAGGATTAATTGTAAACAAGAGTCTTGCAGGCGGAGTAAAAATGAACATCATGGATGTAGAAAAAGCACAGATTGCAGAACTTGAGTTGTGGGAAGACAAACCAACAATTGAAGCAGCATTAATGTATCCAGGAAGATATGTTGTCGATTCAGTTACAACAAAAGATGGAGAACCAATTCTTGCAGCATCAACTGATAGATTACATAACATTGCAGGAACATATGTTGGAAAAGATGACCCAATTTGTGTTGTTAGAACACAAAAGAAGTTCCCTGCAACTGAAGAAGTAGGAAGTGTCTTTAACAACCCACATTTTGTTGCAGGAAATACAAGAGGAAGTCACAACATGCCATTAATGCCGGTTAAATTAAACTCTGCAGCTACAATCAACTTTTGTATTCCAATAGTCGAGGCACTAGTGTTTAGTATGCACAATGGAAAGTTTACTGGACCATTTGATGGATTCTCAACTCCAGATTGGGATCTAATCAGAGAAAGAGCAACAGAAAAAGCAATGGCAATTAGAAGTCAAGGATTTATCCATCCAGCAACACTTGTCCCATCAGAGCTAGAATATGCAGAAGGATATAGAGCAAGAATGGATGTTCTTGAAAGCAAGATGAAACCAATGGAAGAAACTGCATCCAGCAGCGATAGAAAAGAGAATTACGAAGATCCGGATTAGTTATTTTCAAAATCTGCAAATCATAAGAAATAGTTAAATCAAAAAAGACCGTACCAAAGTCAGGCAGAAATGGATTTTCAAAAGATTTTTGATTGGAAGACGTACATTTTCACAGCTTTAGCAGTAATCTCATTTTCAAATTTTATGGCAGTGTTATTTGGTAAGACCATACCAGTAGTAATCTTAGATTTTTTCAAAGTTGCAGGAGAATATGTAGTACTAGGAGCAGTCTTTGTATTTGCACTTGCATGGCTACTCAAAGCAAAACCTCACAATCGTCCAAAACAGTACTCAGTAGTAGTCTTTGACGTATATGGAAAAAAGAGCCAGATTGATGGATTGAGAACAGAGTTCAAGACACATGATGTTGCATGGAGTTTTATGAAACAGTACAAGAAATCTTATCCACTATACAACTTTGCCCTCGTATCAGATCTTCCTAAGTCAGACAAACCAACAATTTTCAGATACATCTAGATTCAGTTTTTATTCAACATTACACAAAGAAATAGAATGGAGTTTTCCATATTAGCTGATTCATTTAACAAAATGGAATCAACAAGAAAGCGACTAGAGTTAACGCAGTATCTTGTTGAGTTATTTGAAAAAACCCCACAAGAAGTAATTTCAAAGATAGTCTATCTATTACAAGGAAAACTTAGACCAGATTTTGAAGGAGTAGAGTTAGGGGTTGCAGAAAAGCTTGCAATAAGAGCAATCTCAAAATCCTCAGGAATTCCAATTAAGAAAATTGAAGAAGAATATAGAAAAGGAGGAGATCTAGGACATGCTGCCACCATAATCTTAGAGCAAAAAACTCAGACAACATTTCTTGTAGAAGACATTACAGTTGAACGTGTCTATGAAACACTGTTTAAAATTGCAAAATTAGAAGGCAGTAGATCACAAGACATGAAAATGAAATACATTTCAAGTTTGCTTAATGACGCAAGTCCACTAGAAGCAAGTTTTATTCTAAAAATATTGCTAGGAACACTAAGGCTTGGAATTGCTGAAAACACAGTAATGGATGCACTAGCATTAGCATTTTCTGGAAACAAAGAAAACAGAAAAGTATTGGAGCACGCATATAATGTTTCAAGTGATTTAGGGAAAGTTGCAGAAGTTTTAGCAATTGATGGATTAGAAGGGGTTGAAAAATTCAAAATAATTTTGTTTAATCCAATTCGGCCAATGCTTGCAGACAGAGTAAAAAGTGAACAAGAAGCAATTGAAAAAATGGGGAATGAATTTGCAGCTGAATACAAACTAGATGGAGAAAGAGTACAACTACATATTGAAGGAGATAAAGTAGTTTTGTTTTCAAGAAGTTTGGAAAACATTTCAAGTTATTATCCAGACATCATAGAACAAATTCCAAAAACAATTCATGCAGAAAACATCATACTAGAAGCAGAAGCTGTTGCAATCAATGAAAACACTGGAGAATTTTTGCCATTTCAAGAACTTATGCATAGAAGAAGAAAATACAAAATAGAAAAAGCAGTTACACAATATCCAATAACAGTTAATCTGTTTGACATTTTATACTGTAATGGAAAAAGTTGTTTAGAATTAGACTATAAAGAAAGAAGAGAAAAGATGGAAAAAGTGGTAAAAGAAGATGACTTTGTAAAGCACATACCAATGACGATAGTAAAAAATGAAAACGACATTGAAGACTTTTTTGAAAACAGTATCAATGCGGGAAGTGAAGGATTGATGTTAAAGATGCTTGATAAACCATATCAAGCAGGTTCTAGAGGAAGTCATTGGCTCAAACTTAAAAGAGAATATCAAAATGAACTTGGAGATAGTTTAGATCTTGTTGTAATAGGAGGATTCTTTGGAAAAGGGAGAAGAACCGGAAATTACGGAACGTTACTTTTAGCAACATATGAAGAAGATGAAGACACATTCACCAGTATTTGTAAAGTTGGTACTGGATTTTCAGATGAAGATTTGGATCAATTGTATCAAATTCTAAATCCCAAAGTAACAATCAAGAAAAATCCACGTATTGATAGTGAAATGGAAGCAGATGTTTGGTTTGAACCAGAGTTAGTAATCGAAGTAGTTGCATCAGAAATTACACTCAGTCCAATTCACAAAGCAGCTAGAGACAAAGTTAGAAAAGGTGCAGGACTTGCATTAAGATTCCCAAAATTCACAGGAAAGATAAGAGTTGAAAAAATGGCAGAAGATGCATCTACAAATGAAGAAGTGATCACATTATACCAAGGTCAGAAAAAAGTAGCACATGACAAAAGTCTCATGTAATCATGCTCAAAAAATATCAAAAATCATAGAGGATTTAAATTACCATATGATTTGGTAGTTTTTGTTATGTATAGCGGAGAGCTTGAGGTTCAAGCAAAAAGAAAGGCTATAGCAGTTTTACAAGACGAAATCAACAGAATTCTAAATGCATCCAGAGAACTAGCTGCACT
Source organism: Marine Group I thaumarchaeote SCGC AAA799-D11 (assembly GCA_000746765.1). Lineage (GTDB taxonomy): Archaea > Thermoproteota > Nitrososphaeria > Nitrososphaerales > Nitrosopumilaceae > Nitrosopumilus. Next base: position 81,229 of record JOSY01000033.1, read on the forward strand.
TCCTGAACTAATGATGAAAAAAGACAAGACAGGAATCAAAAACACACTAGAACAGATTTCTACAATCGAAGAAGAGGTAGAAACTCTAAGAAGAAAAATTACACGTGAAGTAGCAGATGTCGGAGGTTTGATCATGAATAGAGAAAATCTTCTAAACACAGCATATACAATGGATGAGATTGCTGGTTACATTACAGGAATTTCATTCAAACTGTCAAATGTAAAACCAACAACTCTGAAAAGTGCAAAGCTAGACAAAGACTTGACAAAACTAATCGAATTAGTAGTAGACGAAGTCTACAAACTAAATGAAATTATCCGAAGTCTAAATACAAACACTGCCAATGCAATCGAATTAGCACAAGAAACACAAACAATTGAAAGAGAAATCGACACAAAATACAGACAAGCAACAATAAAACTTCTAACAGGAGTAACAAACACCAAAGAATTGATGTTAATGAAAGACGTGATTGAGGGGATTGAAGAGATGGCAGATAAATGCCAGAGAGTATCAGATTCTTTCATTTTGTTAGCATTGAGCCTATAGACAAATCACACCTACATTTTCACTTTATTTTCTATTTTAAAAAACATCAAAAATCTAATGAATTCATATACACTAAAGTTTTTGAAAAATCATGAAAGGGGAACTTATCGAAAACAGAGTAATCGTTTGGAATATTGAAGACTCTCGTAAACTTTTCAGTGGCGGATATTATGGAAAGCCAATAGGAATTCCAAAACCAAAGATTGAAGAAATTGATGCACCTCTTGTTTTAGATTTAATCGAATCATTGTATTTGCTTGAACATAAAAAAATTACAATTTCAAAATCAAAGCGTAAAGTTACAGTCGAGCAAATGATAGAAATTTGCAAAAACGAACATCATGACTTTGATAAAAAATATCTAGTTTACAAAAACTTTAGAGATAAAGGATACATTATCAATCCAGGAATAAAGTTTGGTTGTGATTTTGCAGTGTATGAAAAAGGTCCCGGAATAGACCATGCACCATTTTTGATTCAAGTGTATAATAGAAATGAGCCAATAACATCAACAGGTATAGTACTTGCAGGAAGACTGGCAACTTCAGTAAAAAAGCAATTCATCTTGGCAATTCCTAAAGGTAAAGACAATGTTGACTTTTTGGCTTTAGATTGGTGGAAAGCCTAAATTGATTTTATGTGACCTGCAATACGGTCATAGATATCAAAAAGATCTTTTGTAATTCCAAATGCCAAATGATTATCCCATTTGCTGCGAATTCTTACTGCATTCTCTGTTGGTTCTACATAGATTGTTGCATCTTTTACAGACTGTTTTGCAATTATCTCATTTAACTCAGAATCTTGATTTAGTTTTTCTGCAAGAGCACCAGGACCGTTCCAACTTACACTTTCAACAGTTTTTGATGCAAAATGACCCCTAGTTTGGAGTTGTGTCTTTGCAACAAAGTTTCCAACATTTCTACCAGTGTCTTTTCTTACAATAAAATGTGCTTGATATCGGTCAAGTGCGCCCCAAGGCAGTGGATTTGGATCTTGCATTTTTACCCCTTTTGAATAATTTGAATTACGTCAATGTTAGAGTTCTTGACATCAAGACATCCCCTATTTGTTATCATTCGTGCTGTATGAGCAAAATATCTACTGTAATAATCACCTTGTTCAACATCATCGGTTCCAATCTCTTTGGATTCAGAATCTACACCGATCTCCTTTAACATACTACTAAATTTTTCAGGCCATGTCTGATAGACAAATGTATCTGGCTCTGTATCATGCATTAAAAATCATGAATCATACCCACAAATAAAGATATCAAGAAAAATTTTCTAGAGATCAATCCAATTAAATATCACAAAAGATTTGAGACTTTTATCTTGCTGAAATTCCAAGACAAAGTCGCACTGGTTACAGGAAGCGGAACAGGGATTGGAAAAGCAATCGCAACAAAATTTGTAGAAAATGGAGCAAGTGTGATTATTCTAGGTAGAAGAAAAGAGCCACTTCAAGAAGCTGCAAAAGAACTTGAAGGAAAAATACCACAAGGAGTAAATGCAACAGTCAAAATTTTTGCAGGAGTAGATGTTGCAGATGAGACAGCAATGAATGAAATGTTCAATACTCTAAAAAATGAGGGAACAAATGTAGATTACATAATTAACAACGCAGGGGTATCAGGTCCTGTAACATGTTTTGCAAATTCACCACTAGATGAATTCAAAAGTACAATTGCAATTCATCTCACGGGAACATTTTGGGGTTCAGTTCAAGCACTAAAAGTAATGAAAGAAGGTGGAAAAATAATTACAATTTCAACTTTCTTTACTGAAGAAAGACCATTAGAGCAAAGACCATACAGATTCAGAAGTCCATACACTGCATCACAGGGTGCAAAGAACAGGCTAGCTGAATGCATGTCATGGGAATTAACTGACAAAGAAATTATCTCAATTGCAACAAACCCTGGTCCAGTCCACTCAGATAGAATTTACAAAACAGTATACCCAAAAGCAGCAGCAGAATTTATGAGAGTAAGTGGATTTGAAGATCTAACGCCAGTAGAAGTTGAAGAAGCAAAAGATGACTTGTTAGAATGCATACAAGCAGATGGAATAGATAAAGAAGGAATTGCAAAGACTGCAGAAAAATTAGCAAACGGAAGAGATGTTGCAAAGCTAACAGAGACATTTACAAATCTATTAACCAAAATTCAAACTATCGCAGAAAAGGTACAAAACAACACATCACACATGATTGCAAACAGAGAATTTTTGTCACAATCACAAGTTGCAGAATCGGTTCTCAATTTATGTGATGATGAAATTGCAAAGATTCTCAACGGTAAAGTCATTCCAGGAGACAGAGTATTTTATCCAGTAAAACCACACATTGGAACTACAACTCCAGGAGTTCATCAACCAGACTTTACAGGAAAGGCAGTAGTCTTTACTATTGATGGAACAGACAAAGCCGATGCAGAAAGAGTAGAATTTTTGGCAGGACACGTAGAGAAAAATGGGGGTAAAGTTGCATGTTTCATTTCACAATCAACACCTCAAGAAATTCAGGATTCCATTAGTGGAAAATTCCATTCTCATGTTGTAGATATTAAAAATCCTGAAGAAATAGAAAGATGGCTAAATACTGCCAAGACAAACATTGGTGAGATTCTAGCAGTAGTTCATGTTACAGGAAAACTACCAGAGGTAGGAAATCTAACTGAATTAACCAGAGCAGGATGGGAAGAATTAGTTGCAAAATTCATCTCAACCCCAGCAACGGTTGCACAAAGAACACTAGAACAATTTGTTCCAGGAGGAGGTAAAGACCCAAGACTCTTCAAAGATAAGACAGGAGCAATCATGATAATTGGTCCAGACTTACCAGTGGGAAGAAAAGTCACTGGAACTCAAAGAGCACAAGTAGAAGTGTTCAGAGGAGCATTAAGACCATTTACAACTACGGTCAATCAAGAACTAAGTGATGTTCTAAAATCTAAAATCAGAATGTTCACTATTTTCCCAGGTTCTGTAACAGGTATAGAACCAGACAATCAAAAGATTGCAGATGCATTTAATTTCCTAGTATCAGAAAATGCGGCTTCATCATCTGAAGTAACTTTCTGTGTTGATGAATCAAGATAAGAATGAAGAAATTCTCAGAGTTTAGAGTAGGAGACACATTTCATTCTACATGCAGTATTTCAGAAAAAGAATTAGAAGAATATCTAAATTTTTCAAGAGTCAGAAACGCATTCTTAGAAGACAAACAAAGTGGAGAGCAAATTGTTTCAGGAAGAGCAATCTTATCAAGAATGGAAGGAGAATTTACAAGACTAAGTCAGATTTATGGAAACCATATTATTTTTCTTGGGACTGATGGAGACCCAGAATGGAAAAACAGAAACACACGTTTTCTAAAACCGCTATACACAGATCAAGTTTTGAAATTAAAATTCACAATATCACAAGTAGAAGATATGGATGATGAGTTTGGAAAAATTGCAGTAGACTATGAGGGAACAGATAACGAAGGAGAAACCATAGTACTGTCCAAAAGAAACATCTACAGAATTAAGAAAGAACCGCCAAGATAATAATAAAACAGGAGAGCCGACTCGTCTCCCCCGCCCTCAGATCATAAGATCTGATGAACAACATACATTACAAAATTTGTATAAAAGCATAAAGAGTATTTTGAGCCTAAAATCCTAGAAATGTAGAATTTTCAGTTAATGAATCAAAGAATAATTTTCCTGCAGCAATCAAAATAACTACAGATACCAAAATTTGGAGATATCTTTCTTTGATATCAATGGACAATCTTGCTCCAACTAATCCACCAATAAAAGAACCAATTGCAAGAAATCCTGCTTGAAGAAAATCAGGATGTCCCAACAAACTATGAACAATTACTCCAGAAGATGAAGCAAACAACAATATCATTTGAGAAGTTGGTGCTGCTTTTTTCATCGCCATTCCCATTCCAACTACCATCAATGGAACAAACACAATGCCGCCACCTATTCCAAAGAAGGAAGAGATTATTCCTGCAAAGAAACTAGCACCTATTGCAAAAATCATCATTTGCAAAGAAACTTTTTTTTCTTTTGTTTCGATTTTTTTTCTCAAAAAGATGTAAGCAGCTGAGGCAATCAATACAAATCCAAACAATATCTTAAAAATATCAGGAGTAACATCACTAGAAATAATAGCACCTAACACAGTTCCAGGAACAGATAACAATCCAAGTTTTAATCCTAAAGAATACTCAATTCGTTTTTGTTTAGAGTAAGATATGGTGGATGCAATAGCGTTGCTAAGAGCTGCAAAGAGACTATTACTTGCAGCGGCAGTTGGAGGAAAACCTAAGAAGGTTAAAACTGGAACAACAATAATGCCACCGCCTAAGCCTATCATAGAACCCAACACACCTGCTGCAAATCCTAAAGGAATAAGCCATAGTTGATCAATCATAGTAATCGCCAATCAAAGAATTTTGTCGTATATAATTAGACGTGTTTTGTAATAATTAATGTCTGCAATACAGAATTATCTTTAGAGGTTATTTCAAAGAGAATTTCAGTGTCAGCCAAATTATCAATTTTTGATTTGATGTTACGCTCATCAGAGTCATAATAGAAAGTATGCACAGTATCTAGCCAATCAGGAATGGTTTCAAAGCCAATAGATTCTTCTTCTTCCCAACAATCACAAACAAGTGTTTGGATTACAGTAGTAAATATTGCATATGTTGTTTCTTTATCAGATTCCAAAGTATCGGTTTCAAGATTTGCAATTGCCAGAATTGGAGATGCAGTACTTCCGCCAATGTTGATATTTCCAATAGTGTTACCATCAGAATCCAAAACAGCAGTGGTTGTACAATATTCTACATTTCTTGGAAGCCCTTTCTCAAAAAATGTACAGTATTGACTAATAGTATGATCAGTTATAGCCGTAGGAGATGAAACAAAAATGTCATATTCTTTTAGAGATGTTTGGATTGTTTCAATATCATAATAAGTAAAACCAGAATTATAGATTGGTGTTGTAAGTGGTTCAGAAGATTCTTCAGGAATTAGCATAGAATACGATACAATAGCTGCAATACCAAGAATTATTGGAATTATAATTAATTTATTCATAAACAACAAATCCATTATTCAAAGATAAGGTTTTGCAATTCTAAATTGAGATGATAGTTAGAACAGATTCTTTTGTGATATTGTTTTGTTCAACGAATCCAGCAGTTACCTCAAGAATGTAAACTGCTTCATTTTCAGGAACTACACTTTGACATGTTGCAATTTCTAGAGCGGCTTTGCATGGAGGAACATCTTGTTCTATATGAACAACTTTACCGTTTTCATCAAACCAGATCATATCAAGTGGAAATTGCATGTTAAGCATCCACAAAGAATAGAGACCAGGTTCGCTGAATACAAAGATCATTCCTTGATCATAGGGTAATTGATCTTGGAACATCAAACCACGAACTCTTCGAGGCTCAGTATCTGCTATCTGCACCTCAAGCGGGACATCATCAACCTTGATTGTACCTATAGGAAATTCAACTGATTCTAGTTTACTTTCACTAGGAATAGACATCAAACCTACAACTCCGATAATAACAGCAGCAATTGAGATGGGAATTAGTGCCTGTGCCCTAGTAGTCACAATTCAATTTGGCCAGGCCTTTTAAAATACGTTAATCATTTTCAAAATCGAGGACATTTATACAAACAATCAGAAATTCCATGTGATTGTCTGAAGATAAAACACTTCCAAAGGATATTGATTCAGATGACAGTTTGCCGGGCCGTTATGAAGAAAGTAATTTTGAATATCAACAACCAATTTCACCACAAGAAACTGCACCAAAATCAAAAAGTAAAAGTCTTGCAATAGGAATCATAGTTTTTGCAATTGTTTCAGCAGGATTCTTTTCATATTACTTTATGAATCAAAATGAAATTGATTCACAAATTGTTCAAAATACATTAAACATGAGTCCTGAACAGATTTTAGCTGAACAATACAATGTTGGAAAATATGGTAGTGACCACGCACATGCTGCAATGCTTGTTGTATTAGATGGAGAGCAGTTGAATTTTGGATTGCCGCAATTTCAACTATCAAGCAAGTACATTCATTTTGAAGATCATAACCCATACTTGATTCACAAGCACGCTACAGGAGTACCATTGGATATGCTTTTTGTATCAATAGGATTGAAAGTAACACAAGATTGTATTTTTGTAGAGTATGATTTTTCGAAAAGTGCTAATGAATTTTGCACAGAAGGCAAGAAAACAGTTCAAGTTTATGTAAATGGAGAGAGATTCCTATCAGATATTTCACAATATGAAGTCCAACATAATGATAGAATATTAATCACATTAGATGATAAATCAATTTCAAAACATTTGAAATATTTGGATTCATTTAAAATATTTGATGTGCCAAAAAAGCCATTAGTAAATTCAGAAAAAGATATTTTTATCTAAAAATAAGATCTAGCGATTCATCACAGAAGATTTAAAATCACTAATTGATGAGAATGTGTTTTTTGTTTGATGGCCAATATCATGAATTGTGGCACTGTTGTATTTTTTTTCCAGGTATCTTCCTGCAACTATCATAGGACCACCAACTGCACAGGTAACACCTGTTGGTTCAGGTATCCATAGCATCAAAAATCCGATTTTTTGAAGTTTTTTTCCAGGAGCAGGGGCTTTTTGAAGTGCACCTAATGAACGGGCAGTATGCCCATCATCCATTTTTGCAACATCAGAGTACAAACTTGCTCTTCTTTTTGCAGATTCAGAGATTTTTCGGAGTTTTTCTAGTCGTTCCTTTAGAGGGTCTGCCATTCCTATATTGAATATTGGAAAAAATAGTTAAGATTCAAAGATCAACAACGGTTACTTCTGAGTCAACAAAGAGTAACCAAAAATCTCTGAAAAAGACACTCAATTATAGTAGATAAAATTTAGATACAAAGATTAGATGAAAAACAAAAATTCCAAGAGACTAGATTCTATCAAAGCAGCCCATCAATCAGAGAGGGCTCGTTCTAGTACCAGAATGGAAGATTATTTGGAAATAATCTCAGAACTAGTAGAATTGAAAGGCTATGCAACTACTTTAGATATTTCAAGACACATGAATGTAAGTGCGCCAAGTGTTACCAAAATGTTGCAAAGACTAGATGAGGGAGGGTACTTGGAATATGAAAAATATCACGGAATCAATCTAACAAAAAAAGGAACAGAAGTAGCAGAGGGAATAAGACAAAAACATGGAATCTTGTTAGAATTTTTTGAAATTCTAGGTATTGGATATGATACTGCAAATCAAGATGCAGAAGGAATTGAACACCATCTAAATCCAAAAACAATCAAACAGTTAAGAAAATTCATCACATTTCTAAAAGCAAATCCAAAGATTATTGAAAATTTTAAAAATCTTTGAGGAATAGTTGAATATCATTTTGAGAGGATGCAAGTTTCATTAAATTTCTTGCAACATCAGAACGTTTTGGAATTTTAATTTGCCCCTTTTTACCAATTCTAGTGGATGTAATGTACTCATCATTAACATAAATGTCAGCATACATTGCAGTGTACTCTTTACTAACAGTAAGAATCAAAGCTGTTTTAGATTCTGAAAAAGTAAAAGGTAAATCGCTGGAATCTAAATTATAATGCTCAGAGTCCTTTTGTACCACGTCAACATGCACTTGTAATAATTTTTCAATTTCATTAATGTTAGAACCACCCCTACCAATGATAGATGGAATGTATTGTTCATCAACTAGTACCTTAACTCTATTATCAGATAGAATCTCAACTTGAGCCCGAGGATCATATTTTTTGAAGGTCTCACGGATTTTGTCCTCAGCTAGTTTTTCTATTCCTATTTTAGTCTTTTTTCCAACAGGGACTATCACATTTTCTTCTCCAAATGTGTAGATTTCATGCTCTAATGTGTTGTCAGCAAAATTTCGAATTTCAATGACAGGTCTAGCAAGATCAGATTCAGTCATTCCAAAGGGAACCTTTACCTTTAATTCTAGATCATAGACTTTTTCGATTTGGCCATCTTTAACAAACACTACAGTATCCAAGACATTTGGGATAATCCCAAGTTCAATTTTTCCAATGAATCTTTGAATTGCATCTAATGGAGAATTTGCATGAACAACTCCAACCATACCAACTCCAGTTAATCTCAAATCAGCAAATGTTCTAAAGTCTTCACGCCTTCTTACTTCATCAAACACAGTGTAATCTGGACGAACAAGAAGTAAGATATCAGCAGTATTATCAAAACTGCCATCAAGTTTGCTGTATTGAGTAATTCCAGGGTCAACTTGCAAATCACGCGGGGATTCAAATGTTTTTACAATCTTTCCCTTGCTGTGATAAAAATTTGCAAGTCCTGAGGCCAAAGTACTTTTTCCAGAACCAGGAGCACCAGAAATAACAATTCCTTCTGCCCTATCAGAAAATCGTTCCATTAGTTTTTCAGATATACTGTAATCATCAAGAGACAGTTGTACTATTGGATGAACTATCGTTATCTCAAAGGATTCAGAAAAAGGAGGATGAGTAATTGCAATTCTATAATCTTCATGTTGAACTACTGATGCACCAGTTTTAGATATTTCAATAGTATTAGAATCACTTGCATTTGCAACATCTAGAATTTGAGAAGAAATCATCTCCAAATAATCTCGTGAAAGAATGTCATCATTGATTTTTGTGAGTAAAAAGGCACCAGGTTTTCCCCTTTTAGCAAGAGGAGATTGGTTTTCTTTTAGATGCACACTCATTGTTTCAGCATCAAAAAATTTTAAAAATTCCAATGTTTCTTTTTGAACTTCTGTTTTTAGAAATACAGTAGGGATTCCTTCTGCTTGTGCAACTAAATGTTGAACATGATCAGAGGTGTAAAGTGTAGCATCGTCTTGTTTTGCCATATCAGCAATTAACGCATCAATTCTTCCACCTCCAGCAAGTTTAATTTCATCAGAAGATAGATGAGAGCCTTTTAGAATTACTTCCAAACCAAAACTGCCAGAAAGATCTTTTAGTTTACGAATTTTTTCTAATCCAACAAACCCTTGTTCTTTTTTGTTTGATGCTTGAGATTGTAATTCATCTAAGACAGCTTGAGGAATAATGATTTGTGTATCTCTTACAGATCCTTTTTCTATTTGAGATATTAGCTGGCCATTAATTATAACGCTAGTATCAGCTACGATTTTCAACAAATTTCTTACAAATTCTAATTAAAATGTGTCCTAATTATCGTTTCCTGAGATATCAGTGATTGATTTTAGAACACTGTTAAAATCAAAAGGTTTTGAAATGTAAGATTTAGCACCAGATTTTATACAGGCATTGATAATTTTTTGATCATCACTTGCAGTAATCAAAACTATTTTTGCATTGGAGTCATAAGCAATTACATCCTTTACTACCTCCAAGCCATCTTTTTTTGGCATAGCCAAATCTAGCAAAAGAATTTCAGGATTATGTTGTTTGTAGAAATCAACGGCTTCAGCACCATCAACGGCTTCAACAACCACCTCATGCTCACCAATAGACAAGATGTCTTTCAAAACTAAACGAATAGCATCAGAGTCATCAGCTATCATTATTTTTGCCATACAAAATTTAAAATCACTACACGTAAAAATATTTAGGATTACATATCATTTAGGAAATTTTTTACTTTCTCAATCATAGGCTCTAAATCAGAATCATTGTTCATGTTTTGTACCAGTTCTGCATGAGATATAGTCATTACATCAAATATTCCCTGAGGAGTTTTGCCAGCCATAACTTGTTTTAAAATATCATCAAGAACAGTTGCTAGATTTCCCATAGTATGTTTTCCCATCATTGGGGCTAGCCCTTTGATTTTGTGAGTATGTTTTTGAAGTTTGTCAGAGTTTTCAAATATCTTGGCATCATCAGAACAAGAGTTTAGAATACTTCCTATGCCTGAGAGTTCTTCATTGATTTCGTTAGTTGCTAGTTTGATAAACTCATCAGACATTACAATACCAACAGCTAAAATCTGACCATTACTTTTATACTCTATGCTGGCTGTTTTTTCATATGAAAATAGTAAGCAAGACATATCTTTTGATATCAGTGTTGGTTGCAGTAGCTGCACTAAATTTATTCTTGCTATATCAAGAAGAGTCAGGTCAATATGACGAATCAAATTCCATTATCAAATTATCAGACATCAAAGTAAAAGCTGAGTCTGTTTCAGGATATGCAGTATCAGTTGCAAGTGGGAATTTGGAAGACAAAGAAAATTTAGACAATGAGGTAACCAATGTTGAAACAATATTAAACAAAATACAAACCGGAGGAGAAATTGGAGGTATGGTAGTTGCTAAAACTCCCAATTCTGAAATCACCACACACCTTAATCATATCATAACAGAATGGGAGGATTACAGACATAAAGTTGAAAATGTAAAGTCTACACCCGTCTTTGACAAAGAAGCTACAAATGCAGTTAATTACGTACTGCAAAAGAACCAAGATTTGGTTTTGCTAACAGATCAATTAATCAAGGAATTAGAGCCTCTAGATAGAGATTATAACAAACATAAACAAATTGCAGAAGAATTAGCAGAAAATGCCAGAATAATAGGTCAGCAGACTTTGTTAATTTCAATTGGAGAAGAAGGAAACTCTCAAGAAATTCTAAGAGAGAAAAACTTAGAATTTGAAATCGGACTCAGAAAGTTATTAGGAATTCCAACACTAGGACTAGACGTAGAAAGTGTTGGAAAAACTCATGAAGAATTAGAGAGTATCCCTAGAGAAAATTCAAGCGTATTACGACAATTAGAGCCATTATGGGAATCAATTCAAATAAGAATTCAAATTCTAGAAGAACGAGCACTTTTATCTCCAGAATTTAATGTGGCTAAAAACGAAATGAATGAGCAAAAATTAGTCTTGTTTGAACATGTAGATGAGACAATTGAAACGTGGAATGCAAGATTGATTTCAGAACACTCATCAGGGGAAGGAATTGTTCAAGCATTATTAGCAGCAAACATTGCAATTTTTGCAGTAGTTGTGATTGTTATCAGGCAATCAATGTCACCACTTGAATCAATCACACGTGCAATTTCTAAGGTAAAAGAGGGAGTATATGGTGAAAAGATATCATATTCAGGTTCAGATGAAGTAGGAGAACTTGTAAGTAATTTCAACATAATGTCTAATACAATTAAAGAAAAAGAAGAAGAAGCAAAACAAACAGACATTGCAAAAGATGAATTCCTTGCAATGATTACACATGAATTAAAAACTCCATTGGTTCCAATTCAAGGATATGCAGATATTTTACTTAGTGAGCATTTGGGAAAACTGACTGCTAAACAAAAAGAAAGAATTTCAATTATAAAAAATAGTTCTGAGACATTGTTAGGAATTATTTCAGATTTACTTGATGCACAAAAATTAGAGTTAGGTCAACTTAGAATAAAAAAAGAAGTCAAAAACATCAATGAAACAGTGTGTAGTTCAGTAAATGCATTATTACCAGAGGCAGAACGAAATAATATCGAATTAACTTCAAACATTAAAGATTTGGAAATAAATCATGATCCTGAAAGAATTAAACAAGTCATTACTAATTTAATCAAAAACAGTTTAACTGCAGTATCTCCAGGAACAGGTAAAATAAAAGTTACAATGGAAGAATCTCCAACAGATATCAAAATCAATGTTTCAGATAATGGGATGGGTATTCCAGCTGATAAACAAAAAGATCTATTCAAGAAATTCTATCAAGTAGATGCCACATTAACTAGAGAGTCTGGAGGAAGCGGTTTAGGTCTAGCAATTTGTAAGGGAATTATAGATAACCACGGAGGAAAAATTTCAGTACAAAGTAGCCCTAACCAAGGAGCTACATTTTCAATAACATTACCAAAAACCAATTCCAATGAGCAATCAAGAGGTCCAATAGGAACTGCTTAAAGAAAATAAGCTCTGAGAACTAAAATCACTCACTCTTGCCAAAAAATGTCAATTTGACAAGATAAGGTATGGACGAGTACGAAAAAAACAAAGAATTTTACAAAAACTGTACGCAATACTTTGAATTCTTACGCAAAGTTGGAAAAAAAGACTATGAGTTTGAAGATGAGTACTACTTTACCATGCCTGCAATTTCAAATAAATAAAAACCAGAAGACTTAGGAATGCCTTCAAATTCCAATAGCATATGGATACTCAGTTACAAGAGTTAGCAGATCATACCATAAAATATTCACTAGATGCAGGAGTTCAGTACTGCGATGCAAGAGCTGAGGAACAAGAAAGAAAATCAGTTTTAATTGAAAACGGAGAGATTGAGCACGTAAGATCAATTAACGATGCAGGGATAGGAATCAGACTAGTTAAAGACGGAACATGGAGTTTTTGTTCTATTACAAATCCAAAATCAAAAGAACAAATCAAACAAGCAATTGATGATTCAATCAAAAACTCTGTCCATTATGCCAAAAATAAGAAAGAAAAATTAAATCTATATCCAAACTATACAGTAAAAGAAAAAATAGATTATCCAACTTTAGAAAAACCAGATTTAGAAAAATTAATCAAAATCGGAACAGAGTGTAACAAAATTATTTCAGATACACCAAAAATCATCAAATCAGTTGTAAATCCATGGTATACAAATAATTCAAAATATTTTACAAACAGTGAAGGTTCTAAAATTTTACAAAATTTTTCAGATGTTGTAATTGATATGATTGCCACTGCACATGAATCTGGATTAACACAATCAGTAAACATCACAGAAGGTGGGAGAGGAGGATTAGAGCAAATAACAAAAAACAATAAATCACAAAATAGTGCACAAGAAATTGCCCAAAAAGCATCAGAATTATTATCTGCAAAACCTGCAAAAGAGGAAAAAGCAACTGTTGTTATGAATCCTGATTTTGTTTCATTGCTTACGCATGAAATTTTAGGTCACCCATCAGAGGCAGACAGGGTTTTAGGAAAAGAGATGGCATGGGCAGGAGGGGCATGGTGGAAAGGAAAAATTGGAGAAAAAATAGGTTCTGAAAATCTAAATGTCTTTGATGATCCTACCATCAAGGGAAGTTTAGGATGGTATTTTTTTGATGATGAAGGAGTTCAAACAAAAAAGACAACACTAGTTGAAGAAGGAGTTTTGAAAAAACATATGCAAAATAGAGAAACAGGACAAATTTTCAATGAAAAACCTACAGGAAACATGAGAGCAACAAACTTTCGATTCATGCCATTAATTCGAATGGCATGCACATGTATTGGAAACGGAGATTGGAATGTAGATGAAATGATAAAAGAAGTAAAAAACGGATACCTAATTTCCAATATGAAAATACCATCAATTGACATGAAACGATACAATTGGAGCATATCTTGTCAATATGCACAAAAAATTGAGAATGGGGAAGTGACAGATTTGCTCAGAGATGTAATTGTCATGGGAACTGCACCAGAATTTTTTGAATCAATTGATGCTTGTGGAAATGACTTTACAGTCAGACCAATTACAAATTGTGGAAAAGGTGATCCGATGCAATCAATGATTATGGGAAATGGAGGACCTTCAATTAGAGGAGTTGCAACAGTAAAGAGTGTGAACTAGATGAATCAGTTAGAAGTAATAAAACAAAATGTAATCAAATGCACAAAATGCGATTTATGTAAAACTAGAACAAATTCGGTTCCAGGTAAAGGAAATTTTCAATCAGATGTGATATTTGTCGGAGAAGCCCCTGGAAGAAATGAGGATAAAAATGGAGAGCCATTTGTAGGGGCAGCAGGTAAAAAGCTCTCTGCAGCCCTTGAAGGAGCAGGAATCTCCAGAGAAGAGGTATACATTACTAATGTTGTAAAATGCAGACCTCCAAATAACAGAGTGCCAAATACAAAAGAAAGAGACACATGTAAGAAATACCTAAAAGAGGAAATATCAATTATCAAGCCGAAAATTATTTGTGTTTTAGGAAATACAGCATTTAATTCAATTTTAGGAGGTTCTGAAATTACAAAATTTAGAGGAAAGTTAGTGAGAAAAGACAGTCAATTGTATTTTTTGACAATTCATCCAGCTGCAACAATATACAATCAAGAGTTAATCTCAACACTAAATGAGGACATTGTAAAGCTCTTTGATTTAATCAGAGAATTAAAAAACAACAAAACTGTTTCCATAGATATTGAATACTCTTCCTAGAAAATTCTATCTTCAAGACACAGTAACTGTCGCAAAAAACCTGCTTGGCAAAAAGATTGTCAGAAAAATAGGAAGAGTAGAAATTTCAGGAATCATAACAGAAACTGAGGCCTACAGACACAAAGATGATCCTGCAAGTCATGCATATAGAAAAATTACTGACAGAAATAAGGCAATGTTTGGAGATGCAGGAATGGCGTATGTCTATTTCACATATGGGATGTACCACTGTTTTAATGTAGTAGCTAGAAATCCAAGGGTTGCCGCAGGGGCAGTTTTGATTCGTGCAATTGAACCAGAAAAAGGGATAAAGAGAATGCAAGAAAATAGAAACAAAAGAGATTTGAAAAATCTTACAAACGGACCTGCAAAACTAACTCAAGCATTAGAAATCACAAAAGAACACTATGGCGTAGATTTAACAAAAAATTCAAAATTATACATTACAGAAGGAATAAAGACAAAAAAAATTGTTTCGTCGCCTAGAATAGGAATCAAAGAAGCAACAGACAAGTTATGGAATTTTAAAATAAACATCTAATCTTTGTTGTTTTCATCTAGAGTCCAAGGAGCAAATTTACCAAGAATTCTTTGCCAATCTAATCTTAAGAGTAAAACTACAACCGTAGTCATCATAGCCCCAAAAATAATAATTCCAATGTAAATAGGGGTAGCATCATCAATGTTTTCAAGTAATGGTTCAACCAGAGACAAACCAAGATAGTGGGAAACAAAGACAATAGTATAGCTTAGAACAAATTTTCCTGTAAGAGTCGCAATAAAGAATCGTTTTGGATTGTATTTTGCAAGTCCTAATGGAACATAAACTAAATCATCAGGGATAGGGGTAGCAGCTGCAAAAAATGCTGCTCCAGCACCATATCTTTTTACTAATCTTTCAAAAGGTCTCATTCTTTTTCGAGTTTTTTCGTTAATGATTTTTCTCCCACCATAACTAACATAGAAAATAATTTGTTTTGCAATAGTTGCAGTAACTGCAGATAATATTGCCAATACATGTAAGTCAAATTGATCACCTACAGACATTGTAGCTAACAAGAGAAATCCAGGTAAAGGAACAAACGGAACTAAAGAGCCAATAAAATTGACAAGTGCTAAGCTAAGATAACCCACTTCTGGTGCAAATGGAAAAAGATCAACAAAATCCACGGTTCAAACTGTCTTCATGTGTTATTTAATTAAAACTAGATCAGAGATGATAACAATCATTAAAATATCATATTTTAACAACTCCAGTAAATGGAGCAAAAAGAATACAGAGATATTTGCGACACAATAGCAACAATTAGCCCATACATCAGATTTGTAGGAGTAATAGGCGAAAGTGGTGAATTATTGGCATACAAAAGAAGAGATGATTTAGTGCCATTATTGAATGAAAAAAATACTCAGTATCAATTCTCACATATTGCTATCAAGACAGATTTAGAGGGATTTTTTGATAAGAACTTAGGGGAAATCGAGTTTGTATGGGAGGAAAGAAAGAAGGTTCAGACCATATCATTTGCCATCAAAAAAGAAAGAGTGTGGATTTCGATTGATAAAAAAGTTATCAGATCAGAGATGCTCAGAATTATTGATTCTTGCCTACCAATTGTAAAGAAATATTCCTAGAAATTGAAATGCCCATATTGTGAAATTGATTTAGATTCACTTAGTATGACAGATGGATTAAAGCACGTATTAGAGCATAAAAAAGAAAATCAGAATTAACTTTTTTTTATTACTTGGAATATGCAATAACATGGATGAACCTGATGAAATTCAAAAACTAATTGATGAAATTAGTTTTAGAAAATCAAATTATAAAGATTATCAGAAAATGAATACCGAAGAAATAGGTAAAGAATTAAGAGACATTATGAAATTTGAGCAAGAATCTTTTAAAAAAATAGAAGAGTTTGAAAAAACACAAGATAATCCCGATTTGATAAAATATGCCAAAATGATTTGTAAAAATACTACACAAAGAGAAATTACACAAATTCAAGAAGTTTATTTAGAAAAAATTGATGAAGAGTATCTTAAATCAAAATAAATTATTTGTCTTCATACAACCAACAACGAACATAGCCAGTTTCAGTTTTGAATTTGGGCGGTAGTTGTTTGCATTTTTCAACAACCAAAGGACATCTATCAATGAATCTGCATTGAGTGGGGGCTTCAAGTAAGCTTGGAGGAATTCCTTTGATGTATTTTGGTTTATTTCCTTGCAAAGTTGGAATTGATTCTAAGAGTCCTTGGGTGTATGGATGTTTTGGGTTTTTGTAAAGTTCTTCTGCAGAACCAAATTCTATCATTTGCCCACCATACATTATGCCAATTTTATCAGCAATCTCAGATAGAACTGCCAAATCATGCGTAATTAGCATAAAGGACATACCTGATTTTTTTAGAGATTTTAAGAGATTGATAATTTGAGCCTGAATTAGAACATCAAGTGCAGTGGTAGGCTCATCAGCAATTACAAATTTAGGTTTCAATAATAAGCCCATAGCAATTACAACTCTTTGTTTCATCCCACCACTAAGTTCGTGAGGGTATTTTTTTAGAACATTCTCATCAAGATTTACAGAACTCATTGCATCAGAGATTACCTGTTTTGTGTCACCTTCAAATTCATGTTGTTTTAGAATTTCAAGAAATTGTTCGTTTATGGTAAAAACCGGATCAAGAGAGTTCATTGCTCCTTGAAAAATCATAGAGATTTTTTTCCATCTAAATCTCTCATTAAATTCAGTTTCATCAATATCTAAAATTGATTCATCATTAAAGACAATCTTTCCTTGGGTTTTCCCTCCCAAAAGCATACGAATAATTGACAATCCCAAAGTGCTTTTCCCACATGCACTTTCACCTGCAATTCCTATGGATTCACCATCATTTAATGAAAAATCTACATCATCTACAGCATAAACAGGGCCCTTTGAAGAATCATATCTAGATGTTAATCCAGTAACAGATAGAAATACCATGATTAATCATATCTAAACTAGAATTTTTGTTTTGCACTAAGGGATATAAACAACTTTATCAGAATGAAAAATCGACTCAAATGAAATTACCAATATGTGGCTTTGATGCAAAAAATGCAATACTATGTCCTCAATGTGAAGGCAAAGTAGAATCAGGAGAGTTAACACAAGCTGATGTCGATGCATCAATAGTTTTGGCCAAAGTTGCAAAATCAAATAGTGAAATTGAAAATTTCACACTATACTCATGCAAAGAGTTTCAAGGTAATTTTGTATTGTATTTGGCAAAAAATGACATTATGATCATTAGACAAAGCAGGACCTTATACAGACTCCTCCAAGACCAATTCAAAGGCAAAATTTGGCTTGTTGAGGCAGATGAGACAGACAAGAAATTCATAGAAGATTTGTTTTTTCCAACCAAAATTCTTTCAATTAACTCAGTTTGGGCTCCCGGAGGAGTTCAGAAGACAAAGGCAGTGGTATCAGGCAAATGGACTCCCAAATTCCCAATTGATACAGAAAAAGTCATTGAAATTGTGAAAAATGCCCGAAACCTTGACATTGAGATAGAATTTGAGGATAAAGGTAGAAAATAATGGTATTTGTAAAAACTCACGACATCTCTGAACTCACATCAGAACTCATTGGGAAGCAAGTTGTTTTAGGTGGATGGATTGAAGATTTGAGAAAATTAGGAAAAATGTCATTTATCACATTACGTGATGTGTCTGGAATTTCTCAAGTTATTGTAAAAGGAGAATTAAATGATAACTTAGGAGAGATCAATCGACAAAGCGTAGTAAGTGTAAAAGGAATAGTACAAGAAACTAAAGCAAGAGATTTTGCATTTGAAATTAAAGCTGAAGAAATTGAAGTGTTAGGAAAAGCAATCCATCCATTACCAGTTGATCCTATTGGAAGAGTAGAAAGTAACATTGACACAAGATTGAATCATCGTGCATTAGATATGAGAAATCAAAAAACAGCATCTATTTTCAAATTAAGACATTATGTTTTACAATCATTAAGAAAAACATTAGCAGAAAAAAAATTCATAGAAATTACTACACCAAAAATTATTGGCAGCGCAAGTGAAGGAGGAGCAAATCTATTTTCATTAGAATATTTTGGAAAGAAAGCATACTTGGCACAAAGCCCACAATTATACAAAGAACAAATGACAATTGGACTAGAAAGAGTGTTTGAGATTTCAAACTTTTACAGAGCAGAAAACTCCCATACTGGAAGACACCTTAGTGAATTTACCAGTGTAGACATTGAAGCAGCATTCATGGACTACAATGATGTCATGGATGTCTTAGAATCACTAGTAATGGATGTGTACAAGTTTACTGCAGAAAATTGTAAAAAAGAGCAAGAAATTATTGGTCACACAATAGAAGTTCCAAAATCACCATTTGAGAGAATTACATACAACCAATGTATTGATGAACTAAAGAACGCAGGTGAAAAGGTAGAATTTGGCGATGACTTGCTAGATTCTCACCTCAGAATCATAGGAGACAACCACCCAGGATTCTTCTTTTTGACAGACTGGCCTATGAAACTAAAACCGTTTTACATCAGAGAAAAAGATGAAGACCCAGAATTATCACGCTCATTTGACTTACAATATGGATACCTAGAGTTATCATCAGGAGGAACTAGACTTCACAATCCAGAGATGCTAAAGGCTAGACTAAAAGAGCAAGATTTAGATCCTGCACTATTTACTGACCATCTTAAGGCATTTGATTGGGGAATGCCACCACATTCAGGATGGGGAATGGGACTAGATAGATTGATGACTACATTGATTGGAATCGATAATGTCCGTGAAGTGGTACTTTATCCAAGAGATCCAGATAGATTAAGTCCATAGTCATTCAGATTTTTATTGTAATAGGATTACATCAATTTATGATTGAACAAGAAGACGCAAAGAAGGTCATCGAAGTTATCGGAAATAATCTGATTGGAGTTTCACATGATTCAAGTAGTTTTCAAAAGCTACCAGATTCTTTTTGGGGATATTTTGCCAGAGGTCATGATAAAAAGGGAAACTTTGGAGTAATAGTAACATATTCTGAAGACGGAAAAGACGTAGATGAATTAATCAAAATGTACGAAGAATGGGCAGAAAAGAACAAACCAAAATCAGAATAGATTATTTTGTTTCTAACAATAGTTTTCGATAGCCCTGACATTCTTTACAGATAGGTTTTCCTTTGTATTTGGGATTACCATCTTTAATTTTAAGCGTACCTTCGACAAGTTTACAGATACAACATTTTGCCATCAAAGATTCATCAAAAATGTGATTAATAAAAATTGGGAATTTGAAAAAGAGATAAATTCAAAGAGGCAGATCTATGTTAGTGTACAAATGTGATTTTTGTGGATCAAGTTTTGGAGACCGAGTCTGTTATTTTTGTGAGAAAAATTGCTGCACATCATGCATGACAGATGATAGAACACGTTGTAAAGAGTGTTATATTCATAAAAGAAAATTAAGTGTAAAACAGCTTGTTAGAAAAAACAGACTCGTTTTCGTTTTTATTGGATTTTTGTGGTTTTATGCGGTGTTTCCAGGTCCATTCATGCCTGGATTAGAGGGGGGATTCTATGTAATCTCAGTTGTTGCAGCAGTTTTAATTTTGATTCCAGTGTGTTTGGCAATGTTCTTTTGGTCACTGAATCCACCAAAATCAGATGTTAAGAAAAGAAAGTAAAGGTGTTAAAAGCAGGAACGGGTCTAGGGGCTTTTAACAACTTTAGCTTAATTTTCAATCACAAATAAAATACTTAAGAAAATGTGTGTTCAAATCAAAACACAAAATCAGATTTTAGAGATTGTCAGTGATTTGTTTTGTGAATTCGGATGTAGTTTTGTCTCCACCAATATCTTTTGTTTTAACTCCAGTTTTTACTAAATCAAATATTGTAGATTCTAACTTTTGACCAACATCAAAACATTTGGAATCATTGTGTTTTGTTCCAAGCCAATCAAGCATCATTTTGATTGAAAGTAAAAATGATGAAGGGTTTGCAATGTTTTGTCCTGCAATATCAAATGCAGCACCATGAACGGGTTCAAACAAAGCAAAATTATCACCAATATTTGCAGCTGGAGCCATCCCCAAACCACCTACAACCTGAGAAGATTCATCAGATAAGATATCACCAAAAAGATTTGTTGTGACAATGACATCAAATTGTTCAGGTTGTCGAATCAAGTTCATAGCACATGCATCAACATACATTTGTTCAAATGTAATGTCGGGATAATCTTTTGAGACTTCAGTACAGGCTTTGGCAAATAATCCATCTGTAACTCTCATCACATTAGACTTGTGCACACATGTTACTTTTCTCATAGAATCACGTTGTTTTGCAGATTCAAATGCATATTTTGCAATTCTCTTTGATGCGTTTTCTGAAATTATTCTCAAAGCTACTGCAGAGTCACCCAAACTGAATTCTTTTCCAGTGTAAAGATCCTCAGTATTTTCTCGAACAATCACCATATCAATATCATCACGTAATGCAGGCATATGAGGATATGATTTTGCAGGCCTGATATTGGCATAAAGGTCAAGCATTCTTCTTAAAACCACAATCACATCAGCAGCACTTTCACCAACAGGTGCCTTCATACAAGCATCAGACTGTTTTATTGCATCAACTGTCTCATCAGGAAGTGCTTTTCCTGTTTGCTCTAATGCCTTATCTCCAGCAGATAATTTTGTAATGTCAAATTTCAAATCAAGTTTGTCATGAATAGTAGTCAATACAGAAATTGCAGATTCTGATAATTCAGGTCCAATTCCATCACCAGTAATTAATGAGATTTTATACATACAATCACTTTATCAGAGTTTTGAGATTAACTTATCTGTTTTTCTTGAAGTAGTTTTTTGAGCATAATTCTGTTAACTGCATCAATCACTGCTTTGACTGAAGTAGTAACAATATCTTCACCTACAGATTTTGCTGAAACTTTGTTTCCTAATGCATCCTCAACCTTTACTGTAACCTCACATAAAGCACCAGAACCTCCTGAAATAGATGCTAATCCATAATCTTTGATTCTAATTTCAGAAAGTTTTCCAGTAACTTTTTGAATTGCATTAAGTGCAGCGTCAACTGGACCGACACCATAGTCAGTTCCAACATGATCTTCTCCATCTACATTTAATTTTACAAATGCATAAGGCATAGTTCCAATTCCAGTAGATACTGAAAATCCAGTTAATTGTACAATTCGTTTAAGATCTTTATCACCCATTACTTCACTAGCAATAGATAACAATTCTACATCAGTGAGTTGTTTTCCTTGGTCACCAATTACTTTGACTTTGTCTAAGATTTGTTTTGATTGTTCTTCATTTGGTTTTACGCCATATTCAGCCAACATGGCATTCATTCCATGAACACCGGCATGTTTTCCAACTTGAAGCCATCTTCTTCTACCAACAAGTTCAGGACTAATTGGCTCATAGGTAAGAGGATTATTCAATACACCATGAGTGTGAATGCCTGATTCATGACCAAAGGCATTTGCTCCAACAATTGCCTTGTTAGGCTGAACAATTATGCCCACAGTCTTTGAGATATACCTAGAGGTATCATAGATTAACTCAGATTTGATGTTAGTCTCATACTTTTGTTCATATGGCAAACATTTGAGGGCCATAGAAAGTTCTTCTAAAGAAGCATTACCTGCTCTTTCACCAATTCCATTAATTGTAACATGAGCACATGCAGCACCTGCATGAATTCCAGCTAAAGAGTTTGCAACTGCTAATCCAAAATCATTGTGACAGTGAACACTAACAGGAAGTTTTGTAGCTTCAATCGTATCTTTTGTAATTTGTGCCATGTATTCAGGAGTAGAGTAACCAACAGTGTCAGGAATGTTTACTCTATCAGCACCTGTTTTTGCAACTTCACCAAATACTTTTTTCAAGAATTCTCTATCAGTTCTTGATGCATCTTCAGCAGAAAATTCTACTTGGAGACCACGAGATTTTCCATATTCAACTGCCTCAATTGCTTTTTCAAGTGCTTGTTCTCTTGTCATCTGAAGTTTGTGTTCCAAGTGAATATCAGAAGTTGCAATGAATGTATGAACATAGTTTAATCCAGCATCAACTGCAGCATCAATGTCTTTTTTGATTGTTCTTGTTAATCCTGCAATCTCACAAGATAACCCTTCAGAAGTTATCATTTTTACTGCTTTTAATTCACCATCAGAAATTACTGGGAATCCTGCCTCTATTGCATCTACTCCTAATTCGTCAAGTTTTTTTGCAATAGACAATTTTTGTTCTGGAGATAAAGATACGCCGATTGTTTGTTCTCCATCTCTTAATGTTGTATCAAATATTCTAACTTTCATTCAGCCCCACTCCTTTGTAATGCAGCAACTCCGGTTCTTGCAACATCAATAATTCCAAATGGTTTTGCTAATTCTTCAAATGCTTTGATTTGATCAGGGGTTGCAGTTAATTCCACCATGATTGACTCTTTTTTGACATCATGTACTTTACCGCCATATGCATTAGCCAATTTGTTTACTTCCATACTATCATTAGCATTACTTAGTTTAATCTTAAAAATACTAAGTTCTCTATAGACGGTTTTGTGCTCATCTAAGCGTTCTACTTTTACAGTATCAATCATTTTATCGAGTTGTTTTACAATCTGGGCTATCTGCTTTTCATCACCAAAAGTAGTGATTGTCATTTTAGAGTATTCAGGGTTTTCAGTCACACCTACAGAGATACTATCAATATTGAAATCTCTTGCACGAAATAGGTGCGTAACCTTGAATAAAATTCCAGGTTTGTTTTCAACTAAAAGAGAAAGAATTGCCCACATGTTTATCACTATGATGGTAAAATCATGTCCTTAAGCGAAGTTCCAGGAGCTACAAATGGTAATACATCTTCTTCAGGATCAATTGGAATGTCAATGACTGTAGCAACATCACTGCTTAATGCATCTCTGATTGCTTTGTCAAGTTCATCCATTGATTGTGCTCTTATTCCTTGAGCTCCATAAGATTGTGCTAGTTTAACATAATCAGGACAATGTCCTTGGTCTACACCAATCATTCTTCTATCATAGAATGTTCTTTGCCATTGGGCTACCATTCCCAATGTAAAGTTGTTTAATACAAATACAATTACTGGAATGTCTTCTAACACAGCAGTTGCAAGAGAGTTTTCAGTCATTGCAAAGCTACCATCACCAGCAATGTCTACAACAGGAACATCGGGTTTTGCAACTTTAGCACCAATTGCAGCTGGGAATCCCCAACCCATAGTACCAAGTCCTGTAGAACTAAAGAAGGTTCCAGGTTGTATTACATCATAGAATAATGATGCCCACATTTGATGTTGTCCTACTTCAGTAGTGATGATTGATTCTTTTGGTAAAATTTCTCTTAGTTTGCGTAAAATTTTAGCTGCTCCCATTTCACCAGGATGAAGTTTCAAATTTTCTTGCCAGTAGGATTTAGTTTCTTTAACATGTTTTACCCATGGGGTCTCTTCAGTCTTTTTGATTGCTTTTTGCAAGAGTAACTTTACCATAATTCTGAGATTCATCTGTACATCACCAACCACAGCAAGCTGTGCTGTTTGATTTTTACCAATCTCTGCAGGATCAACATCCATATGAATAATCTTGAGATTTCTCTCAAATTCTTCAAAAGTTCCAACAGACCTGTCAGAGAATCTAGTTCCTATTGCTAAAACACAATCTGCCTCAGACATGATTTTGTTAGCTTCTGCATGACCATGCATTCCAATAGGACCTAAAGACAAAGGATGATTTTCAGGAAATGCACCTTTACCTTTGAAGGTGGTTACTACAGGAAGCATTAATGCTTCAGCAATAGCTTGTAATTCTGCAAATGCTGATGAAATAATTGTACCGCCACCAGCTAAGATTACAGGTTTTTGAGAATGAAGTAACATATCAATTGCTTTTTCAACTGCAACAATATCAGGATCAGCCCAAGGATGATAACCCTGAATTTTAAATTCATCAGGAAAAACCATTTCAGCCTCATTTTGTTGTACATCTTTTGGAATGTCAATTAATACAGGTCCAGGTCTTCCAGTTTCTGCAATGAAGAATCCTTTCTTTACAACCTCGGGGATTTCTGAAGCATGTCTTGGTTGAAATGCATATTTTACAACAGGATTAGCCATTCCAATAATATCACTTTCTTGAAATGCATCTTTTCCAATCATAGGAGTAGGGACTTGTCCAGTTACTGCAACCATTGGTGCAGAGTCAGCTTGTGCAGTTGCAATTCCAGTCAAAATATTGGTGGCTCCAGGTCCAGAAGTAGCAAAACAAACTCCAGGTTTTCGACTTACTCTTCCAAAACCATCTGCCATATGGGCTGCAGATTGTTCATGTCTTGCCAAGATATGTCTAATATTACATCTAGCAAACTCATCATACATTGGAAGATTTGCACCTCCCGGTAAACCAAATACTTCCTTGACGCCTTCTTTTTCCATTGCCGTCATCAAGGCCTTTGCACCAATCATATTTTCCATATTATTCATCAAATTTCTCTCCATAATTTTAATGTGTTAAAATTTTGAGCACACTTTACAGTGTTAGGACAACTGGCAATTCTTTGCCAAATGTTATAGTTAATCTTGTGCTCATTGAAATCAAAAAAACAATCAATCTATAATTAATAAAGATTATCTAAAGAATAATCAGGATTTTGTCCTAATTCGTACAGAAGACTTAAACTGATTATTTTCATATTCGAAAATACGGTTTTGTCAGATAGTGAAGAGATCATCAAAGTAATTGAAGTATTATTTCAGGCAGGAATCACAAAAGATACATCAGTTCTAAAAGACATCCATCTAAACGACCCAAAATTTTCTAGTTTTAGTGATTTACCACCATATGATCTGAAAGATTATCAAAACACCATAGAGTTAGAAGAGCTCAAGTTTGTCAGCATTTCAGATTATAGTTATGAAATAAAGAATCCAAAAATCAGTATTTTTGGAGATTCAGCAGTTGTTGCAATGGAACTAAATCAAAAAGGAATGCTGGTAGACACAAAAGCATACACCGGAGAACATATGGAGATTCAAGGAAGAGCAACTTTTGTTTTAGTAAAGCAACCAACATGGAAAATTGCACATATTCATCTATCAAAGATTAATGGATGAATTAGTTCTTTTTTGGTTGGGAGTTATTTTGTGGTTTGTTTGATTTGTTTTGATTAGGTTTTTTGCCTTTTGATTTGTTTTGATTAGGTTTTTTGCCTTTTGATTTGTTTTGATTAGGTTTTTTGCCTTTTGATTTGTTTTGATTAGGTTTTTGGCCTTTTGATTTTTGTTTTTTACCTGATTCTTCGTTTGATAGTTTTTTGTATAATTTGAAAGCTTGATCAACATTTGCATTTTGGTGAATGATTGCTCTTGTTGCTCTAATCATGGCAACAGGATGTTCAGATTGCCAGATGTTTCTTCCCATATCAACACCAACAGCACCTGCTTTTACAGCATTGTAAGTTAGTTGTAATGCATCGCGTTCTGGGATTTTCTTTCCCCCTGCAACAATAATGGGAACAGGGCAAGATTCAACAACTTTTTCAAAGTTTTCACAATAGTATGTTTTTACAATATGTGCGCCTTGTTCAGCTGCCATTCTACATGCTAATGAAAGATATCTTGCATCCTTTCCCAATTCTTTTCCTACTGCAGTTACGGCCAATACTGGAATTCCGTATTGTTCTGCTTCACTGACTAATTTTCCTAGATTTACAACTGTTTGATATTCATATTTTGAGCCTACAAAGATAGACATTGCAAGTGCACTAGCGTTTAGTCTAATTGCATCTTGAATTGATACTGTAATATCTTCTTGAGACAAGTCTTCTCCAATAATGCTAGAGCCACCAGATACACGAAGTACCATAGGAGTGTCAGTTTCTGCAGGAACAGATGTTCTCTGAACACCTCTAGTCAACATCAAAGAATCACAATGTTTCAACAAAGGTGCAATTGCCTTTTTTGGATTTTCTAGCTTTTCAGTTGGGCCAAGAAAATATCCATGATCAACTGCTAACATTAGTGCACGATTGTTATGTGGTTTAATTATACTAGATAAGCGGTTTTTTAATCCCCAATCCATATTTCATCGAATTTGAAATGCCTTTCTTAAGCCTTTCTTATTTTGTTATGATTATTTTCATTGCATTTTCACCACTGCGTGCATGATCAAATGCTTTCTGAGTATCATCAATTGTGTAAGTATGTGTGATTAATTGTTTGACATCAATTTGGGAGGACTCAATTAGATTCAATGCTTCTTTGGTATCATTATCAGATGCAGCATAACTAGTAACAAGAGTAATTTCTTTTGAATAGATTTTACTCATATCTAAATCCATTTTTGCTCCTTTTGAAGGAACACCAAACATCATCACAGCCCCACCTTTTCGAACCATGTCAATTGCATCATCAAGGGCTTTAAGACTACTAGTTGCAACAATAGCAACATCTACTCCTCTATTTTCAGTATGACCTAAGATTTTTTGTTTCCTAGTTTCATCAGTAGAATTGATAGATTCTGTAATATTGAATTTTTTTGCAAAATCTAATCGGAAATCATTAACATCAAAACAGAAAATTTTTGAGAATTTTTTTGCTTGAGCAAGCATAACATGCATCATTCCAGTAGGACCAACACCAAAGATTGCAGCACTGTCTCCTTCTTGATAAGAGAATTTTGTCCAAGCCCGAACACAACATGCAAGGGGTTCAATCATTGCTGCTTCTTCAAAACTAAGAGAATCAGATATTTTCAAAACCCCTCCATGAGATACATTCCATGCAGGAACCACATATTGTTCAGATAAACCACATGGAGATAGATTGGTTTCATAGTATTTTTTGCACATTGTTTCATTTCCATGATTGCAAAAATGACAGTCATAACAAGGAACATGATGATGAGTAAACACTCTGTCACCTTTTTTGAATTCAGCTACATCAGAACCAACATCTAAAACCACACCTGCAGGTTCATGACCTAAACGCATTGATGGTTGTCCATATTGTCCAAATACTTTTTCTAAATCAGAACCACAGATCCCACATGCATGCATCTGAACTAAAATATCACCTGATTCCAGAGAAGGATTTTCTGTTTCACTAACAGAAATCACAGATGGTTCTTTAACAGACGCAGTTTTCATGATGAGTCATTAGAAAATTGAGTATAAGTAGATTAAATCAAACACCGAGAATCTTCTTTAGCATTACCCTATAGTCAACTTCGGTTTTCTCACTGCCTGTTGCAGGTAATGCAAATACCAAAGTAGATTTTTCAGCTCTTAACGCAGTTAACTCATCATTGATAGATTCAGTGATATCATCACTAACTAGAATCAATCCTACATCAGAGTCATCAGTCAGTTTCTTGATATCTTCTAATGCCTTCTGAGGAGATTCGGAGATAATACCTGGAACACCAGCTAACTGAAAGCTGGTTACGAATGATTTGCTTCCCACAGTGAATATTTTCACAAATTAAATTTTTGTGCATTCTAATTTAACCCTTTTTGGAACATAGCAGATCAGGAAAGGTTGATTTAGTTTAAAAAATTAGTAATTTCATGGCAGAAATTGACACTCAAAAAGACGTCTATCTATTCTTGCATGGAAAAATGGATCTTAGAGAAAAAGCAACAAATGCATTAACTGCAAAAGGATTTGCAGCAGAGAAAATAACAATGGCATCTCCAAACAAAGTTGGAAATGTTGGAGATTATATGGCAATGTTATGGAGACCACCCACACCAGATCAAATCAAAATTCAACAAATAACCAAAGTTGAAGAAGTAGAACCAGAAGGAATGATAGGTCTTTGGAAAGGAGTTTCACAAGAAGATATAGAATCTATTCCACTAGGATAAACTCAACTAAATCCAGCACCAAAATCAGAGCCCTTGTCTAAAAGGTCACCAGAATCTGAACTTTTTAATTTTCTAAATAACAATGTCTCATAAACGAGTTTCATTGCATCTTCATCATTTAGGTTACAGTCTTCTTTAATTTGATTTTTGTATTTTTCTAATTTTCCTGAATCTTGTTCATCAGGGGAAACACCATCATGAACCATTAGATTGGCTATCTTTTCAATTTCAGAATTTCGTTGTTCTTCATCCATATTTGGCAATAAATTTTCTAGTTATTAATACATTCGAATAAAAAATCATTACAAATCTGAAAGCAATCCTAAAAGGAAATCAGAAAACTCATCATCAGAAAAAATAATTTTTTCGACTTTGTTTTCATTTTGAGCAAGCTTTACTGAATCTAAATGATAACAAGTCTCCTTTCCGTTTAATTTACCAAAATAAAATCCAGGACAAGAGCAGTAAAGGCCAGATGGATCAACCCAATGTTCTTCACCCTTTCCAACTACAGTCCAAATCTTCCTTTGACTAGGCTCAAAAACATGTAGTTTTACTCGTTTTTCTGAAACAAGAGATTCAATTCTATCAGGGTCTTTGTTCACAAGAATTTAATCAGATATCTGCAGTATAACTTTGATGTTACAAACCAGAATCATACCATCAAAACCGGCATTAATTTTGGAAGGAGAGAGAAAACATCTTGTTGTAACAGATCTTCACATAGGATTTGAAAGTAGTATGGCATCAAATGAAATTTTCATTGGAAAAAATTCCACAATAAATGAAACAATTCAAGAGTTATCACAAATGGTTGATGCAGAAAAACCTGATTCTGTGATACTACTAGGAGATGTAAAATCAAGTGTTAAAAGTATCTCAAAAAGCGAATGGGATGAAGTTCCATTGTTTTTTGAAAAAATGAGTGAAAAATGTGAAGTGGTTTTGGTTCCTGGAAATCACGATTCAAACATTTCAAGACTTGTTCCTCAAAATGTCACAATGATTAGTTCAACTGGAATAGTAGAAGAAAATGTATTGTTAACTCACGGACACACTATGCCATCAGAGAATTTTTCACATGTAGGCAAGATAATCATGGGCCACGTTCATCCCGTTTTTTTTCAAGAAGATTCTGTAATAAATGGACAAAGGGTTTGGGTTTCAATGAAAATAGAAAAAGAAAAAATTTTTCCAAACAAATCAGGAGAATTAGAAATCACAATAATCCCTTCATTTAACAAGTACTTTTATGCAACTCATAGAAAAAAATACAAAAAATCAATTTCCCCAATAATAGACAGAATAAAATCAGTTGCAAAGGCAAGAATTGTTACACTTGATGGGACAATTATTGGGAATGAATCAATTATTGATCAAGTTTTGTGATAATTACTCAAGAACATCATATGGCTCAATAGGATCTTTTGTTGTTTCATTATGTTGAAGCCATTCAAGAGTCTTAACAAAAGAATCTGCCAACTCGAGTGTAGTAAGAACAGGAATTCCCAATTCCAAAGATTTTCTTCGTATTTGATATTCATCATCTAACATTCCAACATATTTTTCCAAAGATAACGTACTTGGAATATTTATGATAAAGTCAATTTTTTTCTCATAAAGCAAATCAGAGATGTTTGGTTTTCGTTCTGGCTCTGAAATTTTGTGTACAATTTCAACATCACCAATTTTTTCTTCAAAGAATTCAGCAGTGTGTTCAGTTGCTAATATTTTAAATCCTAATTGTTTAAGCTTGGCAATACTTGGCAAAAGTTTTTCTTTATTTGCAGAACCGCCAACAGTTACAAGTGCAGTTCCCTTATCAGGAAGATTGTATCCAACAGAAGTCAAACCTTTTGATAACGCATCATAGAAACTACTACCAAAACATGCAGCCTCACCAGTTGACTGCATCTCGACACCTAATGCAATATCTGCACCATCTAGTTGCATGAATGAAAATTGAGGTACTTTGATTCCATAGTTGTGAATCTTTTGCCATTTATTTTCAGGGATTTTAGGAAGTGGTTTGTCCAAAATAGCCTTAGATGCAAGTGAAATCAGGTTGGTTTTTACTAGTTTTGAGACAAATGGCATGGAACGCGAAGCGCGAATGTTTAGCTCAATGACATAGACATGATCATCATGAATTAGAAATTGCAGGTTAAATGGACCTTTGATATTAAAGGTCAGTGCAATCTTTTTTGTATAATCATTAATTGTTTCAATTATTTTGTTGTTTAACCTCCAAGGAGGGATACACATCATTGCATCGCCAGAGTGTACACCAGCTGAATCAATGTGTTCGACTATTGCGCCAATAACAACTTCTTTTCCGTTACTGATTCCATCAACATCTACTTCAAGTGAATTTAACATGAATTTTGAGATTACAACTGGATGATCAGGAGAAACATCTGTTGCTTCTTTGACATATGTTTTTAGTTCATCTTGAGACCATACAACTTTCATTGCAGCGCCAGACAAAACGTAAGATGGTCTAACAATTACAGGGAATCCAACTTCTTGTGCAAAGTTCTTTGCTTCATTAAGGTTTGAAAATGCTTGCCATTTTGGTTGTTGAATATGTAATTTATCAAGTTCAGCACTGAATTTTGAACGGTCTTCAGCTCTATCAACATCTATTGCACTTGTTCCCATAATATTGATTCCGCGCTGTGCAAGTCCAGGAGTCAAATTATTGGCAGTTTGTCCACCAACACAAGTGATTACACCTTTTGGATTTTCAAACTCTGTAATGTCAAGAATCCGTTCTTGAGTTAATTCTTCAAAGTATAATCTTGTACAAATATCATAATCAGTTGAAACAGTTTCAGGATTACAATTAACTACCGATACATTTTTCTCACCATTTTCTTGTAATCCCCATACCATGTTTACAGTTCCCCAATCAAACTCCACACTACTTCCAATTCTGTAAGGACCAGCACCAACAACGATTATTCCTTTCTCAGTGTCAGGAACTTCAATATCATGAGAATTTCCACCATAGGTAAGATAGAGGTAGTTTGTGACAGCAGGCCATTCTGCAGCCAAGGTATCAATTTGCTTCACAGAAGGAATTACACCTAATTTTTTGCGGATTTCACGCACTTCATCAGGAGTTTTGTCCTTTAATCGTGCAATCTGCTTATCTGAGAAGCCCATCTTTTTGGCATTCCACATCATAGATTCATCAAGTTCAGATTCTTTGAGTTTTGATTCAGTGTCAACTATGTTTTGGATTTTTTCTATAAACCAAGGATCAATTGCAGATAGTTTGTAGATTCTCTCAACAGATATTCCCATCTTTAGCGCAATTGCAACATTGTACAATATTTGATCATCATGATGAGATAGTTTGTATTCAATTTCTTCTTCAGTGTATGTTTGGCCGTTTGCACGATTCAAAACAAGTCCATCATTTCCAATGTCAAGCATTCTGATTGCTTTTTGTAAAGATTCTTCAAAGGTTCTACCAACTGCCATGACTTCTCCAACAGATTTCATAGTAACTCCAAGTTTACGATTAACAAGTTCAAATTTTGAGAAATCCCATCGAGGGTGTTTGCATACAATATAATCAAGGGAGGGTTCAAAACATGCAGTGGTACTTTTTGTAATTCTGTTTACAAGTTCAGATAAACTATAACCTAAACCAATTTTTGCAGACATGTATGCAAGTGGGTAACCAGTTGCTTTACTTGCAAGAGCTGATGAACGTGACAAACGAGGATTGATTTCAATTGCAACATATCTATCAGAGTCAGAATCTAACGCATATTGAATATTACATTCTCCAACTATTCCAACATGTTTTGTGGCACGCAATGCTGCTGAACGTAACATGTGGTATTCGTGATTGTCAATTGTTTGTGATGGCGCAACCACAATATTATCACCAGTGTGAACTTTCATTGAAAGAACATTTTCCATGTTACACACAATCACATTATTGCCATCATAGTCTTGCATTACTTCATACTCGATTTGTTTCCAGTGACCAATGTACTCTTCAATTAAGACTTGCCCCACAAGACTTGCCTTTAGTCCTCGTTCAACAATTTCATGTAGTTCAATCTCATTGTGTGCAATACCACCGCCACGGCCACCCAGAGTATAGGCCACTCTAATTATGACAGGATAAGATAGTTCTTCAGCGACCTTCTTTGCATCATCAAAGTTGGTTACAGTCTTGCTTTTGAGCACAGGAACTCCTGCTTCATTCATCTGATCCTTGAAAAGCTGTCTGTCTTCAGTGTTTTTGATGCCTTGAACCTGAGTTCCAAGAACACTTACTCCATATTTTTTGAGAACACCTGCTTCTTCAAGTTTAACTCCACAATTTAGAGCAGTCTGTCCACCATATGCCAACATGATTCCATCAGGTCTTTCTTTTTCGACAATGGATTCAACATACGATGGGTTTACTGGTAGAAGATACACTTGATCTGCAAATCTAGTATCTGTTTGGATTGTTGCAATGTTTGGATTAATTAGAACACTTTTGATTCCATCTTCATGGATTGCTTTAAGACATTGACTTCCTGAATAATCAAATTCCCCAGCTTCACCAATTTTAATTGCCCCACTACCAAGTACTAAGATTTTTTTTAGAGATTCATTTTTTGGCAATTATTATTTCTCCATTAGTTTTTTAAGTTCTTCAAAGACGTACTTACAATCAAAAGGACCAGGTGCAGCTTCTGGATGAAATTGAACTGCAATACAATTTTGTGTTTTGTGTTTTATCCCTTCAACTGTTTTATCATCTGCATTTGTAAACCATAATTTAAAATCAGATTTTTCTAAAGATTCAGGTTTTATACCGTAACCATGATTCTGACTTGTGACATATACTTGATTTGTTTCTAAATTAATACATGGTTTGTTTTGTCCTCGATGCCCATACTTTAGTTTGTAAGTTTCAGTATTTCCAGCAAGTCCAATTATTTGAGCGCCTAAACAAATTCCTAATGTAGGCACATTATTTTCAATTAATTTTTTTGCTGTATCAACAGTTGCAGGGCAATTTTGTGGGTCACCAGGTCCACTACTCAACACCACACCTTTTGGATTATGAGCCATAACTTTCTCATAGGGAGTATTCCATGGAACAACTATTGCATTGTATCCTAATTCGCGAACATTTCTTACAATAGCATTTTTTGCACCAGTGTCAATTACTACAACAGATTCAGAATCATGTCCATAGGTTTTTTCCTCTTTAGTGGAGACAGAATCCATAAATTTCTCAGAATTGTAATCAGTTGCCTCTGCCAAGTCTTTTTTGATTTTTTCAACATCAATAGGTTCTTCAGATACAACAAGTGCGGCCATCATAACACCGCTACTTCGAAGTTTCTTAGTTACAGCTCTAGTATCAATGCCAGATATTCCAGGTACTTTTTCATTATACATCCACTCATCCAAAGTCATTTTGAGATTCCAATGACTTGCAGTCAAAGAGAGTTCGTGAACAACAAGACCCCTAATTTGCATTACATTAGATTCAAAGAATTTTGAGATTCCATCCTCGTCTTTAATCTCTGGATCGGGAACACCATAATTTCCAACAAGAGGATAGGTTAGTGTAAGAATTTGACCGTTGTAAGAAGGGTCAGTCAGAGCTTCTGTGTAGCCAACCATACCAGTGTTAAAGACAATTTCACCAAAAACAGTCGTTGAATAACCAAAACCTTGACCGTCAAAAACGGTGCCATCATCAAAGATCAGCTTTCCATGTTTGTTTGCGTGGATTGATTTCTTTGTGGTTATTGTGACCCTCAGCAATTCCGTTGTAATACGAATTTAAGTTTTGTGTGTATCAGAAACTTAGATTTTTGATCGCAATCAAAAGATGGCATGCAAACTATGTCAAAGATTCTTGAATTTTCTGCGAATCAGTGAATTGTCTAAATTGAACAATTTTCTTATCTTGAATTAGATACACATGAGAAAATGTAATCGTGAATTCTTTATTGGTATTTGAAATTCCATGATATTTTCCAACTACCATTACATGGTCTTTAAAATCCAAAAAGCGTTCAGGGAGGGCATGAAATTCTTTAAAGTTTGAGAGCATTTTTGGAAAATAATCTTCAAAGACAGATTTTATTCCAACATAAATCCCTCCATTGGGCATATCATCCATTGTAATCCATTCAATGTTTTCATGACAGAAATCAGAAAAATCAGTCTCTTTATTTTGAAAAGAGATGTAAAAGTTTTTGATGAGTTCTTGGTTAGACATTCAAGTTTTCTAAAGTGCTTGGAACTCCTCGCTCCATTTATGATATGCTCGGATCATTTCTGTTGAAACACTTGGTTTTCTTCTTGCCATGATATCTTTGAAATCAGAAGAAGTTAGTTCTCTTGGTTGTACTGGTTCTTCACCTTCTACTGGCTCATGATAATCAGGAGCATTGAAAATTTCATGTACTGTTTTGATTTGGGCAGCTTGACATACGTCTTTGATGTCACTAGCACTGTATCCATCAAACAATTTTGCCAATTCAGTAGGATTGACTTTGTAATCTTTGTTTAGTTTAGCAGTATATTGCTCAAAGAGATTTTCTCTTGCTGCCTGAGTGGGTAAGGACACATAGATTCTTTTTTGAAACCTTCTAAGGAAAGGCCAATCAAGACTCCAAGGTTTGTTTGTTGCGCCAATTACATACATCATCAAATCTTTTCCTTTACCATTAACACCATCCATCTCAGTTAGGAATTGGTTCTTTGTTCTAACTTCTCCACCAACCTCACTGTTTCTGGAACCTAAAAGGGAATCAACTTCATCTACAAATAAAATAACAGGTTTGCCTTCTTTTTCAGCATAACTTCTTGCCATTGCAAATAATTTTGAAACATTCTTTTCTGCTTCACCTAACCATTTACTCATCATAGATGATGCATCTACATTGATAAAATAACCATCCATCTCATTTGCAGTAGCAGCTGCTAACATTGTTTTACCAGTTCCAGGTGGGCCATAAAGCAACATTCCTTTTGGCCATCCTAGTGGGAACAAATCAGGTCTTTTAGTTGGATATACAATTGATTCACGTAGTGCGCTTTTAGCATCTTCTAAACCTATGACTTGGTCCCAAGTTACATCGGGTTTTTCTTTCATGATAAGGTCTTCAAAATCATTTTCTGCCTCTTGTCTTTGAACAGATTTTTTCTGGTCTTCTTCAGAAGCTTTAGGATCAACTACAGGTTCTACGCCATGGGCTTGTTGTAATGCATTAATTCTATTATGATAAGAGTTACATCTTTCTTTGTAAATTGGATTGAGTTTACTGTTTGGATATAATTGCAGTAATTTTACCAAAGCATCAATTGCTTGCTGATAGTATGTGATTGCCTGACCGCGTGCCCCTTGGGAGTCAAATTTGATAGCCTCAGAAGCATATTTGCTAGCAGTATTTTCTAGTTCTTGGGGAGCCATACTCATTTCAAATTACCTACGCAGTATTCTCTTGAGAATTTTGTTGGTATCCTATGGTGTTAATCTCTGTAGCAAAATTGGTTAAATTAATTGCACTCGTTTCATGCTCATCATAGTCAGGACCATCATGATATTTCTTCTTAAAATCGGATTTTTCTGAGATATCCACATGGATTCCCTTTACCTTACTGATGGAGTCTTCAGCAGACATGATCAATTCTGAAATTTCATCATCCAAATCTTCAATAGAGCCTGCAGCATCTGAAATTACAGAAACAAAATATTTGAGAATTGAACGCATCTCTTTTTTATCAGCATATTTGACAAGCATAAAATCAGCAATTCCAACAATTTTATCTAAATCTTGTAACTCTTCTAAGGTTAATTTTTCAATATTTTTATCATCAGAAGACTTTACCTCAGAAATTTTTTTATCAATTTTGGAGGATAGTGATTTTATACGCTCAAGGTCCTTTGAAAAATCACGTTTGGTGTTTAACACATTCAAGTATTGCATAATTTAAAAAAATCAACATTAGGATACTGCTTACTTATTTTAGAGTCCACCATCAATTTTACTTCATCAAGTAGAGTTGATGACTCGATGTTTGATTGACTAAAATCAAAACTAGCATGAGTAAGTGCTGCAGAATCAAGTACTATACTGCCCAAATGAACAGAAAGTTCGGATAATTTTTGACTGCAATCAGGAACTAATTCATAGAGTTGCGCGCTAATTGTTCTAATTAGTGGAATAGATGAAGGTAGGATTTGAGGGATTGATTGAACATTTGTGATGCTTCTAGTCTTCCTTTTTGTCAGAGTCAAAATCTCAAGAGAAAATGCCATGATTCGTTCAAGTTCAATTGCTTGTAGGTGAGTTTTATCTGATTCATCAAAATCAGAAACTAAATCCTTGTTTGATTGTTTCAAATCATCTCGTTTTTGGGATATGACATCTACAATCTCTTCAAGTAGAGATACAGAGTAATCTAATCTAGGAGTTAAAGTGACAGAGTGAGAGATGTTCTCAGTATCTATCTCTACACATTTAACCGACATGAGATATTCTATTGAGATTTTGTATTTGAGGACGATGTCACAATTAATTTAGTAACTACAGTTACACCTATCTGCAGATACAATTTTGATTTTTTTTGAGTATTTGTGTAAAGGAATTTAGCTCTCAATTTTACCTAATAACAAATCAACCATAATCATGGTCAATGAGCACGCATTAACAGTTAGCCTTGAAGAATTTGGTTTAAGCAAGTATGAGGCACAAGCATATGTTGCATTAATTGCCAAAGGCACTATTTCAGCAGGGGAATTGGCATATTATTCAGAAATTCCAAGAACCAAGATTTATCCAACTTTACTAAAACTTGAAAATAAAAAGCTCGCAATAATTTCAAAAAGCAAACCAATAATGTGTACTGCTATTGCACCCGAAGATGCATTTGATGGAATAATTCATGAACAAATTAACAAAGTAAATGCAATGAATACTCTAGTATCCAATCTCAAAAAGGCCAGTGAGGAAAGTAGAAAATCAAGAGGTTCAGAAGAAAAAAGATATTTTCACATTAGTGCAAACAATGTTCTATCACAACTTCAAACCATGATTGATGGTAGTAAATCATCAATCAAGATCATGGCAGATCAGTGGGGTTTTGGGTTATTAGCAGAATGTAAAGAACAACTAGTTTCAGTGTTACGTAGAAGTATAGATGTCAAAGTTCTAGTTTCTCCAACACAAATTTGTTCAGAGTCATATAGAGCAATTCCAGATGGAGTGGAAATTAGAGCATCAGACATTACACAAAACTGCTTCATCTTTGATGAAACAGAATTACTAATGGTAAATAACGAGAATGGTAAAGGCGCTATATTTTCATCAACTGACATTCTGGGAGTAAATCAAGAAAGAGTATTTTCACACATATGGAAAAATGCAACAAAAACAAAAGCACTTGCAGACATGACAAAAACAGAAGCCCAAGAAATTTACAAAATAATCAAGACCGTTAATGAAACAGGATTGACACACATATTGAATTCAACAATGTTCTCAAAAAAACCAGAATTTGACTTGTTTAAATTATTAGAAAAGAGTGGTGTTTCACTAAAATCAAAATCACTGGATGACATCATTGAGATAATGGATGCAGTGCTACAGATTACATGTTCAGGACATGTGAATTTTGAGGCAAATACAAAAAACATTACAGTTGAATCAAAGCTAAATAGCGGCCATTCTCTTCCATGGGTTTCAATTTTAGATGGATGCCTTCAAAAACAAGGGTACAAAACCAGAACAGTGTTTCAGAATAATTCAAGTAAGGGCGAAAAAGTCCACATCAAGATAAGTAAAAACTAAAATCAGACAAAATTGACGCAACAATCGTCATGTCTGAAGAAAAACTCAAAGAATTAGGAATAGAATTACCAGAAGCCCCAACACCTGCAGGAAATTACATCCCAGTGGTAAAAACAGGAAATTTACTTTTCATTTCAGGACAAATTCCACTTGAAAACGGCAAAGTGGCATACACTGGAAAAGTTTCAGATGACAACCTAGAGACTGCTCAAAAATCAGCTAAAAGTTGCGCAATAAACATACTAGCTCAGATCAAAAGAGAAGCAGGAAGTTTGGACAAAGTTTCAAGAATTATCAGACTTTCAGGATTTGTAAATGCAGTTCCAGAATTTACACAGCATCCAAAAGTGATCAATGCAGCATCAGATTTGATGTTTGAGATTTTTGGAGAAAAGGGAAAGCATACAAGAATTGCATTAGGAGCAGGAAGTTTACCACTTGATTCGATGACAGAGATTGATGCAATCGTAGAGATCTCAGAATAACTTGAGAATCAGCTTAGAATTATTATACGAGTAAAGTATGAGCTCAACAAATTGAAAATAAACAGGAATATTGTGATTTTTCCAATAATGTTTTTTGGAGTAATATTTTTTTCTCAATGCATCGATAATGCATATTCACAAGAATGGACAGACCATAATGATTCTGATCCAGGATTGAGTAAAATTCCTGATTGGGTAAAGCAAGTGGTTAGATGGTGGTCAGAAGACACCATCAGTGATCACGAGTTTGCTAACGGGTTAGGATTTCTTATCAAAGAAAAAGTAATTGAAGTAGATATCAGAATAGTATTTGGAACTACAAATCAGGAGATTCTTCAAACAAAAGACATCGAGAT
This sequence comes from Marine Group I thaumarchaeote SCGC AAA799-D11, assembly GCA_000746765.1. Lineage (GTDB taxonomy): Archaea > Thermoproteota > Nitrososphaeria > Nitrososphaerales > Nitrosopumilaceae > Nitrosopumilus. Next base: position 120,667 of record JOSY01000033.1, read on the forward strand.
TAGTGTTGATAAAGACATAGAGATTCCTGATTGGATTAGAAATAGTGCAAAATGGTATACGACAGGAGAAATTCCAGAGGAACATTTTCTTGGAGGAGTGGAACATTTGATTAATGAGAATATTATTTCATTTGGAGAAAAATCTGAATACGATTATGAAAAAATACAAAATAAACTTGTTGCAAATGCATCTCCAATATATCTAGAGAATAATCAAAATGTAGAGTTTTCAGTAGACAAAATTGAAAAAATTATTGATGGTGAAAAAGTTAAGATGTTTGGATACAATAATCAAAGTCCAGGTCCAATGCTAATAGCAAATCAAGGAGATACAGTCACCATTAACGTGAAAAATAACTTAGATATTCCAACTACAACACATTGGCACGGTTTAAGATTAGATTACAAAAGTGATGGAGTACCACACATTACACAAGATCCTATTCAGCCAGGAGAAACCTTCCAGTATACTCTAAAATTCCCTGATACCGGAATCTATGTCTATCATCCACATACAAGAACTGAAATGCAAGTGGATATGGGGCTGTATGGGAATATCTTAGTCCAAGAGAAAGATGATAATTACCAAAATTTCCAAATTCCATTAATTTTAGATGATATCAAAATTAATGAAAAAAATGTCATAGAATATGATGAGGATGTTGTTGATCATGTCTTAATGGGAAGGTTTGGAAATACTATGCTCATTAATGGAGAACCAGATTATGTTTTAGAAGTACCGCAAAATGAAATTCTAAAGTTTTACCTAACAAATACAGCAAATACTAGAACATTTAACTTCCAAATTGAAGGACAAGATCTCAAGCTAGTAACATCAGACATGAGTGACTATGGAGAAAGTAAATTTGTTGATTCTGTGATTATTTCTCCATTTGAAAGGAGAGCGGTTGAAGTTATGATTGAATCACCAGGTGTATATGACATAATTCATTTAACTCCCGAAAAAAAATACAGTATTGGAAAAATCATTGTAAACAAATCAATGATTCAGCCCAATGATGAATTTTTCAACGTATCAAAGAATTCAGAAATAAAATACGAAATGTCAACATTTAAAAAATATTTTTCAATTGAACCAGAGTTAGAGTTAGAATTTGATTTAGAAAGTACATTAGATCTATCCATGCATTCAATGGAGCATGATCATTCAATTATGGAAGATTCAATGCAACAAGACCATCAAATAGTAGACAGTACAATGGATCATGCAAGTATTATTGCACAAGGCATGTCAATGGATCATCATGAAGATTCAATGAGTCATCATGGTTCAGATGGAATTGAATGGGAAGATGAAATGCCAAATATGAACAAAATGTCAAATGAAAAAAATACAAAGTGGGTTTTACGTGATAAAAATTCAGGAAAGGAAGGATTGGATATTGATTTTGAAGTCAACGTAGGGGATGTTAAGAAAATCAGATTGATTAACAGCGAAGATTCGATTCATCCAATGCAACATCCATTTCACTTGCACGGACAAAGATTCATTGTTCTCTCAGAAAATGGCGAGATGAATTCTAATTTATCATGGCAAGATAGTGTTTTGGTGCCCAAAGGAAAAACAATCGATATCCTAGTAGAGTTCTCTAATCCAGGAGAATGGCTAATGCATTGTCACATTTTAGAGCATCATGAATCAGAAATGACGGCAAAAATCAGTGTCAAATCTTAGAAAACAAATCAAATCCAGTTTTTCCAAGTAGTTCTTATATCAAATGAGAATGGTGAAAATCTAAGGATATTCCATGACATTGAAAAATTATATTTTCAAACAATTGTGGTTTCAAGTTGTAATATCCTTACTGATTGGATTAGTAGTAGGTTTAGTTTTAGGAGACGATGTGGGTGTGGGTCTAGATGATAACACTTTAGATTCTCTTTCAGCATATCTCAAAATTCCTGCTAACATATTTTTGAGTATAATTTTGATGATCATAGTTCCATTAATTTTTGCATCAATCATAGTGGCCATCACTAATTTAGGGACAAAAGAGAAAATGAAAACTCTCGGATTAGGCATTGGGGTTTATTTTGTAATTACTACAACAATTTCAATTCTAATTGCAATAACTCTTGCATCAATTATTGCTCCTGGAAGCATTCTGGATCTTACTGCACTTCAAGAAACACATGACCTTTCTGAAGATGATTTGAAAGTTACAGAAGGCTTCTCAGTAGACGACATACCAGAAATAGCATCAAACATCATTCCAAGAAATCCAATTGTGTCTTATCTTGAAGGACAAATGTTAAGCATTTTGATAATGGCAATGATAGTTGGTCTGGCAATGGCAGCACTTCCAAAAGATTCAGTCAAACCATTACTAGATTTACTGGAATCCATTCAAAAAATTACATTATACATTCTAATCATGGCAATGAAGATTGTACCGTTTGCAGTTTTTGGTTTGATTGTAGGCATGGTTGCCAAAGTCGGAATAGAAACGATGGCAGGGCTTGGAGTGTACATGGCAACTGTAATCCTAGGACTAGGAGCTATGTTGTTAGTATACACAATGATCATAAAGTTTGTAGCAAAAAGACCAATTTCATCTACATTTTCAAAATTCCGCAATCCACAGACTTTGGCTTTCTCAACTGCAAGTTCAATGGCAACAATGCCAATGACATTAAAGACTGCAGAAGAGGATCTTAAACTAGACACACGTGTCTCAAAATTTGTAATTCCACTTGGAACTACAATAAACATGGATGGTACTGCTTTATACCAAGTAATAGCAGTCTTCTTTTTGGCACAGTTATTTGCAATTGAGTTGAGTATGTTTTCTATACTTGTGATTATCATTACTTCACTTTTAGCATCAATTGGAACTCCTGCAGTTCCAGGAGCTGGAACAATCGTCCTAACTACAATACTGATAACAGTTGGAATTCCACCAGTCGGGATTTTGTTATTACTTTCAGTAGATAGAATCTTAGATATGATCAGGACCATGGTTAATGTTACAGGGGATCTGACTGCATCGTGTGCGTTTGATGAAATAACGCGAGAAAAGAATTGAATGATTTGGAAATTATCTTAAATATATTTTCAAAGAATTTGATTCATGGTTCAAATGTGCAAAGGAGTATGTGAGCGATTAAAATCAACCTCATTTACAAATAATCTTCGTTACAAAATAGGACAAAAATGGTGTTCATTATGTGCAATATTTTTTCTCACAGAAGAAAACACATGCCCATGTTGTAAAACAAGATTAAGATCAAAAGCTAGAAGTAAAAAATATGATTTGCCAAGAATGTAATCATGAAAAAGGCAAGTGTCAATGTTTTTGCTGTTGCTCCATTCGTGAAATAGGATGCCCATACTGTATACCTCCAGTTTTAGCATATAGACAGGTAAAGAAAATCATCAGAAAACTCAAAAATACATCAAAATGATTCTAAAATCGAGGCTAAATTGAAGTACTTGGAAGAAATAGAATCTGAAAAATACATCTCAGTTGAAACATACAAGAAAAACGGTGACCCAATAAGGACACCAGTTTGGTTTACAATAAAAAATAATCAAATTTTTGTAGTAACTAGAGACCAAACAGGAAAAGTAAAGAGACTAAAAAACAACACTCAGGTAAAAATTGCAACATGTACCATTAAAGGGGAGATAAAAGGAAAGTGGGTCTCAGGAATTGCAGAAATTTTAGATGAAGAAAAAACAAAAGATGCAGTAAAAAGAAGAGATAAAAAATATGGGTTCTTTTCTAAGATGGCAAGGTTTCTAACTAAAAGTAAAGGAGAACTTTTAGCATTCTCAATTAAGATTAAATGAATTTTGTAATTTTTGTTCCTTCTTTAGTTTCACTGCAGTCAATCCTGCAAATCCAAATATGATTACCAGTCCAACGTATGCCAACACTTGACTGTATTCTATTAGAACTGCAGACACTCCAGTTCCAACAACACTTGGAAGTAAAGATAATGCATAGAGCCACCAACCACAACAACCAAGTGGAACTAGAGAAAAGAAAGAGAAGAAAGAGGTTGCAGCAGTACTTCCAGAGTTTCCACCAAATGCTTTTCGTTTAACATCAAGTTTGCATCCAAGAAGTTTACTTTTTTCAGATAAAAAGACTTGCAGACCAATACCGATTCCCATACCAATTATCACAATAGAGTTTAGTTGAAATGCAGCACTAATTGCAGCATATGGTTCTAATGCAGGAGTAGTTGCCACCACTACTGCCAAATAGATTACAACTGTAAGAACTCCAACGATTGTCGCCTTTTGGATAGGTCTCATCAGACATCACCATAAACTAGAGTTTGAGGATGAAATGCAACCCATTCAAACCAAAATCCAGGCTCAATTGGCAATCTTTCTAGTTGCTTTCCCTCATATTGGCCAGATATTGCCAATCCATCATAATTCCATTCAGAGTTTGATTGAAGATCAATTATTTTCCCATCTAAATATTGAAAATCTAAAACATTCCCATCAATTGTTCTCTCAAATGCACGAGAGTTTTCAGAATATAATGAAATTAGCATAACAGGGATTGTGCCGACTGAATCATTAATCACAATTTCAGATTCAATATCGCTTTGCTTGAATGCTTTTGAAACATCGTCTTGATTAAATCCAATGATAATTTCTTTTGGATGCATTCTATCATCACTATGCTCTACTGGAAACATTATTCGAGGTTCTGTGTAATAATTTCCGTAAGGGTCAGTAGCATATGATCTTAAATGACCAGTATCAGTTGTCAACACCAAGGTATCAGGATGTAATGCTTTCCAATCACCCCAAGTAATTACATCAAAAGGAACCAAGTTTAGTTGATATCCGGTTAATTCTCCTTTTACTGCAATACCAAGTGCTTGACTCCAATAAGATTCAGTTAGTCTATCATACATCAACAAATTACTGTTGTATAACTTTCCAGAAGTGCCAAATTCTACTTCTTGTCCGTTAATGATTCTCTCAAATACTTGATTGGTATAACACAATGGACAATACGTAACAGAGACAGGCACATCTCCAACTTTATCATTTACAATTTCATGCCAAACCAAAATGAATAGCGGATATGCTTTTGCCTCTCCATTAATTTCCAAACCAATTACAGTATCTGAATCAGACATAAATTGAGAATCAGAGATAGTAGCAAAAACAGGATCATCAATTGAGGGTATTCCATCTTTTGGAGGGCCCCCTCCTTTGATCTTATCTAATGGAATCAGATGTTTGATACCATCAGTTTCCATCATTTGGAGTTCAGATATGCCTGTTTCAGGAATTGTAACTGAAGAGGATGTAGGGGTAATTGTAACATAAGGCTGAGAGTCTTCATACAAAAACAAGGCCAAGCCCACAAGTGCAATACCAATAGCTATGGCTGGAGCAAGGATTTTGACATTCAATTTTGCATGAATTTGTCCTCCAAATTATTAAAAAATTGTTCCAACTTTTGGAGGGGATTTGGACAAATCCTTTTAATCATTTTTCAAAGGCCAGAATCAATGAATGCAGAAGCAACCCTAAAGGGAAATGTCTTACATGACATTACTCATTGGGGAATTAGCGCATCTATTGGTGCAATATTCATTGTACATAGTCTAAAGAAATTTGATCCTAGTTGGCAAGAGTGGTTAGTATCAGTAGGAATTCCACCTGAACTACAATTACCAATTGCTCTAGCTGAATTTATTGGAGGTGTATTGCTTGTTGTAGGAGTTCTTTCAAGAATTTCTGCTTCAATAGTATCAATAATTTTGCTTGGAGCAATATTCCATATCAGATGGGAAAATGGGTTTTTTATTTCCAAAGGCGGATGGGAATGGGACTTGGTGATGTTAGCTGCAGCACTTGCAATCATAGTTGCAGGACCAGGTAGAATTTCAATATCCCATGTAGTAAAGAAGATTCCTAGATTCTTACAGTGATTATTTAATTTTTTTATTTAATTCTGTGATGAATTTTTTTATTTTTGGTTTTGGAATAACAGCTCCACATGCTCTATCATGTCCACCTCCAGAACCACCAAGATCAGTTGCTAACAAATTAACAATCTTTCCCAAGTGAACTTTACAGTTTTTAGAACCTCTAACAGATACTGCGTAGATTCCATGGTCTACTCTTTCTTTGTATGCAACGCCTACATCTTTACCAGATAACCCCATTACAAAATTGACAGCACCACTAGCACCAGAATCAGTGATTTCCATATGGCCAAGATTCTTCATTGTTTTCATGCCAGCCTTTACTTTGGCAATCATTTGAGAGAGTTTTTCAACTTGAATTTGTGCAAATTCAAATGTATTTGGAATATCATGAGGGAATTTAGATTCTGCTAGTTCTTCAACAAGATACAACAAATAATCTGGTTCTTTTTGGTGTCCAACAATATTGTAAGTTAAGACAGTGGCACTAATGAGGGCAAATTGTCTATCATACATTTGAAGTAATTTAGAACCTAGAGGCCTATCTTCCATATAATCAGTAATGGCAGCACATGTTGCAACAAAAGTTGCATGTTCATTTAATTTTGATTTAAAAGCATTGTAAACTTGAACAGTGGTACACTCATTGATATCATGAATTACTTTGACTTTGAGTTTTTGTAATGATTTTACAACATCTGGATCAATATCATGATGATCAATGTATGTAACTGATACTTTGTTTTTTCTCAGAGTTTTCATAATATCAACAAATTCATCTTGAGTCTTTTTGCTCAAACCCAAATCACAAATGTATAATGACTTTAATTTTTCATCAGAAACAACTTGTTGTAAGGCTTCCATTTGTCCAGGATAATCAACTAAAATTGCATCACCACCAAATGCTTGGCGAATTAATGCAGCAGAACTAATTCCATCAGCATCCTCTTTGTGAGAGATACAGATTACTTTGGTACGCTTTGATTTTGTTATTTTTTTAGTAGTGGTTTTTTTAGTAGTTTTTTTAGCAGTTTTTTTGACAACTTTTTTGGATGTAGTTTTCTTTGTTGCTTTGGTCTTTTTAGTAGTAGATTTTTTAGCAGTAGATTTCTTTGTCTTTGATGCAGCCAACATCAAAGAAAACTACAAACCCTCATTTAAATTAAGAATGGAATCTCAAGATTTTCTAGATGGTTTTTTGATGCTTTGATTTATCAGAGAACTTGAATCAAGATACACCTCATAAAGAGAAAGTCCTTCCATCTGGTTTTGATGATCAACTTCCTGAATTTTTTTTAGTTCTTCAACAGATGCGTTTAGAACCAAATCATCAAGTTTTTGCAAATTTTTACGTTCACTGGGAGTCATTTAATTTCTGATTAAAAATTCTCATTTAGGGCCAAAAGTTGGCATATTAGACTAATTACTAAATTTCATAGACATAATTTTTGCGAAAATATAATAGAACAATTCTTGCTAGGCTCAATATGGAAACAAAAAACATTGGCTTGCGAGGAATAGAGGTTGCAGATACAAGAATCTCAAACATTGATGGTGAAAAAGGCAAGCTAATCTACAGAGGATTTGATATTTTAGATCTTACAAAAAATTCAACATTTGAGGAAACAGCATATTTGCTGCTTTATGACAAATTGCCTACAAAGGCAGAATTAGATGAATTTAATTCAAAACTAGTTGAGGCAAGATACATCCCAAAACAGATGCAAAAGAATATGGGAAATTGGAGAAAGGATGCAGACCCTATGGACATGCTTCAAGCATTCGTCTCAGCACTTGCAGGATATTATGATGAAGAATTTTCAAACAAAGATGCAAGCTATGAAAAAGCAATCAACCTAATTGCCAAAGTACCTACCATAATAGCAAGTTGGCAAAGAATTAGAAATGGATTACCAATTGTAGACCCAGACGCCTCTCTAAGCCATGCAGCAAATTTCCTATACATGATGTCAGGGGAAAAACCAGATCCTGAAGTCGAAAAAATTTTTGACGTCTGTTTAATTTTACATGCAGACCATACATTCAACGCCTCAACATTTACAGCTAGACAAGTAGCATCAACAAGAGCCCACATGTATTCAGCATCAAGTGCTGCAATTGGGGCACTAAGTGGAGAGTTGCATGGAGGTGCCAATACAGAAGTCATGAAGATGTTATTAGAAATTCAAGAAATCGACAAAGTAGAACCATGGATAAAAGAAAAGATGAGCGCAGGTGAAAGAATCATGGGAATGGGTCATGCAGTGTACAGGACATATGATCCTAGGGCACAGGTTCTAAAAGAACTATCAAGAAAACTTGCAGAAAAAACTAAAGAGCCATGGTTTGATATGACTGAAAAAATAGAGACAACAACAATTGCAGAAATGAAAGCACAAAAAGGAAAAGACATCTATCCAAATGTAGATTTGTATAGTGCGTCAATTTACTATATGCTCAAAATCCCAGTAGATTTGAACACACCAATATTTGCAATATCAAGAGTTGTCGGATGGGCAGCTCATATCATCGAAGAGAAATTTGCAGAAGCTGCACCAAAACCAGCATTGTACAGACCAAAAGCAACGTATGTTGGAAAGTATTGTGGTCCAGAGGGTTGTGAATACAAAACATTAGACTTGAGAAAATAATTTTTAATTTCTTGTACTAAGCCAGTCTTTAGCTTTAGAGTTTACATCGTGTTTGTACAACACTTCAAAAACCATATCATAAAATGTGATACCTTTTTTCTGTGCCTGTTCATCAAGCCACTTTATGCCATCTGCTAATTCAGGATCATATTCAGAGAATTCGACTAATTCATCGACCATTTTTGAAAAGAAGGCGTGAGATTCAAGCATAACTACACCTTTCAATCTTTGATCATAAGTGAAGGATTCAAAATATATTGACAAAAAACCACTTTTTGGATGACAATTGGACCATGTTTTGTACTTTGAGGGAGATAGTGAAAAAATCTCATGGAAAATAGAAACAGGAGGATCTATTGCAGAACAAAATAGGGAACATGTTCAGAAGTACAAAAATAAAGTGACAAATTTACAATCAAAATACATTGCACTTCATGTAGGTCTTTTTTGGGCAATAGGAGTATTCATCATAAAAAATGAAGATTGCATCAATGTAAAATGTGATGAAAAAGCAATGTTTGAGCATTTCAAATTCAACAAAGAAATCAATGACGAATTTATCAAAAACAGAATGCGATTCATCAAACAATTAATTTCTCAAAGAAAATTGAAAATGGAATTTGAATTAATTGAATCATGAAAAAATAACAAAGGCAAAAGAGCTTAAGACCAAAAACGGGTAGTTACTTGGTGACAGCTCAATTGCTTTGTATGATGTCATTACAATGCAGAATCATAAAAGAAAGAATTGTTCAGATTCATTGACAACAGTCAATATCACATTAGAGCGATCATATGTAATTTTCAATGAATTTTTAGAAAATTTGTAAAAATTTGAAAATTTTAAGGAAATCAAATATCATCAAAGAAAAAACTCAGAAAATGTTGAATATGAAGGTAAGAATGAAGGGCTTCCTAGAAATCATCCATAACAAACAAGAAATCATACACATCCTATGACAGTTATAAGCCAGAATACGATACAATAATTCCTTTTCTTTCATGGAATCATTGTATGATTTTATCTCAGATCCAAACTTTCGTTTGATTACAGAAAATATTGTCTCACACTTGTTACGTTGATGATACAACGATTCATCAAATTCTCGCCTCATCTGTTTTCTGTATCTTCCATGAGTGCGATGAATCGGACAATCTCGTTTCCTGACAGGAATCATTGACAACACATTATTCTCTCGAATCATTTGATGAACCCATTCTGCATCATATCCCAGATCCAGAACCATAATCCAAGGAATCCTAACTGACAGTATATGTCTGAATATCTCTGAAAAATGTTTGACGTCATGACTCACTGGATGATGCTGTATTACAACTGCACAAATCAACTGTGTATTCATATCAGAACCAGCTGATAGTTTTGTGTATGAACGCCTAATCTGAGCTCTCCATGTGTAGTATGGTGTGCAATGCCTGTCCTCAAATCCAGTTGCATCTGCTCCTGCAAATATTTTACCTGGACATGCAATACTGATGAATCTTCCAATCGCAACGTGCAGCAAGATGTTGCTCAATCTGGCAGCTGCCTTTTGTAGCGTGGTATAATGTGGGATTGTACTCAATCCAAGAATCCTTGTTACTTCAGTTGCAATTTGCAACCATTCCACAAATGACTCGTAGCTTTTTGACTCGTACTGTCTAAGAACAAGCATTACGATATGTTGGTGTACAGAAAAGACATGTTTTGATTTTGTATGCAAATAAAGAGGAATATGCATTTTCTTGAGAATCTGGCGCATGACCGATATCATGCGCTGGTATTTGTTTTTCATACTGTGCCCAAAGGACACCATTCAGATGGATCATGCTGTTGATTCTGATCTACAAATATGTGAAATCTTGATGATTTCTAGGAAGCCGAATGAAGATTAGATTTATTTACCTTATAGGAAGTTTCTGATCAACTATGGCAGGTATAGATAAGGCTGCAATTGGATTTTCAATCGCAATTGTAGCAATTGGAGTTGCATTTGCCATGTATGGCGATGCAGCTCAAAATGCCGGACCCAGTGTTTCTGCTCCAGCTGTAACATCTACAGCACCTGAGCCAGTAATGGATGAACCAAAGGCAACTCCTGAAAAACCAATGAAAGCTGGTTGGGAGAGAGCCACATCTGTACAAGATCCAGGTATGGGACATGAATCACATCAACTTGCAGTGCTATTGGCACCAAGTGAAAACACCTATTCAGGTACACTTCTCTATGATGCATCTGAAAACATTCAGTTAGTCACACTTAGAGGACCAATCGGAGCTGATGAAAAACCAGCAAAGACTTGGACTCCAGATGGCGAAACAATCTTCGAACTAACATTCGTTGATCCAAAGAATGCAAAAGGTGAATGGGAATTTTCCGGTAATGCTTTAGCAGTTCACACAATGTTCACCAACACATTCGTAGTTGACTACAAAATCCTCGACCTAACAGAAACAGAACCTATGATGGAAGAGAAAACTGTAGAACTTGAAGAAGAAGTAGCTATGGAAGATACAACTCCAGCTATGGATGAACCAGCAGGTCCAATGACTCACACAGTTGAGATGCCAGCAGGTACTTCAGTTCCGGGATGTGAAGAAACTAACGAATGTTACAGTCCAGCAGACATCACAATTAATGCTGGAGACACAGTAGAATGGGTTAACGTTGACACAGCAGCACACACAGTAACTGGCGGTAGTCCAGCAGATGGTCCATCTGGTGTCTTTGACAGCAGCTTAGTAATGGGCGGAGCATCATATTCATTCACATTTGAAGATGCAGGAAGCTATGACTACTTCTGTATGGTACATCCTTGGATGGTCGGTAGTGTTACAGTGAACTAAACCAAAATTTTTTCTTTTTTCTTATTTTATCTGATTTTTTCGAATGGTTCTATTGTATGCAACACCAAATCTATGAGTTTCATCTCTAGCATGCTGTAAAATTTTCAAAGAGGGCTTATTCTTTGGAATGACAATAGGTTTTTTGGTTTTTGGGATATAGACCTCTTCATTTTCTTTTGCCAAAGATATGCAAGGAAGTTTCAATCCAAGTGATTGTAAAGACTTTGTAGCAGCACTAAGCTGTCCTTTACCACCATCAATTACTATCAAATCAGGTAATTCAGAGTTTTCTTCTAACAATCTATAGTATCTACGTTTGATTACTTCGCCAATCATTGCAAAATCATCTCTTCCAGAAACAGTTTTGATTTTGAATTTTCTATATCCAGATTTGTTTGGTTTACCATTAACAAATTGTGCCATAGATCCAACTGCAAAGTCTTCCCCGTGGTTAGAAATATCAAAACATTCAATGATGTTTGGAACATCAGGAAGATTTAGGATTTCTTTTAATTCAACCAAACCAGGTTCGCCTCCCTTAGTATGAATTAGTTTGATGTTTTTTAGAATAAGATTCACGATATCTTTTTTCTTGCCCTTTGTAGGGGCAGAGATTTTTACAGAAAAACCAGCTTGCTCTGAAAGCAAAGATTCCAAAAGTTTCTGATTTTCAGGAAGTTCACTTACAATGATATGTTTTGGAATTTTATGTGTCGAATAATATTGATAGAGAAAATTTGAAAATGAATTATCCCCCACTAGATCAAAAAAGAATTTGTCACTATCTCTAATCACACCATTAATCATTCTAAAATTCATAACAGTTGCAGATTGTTCTTGAATTCCGATTCCAAAGTATTCTTCATCAGAATTTTCCACATATTCCATTTTTTGTTTGGTCTGAAGACTTCCTAGTCGTATCAGAGTGTCACGAATGTCTTTTGCACGCTCAAATTGTTGTAATTCAGCAGCCTGATGCATCTCTTCTTCTAGTTTTTTTGTAAAAATTTTTGTCTGGTTTTTACCTTTAAGAACTTCTTCTAATGCTGCAACATGTTTTGGGTATCTATCTTGAGCATCCTTGAATTCACAAGGACCTTCACAATTTCCCAAATGATATTCAAGACACACTTTTTTTGGCAATGTTTTACAAATTCTAATTTGAAATGCTTTACGCAATGCTCCAATAGTTAGTAATTTTGAACTACCTTGAGTAAATGGACCAAATGTTTTTCCTTTTCCAAGAAATTTTCCGTCTCTAGTACGTCTTGCAACTAGTAATCGGGGATATTTTTCATCAGATATTCTAAGATAGGTATATCGTTGTTGATCTTTTAACTCGATATTAAATCGAGGACGGTATTTTTTGATCATATTTGATTCTAAAAGAAATGCTTCGCTTTCATTATCAGTTAAAACAAATTCAATATCAGAAATGTTTTGAACCAGTTTCTGTGTTTTGTAATTTTGATTTTTTAAAAAATATGACTTTACACGCTTTTTGAGATTCTTGGCTTTACCAATGTAGATGATTTTTCCATCAGAATCTTTCATCAAATAGATGCCAGGATCAGTTGGAATTGTAATCTTGGAAATATCAAAAGTCATTTTTTAACTAGTTTCTTTAGATATTTCCCAGTATAACTTCCAGGAGCTTTTGCAATGTCTTTTGGAGTACCTGTAGCAACAATCCTACCACCCTCATCACCACCTTCAGGACCCAAATCAATTATCCAGTCTGAATTTTTAATGACATCCATGTTATGTTCAATCACTACTACAGTATTGCCAAGATTAACCAGCCTATTTAGAACATCAAGTAATTTTTGAACATCTGCAAAATGAAGTCCAGTTGTAGGCTCATCTAAAATGTACATAGTCTTTCCAGTACCTCGTTTTGATAGTTCTGAGGCTAGTTTGACTCTTTGAGCCTCACCACCAGACAGGGTTGTAGAAGACTGTCCAAGTTTAATGTAACCTAATCCAACATCATAGATTGTTTGCAACTTTCTTTTAATTGCAGGAACATTCTCAAAGAAGTTTAATGCTTCATACACAGTCATATCCAAAACATCTGAAATGTTTTTTCCTTTGTAAAGAACAGACAGTGTTTCAGAATTGTAACGCTTTCCTTTACACTCATCACATTTCACATAAACATCAGAGAGAAATTGCATCTCAATTTGTTTTACTCCATCACCATCACATGCAAAGCATCTACCATCAGCAACATTAAATGAAAATTGTCCTGGTGCATACCCACGTTCTTTGGATAATTCAGTATTTGCATACAATTCTCTAATTGGAGTAAATGCACCAATGTATGTTGCAGGATTTGATCTAGGCGTTCTGCCAATTGGGGATTGATCAATTGCAATAACCTTATCAATATTTTCCAAACCAACAATCTTTTTATGATTTCCAGGCTTTACATTGGATTTGTAAAAATGGTTTTCTAGGGCTTTAAGCAAAATGTCATTAATCAAGGTAGATTTTCCAGAGCCCGAAACTCCAGTAATTGAAACGAAAAGACCTAAGGGAATTTCAACATCAATATCTTTGAGATTGTTTTCTGATGCCTTTTGTACAACAAGGGAGCCAGAATTATTTCTGATTTTATCTTGCAGCATGATTAACGAGTTATCTTTAAGATAATCGCCAGTGACAGATTTGTGACCATTGAGGATTTGATTAACGGTTCCTTCAAAAACTACACTGCCGCCATTCACTCCTGCACCAGGACCCAAATCGACCATCCAGTCCGAATTTCGTATAACTTCTTCGTCATGCTCCACTACAATGACAGTATTTCCAAGATTTCGTAGCTTGTTTAGCGTTTTAATTAATCGTGCATTATCCCTTTGGTGAAGGCCAATGGTAGGCTCATCTAAAACATACAACACACCAGTAAGATTAGAACCAATTTGAGTAGCTAATCTAATTCTTTGAGATTCACCACCAGACAATGTTGAGCTTAACCTGTTTAAAGTAAGATAATTCAAGCCAACATTCATTAAAAATTCAAGTCGTTCCTTAATTTCTTTTAGAACATCTCTTGCAATGTATTGTTCGTTTTCAGTTAATTTCAGTGTTGAAAAAAAGTCATAACAATGATCAATTGACAAATCACAAACATCCATAATTCCTTTATTGTTGATTTTTACTGCAAGAGATTCTGGTTTGAGTTTTTTTCCATCACATGCATTACATGGAGTGTCTCTCATGAATTGTTTTAACCATTCACGTTTTGATTCAGAATCGGTCTCCATAAAAACACGTTGAAGATTAGACAATACACCTTCAAAGGCATTAGTGTATTGCCATGAAGAATCACCAGACTTTGAACGATAGTTAAAATCAATTAAATCATCAGTACCATACAAAATAATTTGAAGATGTTTTGATTTTATTTTGTTTATAGGGGTCATCAAATCAAAACCAAACTTTTTTCCAACTGCCCTTAATGCTTGTCTTCTAAATGAAGAAAATCTTCCACTCCAAGGAACAATTGCACCATCTAAAATGGATTTTGTTTTATCAGGTATTACCAAATCAGGATCAAATTCCATCTTAACACCAAGACCATTGCATTCTTTACACAAACCAAATGGAGAGTTAAAGGAGAAATTCCTTGGCTCTAATTCTCCCACTGTTAATCCACAGTAAGGACAAGCATTATTTTGAGAAAAGATTTTTTCAGATTTTTCTGATGCAACCATTACATCTCCTTTTGAGGCCTTGATGGCAGTCTGAATAGCCTCAAACAATCTTGAGCGTTCTGATTTTTCAGTAGTGATTCTGTCAACTACAATCTCAATATTGTGCCATTTTTGCCTATCAAGAGGAGGAATCTCCTCATCTAGGCTCAAAATTTCACCATTGAGGCGTATTCTAGAATAGCCATCCTTCTTGATTTGTTCAAATAGTTTTTCATAGGTTCCTTTTTTCCTTTGAATAATAGGAGCTAAAATTAGGATTTTTTTTCCAGAAAACTCTCTCAATACAGAGTCACAGATGGTTTCAACTGATTGGGTAGAGATTTTTCTTCCACAATTAGTACAATAAGGAATACCAATTCTTGCATAAAGTAATCGCATATAGTCATAAATCTCAGTAGTAGTTCCAACTGTAGAACGGGGATTTTTACTAGTTGTTTTTTGTTGAATTGAAATTGCAGGGGATAGTCCTTCAATAGAATCAACATCAGGTTTGTCCATCATCTCTAAAAATTGACGGGCATATGCAGAAAGAGATTCCACATATCGTCTCTGACCTTCAGCATAAATTGTATCAAAGGCCAAAGTAGATTTTCCAGAACCAGACAATCCACTAATTACAACTAGTTTATTTTTTGGAATATCAATGTCGATGTTTTTTAGATTATGATGTCGTGCACCACGAATTTTTAATTTATTTTCTGTCATTTTTTAGTTGAATCTCCTTTTCTAGTCTTTTTATTTTATCTCTGCATTCAATTGCACGTTCAAAATCTAAATCCTCAGAATATTTTTTCATTTGGGCTTCTAAATCAATAATATCAGCAGCAATATCATGAGTTGACTTTAGCTTAGAGTCATCAAGTGTTGTGACTTGTTCTGGAACAGATTTTATAATTGTCTTTGGGGTTATGTCATGTTCTTTATTGTACTTCATCTGTTTTTCTCTACGACGTTTTGTTTCATCCATAGCATTTTTCATTGATTGAGTAATGGTATCAGCATACATGATCACATTTCCATTTTCGTTTCTTGCTGCCCTACCAAAGGTTTGAATCAAACTGGTAAAATTTCTAAGAAAGCCTTCCTTATCAGCATCCAATATTGCAACAAGAGATACCTCTGGGATGTCTAATCCCTCTCTAAGCAAGTTTATTCCAACTAGTACATCAAATTCTCCAAGGCGCAATTGCCTGATTAACTCAGTTCTTTGCAGCCCTTCAATCTCAGAGTGCATGTATCGCACACGAACCTGTTTTTTTGAGAGGTATTCAGCAAGATCTTCAGCCATTCTTTTAGTCAGAGTAGTGACTAAAACACGCTCAGAATTTGCTGCTTTTTTGTTGATTTCCTGAATCAAGTCATCCATTTGGTTTTTTGTTGGCCTAATCTCAACTTCGGGGTCCAACAAGCCAGTAGGTCTGACTAGTTGCTCTGCAATATGAGTTGAAATTTTCTTTTCATATTCTGCAGGAGTTGCCGAAACAAAGATTGTATTTTGAATGTATTTTTCAAATTCTTCGAATTTTAATGGCCTATTATCATATGCGCTTGGCAGTCTAAATCCATATGTTACAAGTTCTTTTTTGCGTGAATGATCACCTTTGTACATCCCATGCAATTGTGGTAATGTAACATGAGATTCATCAATTACTAACAAGTAATCATCGCCAAAAAAGTCCATCAAACAAAATGCTTTTTCACCGACTTTTCGTCCATCAAAATGTCTAGAATAGTTTTCAATGCCAGAACAATATCCTAACTCTTCAATCATTTCTAGATCATATTTTGTTCTCATCTCAAGTCTTTGTTTTTCTAATTCATTTAATTCGGGCAAACGTCTCTTTAGTTCATCTTTAATTGATTGTACTGCTTTTTTTCTAACATCTTTTGCAATAAGATAGTGTTTTGCAGGAAAAATTTTCATTTGATTGATTTTCTTTTTTTCTTTTAATGAAACATGATCTAAAACAGATATCTTTTCAACTTCATCACCAAACATAGAGATTCTCACAAGATCTTCAGAGTATGCAGGAGTAATGTCGATGGTATCACCTTTTACTCTAAAGTTTCCAGGAGCAACTTCAGTGTCATTTCTCTCATATCTTGCATCAACTAATTGTCTAATGAGTTCATTTCTTTTAATTTCATCACCAGTATTTACTGTAATTGCCAAGTCTTCCCAATCTTGGGGGTTACCAAGAGAATAGATACAAGATACAGTAGAGACAATTATTGTAGGCTCACCAGAAAGCAGCATTGCAGTTGCCTCTAACCTCAACTTTTCAATTTTTTCATTGACCTGAGTATCTTTTTCAATGTAAGTATCAGTTTGTGGAAGATAACTTTCAGGTTGGTAATAGTCATAGTATGATACAAAATACCCAACATTGTTTTTTGGAAAGAATTGTTTTAGTTCAGAATAAAGTTGGGCTGCAAGGGTTTTGTTATGAGATATAACAAGAGTATTTTTTCCGGTTCTTGCAATAACATTTGCAACAGAGAATGTCTTACCGCTACCGGTAACCCCCAATAACGTTTGAACTGTTTTGTTTTTGACTCCCTTAACTAGTGCATCAATTGCTTGAGGTTGATCACCTGTAGGAGCATATTCAGATGCTAATTCAAATTGAGTTATTTGTTCCAACAGGTACAATCCCTAAAAACTGAATTTAAAGCAATGGTGATATCATAAACTACCAAACAGGTTCATCGACCATTTTTAGACCATCAGATGTTTCTTCAAAGCCCATAATCTTGAGAGTTTGTTTAGATGTGGGGGAATTTCTTTCCAAGATTTTTTGTGCTAAAATCTTCCTAGAATCAGATCGTAATTGTTGTCCAATTTTGTATTTTCCTTTAATTGATTCAGGGACTACCTTGATGACTGCAACTTCATCTAAAACTAGATCATTGTTTTGTATTGGAATGTAATTGCCTTCAGGTTGATATTTTTTCATTAGTTCATTGAGTCCAAATGCTTTTTCATCATCATCTTCAACAAGAATTGCTTTTCCTTTGATTACAACACTGATGTACAAAGTGTCTGCTTGAGAGGCATCAGTAGGATGTGAAAAATATGATGGAAGAAATTCTAATTCTCTATCAACTTCAAACCCTACTTTGTCATTTCTTGAAATATTATCTAATTTCTCACCTCTAGTATACGAATGCATGTAAATTGAATCTTTAGCAAATGCAAAGTTCATAGGAATGATTTGAGGATAGCCACTATCATCAATACTTGCTATTCTGCCAACATGTTCTTCAGAAAGAAATTCCTTTATTTTGTCATATGATTTGATTTCAAGACGTCCTACTAGTTTCAAATCAGTTGTGATTTGTGAGATGATCTAATAAACTAAATGTAGTAAAATACATCAAAAATCATGCGAGACCCATATCTTGATAAATTAAAAAATGATTTTAACAAATACACAAGTGATTTAAAAAAATTAAAAAAGAAACTTATAAAGACAGAGTCTTCACAAGAGCAAGAGAAAATCATCAAACAAATAGACAATATTGCAAAAATGATGGAAAATAACCAAAAACAATCTACAAAGGTTACAAAATCAAGAATAAGGGAAAGACGATTAAAAAAATAATCTAATCGTTTTTGTCAAGTTCTTTTGCCAATGCTTTGATTTCTAAAATCCTACAAGACAATTCATTACATTCAGTTTGATATTCATCCATAGTACCAAATTACAAAAAATATCAAAAAAACAGAAACGTCCTAAAACTTGACTTTTCATTCAATTTTTTTATTAAATAATATCACTTAATTTAAGAGAAATTTTACAAATATTCATGATAGATTATGATGAAGAGCGAGAAGCCACTAATCAAGTACTAGATATTCTTGAAGAGTGGGGAGCAGATTCAAAATTTATCTGGTTTAGAGAACTTCATAGAATTACAGACATTGACAAAGGGTTGCTGAGAAATATTCTCAATGAACTAAAAAAATCAAGAGAGATCAAAGAGATGCATGGAACAAACAATAGAATATTTTTTTGTTTGAGAAAATATTACATCAAATGCAGAGATGTAGAGTTTAGATTCAAAGGAAAAGAGATAATGCTTAGAGATGGAAGTAAGACAAAGATTATTGCAGGTGCAACAAAAGCAACAGAACGTACTAGAAAGAGATTAGAAAAACAGAGAAACAAACGTAGAGCAAAGTCATTTACAAAAGCAAAAAACAAAAGACCTCACAAATCATAAAGAATCTTCTGCTTGTCTTCTTGCAAAATTAGATTCAGCACGTTTTAGTTTTGCAGATTCAGCTACATCTTCAGTCATATCATATAGTTGATGCAATTCCATATCAGGAACCAAAGTATTTTCCTTTTCATCTTCTAGTTCTAGTTCCAAATTTGCAAGAATCTCGACATTTTCTTCTAAAATATCAAGACATTTTTTTACAGATTCAGGAAGGTCTTCATCCATCATATTCTGTAATAGAAGGTAAAGTAAATGATTTTCTGTATGTTATAGAATAGAACGTCTTATTGCTTTGCTTTTTCTCTCAAGGCAGGCATTACATGACTGGCAAATTTGTCAATAGAGCCAAAGTAATTCTTACCCCAGAATCTAATTACAAAGTGATTAACACCTGCATCCATGAATCTCTCAAATGTTGGAATGATATCATCAGGAGTTCCAACTGCAGTTGAAGAACGTGCAACAGGTTCAGGAATCTTTGTTGCAGCTTCTCTCATCTTTACAATCCAATCTTGATTAGACATGGAGTATTCTGTAAAGTATTTTCTAAAGTCAAAGCCCTCAATTTCTTTTAGGCCATGTACACGTAGAATTTCTGGTTTAAACAAGCTTACCTTGACTGCTTCTTTCATTCTTGCCCATGATTCTTCTGCGTCTTCAGAAAAGTAGACATCAATATCAAGTGCGTATTGGAAATTATCTTTCTCTTCTTGGGTTCTATTGTTTTCATCCATAGATTTTTGAATTTGTTTTGCATGATCTTCAAAGAGTTCAGGAGTGTAACCGATTGGTAACCAACCATCACCAAGTTTTCCAGTTAGTGCAAGTGTACGTTTTCCACCAGAGGCCATGTATGTTGGTGGACGTGGTTTTCTAATTGGAGGTGCTTGCAAACATGCACCTTCAAGTTTGTAATATTTTCCATCATAATCTACAGTGTTATCAGGAGTTGATTCGTATAATGTGTGAATAGTTTCAATTTGTTCTTCCCATTTTGATACTGGTTTTTCAAATGGAATGCAGAATTCTTTTAGATTTTGAGCTTCACCAGCACCAATACCAAGAATTGCCCTACCTTTTGAAACTCTATCAAGGGTAATTGCAGCTAGTGCAATGTTTGAAGGATGTCTTCTAATTGCATCAGTCACACATGTTCCTAGTTCTACATTGTTAGTAACTGCAGCAATTGCAGATAGCATAACCCATGGATCTAGTACAATAGCGTTTTTCCATTGTGGGACATTAGTGTGGTCCATATAGAAAATAGAATCATAGCCGGTCTTATCGGCAAGCATACACGCTGTTAAGATTTGGTCTTCAGTATATCCGGCTCTTGCAACATTTAGTCCGTTTTGAATACCAAATTTGAGCTTGTTCTCAGTCAAGTACATTTACGTCGAATCATTAGAATAAAAAGTTTAGTCAAGCTGCCAATTTCGCAGTTTATCAAGAAAATAGAAAAAAGGTAAAAAATTTGTGAATTTTTTACAAATTGCCTGCTTTGATATCCTCAAGACATTTTACAACATCGTCTTTTGATATTGGAATTGGGTTTGGATCCAAGTGTCCTTTATCAGTCATTACGACATCAGCAGCTTCAGAAACATCAGCTTTGAGTTCTAATTTATCAAATCCTAGTTTATCCATTGCTTCTTTGAATCTGTCATAGAAGATTGATTTGTTATGTTTGTGAGCAACTGTGGTACAGGATGAAAGAGAGTAACCATGAGGTACACCTTCATTTGAGAACACGTAGGACAAAGCATGTCCAAGGGTTGTAGAACAATTACCAAAGCCCATACCAGACAACATTGAACCGTAAGGATAGTTTTCTGGTTTGTCATTCATAATTGCATCATAGAGAATCTCAAATGCTTGTTTACACAGAGTTCTAGTCAAGTCATTACCAAGTTTGCTATCATAGCCTTCGGTAGCTTGAGCACATGCATCACAGACAGAATTTTTGATGACTTGTTCAGGAGTACCGTCCATGAAATATGAATCGACCACTGCCATGTCAGCTAAGAATCTGTCTTCACGTAACAATTTCTTTTTTCCATCAAATTTGAGAACACAATAAGTTGTCATTTCAGCCCCAGTTCCAAAGGTTGTTGGAATCAAGATCTTTTCTTTTTTCATCTCAGGTGCAGCATATTTTACTACATCCATAGAACTTCCACCACCAAGTCCAATGAGGACAGAGGGGTTTTTGTCTTTGAATTGTGAAATAACAGCATTGACGTCATCAATTGATGGTTCAGGTTTTACTTGGTCATACAGCATGTAATCCTGAATTCCCATTCTTGCAATCCACTTGTCAGAAAGTTCTGGAGGAACTGTTGTGACAATTAATGCATTTTTAGGATATTCTGTTTCACCAAGTGCATTTTCTCCAAAGTTGATAACTTTTGGAATGCGTACTGTTTGCATAGATCACCAGCATCATTGATTATTATTATATCTTGCATTATTGAGAAAGAGTATGATCATTCAAAATTTCGAAGAGTTAGCAACAACTGACAAAAAGAAAGAATGTTTAGAGATTTTAGAATCAGGTCTCAGAGCAGCAAATCCTGAAAATATAATTTCAAAGTACGTCACACCTGAAAAAATCAAAATTAATGATAAAATTATTGACATTGCAAAATATTCTAACATTTACTCTGTAGCATTTGGAAAAGCAGGTGATTCTATGACAAGAGCACTTAATGCCATAATTCCAGTAAAAAGTGGAATTATAGTAATTCCCAAGGGCTCAAAATCAATTGTCAAAGGAAAGAAATTCCAGATTTTCAATTCCAGGCATCCTGAGCCAGATAAAACCAGTGTAAAGGCAGCAAAAGAAGTCATAAAATTTGTTCAAAATAAAAAAAACAATGAATTAATAATTTTCCTAGTTTCTGGAGGAGGTTCATCACTTTTGGCAATGCCAAATGGAATAACACTAGATGACAAAATCTTTGTAACAAAATTATTACTAAAATCAGGAGCATCCATTCAAGAATTCAATTGTGTGAGAAAACATCTCTCAAAAATCAAAGGTGGCAAACTAGTTGAAGATATGAAATGCCAAGGAGTAAGTTTGATAATGTCAGATGTTGAAGGAGACGACCTATCATCTATTGCATCAGGTACAACATACATGGACAACACAACATTTGCAGACGCATTAGAAATTTTAGAAAAATACAAACTAAAAAGAAAGACGCCAATTGAAGTTCTGCAAGTTTTAGAAAAAGGGTTAGAAGATGAAAAGTTAGAAACTCCAAAAAAACATAAAATTGAAAACCAGGTAATAGCAAACAACGAAGATTGTCTAAAAGCAATGGAGAAAGAAGCTAAAAAGAAAGGTTACAAAGTAAAAACACTTCAAGTATTTGGAGATATTAAAGAAGCAGTTACAAAAATTTTAGAAAATATTTCTGAAGACCAAAAAACATGTCTGATTATTGGAGGAGAGACAACAGTCAAAGTATTAGGAAAAGGAACGGGAGGAAGAAATCAAGAATTAGTTTTGCGACTTTTGAAGAATACTCAGAAATTCAAAAAAATAGTGATTGCGTCTATGGGAACTGACGGAATTGATGGAAACTCATTATTTGCCGGAGCAATTACTGAGAATATCAAAGTAGACCTAAACACAATGAAGGAATTTCTAAAAAATAGTGATTCAGGCAGATTCTTTCAAAAGCAAAAAGGCAGTATTGTTACGGATTTTACGCATACAAATCTCATGGATATAGGCGTGATTTTGAGGTAAATTTTGGGTTTTCAGCAAATGATCTTTTAATATCATAATGACGTATTTTATGCAGAATTACTTTGCTAGAAAAACAATTCAACCCAGATGTATTGTATAACAAAGTAGTTCATTTCTATATTGATAAAAAAGGATATTCTAAGGAAAAAGCAAATGAGATTGCACAATCAGTTGTGCAAAAAGAAGCTCAAAGAAGAATTTGTAAAAATGAGAAATGTAAACATTTTTCACATGATCATATAAGAAATGCTGAAACCTGTTTGGTTGGAGAATGTGACTGTCAAGAATTTATCAAGTAAAGTCATCTAAAGAGTTTTCAAGTAATGGTTGTGCACTAATTCCAAGTTTTTTCTTTAGATGCTCTGCAAATTCTTCAACGAATCCATGTATCGTGTAAACTTGTTCTGCACCAGATTGAATTACCATGTCAACTAGCTCATTAAAATCACAATGATCACTCATAGGAATAGAATAATCAGTTCTTCTTCCAAAAGAAAATTTTGTTGATTGGGCCCATCCGCTAAATCCAATTGTTACTGCACCATATTTTGATTTCATTTCTTGAATGAATTTACTTTTACTTGACATCATAGGAGCAACCATTATCCAAGGTTTCTTATCTAACAATCCATTTTTTTGGGCCTCAGAATGACCCATGCCATCTCTTAATTCAATACCCAATTTCTGATGGAGTGTATTCATTTCTTTTACAGAGTCATGAAAATACAATGGCCCCCAATGTCCAAAGAGTTGAGTGATGGTTTGGGCTTTGCCTAACTGATATCCCATTAAAATTACAGGTATACCCTTGCCATACAATTCTGAAATCAGTTCATTTACCTGTTTTTGGATTTCCTCCATCTTTGGAAAAACAAACTCTGGCAAACCAAAGGTGCATTCAGTAATCAGCGTTTTACATTTTGGGATTTTTGCACCTTGAAGAAATCCTCGATTTCTAGTACAGATATCACCAGTATAGAAAATATCATCAAAGAGAAGCCCCTTTGCTCCAAGAATGTGTCCACTGTCAATTAGAGAAAAATCATCAAGGGATTCAATATGGTTTTCCATTTTGAATCCACGTAGATTAGCAATCTCACTAGTCTCAATTGAAGCCAAAATTGTTCCTCCATTTTTTGAAGGAAGATGATCAGCATGAGCATGAGATACAAAATTTATCCCCGTAGCATCAGTGTTTTTTGGATCTAAACAAATGCGTCTTTCATTTACCTCACACAGGATACCATTTTTTGTCATCCTGACTTTTCTAGGCAATGAGATTCATGAAAATAAGATTTGATATAAATTGCAGGTTTGATCTACTATTGACTAGTTGCTAAATCTTGGAATTTTAATCTCAGGTCGTGGGAGCAACATGGAATCCATCCTAAAGGCAATTAAGAAAAAAAAGATACCAATCAAACCAGCAGTAGTGATTTCAAACAAACCAGATGCAAAGGGTCTAAAAATTGCACAAAAACTTGGAGTTGACATCGAAGTTGTTGAAAGTAAAGGATTCAAAGGAAGCAGAGCAGAGTATGATAAAAAAATCATAACAGTTTTGACAAAATACGGAGTCACACCAAGAAACGGACTGGTGTGTCTAGCAGGATTTATGAGAATAATTAGTCCTGAATTTGTAAAAAAATACAAGAATAGAATAATTAACATCCACCCAGCATTATTGCCATCATTTCCAGGTCTTGATGCGCAAAAACAGGCATTAGAATATGGTGCAAAATTCTCAGGATGTACAGTGCACTTTGTAGATGCAGGGATGGATACAGGTCCAGTAATCATTCAATCAGTAGTCAAAGTAAAAGAAAACGATACAGAAGATTCATTGTCTAAACGAATTCTAAAAGAAGAGCATAGAATTTATCCTGAAGCAGTTAACCTGTTTGCAAGAAAGAAGATCAAAGTATCAGGTCGTAGAACGATAATTAGTTAAGAATCAGGTCCGCCAAAAAAGTACAAGACCTTTAGCTCCTTGGTATTGCCATGAAAATAATGCTCAACGTCTTTTGCAACAAAAAATAATTTATCTTTTGAAACTTTGTAATCTTTATTATTAATTTTTAGAAATCCATCACCAGATATGATATAGTAAACTTCATCACTTTCATGAGGAGTTTGTGTGTCTTCTTCTCCAGGTCGAAGAACTAAAACTCCTGCAGCCAAACTATCTCGATTAATAAAAGTATGAAAATAATCACTGCTGTTTTTTATTTTCTCTAGATATGTGGTTAAATCAAATTCTAGTTTCAATTTATTCAGCAGCTACTGTGTATGTTTTTCTTTGTGGAGGTTCGCTCATGTAAGAATGTCCTTGCGGATGAAGTTTTTCATGTTCTGGACTGTTATGCATTTTGATAAAAGTCTCCTTGCTTTCATGTTCTACGACAATTCTATAACTACCATCAGCAGATTTTAGGAATTTTCTAGAAATGAATCCAGGAAAGTTTGCTAAAACTTTGTTTGATTCTGAAAACCAATTTTTGAAGTCATCCTCAGCATCGTCTTTGAGTTTAACGTCTGCTATCATTACAAACATGAACTGACTAGAAAAAATGACATTAAATTTCTTTTCTAGGATTTCAAAGGGAGAATTCCAAGAATTAAATATCTACAAATCAAAAACATACCATGACAGGAACCAAGATTGACGGCAAAATAATTGCACAGTCAGTAAAAGACAGAGTGAAAAAGGCGGTAGAGGAGTTAAAGACTCAAGGAATCAATCCGTGCTTAGCAACGGTTCTTGTAGGCGACAATCCAGCCTCTGCCACATATGTTAGAAACAAGCACAAGGCATGCGAAGAGGTAGGAATCATCACAAAAGATCATAAACTTGATGCAAATACAACTCAATCTCAACTCAATGAAATTATTGAAAATTTGAACAATGACAATTCAGTTCATGGTATCCTTGTTCAACTACCACTACCAGACCAACTAGATGAATTTATCACAACATCACGAATTTCACCACTAAAAGACGTAGATGGATTAACACCTCACAATGCAGGTTTGCTAGCAATGAAAAAAGCAGCACTTGTTGCATGTACACCATCAGGAGTTATGGAGATGTTTGATTACCACGGAATAGAGTTGGAAGGAAAAAATGTTGTATTAATTAACAGAAGTAATCTTGTAGGAAAACCACTTTATCATTTACTCTTAGAGAAAAATGCAACAGTCATCACATGTCATTCTAGAACCAAAAATCTAACAGAGTTATGTAAATCAGCAGACATTGTTATTACAGCAGTAGGTGACAGAAACAAATTCACATTAACTTCAGATATGATTCAAGAGGGGGCAGTGGTAATTGATGTTGCAATATCAAAATTTCAAGAAAAATTAGTAGGAGATGCAGATTATGAAGACATTATTCAAAAAGCATCTTTTGCAACACCAGTTCCAGGAGGAGTTGGCCCAATGACAGTTGCAATGCTTTTAAAAAATACAATAACTGCAGCATCGTTGAGTAGTCAAATTGGAAGATAATTCTGAAAAAAAATCACTACGAAATCTTCTTTTAGAAAAAAGAGATGGAACATCATTTGATTTGATGAAAATTGCTAGTGAAAAAATCAGTAAAAAATTAAAAAAAATCAAAGGGTTCAGAGATGCACAAAAAATTGGAGCATACTATCCAATTGGAAGTGAAATTCTAACCCAAAACATTATTCAAGAATTACTAAGCAACGGAAAACAAGTCTTTCTGCCAAGAGTATCAGGAGAACTGATGGATTTTAAGAAAATCAGTGATTTTTCGAGCCTAGAGAAAGGTAGTTTTGACATCATGGAGCCAAAGATGGAATGTGAGACTGAAAATAACTTGGATGTAGTTCTAGTCCCAACTGTAGGAATAACTCCAAGAGGAGTTAGACTTGGATATGGTCACGGGTATTATGATAGATTTTTAGCAGTTCATAAAACTGTCACAATTTCTTTAATTTTAGAAAAACAAGTTGTAAAAAATATTCCAAAATCAGAACAGGATGTTTTAATTGATTGGGTTGTTACAGAAGACAGAATTATAAAAACTCAGAGATAAGCCAGACCTTTCTTGCCAATATCATTTCTACAAAACTTGTGGGGCCAAGAAATCTTTTCAGATGCAGCATATGCGTTAGTAATTGCAGATTCCAAAGTATTACCCAATGCAGTTACTCCTAAAACACGTCCCCCATTTGAAAGAATTTTTCCATCAGTCTGTTTTGTTCCAGCATGAAAGACATATGCATTATCAGGTATAGAATCAAATCCAGTAATCTCTTCATCCTTTGGGTAAGATTCAGGGTATCCTTTTGAAGCTAAAACAACACATACAGAGAATTGACTCTTCCAGGAAATTTGAGGCATTGAAGATAATTCACCATTAGCACTTGCAACAAAATAATCATACAAATCAAAATCCATTCTCATTGTAATTGGTTGACATTCAGGATCTCCCATTCGTACATTGTATTCTAAAACATATGGCTCATTATCTTTTAGCATTATTCCAGCATAAAGAAATCCTTTGAACGTAATTCCTTCATTTTTCATTGACTGGATTGTTTTATCTATAATTTTTTCTTGGATTTTTTTTGCGAGGTTTTCATCAATTATTGGAGTAGGAGAATATGCACCCATTCCACCAGTGTTAGGCCCTTTATCATCATCAAAAATTCGCTTGTGATCTTGGCTAGAAGCCATAGGAATGGCAACATTTCCATCAGAAAGTGCAATGTATGAGGCCTCTACGCCATCAATTCTTTCTTCTATGATTATTCGATTACCAGCATCGCCAAATGTTTTTTTCACCAAAATTGTTTGTATTGCAGAAATTGCTTCATCAGAACTGTTACAAACAATTACACCTTTTCCTGCAGCCAACCCGTCTGCTTTGACCACTACATTATAGTCAAGAGACTTTACATAATCTTGAGCTTTTTGAGCATCATCAAATATTTCAAATCTAGCAGTAGGAATGTCATTTCTTTTCATGAAATTTTTTGCCCAAATCTTACTTGATTCAAGTTGTGCCGCATCTTTTGTAGGACCAAAAATTTTGAGGTTTTTTTGATTGAATTTATCTACAATTCCTGCAGCTAAAGGAGCTTCAGGTCCAACAACAGTAAAACAATTATTTTTTTCAGCAAAATCTGCAAGGCCATCTAAATCATCAACATTAATTGAGACGTTGTTTTTGGTTCCCCCATTTCCAGGTGCAGTAAATACGGTATCAACTTTGGAGCTTTGAGACAATTTCCATGACAATGCATGTTCTCTTCCTCCAGAACCAATCACCAATACATTTACCAACACAAATTATTTTTTGTTCAATTATATAATCCAAGTCTCATAAAACCAATTTAGCTTTATAATGCCACAGATCTACCAAAAGCCAGATGGAACTTTCCACAAAATTTGATGCAAAAGCAATAGAGTCTGAAATTAAAGAATACATAAAATCAATCGATTTGGAAAAACAAATTTTTGCCTCAGACAAGCCTGAAAAAATCAGATTCATCGAGGGCCCTCCAACAATGAATGGCATTCCTCATGCAGGACACCTCAGAGGCAGAGTCATCAAAGATTTGTGGTATAGATACAATACACTTCAAGGAAAGAAGATAGAGTTCAATGGAGGATGGGATACTCAAGGACTGCCTGTAGAGTTACAGGTAGAAAAAGAGTTAGGAGTCACAGGCGGAAAGACAGAGGCCATCAAACAATTTGGCGTGGAAAGAATTGTTTCTGAATGCAAAAAAATCGTAGAGAAATACAACAAGACATGGGTGAAAGTAGATGAATTACTTGGAATGTCATTTAATCACGACAAAGCATATTGGACTTTTCGAGATGAATTTATTGAAAGAGAGTGGCAAGTACTAAAAAAAGCACATGAGAATGGAATTTTAGAAGAAGACTTTACAGTTATCGCATATTGTCCTAGCTGCCAGACATCACTTAGTCATGCAGAAGTCAACCAAGGATATGAAGAAGTAAAGGATCCATCATTATTCTACAAAGTCAAACTAGTAGATGAAGATGCATTTTTGATTGTATGGACTACAATGCCATTTACACTAGTAACTGACGCAATGGTAGGATTACAGCCAGAAGAAGATTATGTCTATGTCAAAGTTGAAAACGAAACTTGGGTTGTTGGAAAAACAAGATTAGAAGAATTCATGACAGAAGTAAAAATTGAAGATTACAAAATTGAAAAAACTGTCAAGGGTTCAGAATTTGAAGGGAAGAAATACATCCATCCATTACTTGATTTGATTCCAGAACTAAATGAATGCTCTAAGGCAGATAATTTTCATGTAGCAGTATCAGAATCATTTGTAGATGCAAGCACAGGCAGTGGTCTTGTACATTTGTCCCCAGCAAACGGTGAAGAAGATATCAAAATTGCAAACAAGAGAAAAGTCAAGATTTTCAGCCCAATTAATGATGAGGTAAAATTCACTTCTCAGGCAGGGAAATACCAGGGAATGTTTGTCAGAGATGCAGACAGACCAATTGTAGAAGAACTAAAAGAACGCAATGCTCTGGTAAAAATTGGAAAAATCAAACACAAATATCCACTTTGTTGGAGATCACATCATCCAATTGTATGGCTTGCAAGAAAGGGTTGGTTTTACAAATTAGACAGACTAGATAACAAAGCAATTGATGCAGCTGAAAGTGTAGAATATTACTTTGAGCAACCAAAAAATAGATTCCTAGGAATTATCAAAGAGAGACATCCTTGGTGTATTTCAAGGGAAAGGATTTGGGGATGCCCATTACCTGTATGGACATGTGAAGAATGCAATGAAAGAAACTGGTTCTTTACAAGAAAAGATATTGTTGAATCAGCAGATAATCTTCCAGACGGTCCAAACTTTGAGCTACACAGACCATGGATTGACAACATTACAATAAAGTGCAAAAAGTGTGGCAGTACAAAGACAAAGAGAGAAGAATATGTTTTAGATACTTGGCACAACAGTGGTTCTGCGCCATATTCATCATTAACAGATGAAGAATATTCAAAAGAAATTCCAGCACCATTCTTTACTGAAGGAATTGATCAGACTAGAGGATGGGCATACACATTACTTATTGAAAATGTAATTCTAAACAACGGACCAACTCCACCATACAAGTCATTTTTGTTCCAAGGACACGTACTTGATGAGAAAGGAGGTAAGATGAGCAAGAGCAAAGGCAATGTTTTGGAAGGAATAGATTTACTAGAAAAATACCCTGCAGATTTGATTAGATTTTATTTCATGTGGAAAGCAAGCCCAATTGAGCCACTAAGTTTCAGTACAGAAGAGTTGATGTCAAGACCATATCAAGTAATCAACACATTATTCAACTTGCATTTGTACTTTAAACAAAATAGTCAGTATGACAATTTTGAAAAATCAAACACGGTAGAATGGGCAAAACAAAAGAATTTACTAACATCACCAGACATTTGGCTTTTATCAAAACTACAGAAATTAATTCTAAAAATCACAGATAGAAATGACTCATGTAAATTTCATGAAGGCGCAAAAGCAATTGATGACTTTATCATTAACAACCTAAGCCAAATCTACATACCAATTACAAGAGGAGAGTTGTGGGATGAGGATGAAGAAAAGAAAGAAAGAAGGCTTGCAATTTATGCAGTATTAGGCAAAGTTCTCAAAACAATAGATATTCTGATTCATCCATTTTGTCCGTTTACCAGTGAACATCTGTATCAAACAGTCTTTGATGGCAAACAAAGTATATTGCTTGACAAATGGCCTGAATCACAAAAATCACTTGTCAACGACGAGATTGAAGAATCATTTGACATTATGAAAGATGTAGTGTCTGTTTCATCAGCTGCAAGAATGAAAGGAAAACTGAAAAGAAGATGGCCATTAAACGAGGCAAAGATTTGTGTAAAAAAAGGACTAAAGTCAAAATTAGAGTCATTATCAGAATTACTTCAATCTCAACTTAATGTAGAAAAATTCAGCGTCATTGAAACTGAAAAAGAGTCAGGGTTAGAACAGATTTTAGAATTAAAGCGATTGAGATTGCCTGCAAAACCAATAGTTGAATTGGAGAGAAAAAGGATTGGGCCTAAAGCAAAACAACACATGGGAAAACTAGTAGCAAAGTTTTCTGAAACAGATCCTGAAGAAATAATTTCAGCATTGCAAAAAAATTCAAAATTTGATTTTGATATTGATGGTGAAGTCATCTCACTTGACAACGAAGACTTTGTCATAGACTTTGATGCAGATGAGAATTTTGCAGTATCAAAAAGAGACAACTATGTAGTGTTTATCTCAACATCACGAAATAAAGAGATGATGGCAAAAGGACTGATCAAAGATGTTGCAAGAAGACTACAAACCTTGAGAAAAGAGAGAGGATACAATCCAACTGATGTTTTGGGAGTGGCATCAATTCTTGATCTAGATGAAGAATCACTTGAAATGATCAAAGAAAAAGCAGATGATTTGGCTTTCTTGGTAAGAGTAAAGCAAGTAAACTTTACAGAATCATGTAAAGAATACAAAGACGATGACATTGATGGGCAAAAAATCAGAATTTCAGTAGAGTGATTTCTAGATAAATTTGATTGCAGTGCAGACTCACTTTTTATAAATTAAAAATGAAAAAAATAATCATATTCCAGAAGAGAAGGCCTCTAGGTCCCCAACCAGTATTCTCCCATCTCTTCTGAGAATTATTTTCATTACAAAATATTATTTTCATAAGTAACTTTTTATTCCAAACAAAAAATGCTTGTTTTATGTCAGACTCTAAACCACATCATGTTGTAGGTGTAGAATTTCTCAAGCAAAACGGTGTTGACGTTGATGAGTTAATCGAAGAACTCAAGAAAAACGCAGCAGTTGAATTTGTGGCATATTACTACTTCACAAACCTTCGTTCATTCTGTACAGGAATGGAAGGTGAGGGAATCAAAGGGGTAATTGAAGATGCCAGGCTTGAAGATTTGAGCCACTTTGAGTCATGTATTGATAGAATCTTCCAATTAGGAGGAGAGTTTCCAAAAGACATTGTTGACTTTTGCAAGTCTGCAGGTGCTGATTTCTTACAATCAGACAAGAGCACAACTCTAAATGAAATTTTAGAAAAATGTCTCAAAGCAGAGCAAGGAGCAATTATCAATTGGAACAAAGTTTGTCAAATGACTCATGGAAAAGATCCTATGACATATGATATCGCACAAAGCATTCTTGCTGAGGAGATAGAACACGAATCATGGTTCTTAGAATTACTTGACGGCAGACCATCAGGACATATGAGAAGAAGATATTCTGGTGAAAGACCACACACAAGTAAACATTCTAGATCACTTGATAGTCTCTGATACTTTTTTCATTTTTTCATTTTAGGTCAGCTTTTAATGACGACAAAGAGTGAAAATACATTGTTTTACCACGGTTAAATAGAAAAATCACGTATTGATAATATGGTAAAGCAGATTAGTCTTGATGCATGGCAGATTCAGCATTTAGCAGACTTGCTTGAAAAAGGCTCAAAAATTGTCGAAAAAACTAATCGTCCCATTGTCCTGTATAGACAAACTCTTGAAGAAGAAGAAGAGTCTTACGAAGAGATTGTGTGTACGCTTACCAAAGGGTATGTAATTGAACAGATGGTGACATCAGGAGGGATTCTGGTTCCAAGTTTTCATCAGCAGTTTGTATTTACCATTGAAGAATATCCTCAAGAGTTATTGAGAAAAAGTAAGGATCGCTTTTTGGAAATGATTGATTTTCTTGAGGAACAACTAAGATAACATCATAATTAATAAAGACCGTAAAATTCAGGATTTTTGCATGCAGTTATTAGAATTTCAAGCAAAAGAGCTATTTCGAGAATACGGTATCAACCTGCTAGACAGCATTTCATCTACAAATATTGAAGAAGGTAGAAAGCATGCAAAAGAATTGGGATACCCATTTGTTATTAAAATTCAGGTTCCAGTAGGAGGCAGGGGCAAGGCAGGAGGAATCCAAAAATGCCATAATGATGATGAATTTGAGATAAAATACCCTCAAGTTATGGACTTGACAATAAAGGGTGAAAAAGCAAGGGCAATTCTTCTTGAAAAGATGGCAGACATCAAAAAAGAGTTGTATCTTTCAATATTTTTGAATCGTTCAAAAAGATGTTACACAATTATTGCATCAGTTGAAGGTGGAGTTGAAATTGAATCAGTGAAAAATCAAATTATCAAAGAGATAGGATTAGGGGAGGTTTCAGATGATCTTGCAAAAGAAGTTGCAAAAGAAATGGGGTTAGAAGGAAAGCACGCTGAAGGTGTAGCAGATACCTTGAAGAAATTATCAAAACTTACAATTGAAAAAGAAGCAGAACTTGTTGAAATTAATCCACTTGCAATTATGCAAGACGATACAATAATGGCACTTGATGGTAAATTTGTTACAGACGACAACAGTAACTTTAGACATCCAGAATTAGAAAAGTACCAAGAGAAAACAGCAATTGAAGAACAAGCTGAGAAGAGTGGATTTTCCTTAGTAGAATTAGATGGAGACATTGCAGTTGTTGGAAACGGTGCAGGATTAGTAATGTCTACATTAGATATGTTATCAGATAACGGAGGAAAACCAGCATGTTTCTTAGATGTTGGAGGCGGTGCAACAACTGAATCTGTATATGAAGCATTGACTTTGATTAGTAAATTAGATAGAGTAAAAGGAATTCTAGTAAACCTCTATGGAGGAATTGTAAAAACTACAGTAGTAGCTGAAGCATTTCTAAAAGCATACGAGGATAATGTAATTGATTTACCAGTATTTTCAAGACTAAAGGGAACAGAATCAGAAAAAGCAACAGAGATGCTACAAGGTTCTAGAACCAAAATTTTTGGCACAGTTGAAGAGGCAATTAACGCAGCAGTTATGGGAGTAAAGAATTGACAGACATTTTTGCACTACTCAAAGGAAACCCAGGAGATTCAGATTATGAGAAGAAAGGAGTAATCGTTCAAGGAATTACCGGCGCATATGGTTCACTTCATGCAAGAAACATGATTGCATATGGAACAAATGTTGTTGCAGGAGTTACTCCTGGAAAAGGAGGTCAAAAATTTGAAGACAAAGTTCCAATTTACAATACAATGAAAGAAGCAGTAGATGCAACTAATGCTAAAATTTCAATAGTTTTTGTTCCAGCAAAATTCTTCCTAAGTGCTGCAAAAGACGCACTAGAAGCAGGAATCAAACTACTAGTTGCAATTCCAGAACACGTTCCAATCAGAGATACAATGGAAACATTAGAGCTTGCAAAACAAAAAGGTGCGATAATCATCGGTCCAAATACACCAGGAATAATGATTCCAGAATTAATTAAAATAGGAATCATGCCACCAACTCCTTTCAAAGCAGGAAAGATTGCAGTATTATCAAAGAGTGGAACATTACTTTATGAGATTTCTGATGCATTAACTAATGCAGGATTTGGTCAATCAATTACAATCGGCATTGGAGGAGACCCAGTTAATGGAACAAGACTCATTGATGCATTTGATATGGTAAAAGACATTCAAGACTTGGAAGGAATGGTAGTTGTAGGAGAGATAGGAGGAGATTCTGAAGAAATGCTAGCTCAAAGAATTATTGATTCAGGATTTAACAAACCAACTGTTGCATACATTGCAGGAAGAGCAGCCCCTAAGGAGAAAAGAATGGGACATGCAGGGGCAATAGTAATGGGAACGTATGGTTCAGCAGAATCCAAAGTTTCAATGTTTAACAAGGCAAACATTCCAGTAGCAAAAAGACCTGCAGAAGTACCTGTTTTACTAGCAGGAAAGATGGAAAAATCCGATTAGAATAAAAGAGAGAGGTTTAGGAGAGAATCAAATGCCAATTACAGACCCAGAAAAGAAACGAATCGCACAGCAAGCAAGACTTGTCATGAGAATTTGTTTTAATTGTGGATGTAGAAATGACATTGACGCTACCAGATGTAGAAAATGTAGAAACCCATACTTGAGATTAAAGAACAGAAATCTCGGCGTAAAGAAATAGAGTTAGAAATTCATCAATCGTTGTCTATAATCTACAATTGCGGATTTTATATCAGAATTATATCTCATTACAAAAGATTTGGCCAAATCAGGATTTTCCAATTCTTCTAGGGAAATCTGTAGATCATCAGGCAGTTGTTCATTCATCTGAAAGAGAATCTTTGCAGCATCAACGTATTGTCCAAGATTTTCAGCATATTCAAATGCCAACTTCATCCGGTCAATTAATGCATCAAATTCCTGTAAAGACATGTTAAGATTTTCAAAAATTAGTACTAAAGGCAGAGGTTATTACAAAATATCCAGAATCTAAAGACAAAAAAGCTTGTAGTATTGTAATTTTGTTGGACCGGTCGTCTAGTTTGGTTTGGATGACGCACTCACACTGCGTAAGAGAGTATTCTCCGCAAAGGTCGTGGGTTCAAATCCCATCCGGTCTATGACGGTCTGAACCCACTGCGGGCTCGGACCGTTTTTGTAATTAAGAAAATGAATTGAACGGTTAATGGTACAAATCATGTTTTTATTTTTTAGTTCTAATGTTACATTCTGAATTTATTCCTTTAATCATCAAAAAATATGTACCAATTAAAATCGCGATTGCAATCAAACGTATTGGAAATTCATAGATTGTTAGAAAGTTCAGAGAAGTAGCTCCAGCTACGCCGAGTACAGAGATTATTGGAAGCGCAAGAGAACCGCAGCTAGTGCATATTCCTGCACCTGCTCCGACAAACGAACCGGTAAGACCAGCACTTACCTTCTTTGTACTTGCCTGTTTTGTTCTGATCTGAAAGATGCTAAAGCTGATCACAAGACCTATCAAAGCAGACACAGCAATTATTGAGACAAAACTTGGAAACATTCCATCTGGAATGTGAAACACTAAGAACGGTTCAAAGAAAAGATATTCCTGTGCAGATAACAAAAGTAGCATCATCATAGCAAAAATCGAAATCGATATTGCAACATAAGACGGGTTTGAGAATACGAGTTTGATTGCCTGCCTGTGCATGTTGTTTATTCTGCGTTCCATTGCATTAAATCCTTAATTGATTTTCCCTGTTTGTTCCATCTCTGCACGATAATTCCAAGCATAGCTCCAAACAACAGATGCGCAACCAGAGTTATTGCAAACAGGTTGTATCCGTCCATGTGCTCAATTCCAAATGGCCCTTTCATCACGATAAGATACGGTGCAAGCATCATTCCGATTTCTATCACAAAAGCCCATATCATTCCGTACCACCATCTCCCTTTGCCGACAATTAATGAATAGACGATTCCAAACGTGGCACCGTTCCAGAAATGCCACAGACCACCAACTAGAAAAATATCAACAGGGGCATGGTAGAGATTCATAGGAACGCCTGACTGCATTATTACCTGTTTTACTTCTGACAGAGACGAGATTGTTCTGGTGAGAAGAAGGCCAGGAAGCGATATCATGCTGTCCATTGGAATCCATTTTGCAAACATGTATCCCGGAATTCTTATTGCTTCCAGTGCAAATGTCGCAATCGTTCCTGCCGCCATTCCAACAAACAACCTGCTTGAAAGCGCTGGAAATTTTGCACGTGCTAAAATTCCTATTGCAAAAATTGCAATAACGGATGGAATTATTGCAACATCCCTGTAAAGCGTGTATGAGATTATTTCTAGCGGCCCAAATATCAAAAGACCGGCAGAAGCCCCGCTGAGAACAATTACAATCACAGTTAGTACAAGTTCAGTTCTTCTCTGCTGTGTTTTTGTTTCTGTGTTCATGTCTGCTCATCATTTTAGAATTGCATTCGATGTTATCTCCAGCGAACAGCTTTTGTAGTTCTTGCAGTGATACTCGCATTTCTCTGCTGTGCCTTGGTCCTTGTATCCAAGACCGCACTCCTCGCACAGGAATACTTCCTTGTTGTCTTTTAGAATTTTCTTTACCATTATGTCATCACTGTATTCTAGCGGTTTTACCATGCTATACTACAAAATTCAAAGTATTTAAGATACAAAGTTCGTAGCATTATAGTGACTTCGAAGAATCAAAGTAATGTAGTTTGTCTGTGTCCTCTTGATGGAGTAATTGACACGATTGGAAAAAAATGGGGATTGTTGATCATAAATGAGATTGGAAACCACGGAAAGCTCCGCTACAAGGAATTAATGGCAGAGCTTAAAGGAATAAGTCCGTCCACACTGGCCTCCATGCTAAAAGATTTTGAAAAAGAGGAACTTGTTGCAAAACAGGTATTCAACGAGATACCACCAAGAGCAGAATACTCCTTAACCAAACGTGGTAAGGAATTAAGAATTGCCATAATTCCACTGTTAAAATGGGCTACAAAGAAAGGCAATTTCAAGATGCATTGTTCCTGTAGTTTGTTAAAAAAATATTGGTAGGAGTTTGTAAAGTACTCCAATAGATTTGTTTTTATATTAGAATATACCATAGTATACTAGAGTATACCATGGAGCAAAGCACAATCAAACTTTCTAAAAAAATAAAAAATGATCTAAAAAAACAGATGAATCATCCAGGTGAAACCTATGAGGCAGTAATTGCAAGACTGCTAAAAAATGCACAGGAAGACGATGTGCTAAGTCCTGCAGTCATAAAAAATATTGAAGAAGGGGTAGCAGACATCAAGGCAGGACGTGTGTATACATCTGAGCAAGTAAGAAAGAG
Organism: Marine Group I thaumarchaeote SCGC AAA799-D11; assembly: GCA_000746765.1. GTDB lineage: Archaea > Thermoproteota > Nitrososphaeria > Nitrososphaerales > Nitrosopumilaceae > Nitrosopumilus. The sequence continues at coordinate 158,541 of JOSY01000033.1, forward strand.
ACTGGGTCTAAGATGATATGACGTGGCAAGTCATATGGTCTGAAAAATCTGTAAAGCAATTAGAAAAGATAGACAAGAAAACTTCCCAGCGCATATTTGATGCGGTTTTAGAATGTGCTGATGATCCATTCAAAAATGTTACAAGATTGACAAATTCGCCATTTTACAGATTAAGGGTAGGAAACTATAGAGTAATTCTGGATTTACAACAAAGCAGGATGATAATTTTTGTTGTTGAAACAGATCATAGGGGAAGAATTTACAAAAAATAAGAGGTAGGAGTTTTGCAAGTACTCCAATAACTTTCTGCCGTTGTATGATTTCATAAATTGTCAAAAAGGTATCCGCACCCACTGTGGGCGCGGAGACCATCCGGTCCACCTACTTAAAATTAGACGAGATGTAAAAAAAGTCATGAAAGCAAGGTTCCCTGGAAAATGCGTAGAGTGCGGAGAGGCAATCAAAGTAGGAAAAGAGATTCTAAAAAACTCTAAAGAGCAGTGGGTTCATGCAGCATGTTCTGACTTAGAAGAAGAATTACCATAGAATGAATTTGTAATAAATTTTTTAAGTAACTTTCAAAAAAGCTAGTCAAATGAGAGCAAAATCAAGTATCTTTCTAGCAATTATTGCATCATTTGCAGTTCTGATGTTCCCATCAGAGATAATTGCAGAGACTTCAGAAACTACAACAATCACTCCAATTAACGAAGAGATCAGTCTACAAAAAACAGTCACAACAATGATTGTTCCAGAAGATAACACATTACCATGGGGATTTGTTACAGGCAGTCCTTCAGAATACGTTGAGAGACATCCAGTAATCATTCAATTCTTTGACGAGGTAGATGATTTGGTACATGTTGCACAAGTGGATGTTAAAGGAGATGGTTCTTACGAATACAAGTTTAGAGTAACTAGTATTGATGAAAGTGGAAATGTGGAAAAAGCCTTTGAAGGCGAATACACTGTAATGATATACAGAGTCATTCCTAACTCAAATCAACTAGTCTAAACATCCTTTATTTTTCACAGAATTCATATACCATTCAAGAAAATGCTAGCTAGAAAATGAGTAAAAATTTTTGGCACGACATAGAATCAGGGGCAGATATTCCTGAAATTATCAATGTAGTAGTAGAGATTCCTAAAGGTTCTATGAACAAATACGAATACGATAAAAAACACAACATGATAAAACTTGATAGAGTTTTATTTTCACCATTTCACTATCCAGGAGATTACGGATTAGTTCCTCAAACACTTTCTGAAGACGGGGATCCGTTAGATGCACTAGTTCTTGTCACAAATCCAACATATCCAGGAATTTTAATTGAAGCTAGACCAATAGGATTACTTCAAATGAAAGATGCAGGGGATTTGGATGACAAAATTATTTGTGTATCAACGAATGATCCAAGATACTTGCATACTACAGATATTTCAGATATTGAAGATCACTATCGTTCTGAAATTGCTCACTTTTTCCAAGTGTACAAAGATTTGGAAGGAAAGAAAGTTGAGATATTAGGATGGCAATCAGCAAAAGAAGCAAAGAGTATAATTGTCGAGTCAATTAAAAGATACAAGAATACTTTGAAGAAGTTTTAAGATGGCAAAAGAATGTAGTCATTTTTTAGAGGAGAAAAAAGGAATAACACCAAATACAAAAAGTTGTGAAGAATGTGAAAAAGAACATCTTCCAGTGGTAGCAATACGAATGTGTTTAACATGTGGGCATGTGGGATGTTGTGATTCATCCATTGGAAAACATGCAACAAAACATTTTGAAGAGACAGGTCATCCTGTTATGAAGGCAATACCAGGAGACATTTGGAAGTGGTGTTATCACCATAAAGAATACTATTAATTTTCAAGATGCAAAGAAAATTCAGGTAATTGATTAGAGAAAAACTTCATTGGACATTTTGGGTAGGTATAGGATTTCTAATAGCAGGTGGAATTAGCTGGGCAATTTTACTAGCAGGGGAAGGACCTCCAAGTTTTGTTGAAGAGACTATTACATACAGTTATGGTTGGGTGATTTTTGGAATTGCATTAATCATATACTCAACAATTAGAAAATTTTTGAAAGATAAAACCAAGATAAATTGATCAAACCAACATGTTTCTATTCATTTTTTAATAGTTAGAAAATTATGATATCAGTGTCACAGTATCAATTAGGAACATGGGATCTTTCAGAATTGGCAAAGAATCCAAAAAGCCCAGCATTCCAAAAACAAATCAAAGGGTTAGAAAATCAGGCCAAAAAATTTGAAAAAATTAAATCAAAATTAGACCCAAAGATGTCTTCAAAAAAATTTATGGACATATTAAATCAAGTAGAAGAAATTTCTGAAAAAATGAGTAAGATTGGAGGATATGCATCTCTTTCATATTCTTCAGATACCCAGTCAGATGAAGCAACATCATTAATGACTAGAATGTCAAAATTAGGTTCAGATATTTCAAACAAAATTCTCTTTTTTGATTTGTGGTGGAAGACACAAGTTGATGAAAAAAATGCAAAACGATTAATCAAAGATGCAGGAGAACTCTCAGAATATCTAGCACATAAAAGACTAATTGCAAAATACTCACTTAGTGAGCCTGAAGAGAGAATCATCAATACATTAGATGTTACAGGAATTTCTGCACTTGTTAAATTGTATGATAAGATAACAAATGCATTTGAATACCAAATGAAAATTGGAAACAAAACAAAAACAATGACAAGAGAGGAATTGACAAATTATGTCAGAGACACAAAACCAAAAATTCGCGAAACTGCCTACAAAACAATTCTTGGAAAATATAATGAAAACAAAGGAGTTGTTGGAGAAATTTATCAAAATATTGCACTTAATTGGAAAGATGAAGGAATTGACATTCGAGGCTACAAAACCCCAATTTCAATGAGAAATATTGGAAATGATGTAGATGATAAAACAATAGAAGCACTCCTAACAGTTTGTAAAAAAAATGCACCAGTTTTTCAAAAATTCTTTATTCAAAAAGCAAAGATGCTCAAAATGAAAAAGCTTAGACGATATGACATCTATGCACCTGCTGCTGCAAACATTAAAGAAAAAAATTATTCATACAATAAATCCGTAAAATTAGTTTTTGAGTCACTTGGAAAATTTAGCAATACGCTAGAAGATTTTGCAAGAAAGGTTTTCAATGAAAATCACATTGACTCATCAGTAAGACAAGGAAAAAGAGACGGGGCTTTTTGTAGTACATTAACGCCCAAAATCACCCCCTATGTCTTGGTCAATTTTACAGGAAAATCAAGAGATGTGTTTACACTAGCGCATGAGTTAGGACACGCAGTTCACAGTCAAGCTGCACAAGATAGATCAATTCTAGTCCAAGACGCACCTTTACCATTGGCTGAAACAGCATCAACATTTTCAGAATTATTGCTTTATGACAACATTTCAGATAAAATTTCAGATGATGAGAAGAAGATTATGTTATCTGAAAAAATTGATGATTTGTATGCTACAATTCTTAGACAATCATTTTTCACAATTTTTGAGATTGACGCTCACAAACAAATTGGAGAAGGAACAACTATAGATGAAATTTCAAAGACATATTTGCAAAATCTCAAACTGCAATTTGGAAAATCAGTTGATGTAACAGATGACTTTGCAATAGAATGGAGTTGCATTCCACATTTCTATCACACACCATTTTACTGCTATGCATATTCATTTGGAAATCTTCTTGCATTATCATTGTTCCAAAGATACAAAAAAGAAGGTCAAGACTTTGTTCCAGCATATATCGATATTCTTGCAGCAGGGGGTTCGAAAAAACCTGAAAAACTTCTTCAAGAGCACGGATTAGATATCAGATCTACCAAGTTTTGGCAAGAAGGTTTTGATTATGTTAGTGAACAAGTAAAAACACTGTCATCATTAAATTAGATTTTTAATAAATGGGGCTGACAGTCCAACGCAAGGACTGCCAGCTTGTTCCCCGAACGGTTTGAATTCGATGTCAAATCCCAATCACAGATTATCTGATTTAAACGTTTGAAATTATTCCAAGTCTAATTTTTTAGGTTTGATTTTTCGTATAGTGCCACCCAAGATTCCAATTGTAATTCCTAATTGGTATAGAAAATACAGTAATACCTCAAATGTACTGGGAGTTAGATCTGTGAATCTACTGATTCCAGTAAAAATCAGCAATAGAGAACTAAAGAAGAAGACAAATAATTTTACAATTCCATTCAGATTTGTAAATTTCAAAATTACAAAAGTCATCACAGTTACAGAAATTGCTAACACCGTAAGAAATCCAGTGTTCATTCCAAAAATTAGGAATAATACAGATGCAAATTCTGCAGGGCTACCAGCAGATAAATTAGAAAGTTCAATTTTTTCAGGAGATGCGAATCTAGGTACACTAAGAATTGCATTTGCCAAAAATAAAACAAACAAAGTAAGAGATACTGTCTTCAGGTGATTTTGCAGTCGTGGAAATCTAACAAGAATTGCACGTCCTAAAATTATTCCTTGGAATAATCCAACTCCAAATGCTCCAATTACTGCAAGAATTGAAAAAATTGGATCTTGGAAGATATCAACAAGAAATGGGATTAGAGCCAATACTAGTAATAATTTCATAATTATAGAATATTAGTTAAGAGATGACTAATTTTCGTAAAAAAAATAAAAAAAATTCATCAAAAACGAATTTAAAAAATTATCAGAATAGGAGTAAAGTTAATAATTTCAGGACTAGAGGGACAACCAATGCAGAAGATACTTTGGTTTTTAGTATCAGTCACACTTGTTGGAATTTCAACAAATTTTGCATATTCCCAAGAAATGGGTTTAGCAACATTTCAAGAAACTGCTCAAGTGATAGTAGATAGAAGCATCTCCCAAAATGTAACTGCATCAGTAACATTACAAAGTACCAGCATTCAAGAAATTAGAATTCCTGCAGAATTAGAACAAAAACTCAGAGAAGATGAGATGATCAAGGCAGTAGTTGTTACAAATCAAGAACAATGTGTTTTGGGCGTATTTGATGAGTCATGCATAATGATTAACGTAGTAAGAGACCCTACTGTAAAAGGAATCATCGAGATTCAAGATGCAGCCAAAGAAGATGCAATGCCATACATTGATGAGATAAACCAAATATTTGACACAGATGCAGAATTTCATTCAGTTTTTGTGCATAGTGATGATGCATCAAATGAAGCACTTGAGACATCAGGAATAATCTCAGGTAGAGGAATGGTTTCAGTAGTATACACAATGTCGCCAGAAGACACTAATTCCATGTATGAAAAAGTCTCAGCAATTCTAATTCCAAAAATAATTAGAGATGGTGGAGGATTTTATGAAATTGCAAAAAGTCTTTCATTTGAAGAAAAATCAAAGATGACATTTTCAATAATACCTTTAGATTCAAAATCACTTTTACAGTTAAAATTATCAGTTGATTACCCTAATGAGGCATCTACGATTTCTGAGGTTAGCCCACTAGATTTGTTAAAAGTAGATACGATTAGCAGATCAGAGTATTTTTCTTCAGGATTTTACCCACTCAATTCAATCATTCAAGTAGTGATATTATCACCTGAAGATGAAGTTATTTCAAACATTAGAGGAAACATTGTTCCAACACAAATAATTGATAATGAAAAAATTCCAACAGACATATCAAAAGAAGGATGGATTTTTGATCCTCAAGAAGGACAAAGAATTCAAGGAAAATATATTTTCGGGGAGGAGACTTCAGTTAACAAAGACAAGTTAAAATTTTCATTAGGAGAGGTGCCACCTACACAACCAGAATCATCAGATGAATCACTTGTAGTGGTTGTAATAATTTCAATAGTTGCAATAGCAGCTGCGTTGTTCTATCTTAAAGGATATAGAAAATAATTACAACAAAAGTACAGCTGCAGCAAAGACAGTAGTCCATTTACCATCTTTGTCACCACGAGTTTGTTGAGTAATGTTTTGTGTTTTGTAAATTTCTCCAGATATTTTCCACTGTTGTCTTTTTTCATCCCAGTTCTTATCAACATCAAATGGAATTCCTAGTGATGATGCCAACATTTGCGCTGCAATATCTTCAGCATAATCACCTGCCTGAATCTGACTCTGTCCAAAGGCTTCGTATTCAGACAAGTAACCATATCTAGTTTTGTCCTTTGGTTGTGCGATCCCCACTGATGCAGAACACATTCTATGTGGCTCATTAGTCTGATTCTTGGAATAAATCGTAAATAGAATCTGTCCAGGTTTGATTTGTTTTAGCCCTTCCTTTCTAGGAATCAATTTGGCCTTTGGTGGAAATATACTAGAAATCAAAACAAGGTTTGTTCCAGCAATACCAGCATCTCTTAGAGCATATTCAAAACTAGTTAATCTATCTTCATGAACACCTTTTCCTTTTGTAAGAAATAATTTCTTGGCAACTAAATCAAGCATTTTCAAAATTTTAGAAAGGAAGTTAGTATTTAACCTTTAATCAAAGACTGAATTTCGTTTTATGAGATAACATTATCAAAATTATTTAGAATCAATCTCGTTTCTTTTTCTTTTTTCTTTTATCAGGAGCTTTTGCTTCTTGTGTCAAGAAGATGAATGTGAAAAATGCACCCAATCCAATATTGACAACACCCATGAATGTGATAAACATAGTTTGTTCTTTTCCTGCAATAGGAGACAAACCAATTATGATGCCCAACATACCAGTTGCAAAGAACATCATCATCAAAACCTTGACTCGGGTAGGTTCAATGTATCTCACAACAGGTATCAAAAAATGGCATTATTATAAACTGACGGTTGATAATAGTTCTAGAAAAATCCTTACAAAAAGATCACAGGTAACACTTTAAACCTTCAAAAATTTCATTTTACTTCGTGCCAATGTAGCTCAGCCTGGCTAGAGCATTCGCCTTGTAAGCGAAAGGTCATGGGTTCAGATCCCATCATTGGCTTTACTTCTTGTGTTTAAAGCCCACACCATACATAATGATATTATGAGCACAAAACAGGTTCAAACTAGCAAGGAAATTACAATTCATGATTTTGCTAAGAGTTTGGAGCACACCTTAGATGCAGTTGAGGAATTATCATCAAGAAATACAGAACTTATCAAAAAATACGATAAAGAGATGGTAAGAAACTCACTTGCAAAAGGAACTCGCCTGAAACATCTTTTAATTATTTTGAATCTATCTAGAATGCTAGAAAAAGATTGGGAAGATGTCACAAAACAAGACATTGAGGAATTAGTTTTCCAGTTTATCCAAAAGTATTCGCCAAATGATAAAGAGACACATCATACATGGGATCATAAAAAGATTATAAAAATATTCTTCAGATGGGTTAAGCTTGGCTCTAGAAATTTCAGAGATGTGGGAAATCCTGAAGAAACAAAATGGATTCATCTAAATCGTGTAAAAAGCAACATAGTGCGAGAGCAGTTAATTACCGATGAAGATATTTCAAAAATTTTGAAATCATGTATCAATCCAAGAGATAAAGCATTCTTTGATGTACATTATGAAGCTGGGACTAGACCAGGTGAAATACTATCACTTAAAATTAAAAATGTGAAATTTGACAAATTTGGAGCTTTCATCAATGTCGATGGTAAAACAGGTTCCAGACCAATCAGACTGGTAAAGTCTGTTCCAAATTTGGCAAATTGGTTAAATGTACATCCACAAAAAGAAGATCCTGAATCACCTGTTTGGATAATTTTAGAGAAACCAAAGTTTGGGGAACCGATGAAGTATCATACTGCAACAAGTCTCCTAAAGAGAACTATGAAAAGAGCAGGAATAAACAAACACTTCAATCTAAAATTATTCAGGCACTCAGAGGCAACAAACTCAGCGAAATTCATGACAGAGGCTCAAATGAAAATAAGACATGGTTGGACAAATGACTCCAAAATGCCTGCAAATTACGTACATTTGGTAAATTCAGATGTGGATGAGGTATATCTAAAACATTTGGGAATTAAACCGCAAGAAGAAGAAATTCAGGATTTGCCTAGAAAATGCACCATATGTTCAATGATGAATTCATCTGATTCTAGCATATGTACTAAATGCGGCAAACCTCTAGATTTGAAAAAAGCAATGGAACTAGAAGAAAAGGCAAGTCAAGAGAATTTCACGGCTAACAAGCTAGCAGGAAAAGTGCTAGTTCAGATGCTAGTGACAGGACAAATTCCAAAACTATCTAAAAGTGAGATTAATTCTCTGATTCAGTCTCTGAATCTTTAGTTTTTTTGAATTTTATGATTCCATATTTGATGCCTTTTTCAATCATTTTTTTCATGAATGCTTTATCCATCTCAACAAAAGTAGTAGGTTTTTCATAGAAAGCGGTACGCAACGGGTCAAATCCATCACCAAAAAGATACAGCAAATCGTCTTTTTCAAAAATATCTTTCATAATCACACTTGCAAACTTTAATCGTTTTGTACCCCAAAACTTGTCATAATTATCCCATTTAGTTTTAAATTCATTTTTAATAGATTCAAAATCATCAATCTTTTCATGCTCCTTAGGAATCTCCATTTTTATATCCTCAAATTCATTTACGTGAAAATCATTGAATATATGAAATCCAAATCGATCATCATGTTCTAATTTTATTGCATTAAAATAAAACAGAAATACTAATTTGTTTACCATACGATTGGATATTTTGATAGATTCTTTTGAGAAAAATTTCTTCCATAGTTTTTCTTTCTTTTTTAAAAATGTATTATGTGCAATGCCTCTTTCTTCTTCTTTTGCAGGATAGTATAATTCAGATTGTTTGATTTCTAATCCTCGGTCCTCAAAAACCAGTTTAGTTATCTCTTCAATTCTTGGCCTAAACTTGTTATCTTTTGTATGTAATCTGTATTGTATGCTAATATCAATTTCATCAAGTGCTCTTTTTAGGAGTCTGGGCAAGAGGAATTGATAGGGTTTTAGAATTTGATTGTATGTAGACCACCTTTCTCCCAAATAAGGGATGAATTTGACATATTTTTTTAAAATTGCAGAATCATCTTTTGATAAGGACTTGATCAATGAAAAAAACCCTATCGGAGTTAATTCATAGTATACTCGATTTTGTTTTCCAGTTTTTTCTTCATGGATGATTCTAATTAATTGATTATACAACAATACGTCTTTGTTGATGTCAAAAGTTCTTCCAGAGATACCCTGATTTCGTATAGCATAACTCGAAATTCCTCTAGAAGGATCTTGATTTTTGTGTTGGATGTCAAAAAATGCTTCCAAAATACCTGTTTGTACCTTTGTTAGTTCTAACATGTTACTATAGGTAGCATAATGTTACATATTGGGTATAAGGGTTGAGGCATGATTCGTTTCAATGAGACGTTGCCACATATGCAAAAAAACTCTTCAAAGACCATTAGAGGCATTATTTTCACACTGCTTTGAATGCACTCTTGCGAGACTCGACAAACTGACTCTGGATTTTGAGCCTTGTGAGTACTGTCGCAAATATCAAAAATCAAAGTGAGTAATCATGTCATGTAAAGGGATTTGTAGTAGACTAGAGGGATATTACGGAAATCCAAAATTCTGTAGAGGTTACAAATTTTGCACTAAATGTAGATTTTCAATAATTCATGAGGATTTACGATGTCCATGCTGCCACATGGTACTAAGAAGAAAAGCTCGTCATAAGAAAAAGTGATTTTATGAGTATCCAGAAAAATAAAAACCAAACATTAGATTCTTTTTTATGTCCTGCCTCTAAGCAAAGTAATTCAACTCTACAAAATGTAGCAGATTTTGTTTCTGAACACAAGTTTCTCACAAATTGGATGGATATAGAATATCAGGGATGGACACTTCCTGCAACACATGAGCCACATGATTGGTGTGGGTTGTGGAAGACTATAGGATGTAATAGAACAGACTTGCATGAAAAACTAGGAAAAGGAAGATTAACTTATGTCAAGCAGTTTCGTCGTTCATGTTATCGTGCAAAATGCAAATCTTGTTACACAAATTGGATTGCAAGACAAGCTAATGTATCTACAAGAAGAGTTGAAGCTTATTTTGAAAAATTAAAACAAAGACCAATTCATTTGATATTGGCAGTTCCTGAAAGTCAAAGGAGTCTACCAGTAAAACTCCTACGACAAAGAATGAGCCACATCCTCAAGATTGGAAATATCAAAGGAGGTTCTGTTGTCTTTCATCCATTTAGATTCAGTAAGACTCAGCATAGGTGGTATGCATCTCCTCATTTTCATCTTGTGGGATTTGGGAAATCCTCAGACATCAAAAATGCATTTGGAAGATATGGGTGGTATGTCAAAGAAGCTGGAGAACGTGAATCAGTCTTTCAGACATTTTGCTATCTCTTGTCTCATTGTGGGGTTCAGAAGGGATACCAAGCAGTAACATGGTTTGGCAGTCTCTCTTATAGCAAATTGCATGTTGAAAAAGAGCCTAGAATCACAAAATGCCCCTTATGTAACGGAGAATTTGAGGAAATTTACTATGAAGAATGGATTCATCCCATAATACCGCCTGATAAGCACTTTGAGGGAGCAGTAGATGGAGAAGGATGGCACAAGGTGTTTACTGGAGAGTATGAGGAGCCAAAATACGAATATGCTCCAACTAGGGATTTGGATGAATTATTGAAAGGACTAGCAAATTAAGTCTAAATTTTGATTTAACAATAAGCAGTAACTATCAAGCCAATACTCGTTAATTGACTATTGGTCTGTGAACTAAAAGTATTAACCTGATTTACAACTCTTCGAATGACTAAATCCCTTAATACAAGTAAAATCTTGATGTTGATATGGGAAAATTTCAAAAAATACTTGTTCCTCTAGATGGGTCTGCAAACTCTATGAGAGGATTAGATAAAGCAATATCTATTGCAAATGCAAGTGATGCTGAAATAACTGGATACTATGTATTCCATTTGCCAGTTGCTGCTGGACTAAAATACACCAAAGCAATGAAAGATGAAGCACAAAAAAAAGCCGTAAAGGCAATTGGCCCTGCAATGCAAAAATGTGAACGTGCTGGTGCAAAATTCAAGTATGCAACCGGTGGCGGTAACACTGCTGCATAAATCATCAATGCATCTAAGAAAGGAAACTTTGACATGGTAGTAATCGGTGCTAGAGGTATCGGTAATGCCAAAGAAACATTCCTTGGAAGTGTTTCAAATTCAGTCATGCATAAATCAAAAATCCCCGTACTGGTCGTCAAATAGACTAGTTTCTTCATTTTATTTTGTTGCTGCATGATTTAGTATTCTTTAGTGCAAATTTTATTTGAAATGGCTTGAACTGTAAGAATTAGAATTAACCTATGTCTAATTTTATCTTCAAGTCTGCGATTAAATCTGATTAAGAACGCTTCTTAGTTAGATACATTATTCCTGTTATTGTCCCAATACCTGCTGCCATGTAAAATGGGAAAAATGCAAATACGTTTTTTGCAGGATCTCCTGACAAAAATTCTACACTCATAATACCTGAATTTGCTGCAGGAGGCTCTATGGATCCCTCCATTCCATGAACAGCATAAGATCCAATTGCAAATTCTCCGATGTCCAGATTAGTTACAACAATTCTTGCACCGTTATTCACTGTAAGTCCTGCTCTATCAGTAAAGGAGATAATTGATTTTGCCTCCGGGTACCAACCTCTTTCCAAGTCACTGTGAACTACAACATATCCTTCTTTTAGCGTCTGTACTGCAACCCAAAACTTGTTGTCAGGAATTGATCCCATTCCAACTTCAACGAATCTGTCTTGTGATTCTGCATCATATAATCTCAAAACTGCATTTCCGTCAGGAATTGAATAGATTAGATTGTTATCAATTGTTACCTGCCAGCTAACAGCATGAATTTTATCAAATTTTACAATTGGGGCATCTCTTTGAGTAGTGTGAAATCCTGTTGCAGGAATTTCAATTGTATTTATGATTAGTGATGGATTTTTTACATCCTGAGCAAATGCGGGAGTTGTAAGAACACCTGAAAACAAAATTAGTACAAGTATAATTTTAATCAATTAAATCATTACCATACATTTGATTCATTGTGGAGATACTCAACAAAAAAAATTGTATTGTTGTATATTTATGGTATCTCACAAATTAAAAAAGTTAGTACAACAATAAAACAAATATTTCTATAATGAAAAACGTATCAAATTAATAACTGATAATTACAAATCATATGATTGCATTTAACTAGAAAAACAAAAACAATAATTTTACTTGTTATAATTTGGACTGTGTCAACGTTACCTTTACCATGGATTGTTAACAATCCCGTTGTAAGTGAATCTGCATTTTACACAATATTGGGAATTATTGCAATTGTTTCAATACCTTTTGTAATGCTAGGTGTTGTATGGCATCTAAAACCGGAATTAACAACTTGAATTAATAGTACAACAACCAAAATTCCCTTTGCATTAAATTATGGCAGAACAAAAAAACCATATGCCTTTTCTGTGCAAAGGAGTTTGCGAAAATTTCGTATCTGCATATGCGGTATCTAAAAAATATCAAAATGGTTTCAAGCGTTGTAGTATTTGTAATGGGTTTTTTAAAATAGACAAATTTCGATGCCCGTGCTGTGGGGTAAAGCTTCGGACTCAACCAAGACATGACAGTTCAAAAAAAGTCAATTATTGAAAATTTGACTAAATTCACGCCTAAATTGGTATCATTTAAGGATTCATAGCAGCTTCTCTTTCTTTATACTTTGTATCGATCATTGCGATAATCTTCTCTCCTTCTTTTGCAGCACATGGTCCAATGTTGATTGGAAATCCATCTTCCGTTTCTACAATACATCCTTCTTGAGTATTTGCAATAATTGTGACTGATTCTGCAACTTCTGCAGGAGAAACATACCAAAATACATATCCTGATAGAATTGTTGCAGTGCAAACAATTGCAATTACAATCATTACAGAATATTTTGAATTTTCAAACAATATTGAGGCTTGGGCATAATTATTTCAAATTTTGATCCGTTTCTGAAAATAACTTGATGAAAAAAGCTAAGGATCATCACATGAGATGTTCATTGCGACATGACAAATCATGTAAAAATCCCCAGCAAGATAAGATGCGAGTCATTCCTTATTGGTGTTTTGTATATGCTTGGAACACTATCTCTGTATGAAGATGTCATACGACGTGGACGACCATATGTTTATCCAACTGTTATGATGTTACAACTACTCATAATCAAAACATGGATGAGGATTCCAAGCAATAACATGCTACATTATTTTCTATCCCTTGACACATCACAGAACAGGAAAATACGAAGCATATGCAATTTGTACAATCTCCCAGACAGGAGAACATTTGACAGACGATTCAAAATCATTCCGCTCAAAGAAATTATTGGTACGATGGGCAGTGTGTTTCTGTCAGAAAAAATAGTTGAGAATACAACTGCATCACTGGATAGTTCCCTGATAAAGGCAAAGGGTCCAGTCTGGCACAAATCCGATATGAAACAAAACAGAATTCCAATTGCCGGAATTGATATTCATGCAAGGTGGGGATTCTCAAAGACTAGGGGTTGGGTGTTTGGATACAAATTGCACATGTCATGTTCCACAGGAAAATTGATTGTTCCACTGTCAGCTGATTTTACCACTGCAAACATTGCAGACTGCCAGATGTACAGATCACTTGTAGATTCACTTGCAGGTATGTTACAGAACATAATAGCTGATCCCGCATATGATGATGGAAAGTTGTACCAGTACAGCAAGGAAAATAATCTGAGATTGATTTGTCCGATAAAAAAGTATGATAGTACGCCGCCAGACAGATTAAAGTTGGTTGAATTTTACGAATCAGTTGAGGGACAGGAAATATACTCGGATAGAAAGATATCCATAGAACCGCTCTTTGAGATACTCAAAAGTACGTTTGGTATTAGATTGTGTGACTGGCATGGAAAATCCAAGAATCGTAAAGCGTATGCTGTGCAATTAAATTCAGTCGGTTTTTTTTGAAATGAATTATGCCCAAGCCTCAATTAATTAGAGTCTAATTAATTTCGAAATTATATGAATGAAAAATTCATTGCATTTTTTATAGTTACAATAAGTGTGATGTTTGTTGGAACTGCACAAAATTCTTTTGCAGAAGATTTTGTTGTAAGTATTCCCTATGGAGCGTTTAATCCCGAACTAAACACTCCTGCTGAAGTTTGGTATGATCCTCCAGAACTATCAATCACTGTTGGAGATACAGTAACTTGGACAAATGATGATAGAGAGGGACATACTGTCACAAGTGGATATGGTGCAGGAAGATTTGATTGGATGGATACAAAAAATCTTGGAGAAGCAGATGGATTATTTGATAGTTTAAGATTCATGCCAGGGGAATCTTGGTCATATACATTTGAAAAAGAGGGAAGTTACAATTATTTTTGTGTAATTCATCCATGGATGGAAGCAATTATTTTTGTAGATCCATACATTCCAGATTTCCCTCATGATGCTACAGGAAAAAAATATGAATCATTTCCAACATTTCTTATAACTCCCGACAGATCAGTTGAGATAAATTTTTCATGGGAGCCACAAGTCATCAAAACACATGAAAAAGTAAATTTCATCTATCGTTTTTATGATGCAGTATATGATCAGCCTTTAAGAAAATTAGAGTATGATATTGCTATTTTACAAAATAATGAGATACTATACAAAGACGAAAAAGCAGTTTCAGGTGCAGGAGGGGACTATAGACAATGGATATTTGAAGAGCCAGGCCCGATAATAGTAAAAATATCAAATATCAAGCCTTATGGCCAAGTAGCAGAATCTCAAATCAATCTCTCATATGATGCAACTGCCCGCTTGGGTGACTTTACTGCAATGGTTTATGATAATCCTGAAAAAAGAGTCACCACTGACAAAATTGTTCAACCAAGAGAAACTTTACAATTCTATTATGAAATAGCTGTGGCAATAATTGTAGTTCCCGTAATAATGTTAGCAGTTTTGATTCTATACATGAAAACCAAAAAAAATCCTCCTAGTTATCCAGAAAGAAAAGCGAGTCCGGTGTAAAATTGAATTTAAATCAAGAAGTAAGAATAGTTAGATTGTCACTTGTCATTGCAGTTGTTGCATCCACTATAGGATTTGTAGTTCTCTTTGTAGTCTATCCGTATGAAAATTCAGGCATATCATTAATGTCAGGATTTGGCAAAATCACTGTACTTGATCCAAAACAACCATCAATTTTTGAGAACAATATGTATTATGACAATGATTTAGCATTTCAACTATCAAAACCAAATGATTCATGGAATATTAGTCAAGCATCCGAATCAATTAGTGCTCAAGAGATGGAATATCTAAAATCAAAAGGATATCTAGAGGGAGTGTATTTAGAAAAAGAATCTGACAAACTTTTTTTGATTTCAGTTTTTAATATGCAAACAGAAGATTTCCAATTAAAGGATTACGTGTCAAAACAAATTTCTTCAGTAAATTCTCAAAATAATATCAAAATCCCAATTAAACAAATTTCCCAGTCAAATGACTGGGCATTATTAGCTTTTGACAGGGAAACAAATGATGAAGACAGTTATTCAGAACAATTGTTATTTTTAAAAGATAACAAATTATACATGCTTCAGTATTCTGGAAAATCACCTAACAATCTAACTACATTAGAAAAATCAGAACTTAATTTAGTTTTAGACTCATTTGAGGTGTCAAAATGAAAAAGCTTTTGAGAATTATTTTGATGGGAATAATCATGACGAGTTTCATTCCTACGGCATTTGGGCACGGATTAGGCGGAGAAGTACATCCACCAGTTACTTTGGACGGTAGGGATGTAATACTGTCAATTGATATTTCCCCGTCCGTCTTTGATCCTACTGAACCTGAACGATACATTTCAATAAATCTCAAAGAGGCAAAAAATGAGGCTGTTGTAGAGCATGTGACATATGCATTTGAGATGATTAAAGATGGCGAGCAGATTTTTAGAAAACTGTTTCATGATGATTTAGGAAATTTAACCATAAAAACAATCAATGACAATTCAAATGAAATCAAGATTGTTGGCGACAAGTCCCCTGCAATTGAAGCGTGGATGAGAACTGCCACAGATCCTGTAATAATGACAGGCCCTATTTTTAACTCTGGAGGACTCTATGAATACAAAGTAGAAATTCTGGCAGTTGATTCTGATTTCAAATTCCTTGATAAACGAATGGAATTAGTTGGTGCAATCAGTCTTGCAGAACACAGCACTTACGACGTAGTTGATTCAAAACAAGATACACATGAAGTAAGTGTGATTTCTTATTTTGACACTGTTAATAATTTCAAATATGATTCAGACAAGATATCATTTTCTATGCCTTTTGATTGGAATCAAGATTTTGAACAACTAAGTGTGGTACATCAAGAAGTACGACTTGCTGAAGGTTTTTCAGAATTTCTTCATACAAAATATGAAGCAAAAGTAAATGGTATTTTATTACCTGCAACAGTTGTAACCATTGATGATTATTCCCTAGATGGGAGAACAGTCCACATGGTCTTGAATAGAGAGGACTTGAGCCAAATCATGGAACAAGCAACACAACAATCAGACTCTCAAATGCATTTTGAAATAGGTGCCGGTGCCGGTGCAGGATTTCCTTTGCAGGCCGCAACTCCAGATTATAGATACAAAGTGCAATTATCTTGGGAGCCTGAAATAATCAATGCAGGCGAAGATGTTACATTCTTTTTACAAACAAATGAAATATTTACAGACAAGACTAAAAAAAATATTGAGTACGACCTAGAACTATCTCAAGAAGAAAGACAGATCTACAAAGAACGTATTTCAGGCAATGTAAATACCGACAAAGTCGATCGTTTTGAGTACCGATTTTCACCTGAAGATGTTGGAACTATAAAATTAGCAATGTCTGAAATTGAGGGATTTCCCTTAGCAAATGTCAGTTTCTTGGTGGCAGTAAATGCACCTGATGTTTCAAAATTCCCTATGGAATTACAAAGTATTTCTGAATCTAATCCCGATGAAGGACAATATACTGTTGATCTTACATTGTTTCCAAACACATTAGATCTTGGAGAAGCTGAATTTGTAATGTCTTTTTATCAAAAAGATACTGGACTGACAACAGGTGATGTCACCTATGATTTTGTGTTAATTAAGAATGGCACTGAGATACACAGAAAATCTGGAATAGCAAACGGTGGCGGTACTTTTGAGAATTTTGTATTTGTAGAAAGAGAAGTAGGTGACGTTACAATAAGAGTTGAAAATATTGGAGGAACCGATGAATTTGTTGAACTTCCTGTTAATGTTACTCCTGAATTCCCATTAGGTGTTTTAATCATATTTGCAATGATAATTACTATGATGATTGTTGTTTCAAAAACAAAACTTGCTAAAAATTTTCAAATTCAAATTTAGCAACACAAGAAATTTGAATTATTATAAAAACCAGCTGACGATTACTATCAATCTAAAATAATTGCTTACAAAAAATAGTAGAACCATAAAATGATTAATGTTTTCAATTAGTTTAATTAATTGTATTATGTTAGAATTTTATTGCAAATTTCAAGACTAACTAACAAATCAAAATTTAAACTTCTTGGAGCTCTTGTGCTTGTAGGATTGGTAGTTCTTATTCCAATTACTAGTGAAAATTTTACTGATGAAAATAAAATTCACATTTCAATTCATATATCTTCAACACTTTTAGGAGTATTTCTTAGCATAGTTGCATTAGTTACTTATTTTGAATTTAAAACTACAAGACTATTCTTAGTGTTATGTGCATTTACTACAATTACTGCCGTAGAGATATTCTCAATAATTTCATTTGTATTATCTGAAATACCTCCCACTCCTGACTCCGATAGTTTGGTTACTCATGGATTAATTTTTGCAATGCTTTCATTTTTTGCAATTGGAATATTCAGATCAGACTAGTTCCAATCAAACAATTTTTTCATCTAAACGTCTCTTGTCTTGTACTGATTTAACAAAGAACAAAGAAGCTGCAACGATGCCAATTGTAAATACCGGTGCTACAAGATATACGTACTTTATGTCAAATGTAGGTAATTTCTCATCATCTGCTTGAATTGACAAGTTTGGAATTTCTGAAATCTCAATTTTACTTAATTTGTTGGCCTGCTGTTCTACAAACCAAATATTTTCATCATCATCTATTGTAACAAACTGTGTAAAGGATCCTGGTGTAGGGATATCTATCTCTAGGAATTCCTTATTGGTTAGATCATAGACTCCAATAGTATCTACTACGTGTTGGGCAAACCACAGATTTTGATATTTGTCAAAAACCATTCCAAAAGGAAGTGCCTCTGTGTCAGGAACGCTGATTTTTTCAAATGTCTCTAACAATGGGTTGAATTTAGTAATTGCAGATCCTGTATGTTCTGCAATCCACAAATTGTTTTCACTGTCAAATATCATGGCCTCTGGGCCCTCAAGAGGTTCGTTAGGAATAAACTCCCTGATCTCACTTGTTTGTACATCAATTACCCCAATCTTTCCCGAAATTGTTCCACTGTACCAAATATTATTTTCAGAGTCTAATGCAAGTGAAAAGGGTCCCGAATCCTTAGTTGGAAGTAGATACTCTGTGAATTCTGCAGTCTCTGGGTCTAATTTGAGAACTACATTACAAAAATATAATTTCAAGCCAATTAAAAAGACAATTCAAAACTTTAATGACATGTTTGAGTCTTTGTAGTCATCTGATTTTGCATCTTAAATAAAAAATCATAGATATGAGAAAGTATCTGCAAATCTCTCCTTGATTTTATCTGAGGTGTTTGGTTCAATTTTCTTAATGCATTCAAAGGTAAGATCTCTATTGGCTAGCTCATATTTTGGGCGAGTTCCTGGTATTCTTTTAACCAATTCAAGTTCTACAAGATGAGTAATAGTGAGTGAAATTGTGGCAGGCGCCTTAATGGTAGACTTTTGGATATCTGTAAATGATGAAGGACCATGAAGTAGGAGAAATGAAAGAATTTTTCTACCTGTCTCCTTACGCAAGTTAATAATTAAATTAATTTCAGATGGCTTTGTATCTGGAAGGAAATACCATGAACGACGTGAAGTACGTTTAACAATAATTTTTGCATTCTTTACCATGCTGGAAATGTAATGGCTCAATGTACCATTTGGAATTTTTGAATTTTCTTGTAATTCATTATAACATATTCCTGGGTTAGAGGTAATAATACTAAGAATTTGTTTTACCTTGGGATTGTATTTTCCATATTTTAGCAATTTTGTACACTTGTACTTGTTAAATCTCACTCCATCCATAATAAACCCTGTTGCTTCTAAAACACCATTTTTTTGGAGATCTTTGATGCGGCGATATGTGGTGCTAATTGGAATTTTACAGTCTGCACTTATCTCTGAAACTGTTTTGAATTTCTTTGTAGATTTTAGTATTTTATATGAGAATTCATCATCAAAGGAATCTAAAGTAAATTTTTGGGCCATACAAAGTATATGAGTAACAAGAATTTATGCTGATCTGTATATCCGTAAAATTGTTTGTTGGTTGTACTAACTTTCGTAAACATAATAACAATAAAAAAACAAGTTTTATTATGTATTTTTTGTTATCTACAAAAAATAATTTTTTTAAATCGATGCAATATGAATAAATTAAAAATTTCACTTAGAGGAATGTCCATAGTTTCTGCAGTTGTGGTTATAACTGCTATTTCATCCATGTCATTCGTTTCAGGAACTATGGATGAGAAAATTGAAACTCAACCCTCTAAGATCCTAGACTCTGTAGTAGGAGACAAATCCACTGTTAATTCCCTAGAAGATTTGTCTCTTACTCAAATTTTTGAGCAAACTGAAAATGGAATTGTAAGTATTGCCGTGACCAAATCCCAATTGATGCAATCTAGTGGTGTTGGATCCGGCTTTGTTTACGATGGAATGGGAAATATTATTACTAATAGTCATGTTGTCGAAAATGCTAAGAGAATAATTGTAACATTCATTGATGGAAGGTCTTACAATGCAGAAATGGTTGGAAGTGATTCCTATTCTGATTTGGCGGTAATCACAATAGATGTAGATGAATCCATACTCAATCCTTTGACTCTAGGAGATTCTGATTCTCTAAAAGTTGGAGAAGATGTGGCGGCAATTGGTAATCCATATGGATTATCCGGCTCAATGACTGCAGGAATTGTAAGTCAAATTGGCAGAGTAATTCCTGCACAAAATTCGGGATTTTCAATCCCTGATGTTATTCAAACGGATGCTGCAATAAATCCAGGAAATTCAGGGGGGCCGTTATTGGACATGAAAGGGGATGTAATTGGGGTAACAACGGCAATTTATTCACGTGATGGAGATTTCTCAGGCGTGGGTTTTGCTATTCCTTCTAATACCGTTAGTAAAATAGTTCCTTTTTTGATTAAAGATGGCACTTACAAACATCCTTGGATTGGCATAACTAGCACCAATATCACACCTGATCTTTCAGATATTCTGGAATTAGAAGAAGCGACAGGTATTATGATTATGAATGTAGTTAAGGATGGACCTGCAAACAAGGCTTCATTAAAAGGCTCTTCTGAGATTGTTGAAAAACACGGAATAGAGTTTACCGTTGGAGGAGATATAATTTTAGCAATTGATGATACAAAAGTCAGAAAAGTAGATGACCTAATTTCTCACCTGCAAAAGGAAAAAATGGTCGGCGATGTTACCACACTAACAATTCTAAGAGATGGTAATATTTCCACAGTTGACATATTATTAGAGAAAAGACCCGAATAATGTTTTAAAAAAGGGAGAATGTTTTCGAATAAGCGTGTTAGATTTAGACGAAAACGTCTCCATACTATATTTTATTATTTGAAATATAAGCTATTAATCGAATTCTCAAAATAATTTTTTTTATCAAACAAATTTTAATTTTTTAAAATTTAAAATCTTAGATATAACTACATACTACAATTCTTAAATTTTGTTTTTCTATAAAACAAAAATATTTTTTGAGAAAATATTGTTAATTGTTTTATTTAATCATACAATATAATTATCAAATCTGTTACAATGCTAAAACAAAATTGAAAAAAATATTTTTTTTAAAAATATTTTGTAAAATTTCTAAAGAAGAATTAAATACATTGTAAAGTTTCTCCACTCCAATGCGAAAACAATACGGATACATTCTTTCTATTGCAACAGTTGCAGTAGTTGGAATGTCCTTACTCGGAAGCACATTCACGCAAACACAAATTGCTGGACAATCTTTTGATGCATCAAAACTTGAAACAAGTGCATTAGAAGCAATTCATCAAATGGGTGGTTTGCAGCTTGTGATGCCAGAGGCATTTGCAGAAACCGATTGCGGTACTTTCAACTCATCCTAAAACCCTACAATACATCAAAAATGATGCAATGTTGATTAATGATTCATAATTTTCTGATATTCTCTCATATCTTATTGCCATCTTT